>JAEULK010000094.1 GCA_016793775.1 Sphingopyxis sp. | reverse complement strand
TTTGCCCGCGGTGCTGAGCGCCGGCGGGGCGCGGGCGCTGGCGCGGCGGCTGGCGGCCGCGGCGGCCGACGGACGCGAGACGCGGGTGTGGCGCGGCGACCTGGCGACGCTGGCATTGCCGGTCGGCGGGGTGGTGACGCTGGCCGACGCCAGCCGCTGGCGCGTCGCGTCGCGGACGGTGAAGGGCAGCGAGGTGCGGCTCGAACTGCTGCGGCACCAGCCGTTGACGCCGGGGGCCGAGGCGGCCGATCCGGGCGTGTCGGTGCCGGCGCCCGACTGGCCCGACAGCGACGGCGTGGTGCGGCTGTTCGACCTGCCGAACCTGGGGCCGGGGGCGACGACGGCGCCCAGGATCCTGGTCGCGGCGGCGGGCACCAATGACGGGTGGCGCGGCGCCGAGACCTGGCTGGTGCCGGCGCCGGGGAGCGAGCCGATATCGGTCGGCGTGATACGCCCCGCCGCGGCGCTGGGGGCACTGGCCGAGCCATTGGCGCCGGGCGCGGCGACGCTGTTCGACCTGGAGGCCAAGATTCTGGTTTCGCTGGTGAATCCGTCGATGAACCTGGTGTCGGTGAGCGATGCTTTGCTGCTCGGCGGCGCCAATCGCGCGATGGTCGGCGGCGAGTTGATCCAGTTCGGCATCGCCGAGGCGCTGGGCGATGGCACATGGGATTTGTCGCGGCTTTTGCGCGGGCGGGCGGGGACCGAAAGGACCGAACCGCACGCCGGGGGAACACCCTTCGTCCTGCTGGACGATGCGGCGTCTCTGTTGTTGCCGGAGGCGCTGGCGGGCTGGGCCGAGAGCGGTTCGGCGGTGCTGCAGTGGACGGTGCGCGGCGGCACCGACCTGACCGACGAGCCGGTACCGGGCGGCGGCGCGGCGCGGCGTCCGCTGGCGCCCGTGCACGGCCGGGCGACCGGCGACGGCGCGGGCGGGATGTCGATCGCGTGGGTGCGGCGGAGCCGGGTCGATCCCGGCTGGCGCGACGGGGTCGATCTGCCGCTGGGCGAAAGTCGCGAGGCGTATCGCGTGGCGGCGGTGCCGGCGGTCGCGGGCCTGGGGCCGTGGGACTGTTTCGCGCCCACGCTGCACCTGACCGCCGGCGAGGTCGCGGCGATGCCGCCCGGCGCGCAGCTGGAAATCCGGCAGATCGGCGATTTAGCGCCGTCGCCGCCGCTTGTTCTTCCCCTCGATTGATCTTCGCTGATGGAAAGGATCGACCCATGACCGACCTGCCGAGTACCGCGCGTCTGGCACTGCCGCTGTTGGCGCTGGCGCAGGCGCAGAAGGAGGTGACGCACAATGAGGCGCTGACCCTGCTCGACCTGCTGGTGCAGCCGGCGGTCGAGGCGGGGCCGCAGGTCGATCCGCCGCTTGCACCCGCTGCGGGGCAGGGCTGGATCGTCGCTGCGGGCGCGACCGGGGCGTGGGACGGCGCCGATGGGTCGCTCGCGCTGTGGACGGCGGGCGGGTGGCGCTTCGCGGCGCCGCGGCCCGCGATGCGCGTCGCGCGGCTAAGTGACGGAGCGTGGCTGCGATTCGACGGGGCGGCCTGGGTCGAGCCCGATGCCGTCGCGAGTCCGGCGGGTGGGGCGACCATCGATTCCGAAGCGCGGGCGGCGATCGGCGCGGTGATTCTTGCTCTTGTCGGCCATGGCCTTCTGATTTAAGGCTGAATTTACCTATTATCGCCCGGCAAGTGCGGCATTTTGGCAACAGATCGGCGATTTGTTCGCTTGCACGGAACCAAAGGCGGGGGTAGGACGTCTGCGAGACGTAAATCTCAATTGAAAGGGGAATCTACTATGAGGAAGCTTGCCGCCGCCGTGGCGTTGGCCTCCACCGCCCTCGCGACGCCCGCTCTGGCGCGCGACGACTCCTGGTATGTGGGAGTTGGGGGTGGTGTCATGATCGTCGAAGATCTCGATCTCGACATCGGCACCGTCGACAATGCCGCTTCGCTCGACCACAAATATGGCTACGACTTCGAAGGCGTCGTCGGCTATGACTTCGGCGGTTTCCGCGCGGAAGTCGAAGTCGGCTATCGCGAAGCCGATATCAAGGCCGGTCGCATCGGCGCCCCCGGCATCCCGGGTTCGGCCAATGGTGCGGGTAACCTCGTCACCGGCAACTTCGACATGAACGGCGATTCGAACGCGCTGAGCTTCATGGTCAACGGCATGCTCGACTTCGGCGACGATGACGGCCTTCAGGGCTTCGTCGGCGGCGGTGCCGGTGTGGCCCGCGTCGATGTCGCTCCGGTCTTCGCCGGCCCCTGGCTCGACGATTCGGACACCGGCTTCGCCTGGCAGGCCATCGCGGGCGTTCGCGCTCCGCTGACCCGCAACTGGGACGTCGGCCTGAAGTATCGCTTCTTCAACGTCGACAATATCGACCTGGTCGATCAGCGCGGCCGCGACGTTTCGACGCGCTTCCGTTCGCATTCGATCCTCGGCACGCTGACGTACAACTTCGGTGGTGCGGAACCGGTGGCACCGCCGCCGCCGCCGCCGCCGCCGCCGCCGCCGCCTCCCCCGCCGCCTCCCCCGCCGCCGCCTCCGCCGCCGCAGGTTTGCGCGCCTGGCCCGTACATCGTCTATTTCGACTGGGATCAGTCGAATATCACGCCCGAAGCGGCGTCGACGCTGGACAACGCCATCAGCGCCTACAACCGTGGCTGCACCGGCACGCAGGTTTGGCTCGCAGGTCACGCCGACCGTTCGGGTCCGGCAACCTACAACGTCGGCCTGTCGAACCGTCGCAACGACGCGGTCCGCAGCTATCTCACCGCTCGCGGTATCTCGGATAGCGCGATCAGCGCCGAAGGCTTCGGCGAAAGCCGTCCGGCCGTTGCCACCGCCGATGGCGTGCGCAACGACCAGAACCGCCGCGTGGAAATCAAATATGGTCCGGGTTCGGGCATGTAAGAGATTTCCCGCCCGGTTCGGGCTGGAAGACA
The DNA here is from genome assembly GCA_016793775.1 of Sphingopyxis sp. Lineage (GTDB taxonomy): Bacteria > Pseudomonadota > Alphaproteobacteria > Sphingomonadales > Sphingomonadaceae > Sphingopyxis. The sequence goes on along the minus strand of JAEULK010000094.1, from coordinate 92,062 downwards.
AAGAGGGGCGGTACCGCAAGGTGCCGCCCTTTCTTTTTGCGCGGTGGGTGCGCCAAGTCCCCTGCCGCGCTTTTTATTTGCGTCGCCCAAACAATGTTATACCATAACGTCGGCTCGGGGCCGCGCGCGGATGGCGCAGTGGAACCGGTCCGGCGAGCGGATCCGGCGCCGTCGATCGCGCGCGATGCCGGCGCCGCACCTTGGGAGAGGGAGAGAGGCGATGCGCCGACGCAGCCGTAGTTTTCACCGCAGCATTTTTCGTGCCGACCCGAGTGGCGATCCCGACATCAACACGACGCCGCTGATCGACGTGATGCTGGTCATGCTGGTGATGTTCATCATCACCATCCCGCCGCCGACGCACAGCGTCGATATCACGCTGCCGGTCGACAAGGGTATCGAGGACACGGTGCGCGACGAGAATCTGGTGACGATCGACCCCGTCGGCATCATCCGTTGGAACGGCGAAGCGGTCGATCTTGCCCAGTTGGGGCAACGGGTAAAGCTGGGCGCCGAACGGGAGAATCCGGCGATGCTGAAGTTCGAGCCCGATGCGCGGGCGCGCTATCTGCGCGTCGACCAGGCGATCGGCGCTATCCGGCGCAACGGTGGGACGAGCATCGCTTTTCCGGGCATCCACCAATTTGGTGGGCTGATCTAGGATGGCGGTTTTGGGGTGGAGAGCGGAGGTTTCCTGAATCGTCGCCCCCGCGAAGGCGGGGGCCGCTAGCGGCCTATTTCCGCATTGCCGTCTCATTTCGCCCGGAAACTGCGGTTCGGCGATGGAACGCCCGCGCACTATGCGTCGCGTCAGCCCGCCGGCGCCGTCCCCGCGCGGAGATACGCGACCATATAGCCGACATAATCGCCTTTGCCGAGCGGGACGCCCATGTGGCGGAGTACGGCATAGGCGGCGACGAGGTGGAAGTAGAACTGCGGCTGCGCCCAATCGCGCATGTAGGTCGCGGCGGTCATGTCGAAGGCCATGCCGTTGGGCAGGTCGAAACCGACCGCGCGGCCCGGATCGGCATCGATCGCTGCGGCATCGACAGTGTCGAGCCAAGCGAGGGTTTCGGCGATCTGCGCCTGAAGACCGGTGAAGTCGGTGGCGTCCTCGGCGAAGGTGGGGGCGCCTGCCGCGCCGAGACGGGTGAGCGCCTGGATCGCCTGCTGGCAGGAGAAGCGTACCTGCGACGACAGCGGAAACATATCGGGCGCGAGGCGCGCGGCGAGGAACTGCAATTCGCCGACGCCGTTTTCGGCACCCCAGCCGAGCGCCTTGTCGAGCTGTGCCGCGAGCGGGCGGAGGCCGTTGCGATAGGCGGGCACGGTCAATTCGTAGAGCATCGTCTTGTCCTTCGAAGGGGTGAGCGAAAGGCCGTCAGGCGGCGTGTTTGTCCTGGAATTGCAGCCGGGCGAGACGGGCGTAGAGGCCGTCGGCGGCGACCAGCGCGTCGTGCTTGCCCTCTTCGACGATGCGGCCGTCGTCCATCACGATGATCCGGTCGGCGGCCCGCACGGTCGCCAAGCGGTGCGCGATGACGATCGTCGTGCGGTCGTGCATCAGCGTGTCGAGCGCGTCCTGCACCAGCTTTTCGGATTCGGCGTCGAGCGCCGAGGTCGCTTCGTCGAGCAACAGCAGCGGCGCGCGGCGGAGCAGCGCGCGGGCGATCGCGACGCGCTGACGCTGTCCGCCCGACAGGCGCGCGCCACCCTCTCCCATGAAGGTGTCGAGGCCCTGCGGCAATTTCAACAGAAACTCCTCGGCATTGGCGGCGCGCGCGGCGTCCCACAACTCCTCGTCGGTCGCGGCCCAATTGCCGTAGCGCAGATTGTCGCGCGCCGATGCGGCGAAGATCACCGTTTCCTGCGGCACCATGGCGATGCGGGCGCGGATATCTGCGGGATCGGCGTCAATCAGCGGCACGCCGTCGAGCAGGATCGAGCCGCCCTGCGGATCGTAGAAACGTTCGGCAAGCTGGAACAGCGTCGACTTGCCTGCGCCCGAGGGACCGACGATCGCCACCGTCTCGCGCGGGGCGATCTTGAGGCTGAAATCGTGGAGCGCGGGGGCGTCGGGGCGCGTCGGGTAGCGAAATTCGACGTTTGCGAATGCGAGCGTGCCGAGCGACGGGTCGGGGAAACGCCGCGCGTTGGCGGGCGGCGCGATGCTGGGTTCGGCGTGGAGCAGTTCGGAAAGCCGCTCGGCGGCGCCGGCGGCGCGCAGCAGGTCGCCATAAACCTCTGTCAGCGCGCCGAAGGCGCCCGCGACGAGGCCGCCGGTGAGCACGAAGGCGGCGATGGTGCCGCCGGTGATCGTGCCCGCGGCGACGCCCGCGGCGCCGTACCACAAGAGGGTGGTGATCGCGCCGAAGAGCAGCCCGATGACGATCGCGGTCATGATCGCGCGCAGGCGGATGCGGCGCTTGGCGGTGGCGAAATTATTCTCGACCGCGGTGGTGAAGCGCGCGGCCTCGCGGCTTTCCTGACCGAAGGCCTGGACGATCTTCATCGCGCCCAATTGTTCGGCGGTCGTCGCGCCGATGTCGGCGACGCGGTCCTGGCTCGAGCGCGAGACATTCTGCAGGCGGCGGCCGAGCAGCACGATCGGCAGGATGATCACCGGGATGCCGAGCAATATGCCGCCGGTGAGCTTCGGCGAGAGCGAGAAGAGATAGACGATGCCGCCGATCCCCATCACGGTGTTGCGCAGCGCGACCGAGACGGTCGTGCCGACGACCTGTTCGATGACCGTGGTGTCCGACGTCATGCGCGAGGCGATTTCGGAGGGACGGTTTTCCTCGAAAAAGCCGGGGGCGAGGCGGAGCAGATTCTGTTGCACCGCCTGGCGGATGTCGGCGACGGTACGCTCGCCGAGCCAGCTGACGAAATAGAAGCGCAGCGCGGTGGCGACCGCCAGCAGAAGCACGATCACGTAGAAGAGGCGGAAATGCGGGGCGACGTCGCCGCCGCCGGCGACGAAGCCGCTGTCGATCATTTCCTTGAATTGCCAGGGAATGGCGAGCGTCGCGAGCGCCGCAACGCCGAGCGCGACCGCGGCGATCAACAATTGCAGCGGATAGCGGCTAGCGTAGCGCCAGATCATCCGGAGACTGCCGAGTTTGCGGGGGCGTTTGTCCGGCGTTTCGGGGGAAGCCGTCTGGTCTGATCTTGTCGCCATGCGTCGGCCCTAGCAGTCGCATCGGCGCCGCTCAACGACGCAGAATGATACGCTGGCTTCAAGCGCTTTGAAGTCCGAGCGCATGGTCATGTTGGATTAAGCGCTCGATGCCATGAGTCGGCTTAGACGAAGTGAGTCGAAATATTGGCGTGCCGTTTTCGTCAATTACGCGTCCCGCGTAGGGGCGCGTAATTGATTGAAAACTCGATGTCAACGCACTAAATATAAGCGAGCCTATTTAATCTAGCAAAGGAGGATCAAATGGCAGTTCATTCGAACACATTCGGCGGCCTCCAGCTTTCCGGCGAGGACGCCAAAAAATTTCGTAGCCAAGTGTCCGCTGGACGTACCAGCGCAGCAGCCAAAGCCAGCGCTGCGAAGGGCGTCGCAGCTGCGACTGCCTTGTTGAAACAGGGCCATGTTAAGGTTGCCAAAACAACTGCGTAAAATAATACGCAGACCTTATGGCCAGTGAAAATATCATAATCAAAAAGTTGGAGACGGCTGATCTGGATCAGGTCAGCCGTTTTCGCATGGCAAATGAAGAGGACAAGCCTCTCCAAATTTTCATACGAAAAGATGCGCGCAAATCCGCAGTAGCGAATCTCACACAAACCTATGTCGCAAAAATTGAAGGCGATCGGCATGTCATAGGATATGTCAGTATAATGTGTGCCGAGGTAGCGCTTGAAAAGACCTATCCCATCGCAGATAAGGTCGGTGCTGATCGCTATGACTATCAGCCTGCCGTTCGGATATCTCGGCTTGCTATGTCACAAGGATATGCCGGAAAGAAAATAGGGCGGCAGCTTGTAGAGACGGCGATCGGTATAGTGCTCCTTTCGATCGTTCCCCATGCCGGCTGTCGTTTCATGATTCTGGATGCCAAGCCGAAATCCATTCCCTTTTATAAGAAAATAGGCTTTCGGCTTCTCGACACTGAGGGAAACCTTGAAAAGCCCACTCCATTGATGTTCTTGGATCTGCGCAATCTGATCGACGGAGTTGGCGGGGACGCATAATCGCCATTGGCTATGCTAAAAATGATGCATTGCACAATGGGAGCGAGTGCCTAGACTGCGAAGCAACGAACGGGCGCCGGCAGAGCGCCGGGGGACGCGCAAGGAACATCGCATATGCTGTATCACGCCTTTGAAATGCAGAAGAGCTGGCTGGCCGGGGCGAGCGCGCTCGCGACCGCGGGGGCGCAGGTGATGCAGCATCCGGCGAATCCGCTCGGCTATTTCGGCGGCAGCCCGCAGTTCGCCTCGGCGCTCGAAGTCTTCGCGCACGCTGCCGCGCCGCGCGGAAAGCCGGGGTTCGAGCTTTATGAGACGGTGATCGACGGCGAGACGGTGCGGGTGAGCGAGAAGGTCGAGGCGCGCAAGCCCTTTGGGCAGCTCAAGCATTTCAAACACAAGGGCAGCGAAGGCGCGCCCAAGCTGCTGATCGTCGCGCCGATGTCGGGCCATTATGCGACGCTGCTGCGCGGCACGGTCGAGCGCATGCTGCCCGGGCATGACGTGTGGATCACCGACTGGCGCGACGCGCGCAACGCGCCGCTGGAGGCGGGCAAGTTCGACCTCGACGATTATATCGATTATCTGATCTCGTGGCTCGAGCATATCGGGCCGGGCGCGCATATGCTGGCGGTGTGCCAGCCGTCGGTGCCGAGCCTCGCCGCCGCTGCGATCATGGCAGCGAACAAGCACAAGTGCCGGCCCAGGACGCTGACGATGATGGGCGGGCCGATCGACACGCGCAAGGCGCCGACAGCGGTCAATCAACATGCGATGACGCGCCCGCACGCCTGGTTCCAGGAAAATGTCATCGTCACCGTGCCCGCCTGGTATCCGGGCGCCGGGCGCCGCGTCTATCCGGGCTTTCTCCAGCTCGCGGGCTTTATGTCGATGAACCTGGGCAACCACATGATGAGCCATTGGTCGATGTTCAAACATCTGGTCGAGGGCGACGGCGAGAGCGCCGACAAGACCAAGGAATTTTACGACGAATATCGCGCGGTGTGCGACATGACCGCCGAATTCTACCTCCAGACTGTCGATTTGGTGTTTCAGCGCCACGCGCTGCCGAAGGGCGAGATGCTGCATCATGGGCAACTCGTCGATCTGACCGCGATCAAGGATATCGCGATCCTGGCGATCGAGGGCGAGCGCGACGATATTTCGGGGATCGGTCAGACCAAGGCGGCGCTGACGCTGGCGAAGAACCTGCCGGCAGAGAAGAAGCAATATCTGATGGTCAAGGCCGTTGGCCATTATGGCATCTTCAACGGCCGCAAATGGCGCGAGGAGATCGCGCCGGTGGTCGAGGACTGGATTCGCGCCAACGGCGGGTGAGACGGCCATGCGAGATCGACCGGTCTTGGGCCTTGTTGGCCAAACCGCCCTATAAATCCCGTTCGTGTCGAGCGTAGTCGAGACGCCGATAAGCAGCGCGCGCCTTCGAGGTGTCTCGACGTCGCTCGACACGAACGGAAATTGACGGACGGTCCGGTCGGCGATGCTTCGGAAAGCCATTTGCCGCTCCCGACAATTCGCTCTAGCCTTCGCCGATGGCTATCCACCTGAAAAGCGCGCGTGTCGAACGCTGGCCGGTCGCGGGCGAATTCGTGATCAGCCGCGGCGCAAGAACCCATGTCGATGTTATCGTCGCCGAGGTCGAGGGTGATGGTGCAGTCGGGCGCGGCGAGGGGACGCCGGTCTATTATCACGGCGAAACCGCCGAGGCGTGCCGCGACCAGTTGCTGAACGCGGCGCCGCACATCGCCGACATGGCGCCGGCCGAAGCGCGCGCGGCGGTGCAGTTGTTGCTCGGACCCGGCGCGGCGCGCAACGCGCTCGATTGCGCGCTGTGGGACCTCGAGGCGCAGCAATGCGACCTGCCGCTCTGGTATCTGGCGGGGAGCGAGGCGCCGCCGACCCCGCGCGTCACCGCCTTCACCATCTCGCTCGACGCGCCCGACACGATGGCGGCGCGCGCGGCGGCGGCGTGGGATGCGGGGTATCGGCTGCTCAAGCTCAAGCTGACGGGTGAGGGCGACCGGGCGCGGGTCGCGGCGGTGCGCGACGGCGCCGCAGGGGCGAAGCTGATCGTCGATGCCAATGAAAGCTGGGGCCAGCTCGACATTTTGGCCGAGGCCGAGGCGCTCGCCGAGTTGGGGGTCGAGATGATCGAGCAACCGGTGCCGTCGGGCGCCGATGCGCTGCTCGACCCCGTCTATGCGCCGATTCCCTTCGTTGCCGACGAAAGCTGCCAGGTCGCGGCCGATGTGGGGCGGATCGGGCCCTTTTACGACGGCATCAATATCAAGCTCGACAAGGCGGGCGGATTGACCGAGGCGCTGCGGCTCGCCGATGCGGCCGACGCCGCGGGGCTGTCGATCATGGTCGGGTGCATGTTGTCCACCAGCCTGGCGATCACCCCGGCCTTCGTGCTGGCGCAGCGCGCGCTGTGGGTCGACCTCGACGGGCCGGCATTGCTGGCGAAAGACCGCGAAGGCGGGTTTCGGTATGAGGACGGGCGGATTTTGGCGCCTTAGGCTTTGGGCAGATCCTCCCCATCGCGTCGCGCGGGGAGGATCCGGATAGCTTCAGAGCGCCACTTCGGCGTGCTTGCCGAGATCGCCTTCCTTCATCGTCATGCCGGTGGCCATTTTGAACAGGCCCTTGATGCCGGGATCGGCGGTCCAGATTTCGGCCTTATCGAGATCGAAGCGCAGCAGGACAAGCTTGGGGTCGCTCTTGCCGCCTTCGTACCAGGCCTCGATGCTGTTGTTCCAGAGCTTGTCGAGGATCGCGCGGTCGGTCTCCTGCCGCAGCGTGCCCGAGATACAGGCGAAGAGCTCGTGGCCCTTCGCCGCGAATTGCGCCATCGCCGGGCCGCCCGCCGAGAGGCGGTTGTCGGTCGCGGTGAAGAACCAGAAGGCGCTGTTCGCATCCTTGTCGAGCTGGGCGTTCATCGGCACGCTGTGGTCGTCGCTGCCGTTGAGGCCGACCATCACGAACGGACTGGCGTCGAGCGCCTTCCAGAAACTCTTCTTGATATCCTCGCTCATGGGGAAACTCCTGAATTTCCCCCTCGATGAAGGATATACGCGGCAGCGGCGCGAGCGTTGCCCGGTTCAGCGCGGGCGCGGCTCATCATAGCTGACGACTTCATATTCGATGCCGTCGGGGTCGAGGAAATAGAAGCGGCGGCCGGGGGCGTAATCGCCATGGTTGAAGGGGATGAGGCCGACCGCCTTGACGCGCATCTCGATGGTGTCGAGGTCGTCGACCTGGACGCCGAGATGGTTGAGCGGCTCGCCCTTCGGACAGGCGATGTCGGCATGCTCGCCGTCGGGGCCGGTGTAGAGCGCGACATAGGCCTGATCGCTGCCGAGATGGATCGTGCGGCCGCCGTCGCGCGCGGGACCGCGCCAGCGCTCATGCCAGCCGAAGATCGCCGACAGGATGCCGGCGCTGCGCTCGGGGTCGCCGACGGTCAGGTTCACATGTTCGATGAAGGGGTGCGTCATGGCTTTGGCTTTCGTGATTCGGGTTGACGCGGCGAGTTATGAAAGCTCAAGTGAGGTTTAGATCAAGCGGAAAAGGAAAGGACCGCGGATATGCACCGCACCGATCTGATTGCCATCGGCGACCTTGCGGCGCGCACCGGGGTCGCGGTGTCGGCGATCCGTTTCTATGAGGCGAAGGGGCTGATCGCGGCATTGCGCACGCGCGGCGGGCAGCGGCGGTTCCTGCGCGCCGACATCCGCCGCGTGTCGTTCATCCTGATCGCGCAGCAACTGGGACTGAGCCTGGAGGAGATCGCCGGCGAGCTCGCGCGGCTTCCCGCCGAGCGTACGCCGAATGCTGCCGACTGGGCGCGGATCAGCACCGCGCTGCGCGCGCGCATCGCGGCGCAGATCGCGGCGCTCGAACGGACGCAGGAATTGCTTGGGGCGTGCATCGGCTGTGGCTGCCTGTCGTTGAAGAAATGCGGACTGTACAATGCGCAGGACAAGGCGGCGCAGCGCGGGGCGGGGCCGCGCTATCTGATGGGCGACCGGTCGGGGGAAATCGCCGAGCGCGGATAAGCATTTGTTTTTGGTGGCAGCCTTGCCGCGCGGTAGCCATGACATGTAGATACATGGATCGACGAGAACTCCGGAGAGGCGCCATGAAAATCCTGTACCCGATGCTCCTGCTGGCCGCCGCTTGGCCCTTGACTGCGGCGGCCGCCGATCCGGCGCCTTCGCCGTTGCTCGGCGCCTGGGCGGTCGACACCAGCAAGCTGACGATGCCGCCCGAGGCGCGGCCGAAGAGTGTGACGATCACCTATGCTGAGGCGGGCGGAGGCCAATGGTCGACGAAGGTCGAGGTCGTGCTGCCCGACGGCAACAAGGTCCAAGCGCTGTCGACCTACAGGCCCGACGGCACGCCGACGCCGGTGACCGGTAATCTGGAGGCCGATGTGGCGGCGACGCGGATTCCCGAACCGGGGGTGATGGTCACCGCGCTGGCGCTGAAGGGCGTGCCGGGGTCGATGCGCACCTATACGGTGTCGGCCGACGGGCAGGCGATGACCGAAACGGTGGTATTCTTCACCCGCGATGGCACGCCCGGTATGCGCACGAACCATTTTACCCGCGTCAAATAGCCCGCGTTAGAGCAGCCCCGTCTGCTGGCGGTAGAGGTGGCTGTCGGTATATTGCACGAATTTGGCGATCTTGCCGTCCGCCACCGTCCACACATGGCAAAAGGGCGCGGCGACCGCGCCGTCGCGGCCGCGATAGACGCCGAAGGCGATCGCGCGGTCGTCGCCGAGCGGCAGCAGCTCATCGGCGATCGCGGTGAAGTCGGGGATGTCGGCGCCGATCGGGCCGAAGACATTTTGCGCGATCTCACCGATCCCGTGCCAGACGCCGCCATAGGGCATGCCCTCGGCCTCGTGCCATTCGGTCTCGCCGAGCAAGGCGGCGAGCGCGCCCATGTCGGCGGCGGCGAAGGCGGTATAAACGGCGCGGGCGGTGGTGACGGCGTCGGTCATCGCTAATCCTTTCGGTTGGGGCAGGCGCGGAGGTTGAACGGCAATCGCGGAGCTTGGCAAGCCCCCGCGCGGCGCGTCAGCGGCAGGCCGCGCCGAGCCATTTGCCGCTGGTCGCGGTGACGACGGTCAGCGGCTGTCCGCTCCGGACCCCCTTGGTGACGCTGCGCGTGACATAGCCCGTCGCGCTATAGGTCCCGGTCGTGACGGTGCGTACCGGGGTCGGGAGTTCCTTGACCATGCAGGTCGAATTGCCGCGAATCTTGCCCGCCGCCAGCGTGTAGCTGCGCGACGAGCATTTGGCGCCGGGAGCATGGAGCAGGATTTGCGGCGTGGCCGCGGCCTGCTTTGCGGTCAGGCAGGTGATCCGCGGCACCTGTTTGTCGGCGGCGCGGATCAAAGTCTCGGGCACGCCGGGGATGTCGGCGCTGACCAGCCTCGTCACATGCGTCCATCGGCCCGCCTGTGGCCCGGGCACCGCGGTCGCATTGGCCCCCGCGAGCGCCAGCGGGATCGCCAGGACCGCACCCTTCACCGGGTCAGGCCGCGGCGAGCTTTTCGATCTCGGGCGCGCCGGCGAGGCACGGGCCGAGCCTGGCGCCGATCGAGCGGAAATGGTCCGACGCACGGTGCACCTCGACCGCCGCTTCGTCGTCATAACATTCGAGGACCTTGTACACCCCGGTCTCGCCGGTGCGGAACAGCTTGTAATAGCTGTTGCCCGCCTCGTTCGCGCGCACCGCAGCGGCGAGCTCGGCGAAGACACCCTCGAATTCCTCTTCCTTGCCGGCCTGGGTCCGGATCGTCGCGATGATGCCGACGGCGCTCATATGCCTCTCCCTCATTGTTCAAAAAAACGGGCCGGTGGTGAGCCGGCCCGCTTGTCGATCAGAAAACCTCGAACAGCCCCGCTGCGCCCTGGCCGCCGCCGATGCACATCGTGACGACGGCATATTTGACGCCGCGGCGCTTGCCCTCGATCAGCGCGTGGCCGACGCAGCGCGCGCCGGTCATGCCGAAGGGGTGACCGATCGAGATCGAGCCGCCGTTGACGTTGAGCAGTTCGTTCGGGATGCCGAGCGTGTCGCGGCAGTAGAGGACCTGCACCGCGAAGGCTTCGTTGAGTTCCCACAGGCCGATGTCGTCGATCTTGAGCTCGAAGCGTTCGAGCAGCTTGGGGATGGCGAAGACGGGGCCGATGCCCATTTCGTCGGGCTCGGTGCCGGCGACCGCCATGCCGACATAGCGGCCGAGCGGCTGGAGCCCGCGCTTTTCGGCGATCTTGGCCTCCATCACGACGCAGGCCGATGCGCCGTCGGCGAGCTGACTGGCGTTGCCCGCGGTGATCGAAAAGCCTTCGCCCATCACCGGCTTCAGGCTCAGCAGGCCTTCGAGCGTGGTGTCGGGGCGGTTGCACTCGTCCTTGTCGGCGACGACGTCCTGGAAGCTGACTTCCTTGGTTTCCTTGTTCACGACCGCCATGGTGGCGGAGCAGGCGACGATCTCGTCGTCATATTTGCCCGCGGCCTGCGCGGCGGCGGTGCGCTGCTGCGACTGGAACGAATATTCGTCCTGGGCCTCGCGGCTGATGTTGTAGCGCTTCGCGACGACCTCGGCGGTGCCGATCATCGGCATATAGGTGTCCTTGTGCATCGCGATCAGCTCGGCGTCGGTCTCGATGAAGACCTTGCCGCTGCCGCTGACCTTCGAGATGCTCTCGATGCCGCCGGCGACCGCGATATCCTGGCGGTCGACGATGATCTGCTTCGCGGCGGTCGCGATCGTCATCAGGCCCGACGAGCATTGGCGGTCGATCGACATGCCGGGGACGGTGACAGGCAGGCCGGCGCGCAGCGCGATGAGGCGCGCGACGTTCATCGTCTGCGATCCCTGCTGCATCGCGGCGCCGAAGACGACGTCGTCGATCTCGCCGCCTTCGACTCCGGCGCGCTCGACCGCCGCGCGGACGGCATGGGCGCCGAGCGTCGGGGCGAGGGTGTTGTTGAACGAGCCGCGCGCCGCCTTGGTCAGCGGGGTGCGGGCGGTGGAAACGATGACGGCGTCACGCATGATGATGTTCCTTCTGCTTGGATCCGGTTGTCTTTTCGGGGGAGGTCGGCCGGGTCAAACCTGGGTTATGCTATGGCTCAGACGAAGAACTGGCTGATCCATTCGGCCATCAGCGCGGGCTTTTCCTCGCCCTCGATCTCGACCGTGAATTCGAGCGTCTGCTGCCACTGGCCGGGGCGCTTTTCGTCGAGCTCGAGCAATTTGAAATGGCCGCGCACACGCTTGCCCGATCGGACGGGGGCCAGGAAGCGGACTTTGTTGCCGCCGTAGTTGACGCCCATCTTCACGCCCTCGGGTCGCGGGCAGTTCGAGGTCGCCATCAGCACGGGGAAGAGCGAGAGGGTCAGGAAGCCATGGGCGATGGTGCCGCCGAAGGGGGTCAGCTTCGCTTTTTCCTCGTCGATATGGATGAACTGGTGATCGCGCGTCGCGTCGGCGAACTTGTTGATCATCTCCTGATCGACAAGCAGCCATTCGGAATTCCCGAGCTCCTTCCCGACCAGTTCCTTCATGTCCTGCGGCGGAAGCGTGCTCATTTCTTGTCCCCTCATCGCGTGTGAGGGGCGCGTTCTAGGCCCGTCCGGACGGGTTGCACAAGGCCCAAGCGGCGCGCCGCCGCTGCCGTAGCGTCACGCCGACTTGGCCGGCTTTGCGGCGCGGGCGCGCGGCCTGGGGGACTCGGGCCTCGCGGGTTCCGGCGGATCGTCGGCATAGGGCAGCACCATCGTGCCGTCGGGCGCGGCGGTGAAGCTGGTCTGGGTCGGATAGGCGAAGTCGTAGCCCGCCGCACTCATCGCCTCGAACAGGCGCACCGCGACATCGGTGCGGCCCGCGGCGACGATATTATAGTCGTCGCTATGCACGTCGAATACGAGCTCGAAATCGAGGCTGGAGGCGTTGAAGGTGGTGAAGCTCGACCGCACGAAATCATGGCCCGCGGCCTTGACCTGTTCCTCAAGCAGCGCGGGCAGCGCGCGGAGCTTGTCGGGCGTGGTCTGATAGATGACGCCGATGCCGAAGGTCACGCGGCGGCGGTGGAGATGCGCGAAGTTGGCGATCTCCTTGCCGAGCAAATTGGTGTTCGAGATGATGAGCAACTCGCCGTTGATCGAGCGCAGCCGGGTGCTCTTGATGCCGATGCGCTCGACGGTGGCGATGGTGTTGTCCCATTTGATCGTCTCGCCGTTGCGGAAGGGGCGGTCGAAGATAATCGTGAGGCCCGCGAACAGGTCGGAGAAAATCCCCTGCGCGGCGAGGCCGATCGCGATGCCGCCGACGCCGAGGCCTGCGATCAGGCCGGTGACATTGACCCCCAGATTGCCGAGCACGACGATGATCGCGATCGAGAAGAGCGCAAAGCTGATGAGCAGGCGGATGATGCCCATCGCGTTGTTCAGCGTCTCATTATTCCCCTCGGAGGCGCGGCGCTGGATGAGGCCGAGGACGATCTCGCGCGCCCAGATCGCGACCTGAAGCCCCACGGCGACGGTGAAGATCACCTGGATGCTGTTGAGGATCAGCGCCGGCGGCTGGGCATAGCCCACGACGAGGCGGATCGAGACGATCGCGAGCACGATCGACTTGGTCTTGTGGATCACCCGGCCGGCGATGTGGCTGAACGTGTAGTCGCTGGTGGCCGACTGCGCATGTTTGAGCGCGAAAGTGCGGACGAGCGAGAGCAGGAAATAGATGAGCAGGCCCGTGCCGAGCGCGATACCGATCTGGAGCCAGTGGCTGTTCACCCAGACGACGCTGGCATCCCACCAGTAACGCAGGTCGTCGAGCGGGCTGGAGGGGTTTTCGGTTGCGGGGGAGGCCTTGGTGGCAGCGCCCTTGGCGGCGGTCAGGATAGAGAAGGTCATTATGGTCCTTTTGTGGATCCTCTTAATGGGTCAGGCGGAACGGAGCAATTCGGCGGCGTCGGGCGCGCGCTCCAGATAGGCGAGGAATCCGCGTTCGACACGCGAAAGATATCGGGTCGCGCGCGGGAGTTGGCCGACCGTAGCGGCGAAATCGCCGCGTTCCTGCGCCGCGGCGATCATCGCGGGATGGACATAGGCCTTGCGCGCGATCGCGGGGGTGTTGCCGAGATGGTCGGCGACATGCTGGAGCAATTGTTTGAGCGTCGGCGGTTCGGGCGCGTCGTAGAGGAAGGCGAAGGCCTCGACGCTTGCCGACCAGGTGCGGAAATGCTTGGCGCTGAAGGCGTCGCCCATCACGCCCTGGATATAGGCGTTGACGTCGTCTGACCCGACCGCGCACAGATCGCCGTCATCGTCATATTGGAAGAGATTCTGGCCCGGCAGGTCCTGCAAGCGCCGGATGAGCGTGGTCAGGCTGCGGTCGCTGATCGTCACCAGCCGCTGGGTGCCGCCTTTCGCCCGGTAGTTGAGGCGCAGCGTCTTGCCGGTAAGCTTGGCGTGATGCCGGCGCAGGGTGGTGGCGCCGAAGCTGTTGTTCGCCGCGGCATATTGTTCGTTGCCGACGCGCAATGCGGCCAGATCGAGCAGGCGGACGACAGCGCCGACGACACGCTCGGGACTCAGATTGCGCCGTGCCAGATCTTCCTCTAGCCGCGCGCGAAGCAGCGGCAGGGCATGTCCGAAGGCGGCGCAGCGGTCATATTTTCCGGCCTCCTGCGCGAGGCGGAATTCGGGGTGATAGCGATATTGCTTGCGCCCGCGCGCGTCGTAACCGGTGGCGAGGATGTGGCCGTTGGGCGCGGGGCAAAACCAGGCATCTTCATAGGCCGGGGGCAGCGCGACCGCGTTCAAGCGTCTGATTTCGGCGGCCTCGCGGATGATCTTGCCCTTGGCATCGCGGTAACGCCAGCCATCGCCCAGCCGCTCGCGGCCGATGCCGGGCAGGCTATCGTCGACATGGATGAGGCGGGTGGCGGACATGCGGGGATAGCGCCCCGGCCCCGCAGATGGTTCCCGATCAGCCCGGGTTGACCACCGGATGGCGGGTCGGGACCTGCGCCGGGCGCGCGGTGAGCGGGCGCCAGCCGGCCTCGCGTTCGCGGCGGCGCACATAGGTCGAAAGGCCCATTTGCAGCGCCAGCATCATGTAGATGAAGGGCTGGAAGGCGATGCCCACGAACAGCGAGCCGATGAGATAGGTGATATGGCCGTGCTGGAGCGCGGTCGCCAGCGGGGCGATCCATTGTTCCTCGGCGCGGCGGGTCTTGAGATAGCGGCGGCGCAGCCGCTCCATCTGGATCAGGCCGGTCAGATGGAGCAGCAGCCACAGCGCTAGCCCCGGATAGCCCTGTTCGCCGAGCATCTCGAAATAGCTCGAATGATAGGCGCGGCCCTTTTCCTCATAGACCGTCGGTTCGGCTTCCTGCGGCTTCAGCGGGTCATAGGCGCTCGCCGCCTTTTCGACGCGGACGCGGTTCTGGATATAGGCCTCGAACCCGCCGCCGAACGGATGGTCCTTCGCATATTCCCAGGTCCAGGCCCACACCGCGACGCGGGTCGAGGCCGACTGATCCGCCTTGTGATTCTGGATCGTCTCCATCCGCTCGGTGAAGCTTTGCGGCAGGAAGGGGATGGAGGCGATGGCGAGCAGGCCGGCGCCGGCGGCGTAGAGAAAACGGTGCTTGACCGCGCGTAGCGACAGGATCGCGAGGATGACGAGGCAGACGAGCCCGGTGCGCGCCTGCGTCCCGATCGGCAGCAGCGCGCAGGCGAAGACGAGCGCGAAGCAGAAGAGCGAGACGCGCCAGTCGGGCGGGAAGATGGTGCCGTGCCGGCGATACCAGAGGATCAGCGGGATGATCGAGATCCCCACCGCCGACATGATCGACCCTTCGTAGAGGCCGTAATTTTCGTTGAGCAAAAGCTGGAGCGTGCCGTAACCGCCGCCCCCCGCCGCAGTCTTGATACCGCCCGCGATCGCGATCGCCGCCGCCGAGAGCAGCATGACGAGCGTCAGCGCCTCGATCCTGAGCTTGGTGCGCAGGGTCAGCGGCAGGAAAATCGCCCAGACGAGCGCCTTCCACACCCACGCCCATTTTTCCGCCGCCTCGACGGGGAAATCGGCCTGGCTGGTCGTCATCCAGCAGTAGAGAAGGAGCGCCATCAGGATGAATTGCCGCCCCGACCACCTCGTGTCGCGCTTGTCGTCGACCGCGAGCCAGCCGATGATCGCCAATCCGAAGACGATCAGCGAGATCGGGATCGAGTTGATCAGGAAATAGCTGAGCCGCTGCGGCGCGACGATGTCGATGTAGCAGAAGCACAGGACGAACAGGAACGGCTTGCGAAAACCGAGCCCGATGAAGGCGAAGAGAAAGGCGACGAAGGCGATGTCACGCATCGCCCTGCTCCCGTTTCGCGGCTTCGTCCTGACGGCGCTGCCACAGCATGCGCGGGCTCACCTCATGGTCGAGGTCGTCGCGGTACAGCATGCGCCACAAGGCGATCGCCAGCAGCACATGCGTCAGCCCGATGGAGAAATTATCGACCATGGCCGCCACGCCTACGCGATCGGGGTTGACGGCGCGTTAAGCCTTGTGTGCCATATGAACACAGGTCATGACCCGCATCCTCCATGTCCTCGACCACAGCCTGCCCGCGCACAGCGGCTATACCTTCCGCACCCGCGCGCTGATGAAGGCGCAGGTCGCGAAGGGATGGGAGGTCGCCGGCGTGACCGGGGTGCGCCATCCCGAACCGGGTCCGGACGGCGAGACCGTCGATGGCCTGACCTTTTTCCGTACCCCGCCGATCGCGCCGGCGCGCTCGCCGATCCGCGAGTGGCGCGAGATCGGGGCCCTCGCGGCGCGGATCGAGGCGCTGGTCAAGGACTGGCAACCCGACCTGCTCCACGCCCATTCACCGGTGCTCGACGGCATGGCGGCGCTGCGCGTCGGCAAAAGGCTGGGCATCCCCGTGCTCTACGAGATCCGCGCCTTCTGGGAGGATGCCGCGGTCGGCAACGGAACGGGGCGCGAGGGGAGCGCCAAATATTTCCTGACTCGGCAACTGGAAACCCATGCCGTGAAATCGGCCGATGCGGTCGCGGTGATCTGCGAAGGGCTGCGCGGCGACCTGATCGCGCGCGGGGTCGATCCCGAGAAGATCATCGTGTCGCCGAACGGGGTCGACCTCGACCTGTTCGGCGATCCGCCGCCGCGCGACGCGGCGCTGGCGGGGCAACTCGGGCTGCAAGAGCGCGACGCGGTGATCGGCTTCATCGGCAGTTTCTACGATTATGAAGGCATCGACGACCTGATCGCGGCGATGCCCGCGCTGGTCGCAGCCCAGCCGGGCGCGCAATTGCTGCTCGTCGGCGGCGGGCCGATGGAGGCGGCGCTGAAGGAACAGGCTGCGGCGTCGCCGGTCGCCAGCCGCATCCATTTCGTCGGCCGCGTCCCGCACAGCCAGGTCGAGCGCTATTATTCGCTGATCGATATCCTCGCCTATCCGCGCAAGAAGATGCGGCTGACCGATCTCGTCACGCCGCTGAAACCGCTCGAGGCGATGGCGCAGGGCAAGCTGGTCGCCGCGTCCGACGTCGGCGGGCATCGCGAGCTGATCGAGCATGGGGTCACGGGCACGCTGTTCGCGCCCGACGACCCGGCGGCGATCGCGGCTTCGCTGGTCGGCCTGCTCGCATCGCGCGAAAATTGGGCCGAACAACGGCGTATCGCGCGTATTTTTGTCGAAAAGCATCGTAACTGGTCGTCAAACATTTTACGTTACGAACCCGTTTACCAGCGGCTGCTGCGGCGAGGCGATTCTGCCCTTGCCGCCTGACGCGGACAGGCTTTGGAACGATATGGACGACGGACAGGACAGCAGGGTAGGCGAAACGCTCGGCGCGCTGTGGCGCGGCGTGCGTCCCGCGGTGCCGGCGACGATCGGGGCCGCGGCGCTGACCTTTTTGTTCGCTGCGGTGATGCCGCTCGCCTGGGTCGCGGGCATCAGCTGGCAGCTCTATCTCGACCGGCTTTCCGATCTTTTCCTGCCGCCCGTCGGCAACGGCGGCCGGCTGGCGCTGGCGGTGGGCATGGCGGCGATCGCCGCGCTGCTCGCCGGGCTGATCGCGCTGGTGATCGCCAAGCCGGCGGTGCGCGGCAACGACAGCCTCAATCGCCGCGTCTCGGCGCGCGCGAAGCGGCAGGCGAAGGCCGAGGCCGCGGCGGTATTGCCGCGTCGCCGTGCCGACATGCATCCCGACGACGCATTGCGTCCGCCGATTCGCGCCGGCCGCGACCTGCCCGCGGGCGGGCTGGGGCCGCTGGTGGCGCCGGGTTCCTGCGAAGCCGACGAACTCGACCTCGCCGCGATGGATGTCGCGGACGAAGAGGATGAGCTGATCCTCGCCGACCTCGCGCCGGTCGATTATGCCGCCGACGACGAAGATGCGCCGTGGCTCCAGCCCGCCGAAATCGCGCGACCGGCAAAGTCCGGCCCCGTCGATAACAGCCTGGGCGCGATGGTCGCGCGCTTCGAGGCCGGGCTGGCGCAGCGCCGCCAGGCCGCCGCGGCGGCGCCGATCGCGGCCGCCAACGAGGATGTCGAACAGCCCGACTTCGCGCTCGAAGCGGCGCTCAGCACCTTGCAGCGCATGACCCGCCGCGCGGTGGGTTAGCTCTCCACCGTCAGCATTTCGATCCGCAGCCCGGCGCCGTCGTCGGTCATCTCCACGACCAGGTCGGCAACGATATGGCCAGGCAGGCGCCATTCGATTGTCTCGAGCCGCGCCTGCAGCAGCGGCCGCAGCACCGCCGCATCGTCGTCGCCGACCGTACAGGGGAAGACATGCCGCGCACCGACGAAATTCGCGCTCGCCCAGGGGCGTAGCGTCGAGGCGCCGAGCAGCAGCCCGTGCGGCAATTCGCGCGCGAGCAGCCGGGCGAGACGGCGGTGCGGGCAGCCGGGGCGTGCGGGACGAACGGGCGACCAGCGCATCATGCTTTGCCTCCCGGATGGCGTACCATATGAAGCCGCCGGTCGCCGCGCGGCGCGACGCGCCCCGCCCGACGGTCGGCACGCCATTTGTTCATGAAATGTTCCACACGGCAGATGATCCGCATGCCGACGACGCGGCCCCCGCGTAAATCGCGGACGAGGCGCGGGTCATGGACCGTCTCGCGCCCGAAGACGCTCGGCGGGATCGCCGATTCGGCCAGAAAGGCCTCAATCCGTTGCAACAGCGTCTGCGCCATAAAATCTCCCTGACCGCTTCGCCCAAATCGAGCGACTCGCCCGATAGGATATTTCCTATCTGAAACGCATTTTCCTACTTGTCTAGGATAAATCCTATTGCTAGGAACGAAATAGGAAGGGACCGTTCATGGCCGATTTTTTCGATGATCCGCGCGCCGCGCTCGACCGGCTCTTGCGCGACAGGGGGGTCGACTATGCCCGGCTGTCGGAAAAGATCGGACGCAACCCCGCCTATATCCAGCAATATATAAAGCGCGGTTCGCCGCGGCGGCTGGCCGAGGAGGATCGCGCGCGGATCGCCGCCTTTCTGGGGGTGCCCGAGGCGATGCTCGGCGGGCCGGTGCAGCGCATTGCGGCGCCGGCGCGGGGCCGGGCGAGCGATATGGTGCTGGTCCCCAAGCTCGCGATCGGCGCCTCGGCGGGCGCGGGGGCGAGCATCGACGGCGAACCGGTCGAGGGCGCGGTGGCGTTCGATCCCAAATGGCTGCGCGGCCTGGGCGCCGACGCCCGGGCGCTCAGCATCATCCGCGTCGAAGGCGATTCGATGGCGCCGACGCTGAACGATGGCGACGATATATTGGTCGACGGCGGCGACGCGGTGGGGCGACTGCGCGACGGCATCTACGTGCTGCGCATGGACGATGTGCTGATGGTGAAGCGCGTTGCGCGCGCCCCGGGGCCGGGCCGGATTTCGGTGATCAGCGACAATGTCCAATATCGCAGTTGGGACGACCTGCCGATGACCGCAGTGCAGCTGGTCGGGCGCGTGGTGTGGACCGGGCGGCGGGTGCGGTGAGCTTTCGTTGAGGGGCGGGTGTCAGGCGTTAGCGGATGACCAGGCCTCTAAATCCCGTTCGTGTCGAGCGAAGTCGAGACACCCCGAAAGCATGCGCTCCCCAAGCGTGTCTCGACTTCGCTCGACACGAGCGGAAACAGGGGGCGGTTCGTTCCCCATCCCAAAGCTGCCAAGCATGCCCCTTCAATAAGGCGTCGCCATTTCCGCCTCGATCTCATGCTCGAGCACTTCGGCGCGCTGGCATTGCTCTTCCTTGCCGTCGCGGCATTTTTCGGCGGCTTTGTCGCGCTGGCGCGTCAGGCTGCCCAGCCGCTCCTCGCGCTTGCGCAGTTCGCGGCCGCGGTTGCGGTCGGCTTCGTCCTGGCTGGTTGTCGACCAGTCGGCGACCTGTCCCACCGCCTTGAACGGCGCGGTGACGATCGTCTTGGCCGTACTGACGCAGCCGGCGAGCAGCGGAGCGGAAAGCAGGACCAGGATCATCGCGCGCATTTTTTCGACCTTTCCGGGGCAGGGCGTTTTCATCGCATATCGCCGCCCGGCTGAACAGAATATTGCGGCGGGCGGAGGCGGCGATCGGGGCAGATGTCATATCACTGAAACAAATGGTTAAATTGCTGTTTACCATCATGGCTTAGGTCGGCGCACGTCGCCCAATTCGTCCGCCACCCCAGCGCAAAGAGACTTATGAGCCCCGTCGACCTTGCCCTTGCCCCGACCCCCGGACATTCGGTGGCGGTCCGCACCGACGCCCATCTGTCGGAAGTAATCGACCTGTTCCGCCATAATCCGCAGCTGCGCGTGCTGGCGGTGGTCGATGGCCGGCGCCGCCCGGTTGGGATCGTGCGCGAGCAGAAGGTCCGCGAACTGCTCTTCTGCCCCTATTGGTTTTCGCTGATGCAGAATCCGACGATCGGCGGCTCGATCGCGAGCATGGTTGAGCCCTGCCTGACCGCCGATATCGCCGAATCGACCGCGACCCTGCTTGCCATCGTCTCGCGATCGGCAGGCGCCGAGGGGCTGGTGCTGGTCAGCGAGGGCCGTTTCGTCGAGACGCTCGACAGCGGCCAGCTCGCGAAACTGGCGATGCTCCGCGAGGTCGAGCTGGCGCAGGAACGCGGCGCGCGCGCGGCGCGCATCGACGAAGCGGGCGACCGGTTCCACGAGGACATCTCCGGGCTGACCGCCGCGCTGTCGGACACCGCGCGGCAGGTCGAACGCGTCGCGCAGGACCTGGCCGAACGCGCGCAGCAGACCGGGCGCGATGCGGTGTCGGTCGCGGGCGCGACGGCGCAGACGCTGACCGGGCTCGGCGACCTCGGCGATCGAGGCCATGCGCTGGCAGTCTCGATGCGCCGTATCGTCGACGACGGCACCCATGCCCGCACCGTGCGCAGCGACGCGCACCGCAAGGTCCGGGCGGCGAGCGAACGCGCCGCCGCATTGAAATCGGCGAGCCAGTCGATCGAACAGATGCTGGCGCTGATCATCGACATGGCGAGCCGCACCAACATGCTGGCGCTCAACGCCGGGATCGAAGCGGCGCATGCCGGCGATGCGGGGCGCGGCTTTGCGGTCGTCGCGACCGAGGTCAAGGCGCTAGCAAAACAGACGCGCGCTGCGGCCGGCGATATCGCGCGTCACGTCGACGGCATCCGCGACATCGTCGGCCAGGTCAACGAGGGGTTCGACGAGGTCGAAAAGGCGATCGTCGCGAACAACGGTTTTTCGGACGCGGTCGACAAGGCGGTCGACGGACAGAGCGCAACGACGCTGATGATCGCGAGCTATGTCGAACAGGCCGTCGCAGCGGGGCGCGAGATCGACACGCGAGTGCAGCATATCGGCCGCGGCGCGAGCGCGGTCGGCGACGGCGCACAATCGCTCGGGCTGCTATCGGCGGGGCTGACGCAGGCGGCGCAATCGCTGCACCAGCGCGCCCGGCACTTCGTCGAGGCGGTCGCCGCCGCCTGACGCCTATTTGAGCAGGTCGATCGCGAAGGCGCGTACCTCGTCCGCGATGTCGGGACGTTCGAGCGCGACCGCGAGGTTCGCCTGAATATAGCCGGCCTTCGATCCGCAGTCGTAGCGCGCGCCGTCGAAGGTGACGGCGTGGAAGGCCTGGCTGCCGATCATCTCGGCCATCGCATCGGTCAGCTGGATTTCGCCGCCGGCACCCTTTTCCTGACGCTGGAGCACGCGCATGACTTCGGGCTGCAGGATGTAGCGGCCCGAGACGATCAGGTTCGAAGGAGCGTCCTCGACCTTCGGCTTTTCGACGAGGCCGCGCACTTCGGTGAGCGCGCCGTCCTGGGCGCCCGGGGTGATCACGCCATAGCTCGACACCTGCTCGTGCGGTATTTCGAGTACCGAGATCAGATTGCCGCCGACTTGTGTGTAGGCATCGACCATCTGCTTCATGCAGCCCGGCGTGCCGTGCATGAACTCGTCGGGCAGGAAGATCGCGAAGGGTTCTTCGCCCACGATGTCGCGCGCGCACCAGATCGCATGGCCGAGGCCCAGCGGTTCCTGTTGCCGGACATAGGCGCAATTGCCCGGGCCGAGCCGGGTGGGTTCGAGTACCGACAGGTCCTTGCCGCGCTCGGACATCGTCTTTTCCAGTTCGAAGGCGATGTCGAAATGATCCTCGATCGCGCTTTTACCGCGCCCGGTAACGAAGATCATCTGTTCGATCCCGGCCTCGCGCGCCTCGTCGACCGCATATTGGATCAGCGGGCGATCGACGACCGGCAGCATTTCCTTGGGGATCGCCTTGGTCGCGGGGAGGAAACGGGTGCCGAGGCCTGCGACGGGAAAGACGGCTTTGCGGATCGGTTTCATGCGCGCGGGCTTAGCGATGAAAAGAGACGGTGAAAAGCCGTGGCTAGCGCGGCCAGACGATCACCACGACGCGGCGGTTGTCCTGCCGTCCCTCGGCCGTGGTGTTGTTCGACAGCGGCAGCGTCTCGCCGCGGCCGATCACTTGGTCCGCGGTCAGTTGCATGCCGCCAGCGCGCATCGGCGCCGCCACCGCCTGCGCGCGCGCGCGCGACAGCGTGAGATTGTAGGCGGCGGTGCCGGTGGAGTCGGTATGCCCCTCGACGCGCGCGGTCGGGATGCCGACCGACACGAGCTTCGCCGCGATGTCGGCGATCCGCTGTTGCTGCGCGGGGGACACGTCGCTCTTGTCGATCTGGAACAACAGCCGTTCGGGCATCGTCAATTCCCAGCCGGCGGCGGTTTCGACAAAACCCTGCGATTGCAGCATCGCGACCTGTGCCGTGTTGAACCCGGCTGGCGCCGGCATGCTCTGGCACGCGGCGACGAGCGCCGCGATCAGGAAGACGCACAACATGCGCAGGGAGCGGGTCGGGGTCATCGGGTCATGCTTTCGGCTTCAGCTTCGGGTTCGGTTCGATAATTTGTCGGCATACATGGCCGCGTCGGCGGCGGTGAGCAGCGCGGCGGCGTCGCCGGCCTGATCGGGGAAGACCGCGACGCCGACGCTCGCCGTCGGGCGATAGAGTTCGCCGCCCGGCAGGGTCACCGGCTGCGAGACGGCGGTCCTGAGGTGGTCGGCGATTGTCTGGGGTTCGACGGCAAGATCGACCGGATCGACGAGCACGACGAATTCGTCACCCCCGATGCGTGCCGCGAAGTCGCGCTCGCGCAGGGTTTCGCGAATCCGGCTCGACAACGCCACCAGCACGGCATCGCCCGCCGCATGGCCAAAGCGGTCGTTGGCCGCCTTGAAATTGTCCGCGTCGATGAACAGCAGGGCAAGGCGGCTGCCGCTTCGCTCCGCCGCCGCGATGCGTTGCGCCAGTTGCTCGTCGAACGCTGCGCGGTTGGGCAGCGTGGTCAGCGCGTCGTGCGAGGCGCGGTGCGCGAGCAGCGCGCGTTCGCTTTCCATCGTCCCTTGCCAGCCCTGAAGTTCGTCGAGCAGGGCGTTGATGTCGCCACCCAGCCGGTCGAGCTCGGCGATGCCGAGCGGCTGGACGCGCTTGTCGAAGCGGCGGTGCAGGCGGACGTCGTGCGCGACGGTGGCTATCTCGCCCAGCGGCTTCACCAGTTCATATTCGAAGCGCCGCGCCATGACGATCGTCCCGAGCGCGGTGACGATCAGGCAGGCCAGTCCGGCGAGCAGCCCGATGCGGACATAATCGATCAGGGTGGAGCTGTCGCCCCACACCTGGATCGTGCCGATCGCCGACCCGTTGCGGCGGATCGTGACGACATAGGGTTTGGGGAAAAAGGCGCGGGTCAGCAGCGGCGCGGGGTCTTCGGACGGCGAGATCCATTCGGTAAGCGGCTGGCCGCGATCATCGAGCACGCGCAGCTTGGCGATGCCGCGGATCCGCACCAGCGGCGCCAGGCCTTCACGCGCGGCGGATGCATCGTTGAACACCAGCGCGGGTTCGACGCCATAGGCGCCGAGCTGCGCCGCGAGTTCGATATTGCGGTCGGCATAGCCACGCATCGCGGTGATGCCGGCGAGCAGGATCGTGAGGCCCGACAGGGCGACGGCGAACAAGGTGATGCCGAAATGAAAGCGCGACAGCAGTTTCTGCAGCGTCGTGCCGGAAGCGGGGCGGGTCATGGCACGCCTCCGTCGGCCTGGCCGATCTTGAGCACGCGCGGATCGATGCGCAGTGGGCCGCGGCCGATCGCATCGAGATTGACCGAGAAGCTGAGTCCAGCGGGCTTGGTCGCGAGGCAGAACATCGCGCCATAAAGGCAGCCGGGATCGTCGTCGCTGATCGTCAGCACCGCGCGGCCGCGCACCCAGCCGATCAGCCTTTGGCGGTCGGCGGCGGCCATGCGGCCGAGGAAGAGAATGTCGCACTCGTCACCGCCGGTCGCCGCCGCCGCGCTCATCCGCCGCACGGTGATCGCTGCGCTGTTGCCGGGCAGGGCGGGGGCGATGCGGTCGGTCAGCCGCGGGGTACCGACGACGCAGAGGGTACGGCTGGCGGGGGCGCTACCCGGCCAGCGCGCGTAGGTGATGATGCCGCCGATAATCCGGTTGACCGCGCGGGTCATCCCGTCGGCGCCTTCCTCGACGATCGTCTGGCTGGCCGTCTGCACCGCCATCTGCGGCGTCGAATAGATCGCGCCGATCAGGAATAACGATGCCAGCACCCTTTTTGCGACCCCCACCGCGCCCGGGCAAGTTGCCCCGAGTTGGCGGCGTCCGCTAGCCTAAACCGCAGGCAAGTCAACGAGAAGTGACGTCATGCGGCCATTTCGCAACACCGCTGCGCGCAGCGCGGCATTTGGGTAAGGATATTGCTCAATAGCTGATCTATATCAGTCCGGCCTCGGCCCTATCCGCGTAGGCGATCAGCAAATCGCTTGCGCAGTTTTGCGAGCTTGGGCGGGATCACCGCCATGCAATAGGGATTGCGCTGGCCTTCGCTGTCCCAATAATTCTGGTGATAATCCTCGGCCGGATACCAGGTCGCGGGGGGCTCGATCGTGGTGACGATCGGCGCCGACTGATCGGCCTGCGCGCGCTCGATGCCTGCACGCGCGGCCTCGCCCTGCGCGGCGTCGAGAGGGAACAGCGCGCTGCGATATTGGGTGCCGATGTCATTGCCCTGACGGTTGAGCGTCGTCGGGTCGTGCGTGGCGAAATGGACGTCGAGCAGGTCGCCATAGGAAATCACGCCGGGGTCGAAGGTGATGCGGATCGCTTCGGCATGACCGGTGTCGCCGCCGCACACCTGCTTGTAGGTGGGATCGGCGACATGGCCGCCGATATAGCCGCTTTCGACCGTTTCGACCCCGGATAAGCCCTGGAACACCGCTTCGGTGCACCAGAAGCAGCCTCCGGCAAAGATCGCGGTTTCCTGGGTCATGGCTTGGGTCCTTTTGGGGGAAGAGGAGTTGCCGCCTAAATAGGATCGCGCGGCGCTATTCCAAGGGCGGCGGGGCGGCGGCGAGCGGGGGCTTGGGCGGCGCGCCGGCCGCCGCAGCGGCGCGCATGGCCGCGATCTCCCCCTCCAGCACCTTCACCCGCGCTTGCCAGCGCGGATGGGTGCCCGGCTGGATCAGCACCGGCCCCTTCTTCCTCCCGAACTTCTGCCAGAAGCGCACCGCCGCCGCCGGATCATAACCCGCGCCGCCCAGCAGCCAGATCGACAACCGATCGGCCTCGACCTCGGTCTGGCGGATCAGCCGCGCGTTGCGACCGAACTGCTTGAGCACCCCGCGGTCGACCCCGGCGGCTTCGAGCCGCTGTGGGTGGCGCAGGATATTATGCGCGACCTCATGTGCGACCGCGGCGGCGAGTTCGGCATCGTCGCTGGCATATTGCGCGAGGCCGGCGCTGATCCGGACGACGCGGCCGTCGGCGCCGCCGGCGGGCCGGTCGCGCGCCTCGACGCGAAAGTCGCTGGTGCAGCCGGCGACGGGGGTGAGGCGGACGGTCGTATCGTTGCGCGCGGTGATCGCGATGGTATCCGTTGCCGGACCCTCGGCGAAACGCCGCTCGACGGCATCGACGCGGGCGAAGGCATCGCCGTCGGGGTCGGGAAGCGCGACGTCGCCGGTCGCATAAACGGGTTCGCCCATAGTGAGGCCGGCAAGGGCTGCGGGAGAGCCGGGGGCGACGGCGGCGAGGAAGGGCGCCCCGCTGCTTCCCGCCCGATAGGCGGCGAGCGCTGCGGGGCGATCCTCCTCGCGGTAGAGGCGCGGGTCGCCCCAAATCCAACCGAACTGCGGTTGCAGCGCCGGACACCAAGCAGCGTTGGCCGTGGTCAGGCGAAAGCCGATCGCCGCGACGCGCGCCTCAAGCGCAGCGAGCGCGGCATAGGGCGAGGAGGCCGGGGTCGCCGCCGTGGCGGACAAGGCCGGCGCCATCGCGGCCGCGCCGGCCAGGATTCTGAAAAGCGGGCGAAGCATCGCCGCCGCTTATCAAGCCCCGTGCGATGCTGCCATGAATTTCGCCGCGACGACCGCCCGGCCCCCTTGCCTAAGTCCGGACGAGCGACGATAGGGCGGCCATGGCGAATACCCCCCTTTCGAGCGGCGCTTCCCGTTCCCGTCCCGCCGCGCTGGCACGCTGGCTGTGGGGCGTTGCCTTGCTGGTCATCCTGGTCGTGGCGGTCGGCGGGATCACCCGCCTGACCGAATCGGGGCTGTCGATCACCGAATGGAAACCCGTCTCGGGCGTGCTGCCGCCGCTGAACGAGGCGGGTTGGCAGGAAGCGTTCCGCAAATATCAGCAGATCCCCGAATATAAGGAGATCAACAAGGGCATGTCGCTCGACGCGTTCAAGGCGATCTTCTTCTGGGAATGGCTGCACCGCATCCTCGGGCGGCTGGTCGGCGGGGCGATGCTGGTGCCGCTTGCGTGGTTTGCTTTCCGGCGCGCGATCCCGGCCGGCTATGGCTGGCGGCTGTTCGCGCTGACCTCGCTGGTCGGGTTGCAGGGCGCCATCGGCTGGTGGATGGTTGCCTCGGGGCTCGAATATCGTACCGACGTCAGCCATTTCCGTCTCGCGACGCATTTGCTCACCGCCTTGTTCCTGCTGGCGGGTCTCGTCTGGACCGCGCGCGACCTGACCGCGCTGGCGCGCGATCCCGCCGCCAGACCGGCGCGGCTGACCGCGCCCGCGCTCGGCGTCATCGCGATCCTGTTCATCCAACTGCTGCTCGGCGCGTGGGTCGCGGGGCTCAACGCCGGGCAGGTCGCCAACAGCTGGCCGGCGATGAACGATCATTTCGTGCCCGAGGGCATCGACTGGTCGGGCGGCGCCTGGATGGCGCTGACCAACGATCCCTTCCTGCTCCATTTCCTCCACCGCTGGTGGTCGTGGGTCGCGGCGCTGGCCTTGCTGTGGCTGGCACGCACATTGGCGCGGCGCGGTGCCACCGGCGTGGCGGCGATGCTGGTCGCGGTGGTTGCGGCGCAGATGATGCTCGGCATCCTGACCGTCCTCACTGGCGTGTCGCTGTGGATCGCGGTGCTGCATCAAGTGACCGGCGCGATTTTGGTGGCGACCGCCGCCGCCGGGCTGCACCGGCTGGGCCGCGCCGCGGCATGATCGCGGTGGGCGCCTGGGCGGCGGCCTTGATGCTGCCCGCAGCATCCGAACCCGCGAGCGTGCCGCCGTCGGAGTCCGCAGCGGTTACCGAACAAAATTTCGCGCCGCCGGGCGGGCAGCCGATGACCTATCGCGTCACCACCCGGCGCATCAGCCGCAGCGGCAATTTGATCAGCTTCACGCTCGTCTACGCGCTCGAATGGCAGGGCGCGGGGCGCGGCTATCGGCTGGACGCTGTGCTGCGCCGGATCGAATCCGACGCCCGCCCCGAACTGGTCCGGGCGCTGACCGGGCTGGTCCAGCCGCTGATCGGCGAACGGATCGCCTATCTGGTCGATGCCGATGGCCGCAGCGTGGTGCTCGCCGATCCTGCGCAGCTGTGGGCGCAGGTCGCCGAAAGCACGCAGGCGATGGCGGCCGACGCCAAGGCGCCCGAGGCGCAGCAGGTGGCGGCGCTGCTCGCGGCGCTGCCCGATGCCGAGCGCGACCGGCTGGTCACCGCCGACATCCGCGCGCTGATCGCACCCGCCAGCACCGAAATCCCGGCGACCGGCGATGGCGACGCGTCGGTTTCGATCCGCCATGACGGCGCGCAGCTCAGCATCGCCAAGGTCGAAAAGGGCGAGGTTGCCGCAGGCGGCACGGCGGCAAACCCGCTCGATATCGAGATGCTGTGGACGATCGATACCACCACCGGGCTGGTCATGCGCGAGCAAAGGCAGAGCTGGATCGCCGATCCCGACAGTGCTGCGCGGACGCTCGTCGAGGAACGGGTCCGCGCGCTGTCGCCGGGCGATCCGGGATAAAGGTATTATTTTACCCGTCAGCAAAGCCGCTGCTTGCTTGACTTTCGGCACCATTATCGTCATTGGCCCACCTCGAAGCGCCGCGGCGTCCATTATGGACCTTGCGGCGCGGTTTGTTTCGGGCGGGTCCTCCCGCTCTCGTCCATGTCTTAAGGAGGTCGCCATGATGAAGGCGCTGACCAAGACGACCGCTTCGGCCAATGCCGGTACGGTCGAAAAGAAATGGGTGCTGATCGACGCCGACGGCCTGGTTGTGGGCCGCGTCGCATCGATCATCGCCAACATCCTGCGCGGCAAGCACAAGCCGTCGTTCACCCCGCACGTCGATTGCGGTGACAATGTCATCGTCATCAACGCCGAGAAGGTGGCGTTCACCGGCAAGAAGATGGCCGACAAGCGCTATTACAAGCACACCGGCTATGCCGGCGGTATCAAGGAAACCAGCCCCGAGAAGATTCTCGAAGGCCGTTTCCCCGAGCGCGTGCTCGAAAAGGCGATCGAACGTATGATCCCGCGCGGCCCGCTGGGCCGCCAGCAGATGCGCAACCTGCGCGTCTTCGCCGGCACCGAACATCCGCACGCCGGGCAGAACCCCGAAGTGATCGACATCGCGTCGATGAACCGCAAGAACAAGGTGGGTGCATAATGGCCGACGAACAGACCATGACCGATCTCAAGGATCTCGGCGGCGCCGTTGAAGGCACGACCGCCGCTCCGACCAGCACGATGCCGCTTCGCGAGAAGAAGGTCGACGCGCAGGGCCGTTCCTATGCGACCGGTCGCCGCAAGGACGCCGTCGCCCGCGTGTGGCTGAAGCCCGGCACCGGCAAGATCACGATCAACGGCCGCGATCAGGAAGTGTATTTCGCGCGTCCGACGCTGCGCCTCGTCATCAACCAGCCCTTCGGCCTCGCCGATCGCGTCGGCAGCTATGACATCGTCGCGACCGTCAAGGGCGGCGGCCTGTCGGGCCAGGCGGGCGCGGTGCTGCACGGCATCGCCCAGGCGCTGAGCCGTTTCGAACCCGCGCTGCGCGGTGTCGTCAAGACGGCTGGTTTCCTGACCCGCGACAGCCGCACGGTCGAGCGTAAGAAGTACGGCAAGGCCAAGGCCCGCCGCAGCTTCCAGTTCTCGAAGCGCTAAGAGTTTTTCCGCCGACGGGCGGAAACAGGAAGGGCGGTCCGGCAACGGGCCGCCCTTTTTTGTTGCGCGCGCGGGGCGTCCGCGTTGACAAGCCACGGCCACTATGGCCGGAATGCGCCTCTCGATTCAGGAGTATCGCATGCACCGCTTATTGATCCGCTGGCATATGCTGGTCGCCGCTTTCCTCTTTCCCGCCATCATCCTCTATCTGCTGACGGGCGCGCTCTATACCTGGGGCGCGAAGGGCGACTATGTAACGACCGACTATCCGGTCGCGCTGTCGGCGCCGCTGAGCGACGACATAGCCGCGATGCAGTTCGTCGTGGTCAAAGCCCTTGCCGAGCGTGATATGGCGCCGCCGACCGGCAGCGCGTCGGTCAAGTCTGCCGGTGACAGCTTTCAGCTCGACTGGACCGGATCGCGCCGCGACGTCACGCTCGAACCCGGCGAGAGTGCGACCAGCGCCAAGCTGATCGTCAAGGAAACCGGCTGGCACCGCTTCTTTGTTCAACTGCACAAGGCGAAGGGCGGGACCCCGTTCAAAATCTATGCCGTGGTGCTGGCGCTCGGGCTGTTCTTTCTGGTGACGTCGGGGCTGATCGTGGCGTTTCGGGTGCCCAACATGCGGCGCGGCGCGATGGTAGCGTCGGTGGCCGGGCTGGCGGCGTTCGCCGGGATCGCGGCGATGAGCTAGAGCAGGTCGAGGCTGCGGAGCGCCAGCGCCTGCCGCGCCGGGCGTTCGGCCATTACCGCGAACATCTCGTCGCCGCGCTCGGTTCGCTCGACGCTCATCGAGGCGAATACGGCCATGAAGTAGCCGCTGAGCGCACCGACGCGATAGTCGGTCCACAAAGCGTCGGGATCGGGGTCGATGCCCTCGGCCCGGAGCGCCGCGATCCAATGGTCGAAGGCGGGACGGTCGGCGGCGGCGCGCTCGAAGGGGTCGGCAATGCTGGTGCCGATCAGATAGGCGAGGTCGGCGGCGCCGCTGCCGCGCCCCAATGTCTGCCAGTCGACGAGCCAGCAGCGGTCGCCCTGCGGACTGAACAGGATATTGTCGATGCGAAGGTCGCCGTGGACGAGCGTGCGCGCAGCGGGTTCGCGGGTCAGGTAGGCGTCGAGTTTATCGACGATGCCCACGCCGATATCGAGGATGTCGGGCGCCAGCCGTTCGGCATAACGCTCGCGAAAGCCGAGATAGAGCTGCGGGAACATCGCGCGGATCAGGTCGCCATTGTCACGGGCGATATAGGGCATGTGCGCGAGCCGGGCGTCGTTCCACATAAAGGCGTGGAGCTTGGCCGCCGCGTCGATGCACGGGACAAGCCCCGCGAGGCCCCGCCCCGCGAGCTGGTCGCCCTGTACTGCGGGCGCCAGGTCGGAGAGGATCAGGAGGAACTCGACCTCGTCCTCGGCGATGTCGTAGAAATAGCAGTGCGGTGCCGGTACGCCGCTCGTCTCGGCAAGATAGCGGTACCAGCTGACTTCCTTGACATAGGTCCCGGTGAGCTTGGCGATGTTGCGGCTCGCCTCGTCGTGGCTCGGGCATTTGGCGATGACCGTCGCGGGACCTTCGGCGCCCTCCTCCCAGTCGAGCGTCAGGCGATAGCTGTCGCACATCTGGCCGGTGCCGACCTTGCTCGCGGTGAAACCGCGCAGCTTGCCGCGCTCGCCGAC
The DNA here is from genome assembly GCA_016793775.1 of Sphingopyxis sp. GTDB lineage: Bacteria > Pseudomonadota > Alphaproteobacteria > Sphingomonadales > Sphingomonadaceae > Sphingopyxis. Next base: position 61,112 of record JAEULK010000094.1, on the reverse strand, counting down.
AAGGGCGCTCAGGAACAGCGGGGTGATCGCATCGGGCGAGGTGGGAAAGCTCATGATGCGGGGTCGAGCAGGCCGGTGAGGCCGGTAGGGGCGTGCGGGCCGACGAAGAGCTGTTCGAGAACACCGACGCCGTAATGCGTGGTGCCGCCGTCGGTGAGTTCGGCGGTCACCAGCGCCTGGATATGCATCGCGAGCGGATTGCCCCAGCTACGCTCGCCCGCGGCCATGATGTCGTGCGCCACCGCGAGGTCGGGACCATGGTCGAAACCATGACCCCAGACGGGGTGGGTGTAGCCGAGTCCGCTCATCGCGAAGACCGGGCCGGTGGGCGACAGCGTCAGCGAGCGGCCGCCGCCGAGGTCGGTGCGCTGCGCCGCGACGCGGCGGCTGCCCACCTGCCAGTCGAGTGCGAAGGTGGCCGCGTCGAAATGCGTCTCGCCGCCCCCATTTTCCCCGGCGTCGCCGACGATCACCGCGCGGCGGTTCCACGGGCTGCCCTCGCCATCATCGTTGCTGTGGAAGAAGAGCGAGCTATGGCCGAAATTGCACGGGGTCCACAGCCAGAAGAACTGGTTGAAATTGCCCTGAGGCGGCGGCTGCGGTTCGGCGGCCCCGACGGGACGGATGCCCCAGCTGCGGTCGCGGGTGCCGGTCCAGCCGTCGCCGACGGTGATGCGCTGGCCACCCGCCGACAGCCAGCCCGCCCAGCGGCCGTTCTGCGTCATGCGCGTATAGTCCATGAACAGGCGGGTGCCGTTGCGGCGGATGAAGCGCGGCTCCTCGATCGGGAAATGACGGCCGGTGAAGCTGAGTTCAGCGACAAGCGGGCCGTCGTTCGGTGCGATGCGGAGCGTCACGCGCTCGAGCGGGGCGTCGATCGATATCGCGATCGGGCCGACGGCGAGGTCGAGCCGCTCGCCGGTCGAGCGGCGGCTGGCGCGAAGGTTGTGCTGGACGCCGTCGATGAGCACGCAGAAGGCGGCGTCGACGATGCCGAGCTGCGGGTAGAAGCCCATCGCCGCGGCGAAAAAAACCGATCCGTGGGGACTATAGCCATTGAAGAAATAGCGGTCGTAGAAATTGCGGTCGGTGCCCGCGAAGGCCACCGGCTCGCTCGTCTGGTGCAGCGGAAAATCGTCGCCCTTGGTCAGCATCGCTCATCCCCATCCCGTTTTTTGTTGCAACCTAACGGGATGCGGGCGGGCGTCAATGCGGGTCAATGCACGGGCGGATCGACCGGCGGCACCGCGCCGACCGGGGCGACGGGTTCGGCGGGGTCGCGCGGGGGGAGGGCGTCGGGCGGGATCGAGGGAATCTGCATGTCGGGGGTCGGAATCGCCTCGATATTGCGCACCCTTACTGTCACGGCGCCGGTATTCAGCCGGATTTCGTTGAAGCTCGCCGGGGTCGATCGGATGCGCTGCGACAGCGTGCCCGCGCCGATCATGCGGATCGGGCCATCGCGCGTTTCCTTGATGAGGTCGAATGCGTCATGGACATGGCCCGTCAGCACCGCAGCGACCCCGCGCGAGGCGAGCGCGCGCAGCGCCGTCTCGCCGCCACGGGTCAAGGCGCGGCCGCGGGTGCCCGCCTCGACCAGCGGATGGTGCGCGGTGACGAAGACGGTGGTGCCGCGCGGCAGCGCGTCGATCGCCGCCATCGTCTTGTCGAGCGCGCTGCGCGTCACCCAGCCCTTCGACCAGTCGAGGCGCCACTGGGCGCGGACCGTGGTCTTGAGCGGTACCACCGCCATTCCGTCAAGATTGAGCTCGCGTTCGACCAGCCGTTCGATGCGGCGGATGCGGCGATAGGGGTAGAAGAAGCGCGCGACGGGATTGAAATAGGGCAGGTCGTGGTTGCCGACCTCGACCGTCACCGGCACGTCGAGCCTTTCGATCCAGTCGCAGGCCGCGGCGAATTCATGGGTCCGCGCGCGCATCGTGAGGTCGCCGGTGATCAGCACCGCGTCGGGCTGTTCGGCCTTCACGCAATGCGCGAACCAGGCGAGCGCCGCCGGGTCCTCGAGCCCGAAATGCAGGTCGCTGATATGGAACAGGCGGGTCATGCGGTGGCGATGAAGGCCAGCGGGCTGGCCTCGAGCCGATAGGCGGCACCCGATGGCAGCTCGGCGGGTTCGCCGTCGAGCAACAGGCCGATGGCGCCCTTGCCTTCGATGACGACGGCGCGTTGTTCGGACAGGTCGACGCTCGGGCCTTCGCGAAAATCGCCCGCGAGCCAGGCGATGCCGTGGCGCAGGATCGACCCGGCGCTGTCGGTGATCAGCCCTTCGGCGAGGATGCGGTCGTCCTGCGGCGTCAAATTGATCGCCTGGAAGCTGTCGTCCGAGCCGCGCACACGGACACCGTCGCCATATAAGGTCGCGTCGATCGCACCGGGGATGGTTTCGGCGAGGCCGCTGAGGCTGAGCTGGCGGAATTGTTCGCGCACCTCGGCCCAGGCGGTGGTCGGCCCGGCGATCACCCCGATATAGGCGCGGCCGGCATCGCAGCGGATCGTCGGCGGATGGACGCGCCGCGCGCGGCCAGCGAGCGCATCCTGCAGGATGTCCTCGGGACTGCGGTCGCCATGCAGCCTTTTGTGGAAGAGGTTGAGCGTGCCGCCGGGCAGCGGCAGCAGCGCGCCGGCCCATGTTTCGAGCGCCGCCGCCGCGGCGTTGACGGTCCCGTCGCCGCCCAGCACGATCAGCAGGTCGGCGCCCGCCGCCGCCAGCGTTTCGGGCGTGGGAATGTCGCCATCGGGCAGCGCGAAGGTCGCGGCGATCGGCGCGCCATGCCCGGCGCATATTTGAGTGAGCCGTTCGACGATGGCGTCGTCGGAACTGCCGCTGCGCAGGTTGTAGAGCAGCGCGGGACGGGTGAAGCGGTCGGTCATCGCCCTCCCTACGCACGAGCCGCGAAAAGGTGGCGGCTTGTTCGGCGCGGCGCGGGCCTGTAGGGCGCGGGCGAGAGGGTGGAACCTATGTCGGACAAGCCAGCCAAGGGACAGCGGCGGTTGATCAAGATCCTGATAATCATCGGCTTGCTGGTGCTGCTGTTCGGCGGCGGCACGAAGCTGATCGTCGGCGGCGGCGCAAAGTCTCTCAACCTCGGCGACCGGTTGCTGGGCGATAGCGACGGCGCGACGCTGCAGGTCGCGGGCCAGCCCTATGACGCTGGGCCGCGCAACAAGCTCAACATCTGGGTGCCGACGGGGGCCAAGAAGACGGACCGGCTGCCGGTGATCGTCTGGCTCTATGGCGGCGGCTGGTACAGCGGCCAGCGCGACGATTATGGCTTTGCGGGGCGCGCCTTCGCCAAACAGGGTTTCATCGTCGTGATCCCCGACTACCGCATCGTTCCCGAGGGGCATTGGCCCGACTTTCTGGAGGACAGCGCGGCGGCGGTCGCCTGGACCGAAAAGCACATCGGCGATTATGGCGGCGATGCCGGACGCATCGCCCTGGCGGGCCATTCGGCGGGCGCCTATAATGCGGTGATGCTCGCGCTCGACCCGCAGTGGATGAAAGCGGCGGGCAGCGATGCGTCGCATATCCGCGGTGTCGCGGCGCTCGCGGGGCCTTATGACTTCTATCCCTTTGAAAAGGGCGGGCGCGCCGATGTCGCGATGGGCGATATCAGGCCGGTCGAGCAGACCCAGCCGATCCACTTCGTGCGGGCGGAGGCGCCGCCGCTGTGGCTTGGTCACGGCACCGCCGACACGGTGGTGCGCGTTCGCAACAGCCAGCGGCTTGCGGCGGCGATAGCCAAGGTCGGCGGATCGGCCGAGCTGCGCACTTATGACGGCCTCAGCCACAATGACCTGGTCATGGCGTTGACCGGGCCGCTCTCCTACAAGGGACCGATCCTGGCGGAGGCGACCGACTTCCTGCGCGGCGCGACCGCGAAGCGGGTGAAGCCCGCGCCATGACGGCCAAAATAGCGGCGCCAATTCCAGCTATCGTGATGGCGGGCAGCCGGCCCGGCCCCGACCCCTTGCTCAGCGGCACGGGCGTATCGACCAAGGCGCTGCTCCCGATCGCCGGACAGGCGATGCTGGTCCATGTGGCGCGCGCGCTGCGCGCCAGCCCTCGCGTCGGGCCGATTACCATCCTCGCGCAGAACAGCGCCGAACTGGCGGCAGAACCCGGGCTGGCCGGCCTGACCGAGCTGCATTTCTCGGATTCGGGACAGGGGATCAGCAGTTCGCTCGCCGCCGCGCTGCCGCCGGGCGACGCGCCGGTGCTGGTGACGACCGCCGACAATGTGTTGCTGACGCCGGCAATGATCGCCGAGTTCCTCGACGGCGCCGGGGGCAGCGATGTCGCGGTCGCGATGGTCGAGAAGGCGGTGCTGCTCGCGCGCTACCCACAGTCGCAGCGGACCTGGCTGAAGTTTCGCGGCGGCTGGTGGTCGGGGGCGAACATGTTCCGGCTGCGCGGGCGGCGCGTTCTGCCGCTGCTCGACTTTTGGAGTCGCATCGAGCGCGACCGCAAGAAGGGGCTGAAGATCGTCGCGGCATTCGGGCCGTGGTTGCTGATCGGCGCACTGCTGCGGTTGTTCACGATCCAGCAGGGGGTGGCGCGCGCCGGGCTGCGCTTCGGGCTGAACGCAACAGTAGTGCCGATGTCGGCGCCCGAGGCGTGCATCGATGCCGACAAGCCTGTCGACATCGAGCTGATCGAGACGATCATGGCTGGGCGTTAAGCCCCCGCCAGCGCCCGATCGACGGCCGCAGTCGCCAGCGCCAGTTCCTCGTCATAGGGGATGGTCGCGTCGATATCGACGATGGGCGCGCCGCCTATCGCGAGCAGCGGCACCGTCTCGACCTTGCGCGTGATCAGCGCGCGGTCGTGGTCGGGCTTGCGCGCCATCACCGTGTCGACATCGACGTGGAGGCGGATGACGAGCGTCGGTTTATAGGCCGCCATCGCGGCATAGAGCGCGCGTTCCTCGGCCTGCATCGCGGCGAGGCGCGGGCTGGTCGCAACGCCGGCGAGGATCGGGCCGTCGTGGAGGCCGGGGACCTCGAGCTGCGGATAGCGGTCGGTGACGATCACCTTGCCCGCGCGGCGCTGTGCGAGCAGCGCGTCGAACTTGGCGCGGCGCTTCTTCGACTTGTTCAGCGCATAGCGCGCGGCGAGATATCCGGGGATCGGCTCGCCGGGTTCACGCAGGCGGTCGGCGATGCCGTCGAGGAAGCGGTGCAGCGGCGGGCCGATGATCGGCCAGCGCCTTATACGCCGCCCCTGCTCGCCCGAGCCGAGGCCGAGATAGCCGCTCTCGGCGCTGCGCGTCTTCTGGATATGGACGAGCAAATCCGCCGACAGGGTCGACTTGCCCGACCCGTCGCTGCCCACGACCGCGATCAGGGGAGCAAGCTGCTCCCCCATCGGATCAGCTCAGTTCCTTGAAGAAGCCGATCATCTTGAGCCCGCCGATGATGAAGCGGACGACGACGAGCGCGCCGAAGGCATAGACCCAGTCCCACTGTGCGGGCGTCAGCGCGTCGAAGTTGAAGTCGAGGCGCGCGAACCAAGTCAGGAAGACGGTCGTCGCGAGCAGGAACAGCTTATTCTGTTCGCGCCAGATCATCCGCTTCCACCAGAAGGGATATTTGGGTTTCACCCAGCCATGGAAACGCGGGAACAGCGCTGGGACGTCCTTCGCCCATTCGGCATGCGCCGCGCCGAATTTCTCGCGCAGATATTCTTCCTCATAGATCGAGATGCGCTCGTAAACGAGGACCGCAAGCAGGAAGACGATCGCGCCGAACACCCAGCTTCCCGACAGCATCGCGATGCCGGTAAAGTTCAGGATGCGACCGACATAAAGCGGGTTGCGCACCAAGCTGTAGGGGCCGGTGGTGTTGAGTTCGCTCGCCTCGGCGGCGACCTTGGCGCGGCCCGAGGTACCGAGCGCGGCCCAGCCGCTGGTGAAGATACGGACGATCGCGCCGGTGCTGGCGACGGCGAGCGAGACCCAGAACCAGGCGCAGTCGCCGAACGCGGTCTGGAACGGACCCCAATCCTTCGAACACCAGGCGATCAGCACCGAAATGGCGATGGTGATGTAGATATAGGTGCCGCGAATGAAGAAAAGGCGCTTGCCGCTGCGGGCGAGTTCTTGCTGGTACATGTGGGTCCGCCGGTTGGCCGCGCAGGGGCGGCGTCAGAATGAGGTGGCCCGTCTCTAGCGATTTTTGCGGCTAAAATAAGACCGAATATTTCAGACGAGGCGCAGCTTGCGCCCCGTCTTGCCGAGCGAGGCGCGGTCGGCGTGGGGAAGGGCGAAGCGCAGCGACAGCCAGATCGCGCCGACCGCCAGCAGGATGATCAAGGGTAGCGCGACCGCATCGGGCAGGCGTCCCGCGAGCAGCGCCGCGCCGCCGGCGACGAGGGTGATCGCGATCCCACGCAGCGCCACCATGGGAAATTGATGGTCGAAAGGATGCAATTTTTCGCCCATCGCTAGCTGCAGCATCGGGATGCCGCCCATCACGACGAGGCCGATCGACATGGCGAGCGTCACGCCGGTGAGCGCATCCATATGGCCGAGGATCAGCCAGCCCGCGCCGACCGCGACGATCACCCCGACGATGCTCGCCGTCAGCTGGTGGCGGAAGGCGGCGACGACCTGGAGCACCGGCAGCGAGATGCCAAGTACCGCCTCGGCGGCGCGCGCGAAGAGCAGGATGATGACGGCGGCCTGCGCGATCTTCGCCTCATGCCCGAACAGGCTGAGCAGCGACGAACTGCCCGCCGCGAGCACCGCGGCGAGCGGCAGCGCGATCGCCATGATCAGCCGCGTCGCATAGGCATAGATGTCGGCGACCTGCGCCCGGTCCTCGCGCTCGGCGCTGGCGGCGAGCGGCGCCATGACATAGACGAAGGCGACGCGGACGAGCTGGACGACGCTCGACAGCTTGCGGGCGATGGTGAACAGCCCCGACGCCGCCGCGCCCGCCGCGCCGGGCAGGATCAGATTGAGGATCAGCGCCGGGGCGTCGCCGAACAGCCGCGCGATCAGGTTCGACGGCAGGATCGAAAGGCCGGCCCAGAAGGTGTTGCGCGCGGTCTTGCCGCCGCGCCCGCCGCGCAGCAGCTCGCCGAAGACATAATAGCGTCGCAGCAGTCGCACGCACAGCGCCGCGGTGATCGCCAGCGAGCAGAGATGCGCGATGAACAGACCCTTGAGGCCCAGCCCGCCCGCGAAGAAAGCGCCCGCGAAGACCAGCCGCATGATCTGTTCCCACACGATGCGGAGGCGAATCTCGGCGCCGAACACCATGCGCGCACGCATCGCGCTCGTGGCGATTTCGACGAAGGCCCACAAAGGCAGCGCCCAGACGAAGAGCTGGATCGCCGGAATGACGAGCGGCCGGTCCCGGTCGGCGACGTTGAGGAAGGGCGCGAGGTCGGCGGCGAAGAAGGCGATCAGCGACGCGACGATCAGGCACGGCCCGACACCCCACAGCATCGCCGTGCGCAGCGCCGCGGCGGCATCGGCGTCGCTCGCCGATTGCGGCACGGTGCGCTGCATCGCGCTGGTCATGCCGAGGTCGAAGAGATTTTCGAGCAGGTTGATCGTCGCCCACAGCACCGCATAGAGGCCGTAACCCGCGAGCCCGAACATCAGCACATAGAGCGGCTGCGCGACGATCTCGACCACCGCGCCCAGCCGCGCGAGCACGGTCGTGCCGAGGCCCTTCGCGACGCTGCGGCTGGTGACGGCGGGCTGGGCGGTGTCTTCGCTCATCGGCTGCGCCCCTAGCGGCTCGGCGGCCCGCCCGCCAGCGACTTTCGCCCATTTTCCCCGCGCCGCCCCTTGCCCCCACCGCGCATCGGGTTTAGGCCATGCTGCAACTGCACAGGGGAGCCGCAACGATGGCCGAATTTCGCTTGCCCAAGAACAGCCGCCTGAAAAAGGGCGGCGAGACCCACAAGGCCGAGGGCGCCACGCGAGTCCGCAAGTTCAAGGTCTATCGCTACGACCCCGACAAGGGCGAGAATCCGCATTACGACAATTTCGAGATCGACCTCGACAAATGCGGCCCAATGGTGCTCGACGCGCTGATCAAGATGAAGAGCGAGCAGGATGCCTCGCTGACCTTCCGCCGCTCGTGCCGCGAGGGCATTTGCGGCAGCTGTTCGATGAACATGAACGGCAAGAACGGCCTCGCCTGCACCACCGCGATCGAGGATCTGTCGGGCGACATCCGCATCACCCCGCTGCCGCACATGGAAGTGATCAAGGACCTGGTTCCCGACTTCACCCATTTTTACGCGCAGTATAATTCGATCGAGCCCTGGCTGAAGACCAAGACGACGACGCCGAGCGGCAAGGAGCGGCTGCAGTCGCCCGAGGAGCGCGAGAAGCTCGACGGGCTGTACGAGTGCATCCTGTGCGCCTGCTGCTCGACCAGCTGCCCCAGCTACTGGTGGAACAGCGACAAGTTCCTGGGTCCCGCGATCCTGCTCCAGGCCTATCGCTGGCTCGCCGACAGCCGCGACGAGATGACCGGCGAGCGGCTCGACGAGCTGGAAGACCCCTTCCGCCTCTATCGCTGCCACACGATCATGAACTGCTCGAACGCCTGCCCCAAGGGGCTGAGCCCGGCGCGCGCGATCGCCGAGATCAAGAAGCTGGAAGCCGAGCGGCAGGTCTAGGGGGCCGTCCTCAATTACAGCGTCGTCGAGGTTTGAAGCAATGAGCCCTTTTGATCAAATCTCTTCGGGACGCCCAAATGGATTCCATCTCGGACCGAAAGCCGCTTGGAAAGGCAACCAGCCTTCCCGGCGCGTCTTTCGGCCCGACCTGTTCGCCATTTGGGCGCCTCGACGACGCTGTAATTGAGGACGGCCCCTCAGTGCGGCTGGGTGCCGGCGCTGCTCGCGCTGGCGCTCGCCGGTTGCGCCGCCAATCCCCCGGCCCGCGAACTGGCGATGCCGCGCACCTATGCGCATGGCATCGGCGGCGCGACCTTCCTGATCGGCGGCACTTTCGTTCCCGGTCGGTCGCCCGACGGCAACAGCCTGATCCTCTATGGTCCCGAGGGGGCCTTTCTGATCGACAGCGGGCGCCACGCCGACCATCTCACCGCGATCCGGCAGGGATTCAGCGGGATCGGCATGACGCCGATGGCGATCGTCAACACCCACTGGCATCTCGACCATGCCAGCGGTAATCCCGCGCTGAAGGCCGAGCATCCGGGCATCAAGGTCTATGGCACCTCGGCGATCGACGCGGCGCTCACGGGCTTCCTAGCGAACAGCGCCGAAGCGTCGCGCAAGGCGCTGGCCGAAGGTGCGATTCCGGCGAGCGCCGTCCCCGATGTCGAGGGCGATTTGGCGACGATCGCGCGCGGGGCGGAATTGCGCCCCGACGTGACCGTCAGGGAAGGCGGCGACCTGGTGATCGCGGGGCGCCCGCTGTCGCTGCGCGTGGCGAACCACGCGGTGACCGAAAGCGACCTGTGGATTTACGACGCGGCGGAGAAGCGCGCGATCGTCGGCGACCTTGTCACCATGCCGGTGCCCTTCCTCGACACTGCCTGTCCCGAGGGCTGGCTCGCCGCGCTCGATGCCGTTGCGGCGTCGGGCACCGAGCAGGTGGTGCCGGGACATGGCCCGATCCTGACGATGGCCGAGTTCGGCGCCTGGAAAAGCGCCTTTGGCGATTTTATCGCTTGCGCGCGCGGCACCGGCGCGCTTGAGACCTGCTCGGCGGGCTGGCTGACCGGCGCGAAGCCGTTCCTGATGGGCGACAAGCGCGCCAAGGGCATGGCGGATTATTATGGCGAGCTGATACGCTCGGGAAAATTGGACGGATATTGCAGGGCATGAACGACGGGATCGAGGAACCGAAGCGCCGCGACAATTTCAGCGCCGAGGAACTGGACGGCGGCTGGGTCAGCTGGAACCTCAAGGACCCGAGCCGCTTCAACGCCTTCATCGAACCTTTGTCGGTGCGCGCCGAACCGGACACCCCCGATGGCCGCCCCCAGGCGCGGGTTCGGATGATCCCCGAACGCAAGCACAGCAATCTCGGCGACAATGTCCATGGCGCGGTCAGCCTCGCGCTGGTCGATATTGCGTTGTTCGCGGCGTCGCACCAGTTCGGTTCGCTCGACGCGGGTCATTCGGTGACGCTCGACCTGTCGACGCAGTTCGTGGGTGCGGGCCGGCTCGGCGAGCCCCTCGACGCCGTGGTCGAACTGGTGCGCGAAACCGGGCGGTTGATCTTCCTGCGCGGGCTGGTGGTGCAGGGCGAGCGCGACGAGCATATCGTGCTGACCTTCGCCGGCACGATCCGCAAGGCGAGCAAATGACGGGCGGGGTGCTCGCGGCCTATGACGCGCTGGTCGCGGGTGGCGAACTGCAACCCGATCCCGAACAGCGCGCGGCCGCCGAGCGGTTGGGCCGTTTGCAGGAGGAGCTGGAGGCGGTGCCGCCGCGCGGCAGCCTTCTATGGCGGATCGCAGGCCGCAAGCCCGAGGCGCCGCGTGGCATCTATATGTGGGGCGGGGTCGGGCGCGGCAAATCGATGCTGATGGACCTGTTTTACGATAATCTGGCGATCGAGCGGAAACGCCGGGTCCATTTCCACGAATTCATGCAGGACATCCATGCCCGCCTGCGCGTCGAGCGCGACAAGGCGCAGGGCGACCCGATCCCGCCGGTCGCCGCAGCGCTCAAGGAACAGGCGCGCTGCATCGCCTTCGACGAGATGGTGGTTAACAACAGCGCCGATGCGATGATCATGTCGCGGCTGTTCACCGCGCTGATCACCAGCGGTGTAACGGTGGTCGCGACCTCGAACCGCCCGCCGCACGACCTCTACAAGGACGGGCTCAACCGCGAGCATTTCCTGCCGTTCATCGCGCTGATCGGCCAGCGGCTCGACGTGCTGGGGTTGAACGGTCCGACCGATTATCGCCGCGACCGGCTCGGCGACGGCGCGCGCTGGTTCGTGCCCGCCGACGATGCGGCGAGCGCCGCGCTGTCGGCGGCCTTCTTTCGCCTGACCGACTATCCGCCCGAGGATCGCGCGCATGTGCCGACGCTCGACCTCGATCTCGGCGGTGCGCGCCTGCTGCACGTGCCCAAGGCGCTGAAGGGGGTGGCGGTCTTTTCGTTCCGGAAATTATGCGGCGAGGCGCGCGGCGCACCCGACTATCTGGCGATCGCGCGGCAGTTCCACACCGTGATCATCGTCGGCATCCCGCGCATGGGTCCCGAGAACCGCAACGAGGCGGCGCGCTTCGTGACGCTGATCGACGCGCTCTACGAATATAAGGTCAAATTGCTCGCGAGCGCGGCGGCAATGCCCGATGCGCTGTACGTGGCGGGCGACGGGGCCTTCGAGTTCGAGCGTACCGCGAGCCGCCTCTCCGAAATGCAGTCGGACGATTATCTCGCGCTGGGCCATGGCCAGGCCGAGTCCGCCTAGGGCCGATCGACATTCAGCCCTGACGGCCTGCAAATGGCGGCTTTCCGCGCTTCCGGTGCTCACATACTTCAAGTACGCTGCGCTCCGGGTCACGGAAAACCACCATTTTCGGCACATCATCTTCTGAATGTCGATCGGCCCTAGGCGAGTACCAGCAGCACGCCGCTGGCGGCCTTGCCCCAGCGCGACGAATTGATCGTCATGGTGATGACGTCGCGAAGATAGCGCACCTCGTGGACGACATAACCCACCGCCTGCTCGATCGTCCGGCGCAGCGTCCGCAGCGGCTTGGGCGCCGCGAGGCCGATCCGCGCCGTGCGCGCCGACGGCAGGGGTAGCGTTGCGAAACCGCCGCTGGTGACGCGGGGGTCGTCAGCGACCGCGCGGCACAGCGCCTCCATACGCGATATGGCGAGGCCGTTGGGCACCGCGCGGTCGCGGCTGAGCAATTCGAAACTGTGGCTGAAGGCCGAGAATTGGGTGGCGCCGCTCGCCGCACTATGGTCGAGCGCGTCGCGCATCTCCTCTTCCGACATCGCGCAGAGCTGGGCGGGACGGAAACGGCCTGCTCGGTCCATCAGCCCGCTGACCGGGACCTCGCAGACCCCCTCGTGCTCGCGGATCGCGAGATTGCCGGGATCGAGCGAGATCGCGCAGCCATGGCCCCGGTACGCCCCGTTGAAGCTGCTGTCGAAACGGAAGCCGAGCGCGGCGAGCGCCCGCAATGTGTCGTCGTTGGCGCCGAAATTGCCGGCACGAAAGGCGGTCGGTCTGGGGGCGCCGGCCCCGACGAGGATGTCGCGCGCGAGCCCGATCAGCTTCTTCTGCGCCGCGAGCGGGAAGTCGCCGATGTTGCGCCCGATGTGACGCTCCACGGGGTTGAAGCGCGCAAAGGCAAGCCATTCGGTGTGGATATGCAGCTGCACCTCGTGCCCGCGCGCGACGATCGGCTGCACGATCGCATCGATAATCTCGGGGCCATAAACGAGCGCGGGCATCGGATCGACGAAATAGACGCCCGTCAGCCCGTGGCGCTCGAGCATGTCCATCTGGAAGGGGATGCCATAGTCCCCCTCGCGGCAGCGGCCTAGGATCGAACTTTCGAAATTGGCGCGCGCATCGGCACCCCGTTTGTAGAGGCCCGCCGACAATTCGGTGTCGAAACTGATGATTGCCCGCATCATCCCCGCGAGCCTAGCAGGGACGGGGTGTAGGGAGGGTTAATCGCTTGTTACGCGCCGGTCAGAAGCGGAGCGTGACGTCGACTCCCGCGCTTTTCGTATCGCCCCAGGGAAAAATCCGTACGCGGTCATTCGCCTTGGTGGTGATCAGATGTCCCGTAGCAGTGCCGATCGCGGCCCCGACCAGGACGTCGCCGACACGATGTTTCTTGGCCGGAATGCGCGAAATTCCGACAAACGACGCCACGACATAAGCAGGCAATCCCGCCTCCCAGCCGTAGCGGTTGTGCAGCGTCGCCGCGGCGGAGAAGGCAACGGAAGCATGGCCCGATGGAAAACTTCTGTTATCGCTGCGATCGGGGCGCATCGACGGAATGCTTTGCTTCAGGCCTTCCGTCACCAGCATCGTCGCGCCGACGCTACCCCCCGCCTCGAGCACGCCCTCCCAGTCGCCCTGCACCGCGGGCACGCCGAAGGCGGCGACGACGAGCGCGTTCTTGGCGATGGTGCCGGCGTCGTCCCAGCCCTTTTCGCTCGCCTGCGCTGGGGTGGCGAGTCCCAGGGCGATCGCGAGGGTGGCTGTGGAAAGGGTCTGTCTTGTCATGTCGGCCGCCTTCGTCGGAATGGGACCGCTATCATAAACCAAAAACGCGCATTGCCAATCGACTCAATTTTGGCGGATCGGTCCACTCGCGCGGTGGCAAAGAGGACTAGGTTTTCCGCCGAGGCGATTCGTATCCGGATGACTTAAAGGGGGCATCGGGATATGATCCGCCCAACCGGAGTTGGAGGGCGACAAGCCATGTACCGACATGCGATCCGACGCAAAAGCCGCATGTCTGGCGGGGTCGCCGCGCCGCAACGGGCGGCCGCGCGTGGCACGGTGCCGCCGCTCTGGTCGTTGGCCAATATTCCTGCGCGCCCCGGCCATGGCGCGCTGGTCCAGCCCAAGCCGATCGTCGGTGCCGCCAACGAACCCGCCGAACGGGCAGCTGATCGCGCCGCCGATCAGGTGATGCGCATGGGCGATCCCGCTGCGCCGGTGGTGGCCGGCGCTGCCGCGAGCGGACGGGTGCAGCGCAAATGCGCGAGGTGCGAGGACGAGGCGGGGTCGATCCGGCGCGAGGCTTCTGGCAGCGCGGCGGGCGGCGCGGCAAGTCCCGCGGCGCGGTCGGCGATCGGGTCGATGGGCGGCGGCGCGCCCTTGCCCGCGGCCGAACGCGCCTTTTTCGAGCCGCGCCGAGGAGGCGCGCCATATATGTGCTCGCAATGGTGACGATGGAGATGTTCGGTTTTCGCCGCGGCCAGGGCTGGGGCGATTTCGCGTAGGAGATTCGCTGGCGCGATTTCTGGTCGGCGATGATGGGGCCTGCCATCGACGAAGAGGCCGAGTCCGACGTCGCGGCGCGGATCGACCATTGGCAAAGCTGGCTCGACCATCGCGGCCGCAGCGAGGACGCAAGGGCAATTTAGTGCATCTATAGCTATTGCGAACTATTTGCAGAAAAACCCGGAATTTCGCCTTTTTCGCGGTTGTTTCCGCAGGGAAATCGGCGTAGGGGCGGCGGCAGTCTTGGGACCGGCCGGTGCTTTAGCCCGTGCGCCTGCCGGTTTTGTGCTTCATTGCCGGGCTTGCCACGAAGGGAGTGCCGCGCGCCATGGGACGCAAGAAAATCGCATTGATCGGCGCCGGGAATATCGGCGGAACGCTGGCGCTTCTCGCCGCGCAGAAGGAACTCGGCGACGTCGTCCTGTTCGACGTGGTCGAAGGCGTGCCGCAGGGCAAGGCGCTCGACCTGTCGCAGGTCGGCCCGATCGCGGGCTTCGATGCGAAGATCACCGGCTCGAACGACTATAAGGACATTGCGGGCGCCGACGTCATCATCGTCACCGCCGGTGTCGCCCGCAAGCCGGGCATGAGCCGCGACGACCTGCTCGGCATCAACCTCAAGGTCATGAAGGCCGTGGGTGAGGGCATTAAGACTCATGCTCCTAACGCCTTCGTCATCTGCATCACCAACCCGCTCGACGCCATGGTGTGGGCGCTGCGCGAATTCTCGGGCCTGCCGCACAACAAGGTCGTCGGCATGGCCGGCGTGCTCGATTCGGCGCGTTTCAGCCACTTCATCGCCGACGAATTCGACGTGTCGGTGAAGGATGTGAACACCTTCGTGCTCGGCGGTCACGGCGACACGATGGTCCCCGTCGTCCGCTATTCGACGATCAACGGCATCCCCGTCCCCGACCTCGTGAAGATGGGTCTGTCGTCGCAGGACAAGATCGACGCGATCGTCAAGCGCACGCGCGGCGGCGGCGGCGAGATCGTCGCGCTGCTCGGCACCGGTTCGGCTTTCTATGCGCCGGCCGCGAGCGGTATCGCGATGGCCGAAGCCTATCTCGGCGACCAGAAGCGCATCCTGCCTTCGGCTGCTTATGTCGATGGCCAGTACGGCCTCGACGGCCTGTACGTCGGTGTGCCCGTCGTGATCGGTGCGGGCGGGGT
Organism: Sphingopyxis sp.; assembly: GCA_016793775.1. GTDB lineage: Bacteria > Pseudomonadota > Alphaproteobacteria > Sphingomonadales > Sphingomonadaceae > Sphingopyxis. Next base: position 45,981 of record JAEULK010000094.1, on the reverse strand, counting down.
CGAGAAGATCGTCGAAATCGAACTCGACGACGCCGACAAGGCGGGCCTGCAGGTCTCGGTCGACGCGGTCAAGGAACTGCTCGACGCGTGCAAGGCGCTGGATCCGTCGTTGGCTTGATGGAGCCGCCCTCAACCCTTTTCGGAACCTTGCTCCATCTACCGCTGGTTCCGTTCAGTCTCTCGCCCTGGTTCTGGCTTCCCGCTTTGGTCATTTTTACAGTGATCGGGATACTGCTTCCGGGGTGGGGACGTTGGATCATCGGTGCAATTTTGGTGCTGGGTCTTCCCGCCATCTATTTTACCGGCGGGGTCATGATTTTCTTGGTCCTGCCGCTGGCGGTGCTGGCGATCGAAGGGCTGATACTGGGTAAGATCATTCTTAAATTTAAAGGCAGAAGCGCATGAGCATCCTCATCGACAAGAATACCAAGGTCATTACGCAAGGGATGACCGGTGCCACCGGCACCTTCCACACCGAACAGGCGCTCGCTTATGGCACGCAGATGGTCGGCGGCGTGACGCCGGGCAAGGGCGGTACGACGCACATCGGCCTGCCCAACTTCAACACCGTCGAGGAAGCCAAGGCCGCGACCGGTGCGACCGCGAGCTGCATCTATGTTCCGCCGCCGTTCGCCGCCGACTCGATCCTCGAGGCGATCGACGCCGAGATGGAATTGATCGTCTGCATCACCGAGGGCATTCCGGTGCTCGACATGGTCAAGGTGAAGCGCGCGCTGTCGGGCTCGAAATCGCGGCTGATCGGCCCGAACTGCCCCGGCGTGCTGACCCCCGGCGAATGCAAGATCGGCATCATGCCGGGCAGCATCTTCTCGAAGGGCAGCGTCGGCGTCGTCTCGCGTTCGGGCACGCTCACTTATGAAGCGGTGTTCCAGACCACCAATGCCGGTCTCGGCCAGACGACCGCGGTCGGCATCGGCGGCGATCCGGTCAACGGCACCAACTTCATCGACGTGCTCGAACTCTTCCTCGCCGACGAAGCGACGAAGAGCATCATCATGATCGGCGAAATCGGCGGCGACGCGGAGGAACAGGCCGCCCAGTTCCTGATCGACGAAGCCAAGCGCGGCCGCAAGAAGCCGATGGCCGGCTTCATCGCGGGCCGCACGGCGCCTCCGGGTCGCCGCATGGGCCACGCCGGTGCGATCGTGTCGGGCGGCAAAGGCGACGCCGAAAGCAAGATCGCGGCGATGGAGGCGGCGGGCATCACCGTGTCGGCGAGCCCGTCCGAACTCGGCACGACGCTCGTCGAAGTGCTGAAAGAACGCGTCTGAGTATCGCGCTCGCCGGAACGAACCGGTTCCGGCGGGCGTCCCCTTACCAACCCTTCTCCCCGGAGCCATTTCTCGCAAGGGAATGGAAAAGATCATGAACCTCGAACGACAGAGCTTTGACATCGACGAGCCGCAGGCGGGCCCCAGCTGGGCGCCGAAGAACTGGCCGCCGATCGACAGCGACGACCTGACCGCCGCGCTCGATCCGCAGCAGATGCAGGTCGCGGTGAAGGCCGCCGCCGCCAAGGCCGGTGCGTCGCTGTCGAATGCCGAAGTCGAACGCGCGGCGAATGATTCGATCCGCGCGATGATGCTGATCCGCACCTATCGCGTGCGCGGGCACCTTGCCGCGAACCTCGATCCGCTGGGGCTCAGCACGCGCGAGCTGCCCGCGGATCTGACACCCGAATATCATGGCTTCGTCGGCGCCGACCAGGACCGCCCGATCTTCGTCGGCGGCTCGCTCGGCCTTGAAAAAGCGACGATCCGCGAGATCGTGGCGATCCTGCGCGCCAATTATTGCGGCAACGTCGGCCTGGAATATATGCACATCGCCGATATCGAGGAACGCGCCTTTCTGCAGGAACGCATGGAAGGCGCCGACAAGATCATCGAATTTTCGGTCGAGGGCAAACGCGCCATCCTGAACAAGGTGATCCAGGCCGAGGAATGGGAGAAATTCCTCGCGCGCAAATATGTCGGTACCAAGCGCTTCGGCCTCGACGGCGGGGAGAGCATGATCCCCGCGATGGAAGCCATCATCAAATATGGCGGCCAATATGGCGTGAAGGAAATCGTGTACGGCATGGCGCATCGCGGGCGCCTCAACATGCTCGCGAACGTCATGGCCAAGCCTTACAAGGTGATCTTCCACGAATTTTCGGGCGGCAGCGCGAACCCCGACGATGTCGGCGGGTCGGGCGACGTCAAATATCACCTCGGCACCTCGACCGACCGCGAATTCGGCGGCGCGTCGGTGCATATGTCGCTGGTTCCCAACCCGTCGCACCTCGAAGCCGCCGACCCGGTGGTGCTCGGCAAGGTGCGCGCGCAGCAGGTGGTGCGCGACGACCTGGGCAAGCATGAGCAGGTCCTGCCCGTGCTGATCCACGGCGACGCCGCCTTCGCGGGGCAGGGGATCGTGTGGGAGTGCCTCGGCTTCTCGGGCATCCGCGGTTACAACACCGGCGGCTGCATCCATTTCATCGTCAACAACCAGATCGGCTTTACCACCAGCCCGCAATATGCGCGCTCGTCGCCCTATCCGTCGGACGTCGCGAAGGGCGTGATGGCGCCGATCCTGCACGTCAACGGCGACGATCCCGAAGCGGTGACCTTTGCGTGCAAGCTCGCGATCGACTTCCGCCAGCAGTTCAAGCGCGACGTCGTGATCGATATGTGGTGCTATCGCCGCTTCGGCCACAACGAGGGCGACGAGCCCTCGTTCACCCAGCCGCTGATGTATGCGGTCATCCGCCAGCATCCGCCGGTGTCGCAGCTCTGCGCTACGAAGCTGGAAGGCGAGGGCGTGATCGACGCCGGCTGGGCCGATGCCCGCCGCGCCGAATTCGTCGCGCGGCTTGAGGATGATTTCGAATCGGCGAAAAGCTACAAGCCCAACAAGGCCGATTGGTTTGCCGGGCGCTGGTCGGGGCTGCACGCCCCCGCCGATCCCGAAAACGCGCGCCGCAACATCTCGACCGGGGTCAGCGACAAATTGTTCGACTCGATCGGTCGGATCATGACGACCGTCCCCGCCGACCTCGACGTCCACAAGACGCTGCGCCGCGTCATCGACGCGCGCGGCGCGATGTTCGCCGACAAGAGCGATAAGGAAGTGTTCGACTGGGCGACCGCCGAGAGCCTCGCCTTCGGCACCTTGCTCAGCGAGGGCTATCAGGTCCGCCTGTCGGGGCAGGATTCGGGTCGCGGCACCTTCAGCCAGCGTCACGCGGTCTGGGTCGATCAGACCGACGAGCATAAATATGTCCCGCTGACCACCGTGCCCCACGGCCGCTTCGAGGTGCTCGACAGCCCGCTGTCCGAATATGGCGTGCTCGGTTTCGAATATGGCTATGCGATGGCCGATCCGAAGAGCCTCGTGCTCTGGGAAGCGCAGTTCGGCGACTTCGCCAATGGCGCGCAGATCATGATCGACCAGTTCATCGCGTCGGGCGAGGCCAAATGGCTGCGCGCCAACGGCCTCGTGCTGCTGCTGCCGCACGGCTATGAAGGCCAGGGCCCCGAACATAGCTCGGCGCGCCTCGAACGCTTTCTCCAGCTCTGCGCCGGCGACAATATCCAGGTGTGCAATATTTCGACCCCGTCGAACTATTTCCACGTCCTGCGCCGCCAGATGCTGCGCCCGTTCCGCAAGCCGCTGATCATCATGACGCCCAAGTCGCTGCTCCGCCACAAGCTGGCGGTGTCGCAGCGCTCGGACTTCATCGGCGACGCGCATTTCCGCCGCATCATGTCGGACCGCACCCCGCCCGCCGATGGCGACATCAAGCGGGTTGTGCTCTGCTCGGGCAAGGTGGGCTACGACCTGATCGAGGCGCGCGATGCCGCGGGTCTGACCGACACGACGGTGATCCGTATCGAGCAGCTTTATCCCTTCCCGGGTGAACCGCTCGCCGTGCGTTTGAAACGCATGCCGAAGCTCGAGGAAGTGGTGTGGGCGCAGGAAGAGCCGCGCAACAATGGCGGTTGGTCCTTCGTCGAGTCGTTTGTCGAGGAAGCGCTGACCAAGGCCGGGCACAAGGGCATGCGACCGCGCTATGCCGGCCGTGCCGCCGCCGCATCACCCGCGACGGGCCTGATGAGCCGCCACCAGACCGAACAGGCGGCGCTGGTCGCCGACGCGCTGGGCCTGAGCGTCCGCGCCGAAATCCGCCGTACCAAGAATAAATGATCGGCGCGCGCATCATAAATAGGGACTGTCCCTATTTATGGCCACGAGACTCTCGATAAATAGGGACTGTCCCTATTTATGGCCTCAAGGAAGAGAAGATGAGCATCGAAGTCAAAGTCCCGACGCTGGGCGAAAGCGTCACCGAAGCGACGATCGGCGAGTGGCTGAAGCGGCCCGGCGAGGCCGTGGCGATCGACGAACCGATCGCCAGTCTGGAGACCGACAAGGTCGCCGTGGAAGTTCCCTCGCCCGTCGCGGGCGTGATGGGGCAGCAGGTCGCGGCGGTCGGCGACACCGTCAATGTCGGCGCGACGATCGCGACGATCGAGGCTGGTGCCGGCAAGGCCGCAGCGGCTGCTCCTTCCGCGGCGCCCGCCAAGGCCGAGGCCGCCGCGCCGCCGCCTGCCGCAAGCGCACCTGCCGAAGAGACCGGCGACGGCGTTACGACGCTGTCGCCCGCAGTGCGCCGACTGGTGCTCGAGCATGGCGTCGATCCGAGCAAGATCAAGGGCAGCGGCAAGGACGGCCGACTGACCAAGGAAGATGTGCTCGCCGCCGCCAATAATGCGCCGGAAGCACCGGCTGCCGCCGCGCCCGCCCCTGCTGCGACCGCTCCCGCCGCATCGGGCGCGCCCGCCCGCCGCGAGGAACGCGTCAAGATGACGCGCCTGCGCCAGACGATCGCCAAGCGGCTGAAGTCGGCGCAGGACACCGCGGCGATGCTGACGACGTTCAACGACGTCGACATGTCGGCGGTGATGGCGACGCGCGACAAATATCGCGACAGCTTCGAAAAAAAGCATGGCGTGCGCCTTGGCTTCATGAGCTTCTTCACCAAGGCGGTGGCGCTCGCCGCGCATGACATTCCGGCGGTCAACGCGCGGATCGACGGCGACGAGATCGTCTATTTCGACTATCTCGACGTGTCGGTCGCGGTCAGCGCACCCAATGGCCTGGTCGTTCCCGTCGTCCGCAATGCCGATGCGATGAGCTTTGCCGACATCGAAAAGGCGATCGCCGACCTCGGCAAGCGCGCCAAGGAAGGCACGCTGACGATGGACGACATGACCGGCGGCACCTTCACCATCTCGAACGGCGGGGTGTTCGGCGGTCTGATGTCGACCCCGATCATCAACCCGCCGCAGTCGGCGGTGCTCGGCCTTCACCGTATCGAGGAACGGCCGGTCGTCCGCGACGGCCAGATCGTCGCGCGCCCGATGATGTATCTGGCGCTGAGCTATGACCATCGCCTGATCGACGGCCGCGAGGCGGTGACCTTCCTCAAGACGATCAAGGAAGCGATCGAGGATCCGACGCGGCTGCTGATCGACTTGTAAGGCAATGACGAAGCGCGGTCTTTTCCAACTGCTGCTAGCTCTGGCGATCGCGATTGTTTTCGCGTGCTGGGCTGGCGTGGTTGAGAAGATTGGTGCGATGCCGGCGATGGTTCTTATAGGTGGCCTGTTCCTGACCTTTGCGTTTGAGGTTCGATTTGCGATCCGCGCGCGGCTGTGGCCCGACCTGTATGAAAAGGAATGACGATTCTTTGGACGACGCGACCGAGCCTTTGTTTTCCTACGGCACGCTCCAGTATCCGGACGTGCAGCGCGAACAGTTCGGCCGCTTGCTCGCGGGTTCGGCCGATGCGCTCACCGGGTATCGGCTCGGCCGGATCGCGATCGCCGACCCCGAGGTGGTGCGGAAGAGCGGCGAGACGCACCATCCGGTGCTCGCGCCCGACCCCGACGGCTCGCACCGCGTGGGCGGCACCCTATATTGGATTACGAGACAAGAACTCGAAGCGGCCGATATCTACGAGGCCGGGGAATATGAGCGGCAGCGCGTCACATTGGAATCGGGCAAGAGCGCCTGGGTCTATGTCGCCGCGCCGGGCCTGCAGATGGAGTGAATGATGGCTGATTACGATTACGACGTCCTTGTCATCGGTGCCGGCCCCGGCGGCTATGTCGCGGCGATCCGCGCGGCGCAGCTGGGCCTCAAGACCGCCTGCGCCGAAGGGCGCGAGACGCTGGGCGGCACCTGCCTCAACGTCGGCTGCATTCCGTCGAAGGCGATGCTCCATGCGTCCGAATATTATGACGCCGCGGCGAATGGCGCGATGGCGAAGATGGGGATCGATGTGACCCCCAAGCTCAACCTGCCCGCGATGCACGGCCAGCGCCTCGACGCGGTCAAGGGGCTGACCGGTGGCATCGAATTCCTGTTCAAGAAGAACAAGGTCGACTGGCTGAAGGGCTATGCTGAGTTCACCGGCAAGGACACGGTGGAAGTCGCGGGCAAGACCTATCGCGCCAGGAATATCGTCATCGCCACCGGCTCGTCGGTGACCCCGCTTCCGGGCGTGGAGGTCGACAACGACGGCCAGGTCATCGTCGATTCGACCGGCGCGCTCGAACTCGCCAAAGTCCCCGAGCATATGGTCGTCATCGGCGGCGGCGTGATCGGGCTCGAACTCGGCAGCGTGTGGCGCCGTCTGGGTGCCAAGGTCACCTGCGTCGAATTCCTCGACCAGATCCTTCCGGGCATGGACGCCGACGTGCGCAAGGATGCCAACCGCATCTTCAAGAAACAGGGCATCGAATTCAAGCTCAAGACCAAGGTCACCAAGGCCGAAATGCAGGGCAAGAAGGCCGTTCTGACGCTCGAACCCGCTGCCGGTGGCGACGCCGAGACGCTCGAGGCCGATGTCGTGCTCGTGTCGATCGGGCGCCGCCCGAACACCGAAGGGCTGGGGCTCGACAAGGCGGGACTCGCGGTCAACGCGCGCGGCCAGATCGAAACCGACCATGACTTCCGTACCGCCGTTCCCGGCATCTGGGCGATCGGCGACGTCATTCCCGGTCCCATGCTTGCGCACAAGGCCTCGGACGAAGGCATTGCCTGTGTAGAGAATATTGCGGGGCAGACGGGGATCGTGAACCACGACGTCATCCCGTCGGTCGTCTATACCATGCCCGAGATTGCCGGCGTCGGCCTGACCGAAGAGCAGGCGAAGGAGCGTCTTTCGGTTTCTGGGGGCGAGGTCAAGGTCGGCAAATTCCCGATGGCGGGCAACAGCCGCGCGAAGACCAACCACGAGCCGGACGGTTTTGTGAAGGTGATCGCCGACGCCAAGACCGACCGCGTGCTCGGCGTGTGGATCATCGCCAGCGTCGCGGGCACGATGATCGCGCAGGCGGCGCAGGCGATGGAATTCGGCGCGACGTCGGAGGACATCGCCTACACCTGCCACGCCCATCCGACGCACAGCGAAGCGGTGAAGGAAGCGGCGATGGCGGTGATGGGCAAGCCGATCCACATCTGATGGACATGCGCGCGTGACCGAAATCGACAACGCGCTGCTGCTCCGCCTGCTCGACCTTGTCGGCATCGGCGTCTTCGCGCTGTCGGGCGCGCTGATGGCGGTGCGGCTGCGCCAGACGCTGATTACCGCGATGTTCTTTGCGCTGGTGACCGGGGTCGGCGGCGGCAGCGTGCGCGACCTGTTGATCGGCGCGCCGGTGTTCTGGGTGCAGGACGGGGCGATCGCGGCGGTGTGCATCGCGATCGCGCTGGTCGTCTGGGTGACCCCCGAACGCTGGTGGCAGGGGCAGCTCCTGGAATGGGCCGATGCCGTCGGGCTCGCTGCCTATGCGGTGTTCGGCACCGCCAAGGCGCTGGCGTGGGGCGTACCGCCCGTACCCGCCCTGCTGATGGGGGTGATCACCGGCTGCGTCGGGGGCACGATCCGCGACATCCTCGCCGGTGTGCCCTCGATCATCGTGCGACCCGAAATCTATGTCACCGCGGCGGCGCTGGCGTCGGGCCTTTATCTGCTGCTGCTATGGGCCGGGGTTGGAACGCCGATCGCGGCAATGTGCGGCGCGATCGCGGGTTTTGTCCTGCGCGGTGCCGCGATCCGCTGGTCGCTCGCGCTGCCGGTGTATCGCGATCCCGCGCGCTGATGCGTCCCGGTTCGGGACGAAAGCGCCCGCAAGGGCGGTCATCCGTCAGAAACGATTAACCGCGCCTCCCTAGCCCTCCCCGCACGAAAGGGGCGTGTGGGGGCCTTGGACATTTTGCTGATCAGCTTCGGCGCGGGGGTCGCGCCGTCGGGTTGCGTGAGCGATTGCAATCCATCCGGAACCGCCGGCGTGACATTGCTGGCTGTGCCGCCGTTGCTTGCGCTGCTGATAATGCGCCACTGGGCGCGAACTCTGCTCGTGGAAGCCCGCGAGGCCGCAGACCGCTTCTTGTCGTCCCCAACGATGGTCCGTCCCGCCGCCTGAGCGCGGCGGGCTTGCCAAATGCCGAAACTGTGGCAGGTTCGGCTTATGAACATGGATGTCAGCACCATCGCCCGCCGGGTGCGCGACCAGGCCGTCGCTTTGCCCGATCTCTTCGGTCGGATCGACTTCGACCGGGCCCCCGAACGCTGGGCGGCGGAGGCGAGCGACGTCACCGAACTCGGCCGCGTGCGCGGGGTCGATCGCGCGGCGTATCTGGGCGACGGCGAACTCGTCGCGCGTATCCGCGAATATACGATGCTCGGCGACCGGACGGGCGATGCCTATGCGGCGCTGATGCCCAGCCTCGGCTTCCAGCGCACCGTCGCGATGCTGGTCGAGGCGTGCGACAAGGGGATCGACGCGATGACCGACGCGCCGCCCGAGCTCGCCGCGCTGATCGCCGAGATGGAGGTCATCCCCGGCTGGCTCGACATGAAGCTGGTCGAGGCGGGCGCGGCCTATGAGCGCAATGCCACCGCGAACCTCGCGCCCTTCCTGATCCGCGGCGCCTTCATCGCGACCTTCCTCAACAAATATTCCGCGCTGCCGATGGCGCTGACCGGCACGCTCGGCCATGCGACCGCAGCGCGGCGGGTGAAGGAGACCGCGACCTTCTTCGCCACCACCGCGCTGCCGCGCGCGCTCGAGCGTTTCGGTGCGGGGTTCAAGGCGGCGGCGATGGTGCGGCTGATGCACTCGATGGTGCGCGTCAACGTGCTGTCGCGGCCGGGAATGTGGGACGCCCAGACCTACGGTATGCCTATCCCGCAGCTCGACCAGATGCCCGCGGGGCTGATCCCGATCTATTTCCTGTCGCAGGAAGTGCTCGCCAAGGGCCGCACAAGCTTCAGCCGCGAGGAGCAGGGGCGCGTCGAGCTGGCGCGCTATCGCTGTTACTTGCTCGGTCTGCCCGAAGATCTGCTGGCCGACACGCCGCAGGAGGTCGTCCGCATCTGGCGCACGCGCAGCGCGACTTTGCGTTACGAATATGACGACGCCATCTGCGGCGGGCTGCTGCGCGCGACGATGGAGGCCGAGCTGTCGAAGAATGTCTCGCTGCGCGGGCGGCTGACGCGGCGGCTCGAACGCTCGGCGAGCCGGGTGTTCTTCGTCAAAGCCTTTCTGAATGGCGACGAAGAACGCGCGGCGAGCGTCGGCGTGCCCGTCGGCAAGCGCGATCATCTGATCTATGGCGCGACGATGCTCGGCGTCGCAGGACGCATGGCGGCCTATCGCGCGGCATCGCGGCTGCCCGGGGTGCGCCGCCTCGCCGACCGCGACCTCATCCGCCGCATCGAGCGCCAGCTCGCAGGCTATGGACATGCCGAGTTCCGCTCGAACGCCGCCGAATATCGGCCGGCGACGGCTTGACCGCATCGCACGGCGCGGCAAACTGACATCAGGACAATATGGGGGCGCATCCATGACGATCGGCGAAGCACAAGTGAATGGCATCAAACTCACCTTCGAGGACAAGGGAGCGAAGGACGCGCCCGCGATCCTGTTGGTGATGGGGCTGGGCGGGCAGCTGACGCTGTGGCCCGACGAATTCGTCTACGCGCTCGTCGCCCACGGTTTCCGCACTATCCGCTACGACAATCGCGACGTCGGCCTGTCGACGCGCTTCGAGGCGGCGGGGGTACCCAACCTCAAATGGATGTTCGTCAAGTCGATGCTGCGCCTTCCGGTCCGCCCGGCCTATACGCTCGCCGATATGGCCGCCGATGGCATCGGGCTGCTCGACCATCTGGGGATCGCCAAGGCACATATCGTCGGCGCGTCGATGGGCGGCATGATTTCGCAGCATATCGCGGCGCGCTATCCCGAACGCACCTTGTCGCTGACCTCGATCATGTCGACCACCGGCAATCCCCGTTTGCCGCGCGCGCAGAAAGAAGCGATGACGGTGCTCGCCAACCGGCCGATGAGCGGCGATCCCGAGGATATGATCGCCTATTCGGTGCGCGCCGCACGGGTGATCGGCAGCCCCGCCTATCCCGCAGCCGAGGAGCGGTTGCAGCGCCGCGTGCGGCACGATTTCGAGCGCGGCTGGTATCCGCAGGGCGTCGCGCGCCAGATGGCGGCGATCGTCGCCGACGGTGATCGGCGCGCAATGCTGAAGACGATCGCGGCGCCAACGCTCGTCATCCATGGCGAGGCCGATCCGCTTGTCCCGATTGCAGGCGGCAAGGACACTGCGGCGAACATCTCCGGGGCGCGGCTGATGACGATCCCGGGCATGGGGCACGACCTCCCGCTCGCGCTCGTCGATACGCTGGCGGATGCGGTCGCGGGGCATGCGCGGGAGCTGGCGGCGGCGGCATAATCCCATCTTCGCCCGAGCGGCAGGTTATGGGCGAAACGCGACATGCATGGCATCGTCATCCTGAACTTGTTTCAGGATCCATGGCCTGCCGTTTCCTTCGGCGCAGCGCCGAACAAGAGGTCCGGCCATGGATGCTGAAACGAGTTCAGCATGACGAGAGTTTGAGGGCAGCTCGTCACCTCAAAACCGAAATGGACTCGGATGGGCAGCTCACGTAGCCTGCTTACCGCATCAGCAGCGCCAACGTCGCGAGGAAGCCTTTCGCCTCGGCCTTGCCCGGCCGTGTCAAGGCAGGGAGATAGGCGCGGCAGTCGAGGCAGCTCGCCTGCACCGACCCCGCTTCGGTGAGCAGCGACAGGTCCTGCACGACGCGGCGCTCGATCATCCGGCGGTTCATCGCGGCGATGCCGAACCAGCCACGCGGCAGCGCTGCGGTCTGTTCGGGTTCTTCGGCGCCGGCCCATTTGGCAAGCATCTTCGAAAATTCGCTCGGCTCATTTTCGAAATATTTCGCGTGGACCTCGCCGTCGACCTTGGCGAGCTTCGCCGCCGCGGCGATCGCGTCGGGCAGGCCGCCAAACTGGTCCACCAGCCCGATCTGGCGCGCGGTGCCGCCGGCCCAGACGCGGCCCTCGGCGATTTCCTGGATCTTTGCCAGCGGCTGCTTGCGGCTCTTGGCGACCAGGCCGGTGAAACGGGTGTAGATATCCTCGACGCTCGCCTGGGCCAGCGCGTTGAACTCGTCGTTCACGCCGCCGAGAATGTCGGGCTGGCCCGACAGCGGGGTCGTCGCGATCCCGTCGGTGGTGATACCGGCCTTGGCGAGCGTTTGTTCGAAGCTCGGCAATATGCCGAACACGCCGATCGAGCCGGTGATCGTTTCGGGCTCGGCGAAGATGCGGTCGGCAGGGGTCGACACCCAATAGCCGCCCGATGCGGCGACATTGGCCATCGACACGACCACCGGCAGCTTCTTGGCCTTGGCGGCAAGCAAGGCCTGGCGGATTTCTTCCGATGCGAGCACCGACCCGCCGGGCGAATCGACGCGCAGCACGATCGCCTTGATCGTGTCGTCGGACGCGGCGTCGAGGATGTGCTGCGCGATCGTCCGGCCGCCGGCCGAACCATTCGGCGCTTCGCCGTCGACGATCTCGCCGACAACCGGCACCACCGCGATCGCGCTGCCCGGCTGCGCGGGCGGATTGGCGGCGACCCAATTGTCGAGCGGGATCGCGTTGTAATTCCACGGCTGGCTGTCGTCATAGGCGCCGCTGATCTCGGCGACCCGGCTGCTGAACGCCATGCGGCTGCCCAGCGTATCGACGAGGCCGGCGTCGAGCGACGCCTTGCTGAGGTCGTTACCCGCCGCGCGCACCGCGCCCGCGGTGTCGGCGATGAAGGGATCGATCTTGGCCTTGGGCCGCGCCTTTTTCACATCGGCGAGCCAATTTTCCCACAGCGCGCCGGCATAGGCCATGTCGGCGGCCTTCGCTTCGGGCGACTGGTCGGCGCGCAAATAGGGTTCGACCGCGCTTTTGAAGGTGCCGACGCGGTAGACGTGGGCGGTGACGCCCAGCTTGTCCATCAAGCCCTTGTAGTAGAGGCGCGAGCCGCCGGGACCGGCGATGGCGACGCCGCCCACGGGATCGGCCCATATCTCGCTGGCGTGCGAGGCGATCTGATAGCTGTCGGTGGTGTAAGCGGTGGCGAAGGCGAGTACGGGTTTTTTCTTCGCGCGCACCTTGTCGATCGCGCTGCCGATTTCGGCGAGCGACACCTGGCCGCCGCCGAGGAAGCGGTCGACGTCGAGCACGACCGAGGTGATGCGGTCGTCGTCGGCGGCGGTCTCCAGCGCATGGACGACGTCGCGGACCCGGATTTCCTTGAGGTCGTTGCCGCCCGACAGCGCCGCGAACGGATCGACCTCGGCCGGCTGTTCGCTGACGACGCCGTCGAGATTGAGCAGCAGCGCGCCCTCGCTGACCGGCAGCGAGGGATTGGGGCGCCCAGCGAAGATCCCGAAGAGGGCGACGAAGAAGAGCAAAAGGAAGATCAGCGCCAGCCCGTCCTTGATCGCGACGAGCAGGTTCCACACCTTGCGCGGGAAACTGGTCGTGCTTTTGGGCTTGTCCTCGCCGGGCAGCGGGCGGCGGACGGGGATGGCCCAAGGGCCGGCGGTATCGTTGGGCGGGGTCGCGGTGCTATCGGTCATGCGCGCGAACCTAGGGATGCGGCCCGCCCTTGGCAATAAACGCTTCGACCGGCGGGCGACGACGCCGCACCGACGACTTCGGGCGGGGTTAGAGCCAGTTTTCGCGGCGATACCAGCGTATGGTCTCGGCCAGGGCATCGCCGGTTTCGACCTCGGGGCGCCAGAGTTCGGGCGGCGGGCAGGCGCCGCTGGTCGCGACCCAGTCGGGATGCGCGATATAGCGCGCGCGGTCGGGGGTCAGCTTGGCGCGGCTGCGGCGGACGAGCTTGTCGAGCCGCCCGCCGGCCTTGAGCACCGCGGCGGGGATGGCGAGGGTCGAGACATGGCTGCGTCCCGCCGCGCGCCCGACCGCGCGGGCGAAGCTGCGGTGCGACCAGCCGCCGGGCTTGCCGTCGTCGGGTTCATAGACCTGGCCGACGCTGGCGTGGCGGTCGGCGGCGAGTGCGACGAGCAGGCGCGCAAGTTCATCGACATAGATCGCCGACATGCGCCCCTTGGGTGGCAGCAGCGCGACGCCGCGCCGCGCCATGCGAAAGATGTCGAGCATCTCGGTGTCGCCCGGGCCGAAGACGGCGGGCGGGCGGACGATCGTCCAGTCGAGCCCGCTCGCCTTGACGATCGTCTCGGCGCGCGCCTTCGACCAGCCATAGTTGGACAGGTCGGGTTCGCGCGCGGCGAGCGAGGAGACATGGACGAAGCGCGTGACCCCGGAGGTCCGTGCGGCGTCGATGACATTGCTCGTCGCGGTGGCGTTGCCGGCCTCGAACGCCGCGCGGGTCGGGACGTTCACGACGCCCGCGATATGCATGACGATATCGCTGCCCGCCGCGAGGTCGGCGAGTGCCTGCCGCCGGTCGAGCGCGCCCGCGATCCAGGTCACGCCGTCGCGTGGGGCTTGCGGTCGGCGGGTGAGGGCGCGGACGTGCCAGCCCGCGGCGACTGCACGCCGCAACGTCGCACCGCCGACGAAGCCGGTCGCGCCGGTCATGGCGAGGACGGGGGCGGTCACAGCAGCACCATATGATCGCGGTGGACGACGGCGCTGCGCGGGGCATAGCCGAGCGCGGCCTCCTGCGCGTCGCGGCCGAGGCCCAGGATCAGCGCGGCGTCGGCGGCCGTATATTCGGACAGGCCGCGCGCGACCACGCGCCCGTCGGGACCCGCGATGTCGAGGATGTCGCCGCGCACGAAGCTGCCCGAGGCGCCGGTGACCCCGGCGGCGAGCAGGCTGGCGCCGCCGCGCAGCGCCTTGGCCGCGCCCGCGTCGATGGTCAGTCGCCCTTTCGCGGTCAGTCCGCCCGCAAGCCAGGCCTTGCGCGCGCTCGCGCCCCTCTCGGCAACGAACAGGCTGTGCCGCGCTGCAATCGACAGCGGGTGGTCGATATGGCCCGAGACGATCGCGAGATGCGCGCCCGCGGCATTGGCAATGCGCGCGGCGGCGATCTTCGACACCATGCCGCCCGATCCCATCCCCGACGCCGAGCCGGTATCGGCCATCGCCTCGATCCGCGCGTCGATGCGCTCGATGCGCGCGATATGATTGGCGCCGGGCTGCGCTGGGTTGCGGTCGTAGAGGCCGTCGATGTCGCTGAGCAGGATCACCCCCCCTGCGACCGCGGCCTGCGCGACGCGCGCGGCGAGCCGGTCATTGTCGCCGAAGCGGATTTCCTCGGTCGCGACACTGTCATTCTCGTTGATGATGGGCACGACGCCCAGGCTGAGCAGCCGGTCGAGCGTCGCCGCGGCGTTGAGGTAGCGGCGGCGATGTTCGAGGTCGTCGAGCGTGACGAGCATCTGCGCCGCGGTCAGCCCTTCGGCGCCGAGCACCTCGGCCCAGACCTGGCTGAGCGCGATCTGGCCGGTCGCGGCGGCGGCCTGCGCATCTTCCAGGCTGGCGCGCCCGCCCTTGGCGAGGCCCAGCCGCCGCGCGCCGAGCGCGATCGCGCCCGACGACACCACCGCGACCCGCTGCCCCGTTTTGGTCCGCGCCGCGATATCGGCGGCGATCCCCGCCAGCCAGTCGCGCCGCACCGCGCCGTCGGGATCGACGAGCAGCGCCGAGCCGATCTTGACGATCAGCCGGGAGCAGGAGGCGGGCGGGAACAAGGTCATGGCGCCGCCGATAGCGCGAGGACGCCGCCGCGCCAATGCGAATGTAAGCGGGATTCGGCGTGACACATAATTTCAAAGTTCACGAAGTTCACGCTGCGTTGCGGCATAATATTACCCGCGGGTGATTGTCGGTGGTCAAGGCGGGAGCGCAATGCGCGCGGAAAGCCGGTCATGCCGACGAGGCTAGGTCGGCCAGATAGATTAGGACAGAGGTTTTTGAGCGGGGAGCGGATGGCGGTTTTGGGGTGAGGAGGGCCGTTTCCTGAATCGTCGCCCCCGCGAAGGCGGGGGCCGCTAGCGGCCCATTTCTGCATTGCTGCGTAAACCAACCGCGGCCCCCGCCTTCGCGGGGGCGACGTCCCATTTTGCCCGGGATAAGGACGATGCGGCGGATGGCCATGCGGAACTCCTGGATGTTCCTGGGTCAATCCGCTGCCGGCCCTATTGTTCCTGGCACGCCGGCGCGGCGGCATAGCATATCGCACGACTGGCGCGCGATATGCTATGCCGCCCGCGGGCCTTCTGGGAGTCGCACGCCGTATCGGTAAACCAGCGAAGGGGATGGCGATCATGATCGATCAGGAAAAACTGCACGCGTTCGTGGGCAAGATGCTCGGCGACCTCGGCGGCGGGATGAGCGTGCCGACGGCGCGGATCGGGTTCCGCCTCGGGCTGTTCGATGCGCTGGCCGAGGGGCCCGCGACCGCCGCCGAACTCGCGGCGCGCGCGGGCAACCTCCATGAACGCTATGTCCGCGAATGGGCGCTGGCGCAGGCGGCGAACGGCTATATCGATTATGACGCGGGTTCGGACCGCTTCAGCATCTCGCCCGAACAGGCGATGGTCTTCGTGCATTCGGACAGCCCGGTCTATCTGGCGGGCGCGTTCGAGATGATCGCGGCGATGGTCGAGGCCGAGGCGAAGGTCGAGGAATGTTTCCGCCAGGGCAGCGGCGTGCGCTGGGGCGACCATGCCGGCTGCCTCTTCTGCGCGACGGGCGCCTTCTTCCGCCCCGGCTATGTCAACAATATCGTTCAGTCGTGGATCCCCGCGCTCGACGGGGTCGAGGCCAGGCTGGGGCAGGGCGCGAAGGTCGCCGACGTCGGCTGCGGGGTCGGCTTTTCGACGCTGCTGATGGCGGACGCCTACCCCCAAAGCCAGTTCGTCGGCTTCGACTTCCATGCGCCGTCGATCGAGGAAGCGCGGCGCCACGCCGCGGGACATGGCTATGGCGACCGGGTGCGCTTCGAGGTCGCGGCGGCGAAGGAGATCGTCGAGGACGGTTTCGATCTCGTCACCATGTACGACTGCCTGCACGACATGGGCGACCCGCGCGGCTGCGCCGGGCATATGCGCCGCATCCTCGCGCCCGGCGGGACGTGGATGATCGTCGAGCCGATCGCGGGCAACAGCCCCGCCGACAATATGAACCCGGTCGGGCGGCTCTATTATAACGCCTCGACGATGATCTGCGTGCCGACCTCGCTCGATCAGGAGGTCGGCGAGGGGCTGGGGGCGCAGGCGGGCGAGGCGCGTCTGTCGGCGGTCGTTCGCGAGGGCGGCTTCGACCATGTGCGGCGCGCGACCGAGGGGCCGTTCAATATGGTGCTGGAGGCGCGCTGATCAGACCGGCGACCATGCCCCGTCGCCATCGTCTTCGGGGTCTTCGCCCGCCTTGTCGCCGGCGATGATCTCGAGCAATTTGTCGAGTACCGGGTCGATACCCGCGCCGCTGACGCCCGACAGCGCCATCACGGGATGGCCGCTTTCCTCGGCGAGTTCGGCCGAGAGCGCCGCGATCAACTCGTCGTCGAGCGTGTCGATCTTGTTGAGCGCGACGATCACCGGCTTGTCGATCAGGTCGGCGCCATAGGCCCCCAATTCGTCGCGCACGATGCGATAGCTCGTCGCGACATCCTCGTCATTGGCGTCGACCAGGTGCAGCAAGACCCGGCAACGCTCGATATGGCCCAGGAAACGGTCGCCGACGCCCGCACCCTCGGCAGCGCCCTCGATCAGCCCCGGGATATCGGCAACGACGAACTCATGCCCCTTGTGGCTGACGACGCCGAGCTGCGGGCGCAGCGTGGTGAAGGCATAGGCCCCGACCTTGGCCTGCGCGTTGCTGACCGCGTTGATGAAGGTCGATTTTCCGGCATTGGGCAGCCCGACGAGGCCCGCGTCGGCAAGCAGCTTCAGCCGCAGCCACACCCACATTTCCTCGCCCGGCCAGCCCGGCCCGTGCTGGCGCGGCGCGCGGTTGGTCGAGGTCTTGTAGCTCGCATTGCCGCGCCCGCCGTCGCCGCCGCGCAGGAAGACGAGACGCTCGCCCTCCTTGGTGAGGTCGGCGAGCAGACTGCGCTCTTCGTCGTCGTCGAGGATTTGCGTACCGATCGGCACCTGAACCACGAGGTCGGGGCCGCCCGCGCCGGTGCGGTCGCGCCCCGCGCCGGGGGTGCCGCGCTTGGCCTTGAAATGCTGGGTGTAGCGAAAGTCGATGAGCGTGTTGAGCCCCGCGACCGCCTCGAAGATCACGTCGCCGCCCCTGCCGCCGTTGCCGCCGTCGGGTCCGCCATATTCGACATATTTTTCGCGCCGGAACGACACGGCGCCGGGGCCGCCGTCGCCGGACTTGATGAAGATCTTGGCTTGGTCGAGGAAATGCATGGCGGGGCCTTTGGGCGCGGAGACGGAAAACTAAACGCTTACACCCGTTCGTGTCGAGCGACGTCGAGACACCCGCAACACAGCGCCAAGCCGAGCGACATCTCGACTTCGCTCGATGCGAACGGGGTGGGGAAGGCGGCCCTTTAGCGCGCGCGCAACAAAATTACCAGCCCTCAGGCTACGGGCTTGCCGCCATGCTCGGCCCAGAATTTGGCGATGCGCCCGGTGATCAGCTCGGTCGCCAGCACGCGCGAGGTGTCGCGCGGCAGGTCGAGCGCCTCGGCCATCGGGCCGCCGAGCTGCGCATCGCCCAAGGCCATCAGCACCAGCGCCAGCGTATCCTCGTGCATCAGACGCTTTTCATGCGCGTCGGGCGCCATGCCATCGATCAGGCGGTGGATCGCCTCGACGATCGGGTCGAGCGCGTCCTCATTGCCCGTCGCCGCCATCCATGTCGCGAGCGCGCCCGCGCCGCCTTCGTTGAAAGCGTCGAAGGCGAGGTCGACGATCTCGCGCACATTGCGTTCGCCCGGCGGCGACTCGGCCATCTTCTTGCCGATCGTCGCGCACACGGTTTCCGCCTGATAGGCGGCGAGCGCCTTTTGCAGCCCCGCGGCGCTGCCGAAATGGTGCAGCAGATTGGCGTGGGTGCGGTCGATCCGCGCCGCCACCGCTTTCAGCGTCACGGCGGCGGGCCCCATCTCGATCAATATCGTCCGCGCCGCCTCGAGCGCCGCCGACCGGCTCTCTTCGGGACTCAGGCGCTTCTTCGCTACTATTGACATATATGTTAATAAGCCCTATTGCTCCACCCCGCTTTCCCTTTCGAACGGTGACAAACATATGTCCAGCCTTTCCGCCTCCCCCACGCCCGCCGACCTGACGATCACCCCGCGCGACATGCGCTTCGGGCGCGACGATGCGCAGGGGCGCTGGTGGCTGAACGGCGACCCGATCGCGTCGGCGTTCCACACCGCGCTGTCCGTGACCTTCCCGCGCGGCGAGGCGATGTTCATCGAGGCGGTGAAGGCGCATCGCGACGGCGCCCCCGACAAATTGGCGCGCGAAATCCGCGCCTTCACCCAGCAGGAGGTGATCCACAGCCGCGAGCATGTCGTCTTCAACAAGAAGGCGGCCGAGGCGGGTTACGACCTCAGCGAGCTGGAAGACGACGTCAATCAGGTGCTCGACCTGATCAAGCAGCGCCCGCAGATCGTCAACCTGATGGCGACGATCGCGCTCGAACATTATACCGCGATGATGGCGGCGGTGATGCTGAAGGACTCCAAGATGTACGCCGGGGCCGAGCCCGAATGGGCGGCGCTTTGGAAATGGCATGCGATCGAGGAGATCGAGCATAAGGGCGTCGCCTATGACACCTGGCTGCACGCGACCCGAGACTGGAGCCGCTTCAAGCGCTGGCGCGCCAAGTCGATCATGATGCTGCTCGTCACCAGCCGCTTCTGGCCGAAGCGGGTGAAGGGGATGAAGGCGCTGCTCAAGCAGGACGGGCTGACCGGCTGGCGCGTCACGGCGCGCATCTGGTGGTATCTGCTCGGCACGCCCGGGGTGTTGCGCCGCAGCTTCCTGCCCTGGCTCAGCTATTTCCTGCCGGGTTTCCACCCGTGGAACCACGACGACCGCGCGCTGATCAAGCTTTACGAAAGCGATTATGCCGACGCGGTCATGCCGCAGCACAGCTCGGCGCCGGCGCCGGTGCGCGAGGAACTGGCGGTCGCGGCCGCCTGACAAGCTCGTGAAGGCGGAGCCCCCAAAGGGCTCTCTCTCTCTCCCCATATCCGGGGCTTCGCCTTCGCGGGACCGACGGCTTGCCGCGCGGCGTGCGCGCTGATAGCCCGGCGCGCATGTTCACATCGCCCCCGATCATCGAGACCGCCCGCCTGCGCCTGCGCGAACATCGCCTGTCGGACAAGGCCGACCATATCGCGATGTGGGCCGACGAACGCGTGACGCGCTTCATCGGCGGCGAACCGCGCTCGCCCGACGTCAGCTGGGGCAAATTCCTCTCGGCGGCGGGGCTGTGGCCGGTGATGGGTTATGGCTATTGGGTGTTCGCCGACAAGGTCAGCGACCGGCTGATCGGCATGGGCGGCCTCAGCTATTTCGCGCGCGGCATCCCCGAACTCGAGGGCCAGCCCGAGGCGGGTTGGGCGTTCGACGCCGACCATTGGGGCGGCGGCCTCGCGACCGAGGCGATGACGGCGGCGCTGGCCTGGGCCGACGCCAATCTCGACGCGGGCGAAGTGCGCTGCATCATCGAGCCGGGGAATGGCGCGTCGGAGCGCGTCGCGGCGAAGCTGGGCTTCGCGCCGATCGGCGACAGCGATGTGCTGGCCGATGTGGTGAATATCTACGCGCGGGCGCGGGGAGGAATGAGTTTTACGCCAGCTCCACCACCAGCACGCCGCCGTCGGCGCTGACCACCCGGACCCGGCTGCCCTCGGCGGCGTCGGGGCCGCGCACCGGCCATTCGCCGTCGCCGACCTTGGCGCGGCCGCGACCGTCCTCGATCGCCTTCGTCAGCGTCAGTACCTCGCCGACGAGGCGCCCGCCGCGCTGGTTGAGCAGCGGGTCGGTCGAGGTGATCGGGTTGTCGCGCAGCCATTTGCGCGCGCTGTAGAGCGCGATGAACGCCAGCACCGCGAAGATGCCGAGTTGCACCGGCACGCTGATATCGACGACCCAGGCGACGATGCCGGTGACGATCGCGGCGACGCCGACCCAGATCAGGAAAAATCCGGGCGCGATGATTTCGGCGGCGGCGAGCAGCACGCCGAGCGACAGCCACTGCCAGTGCGGCTCCATATTGGTCAGCCAGTCGGGCATGTCAGCGGCCCCCTTCGCGGCTGGTCAGCGCATCCTTGGCCAGTTCGCCGATGCCGCCGAGCGTGCCGATCAACTGGGTCGCCTCGACCGGGATCAGGATCGTCTTGGCATTGGGGCTGGTCGCGAACTGGCTGATCGCCTCGACATATTTTTGCGCGATGAAATAGTTGATCGCCTGCGCGTTGCCGCTGGCGATCGCGTCGGACACCATCTGCGTCGCCTTGGCTTCGGCCTCGGCTTCGCGTTCGCGCGCCTCGGCGTCGCGGAAGGCGGCTTCGCGGCGGCCCTCGGCCTGCAGGATCTGGCCCTGCTTCTCGCCCTCGGCGCGCAGGATTTCGGAGGCCCGCATGCCCTCGGCCTCGAGGATGTTGGCGCGCTTTTCGCGCTCGGCCTTCATCTGCCGCGCCATGGCGTTCGAGATATCGGCGGGCGGGCGGATGTCCTTGATCTCGACGCGGGTGATCTTCACGCCCCAGGGGGTGGTCGCGTCGTCGACGACGTGCAGCAGGCGGGCGTTGATCTCGTCGCGCTTCGACAAGGTCTCGTCGAGGTCCATCGACCCCATCACGGTGCGCAAATTGGTCGTCGTCAGGTTCATGATCGCCAGATAGAGATCGCTGACTTCATAAGCCGCCTTCGCCGCGTCGAGCACCTGGAAAAAGACGACGCCGTCGACCGCGACCATCGCATTGTCCTTGGTGATGATTTCCTGGCCCGGGATGTCGAGCACCTGTTCCATCATGTTCACCTTGCGCCCGACGCGGTCGAAGATGGGCATGATGAAGTTGAGGCCTGGCTGCGCGGTGTGGGTGTAGCGGCCGAAACGCTCGATCGTATAGCTATAGCCCTGCCGGACCGGGGTCAGGGCCCAGATCAGGAACACCAGCATGAAAAAGACCAGCGCAAGCGCAAAATACATCGATCATCCCCTCGGCAAAATTCGCTTCTGCAACCCGCTTCCTTATTGCGGCAATGACGCGGCTGCGCCACAGAAAATCGCATGACCGCCTTTGTTCCCCGCTCGCTGCTCTATGTCCCGGGATCGAACGCCCGCGCGCTCGAAAAGGCGCGAGGGCTCGCCGCCGACATGCTGATCATCGACCTGGAGGACGCGGTCCCCGCCGACCGCAAGGCCGAGGCGCGCGATGCGATGCGCGCGGCGGTGGCGGCGGGCTATCCGGGCAAGCGCGTCGCGGTGCGGATCAACGGCACCGGCAGCGACGAGCAGGCGGCCGATATCAACGCGGTCGCGGGCCTGGCGCCCGACGCCGTCGTGCTGCCCAAGGTCGATGCCGTCACCGACCTCGGCCCCGCGCGCGGGCTGGGCGTGCCGCTGCTCGCGATGATCGAGACGCCGGCGGCGATTTACGCGGCGCGCGACATCGCCGCCGATCCGGCGGTCGCGGGGCTGATCGCGGGGCTCAACGACCTCGCGCATGAATTGAAATTGCCGGGCGGGACGGACCGCACCGCGATGAGCCATGCGATCCAGGCGATCGTCCTGGCGGCGCGCGCGGCGGACAAGCAGGCGTTCGACGGCGTCTATAATGCGATCGACGATGCCGCGGGTTTCGCCGCCGAAGCCGCCGAGGGGCGGCGGCTGGGGTTCGACGGCAAGACCCTGATCCACCCATCGCAGGTCGAGCCGTGCAACGCCGCGTTCGCGCCCTCGCCGCGCGAGGTCGCCGCCGCCGAAGCACTGGTCGCCGCCGCCACGGGCGGGGCGCAGCGCCACGACGGGCGAATGATCGAGGATATGCACGTCGCGGCGGCGCGGGCGTTGCTGGCACGGGCGGGTGGTCGATGAGGGATGTCGGGCGTTAGCCGCTGTTGATCTCTCCTCCCTGAAAGCGAGGGGTTGGGGGTGGGTTTACCGCCGATAGGCGGCGCTCTTCCTGCTTGCTCGCTATGCTCGCTACCCACCCCCAGCCCCTCCCTTTCAGGGAGGGGAATGGCATAGATCCACACCAAGGCCGCCGACGATCACGCCCGACCTGACCAACGCCCGCCCTTGTTCGACGAACGAACCTTGCCCGGCTGGCGCGAAAATGCGATGCGCCGCGCCCATGCAAAGAATGACGTTTCGGGCCGCCGTCGCGGCCATCGCCCTGATCGCCGCCGCCAGCGCTCCGGTCCACGCCAAACCCGTCGATGCCCCGATCACCGAAGCCGAGCTTGCGGCGCATATGCGCGTGCTGGCCAGCGACGCCTTTGAAGGCCGCGCGCCCGGGACCGAGGGCGAGGGCCGCACCATCGCCTATATCGTCGGCGAATGGGCGAAGATCGGGCTGGAACCGGTCGCAGGCAGCGAAACGCCCTGGCTCCAGCCGGTACCGCTGGTCGAAAGCGCGGGGCTGACCGGCAGCGTCAAATTCAGGCTGCGCGGCCGTGCCGTCGCGCTGCCCGACGACAGCATCATCCTGACGGCGCGCGACGCCGCGCTGTCGCTGGCCGACGTTCCGGTGATCTTCGTCGGTTACGGCGTCGATGCCGGGGGCAAGGTTGCCGTCGATGTGAAGGGCAAGGTCGCGATCCTGCTGTCCGACGCGGTGCCTTATGGCGAAAAATTGCCGCGCTATCGCGATCGCCGCCAGATGCTCGCCGATGCCGGCGCGACGGCGGTGCTAGTCGCCGCGAGCGACGCGCTGCCCTGGGACGCGCTGCAACAGTCGTTCGGCACGCGCGCGACGCGGCTGGCCAGCGCAAAGCCGGGCGCGCCCGCGACGGGTTTCATCGCGCGGCCCGCGCTCGAGGCACTGCTCGCCAAGGCCGGCAAGTCCGGCGCGGCGGCGCTCGCGGCGGCGCACGCGCCGGACTATCGCGGCACCGACCTCGGCATGACCGCCGATCTTGCCGCGACGAGCGAGGTGCGCGCCTATGCGAGCCACAACGTCATCGCCAAGCTGCCGGGCGCCAAACCCGACGGCAAGGCCGTCCTCTATCTCGGCCATTGGGACCATCTCGGGATTTGCGGCGACGAAGGCGAAGCCGACCGCATCTGCAACGGCGCGGTCGACAATGCGAGCGGCATCGCGGTGCTGACCGAGGTTGCCAAGCGCCTCGCCACCGGTCCGCGTCCCGACCGCGACATCTATTTCATGGCGACGACCGCCGAAGAAAAGGGCCTGCTCGGCGCGCATTATTTCGCCGATCATCCGGTGGTGCCGCTGGCCGACATCACCGTCGCGCTCAACATCGATACGATCGCGATTTCGCCGCGCGGTACGCCGGTGGCGACGATCGGGCGCGGGCGTCCGGCCTATGACGCCGTGGTGCGTAAGGTCGCGACCGACCTGGGGCGGGGGCTCGACGAGGATGGCGAGGCCGATGCCTTTATCCAGCGTCAGGATGGCTGGGCGCTCGGCGGCAAGGGCGTGCCGTCGCTGATGGTCGGCGGCAGCTTTTCGGACATGCCGTTGCTCGAGAAATTCCTCGGCAGCGATTATCACCAGGCGGCGGACAATTTCAGCGATACGATCCCGCTCGGCGGCGCGGCGGAGGATGCCGACCTGCACGTCGCGCTGGGGCGCGTGTTCGCCGATACGAAAGCGTGGAGCGGCATTGAAAAATAGCCGTCGCCCCCGCGAAGGCGGGGGTCGCTGGGGGCCTGCCTCGGCGTGGCCGCGTAAACCGATAGCGGCCCCCGCCTTCGCGGGGGCGACGCGGATTAAATAGGGACAGTCCCCATTTGATCGCTCTTACGCGCTCAAGCCGCCTGCTTCGCGCGCTCGGCCATTTCCTGGTTGAGCATTTCGGCGAGGAGGAAGGCGAGTTCGAGCGACTGGCCGGCGTTCAAACGCGGATCGCAATGGGTGTGATAGCGATCGGCCAGGTCCATCTGGGTCACGTCCATCGCGCCGCCGGTGCATTCGGTGACGTTCTGGCCGGTCATTTCGATATGGATGCCGCCGCCATGCGTGCCCTCGGCGCGGTGCACGGCGAAGAAGCCGCGCACTTCGGCGAGGATGCGCTCGAACGGGCGCGTCTTGTAGCCATTGTTGGTCTTGATGACATTGCCGTGCATCGGGTCGCACGACCAGACGACGGGATGCCCCGATTCCTTCACCGCGCGCACCAGCCGCGGCAGATGCGCCTCGATCTTGTCATGGCCATAGCGCGTGATCAGCGTCATGCGCCCCGCGACATGATTGGGGTTCAGCGTGTCGAGCAGGCGGAGCAGCGTGTCGGCTTCCAGGCTCGGCCCGCATTTCATGCCGACCGGATTGCCGATACCGCGCAGATATTCGATATGCGCCGACCCCTCGAAGCGGGTGCGGTCGCCGACCCACAGCATATGGCCCGAGGTGTCGTACCAACCGCCGGTCAGGCTGTCCTGCCGGGTGAGCGCCTGCTCATAGGGCAAGAGCAACGCTTCATGGCTGGTGTAGAAGCTGGTGCCCTTGATCTGCGGCACCGTTTCGGGGGTGACGCCGCACGCTTCCATGAAGGCGAGCGCTTCGGAAATGCGCGCCGCTGTTTCCTGATATTTCTTGGCCCAGGGGCTGCGGTCCATGAAGTCGTGCGTCCAGGCGTTGACCTGGCGCAGATTGGCATAGCCGCCGCCGGCGAAGGCGCGCAGCAGGTTCAGCGTTGCCGCCGACTGGTTATAGGCCTTGACCATGCGCTGCGGATCGGGCGCGCGGCCGGCGGCCTCGAAGGCGATGTCGTTGATGATGTCGCCGCGATAGCTCGGCAGTTCGACGCCATCGATCTCTTCCATGTCGGCCGAACGCGGCTTGGCGAACTGGCCCGCCATGCGGCCGAGCTTCACCACGGGCATCTTCGACGCGAAGGTCAGCACGACCGCCATCTGGAGCAGCACGCGAAAGGTGTCGCGGATGTTGTTGGGGTGGAATTCGGCAAAGCTTTCGGCGCAGTCGCCGCCCTGGAGCAGGAAGGCCTTGCCCTCGGCGACGCTGGCGAGGTCGCTGGTCAGCTGGCGCGCTTCGCCGGCAAAAACCAAGGGCGGATAATTCGACAGCTCGCGCTCGGCGGCGGCGAGGGCGACCTCGTCCGAATAGGTGGGAAGCTGGCGGGCTTCGTGCGAGCGCCAGCTGTGCGGCTGCCATGGCTGTGTCATAATCAAAATCCAAAAATCGAATCGCGCGCCGCCATGGCGCGAACGGGCCGCAGAGGCAAGGGCAAGGAAATTAGCATTGGCGGGCGTTTTGCGCACCTATGCTTTTCTTTGCCGACAAAAACTGATAGTTTGCTACGGTTTTCGGCAATGCGCAGGGGGTGCGCGTTCGCCCCGTTCGGTAATCCGTAACCTTATAAACCTAGTGACCCAGGTTAAGGGGCCCAAATTACAAGCGAAACGGTGGCTATGGCGAATTTCGATCCCGCCTGGTTCGGTTATGCTGCGCTGCTGCTGGTTCTGGCAACCAGCTTCGCGCTCAGCCTGGCGCATGTGCGGATCGGGCTGGCGGTCGCCGCGTTCGTTGCGCTGCCGCTGACCTATTATCATGCGCAGGGCGCGGGCTATCTGCTGCTCGTCGCGCTGATCCTGCTCGCCAATCTGGGGCAGGCGGCGCGCGGCTGGGTCGGCGATGCGCAGGCCAGCTTCACGCCCGAAGAGCAATTGCTGCGGCAATTGCATTTCGAGGGGCTGAGCGCGAGCAATGCGCGGCGGCTGATCGACCAGGGGCACTGGATTTCGGCGCGGCGCGGCGAGGTGCTGATCCGCGAAGATCAGGCGGCGCCCAGCCTCTTCTATCTGGCCGACGGGGTGGCGACGGTGCGGCGCGACGGGGCCGATGTCGGCACCGTGTCGGGCGGCGCGCTGATCGGCGAGGCGACGGTGCTCGACGGCAGCCATGCGACGGGCACGGTGCTGCTCGCCAGCAACGCGCGGCTGTGGTTCATTCCGGCGGCGGCGTTGCGCGCCTATCTCGGCAGTAATCCCGACATCGCCGGCGCGCTGCACGAAGGGTTTGCGCGCGCGCTGCGCGGCAAGCTCGCGACCGCCAACGCCCGCATTGCCGACCTGCCGCCCATCGCTTAGAGTCTGCCGCATATCTGTCATCGGCAAGGTCTAGCGTGGATATATGGCACTGACTCTCTACGGAATTCCCAATTGCGACACTATGAAAAAAGCGCGGACTTGGCTCGACGCGGCGGGGATCGCCTATGTTTTCCACGACTTCCGCAAAGACGGGCTCGATCCGGCGAAACTGCAAGGCTGGATCGACGCGGTGGGCTGGGAGAAATTGCTGAACAAGGCCGGCACGACCTTTCGCAAGCTTCCCGATGCCGACAAGGCGGGACTCGACGCGGCGAAAGCCAAGGCGCTGATGCTCGAGCAGCCCGCGATGATCAAGCGGCCGGTGGTCGAGGCGCCGAACGGGGTGAGCACCGGCTTTTCGGCTGGCGAATGGCAGACGCGCTTTGCATGATCCGGCGCGCGGGCCTGCTTTCGGCGCTGCTGCTCGCGGCGTGCGGGGCTGAGCCGATGGCGGCGCAGCAGCCGACCCTCGACGGCAAGCCGCCGATCCTGATCGCGCACCGCGGCGCCTCGGGCGAGCGGCCCGAGCATACGCTGGAGGCCTATAAGCTCGCGATCGAGCAGGGCGCCGACTATGTCGAACCCGACCTGGTGCTGACCAAGGACGGCGTGCTCGTCGCGCGGCACGAGAATGAGATTTCGGAAACGACGAACGTCGCCGATCATCCCGAATTCGCGTCGCGCAAGGCGACCAAGACGATCGACGGGCAGGAATTTACCGGCTGGTTCACCGAGGATTTCACCCTCGCCGAACTCAAGACCTTGCGCGCGAAAGAGCGGCTGCCAAAGCTGCGCAGCACTGCCTATGACGGGAAATATGAGATCCCGACCTTTGCCGAAATCCTCGACCTGCTCGCTGCGGTGAACAAGGATCGCAAGGTGCCGGTGGGCGTCTATCCCGAGACCAAGCACCCAAGCTATTTCACCTCGATCGGCCTGCCGCACGAGGCGGCGTTGCTGACGATGCTCGACACCTATGGCTATAAGGGCCGCGCGGCGCCGGTGTTCATCCAGAGCTTCGAGGTCGGGAACCTGAAGACCCTGCGCGCAAAAAGCGACCTGCCGCTGATCCAGTTGATGGACGCCGAGGGCGGTCCCGCCGACGACGCCAAAACCACCTATGTCGCGATGGCGACACCCGCCGGGCTGAAAGCGGTCGCGGCCTATGCCGACGGGATCGGTCCGAACAAGGCGATGGTCATCCCGCGCGGCGCGCTCGGCACGCTCGGCGATCCGACCAGCCTGGTGAGGGACGCGCACGCCGCCGGACTCAAAGTCCATCCCTGGACCTTCCGCCGCGAGAATTATTTCCTGCCGCTCGCTGACAAGGGCGGGATCGATCCCGCCGGACACGGCGACCTCGGTGCCGAAATTTCAGCCTATCTCAGGACCGGGATCGACGGGCTGTTCAGCGACAACAGCCGCGAGGCCGCGGCGGTGATGAAAGGCCCAAAATGACCCACCGCCCCCTCGGCAGCAGCGGCCTCTCGATCCGGCCCTTCGTGCTCGGCGGCAATGTCTTCGGCATGACCGCGGGACGCGATGCGAGCTTCGCGGTGCTCGACCGCTTCGTCGAAAATGGCGGCGGGATGATCGACACCGCCGACGTCTATTCGGCGTGGGTCCCGGGGCACAAGGGCGGCGAGTCCGAAAGCATGATGGGCGCGTGGCTGAAGGAAAACGGCGCGCGGGGCGACGTGCTGATCGCGACCAAGGTCGGAATGATGCCCGGCGGGCTGAAACCGGAGCGCATCCGCGAGGCGGTGCAGGGCTCGCTCGAACGCCTCGGCGTCGAGACGATCGATCTCTATTTTGCGCACAAGGACGATCCCGACGTGCCGCTGGACGAAGTGCTTGGCGCCTTCGCCGAACTCTTGAATGCCGGCATCGTGCGCGCGATCGGCGCGTCCAATTATTCGACCGACCGGCTTGCCGAGGCGCTGCGCGTCGCCGACGAGAAGGGCCTGCCGCGCTACAGCGTGGTGCAGCCCGAACTGAACCTGCTCGACCGCGCGCAATATCAGGGCGCGTTGCAAAATCTGTGCGTCGCCGAGGGGCTGGGCGTCGTCACCTATTTCAGCCTCGCCTCGGGTTACCTCTCGGGCAAATATCGCGGCGCCGACGACCTCGGCAAAAGCCCGCGTGGCGGCCGGGTGAAGCCCTATCTGGAAGGCAAGGGACCGGCGATGCTCGAGGCGATGGACGCCATCGCCGCCGAAACCGGAGCCAGCCTGTCGCAGATCGCGCTCGCCTGGGTCGCGGCGCAGCCGGGCGTGACCGCGCCGATCGCCAGCGCGACGAGCGTCGAACAACTTGACGAGATCATGGGTGCCGAGGATCTGGTGCCGAGCGACGAGCAACTGGCGGCACTGACAGCCGCCGGAGCCTAATCCAGCGCGCAACTTTCGCCGCTGATCGCCCGCTCGGTCAGAAAGGCGTCGATCGCCGCGAGCGCATCGGCATGCGCCTTGGCATCGAAGTCCTTCCCGACCTTGGCGCTGGCCGGATCGTCGACCGGACGGGCGACGTCGAAGCGGTGCTTGGCGCCGGGATAGAGTTTGATGACGAACGGATATTCGTCGTTCCGGACCCTTTTGGCCGCCAGTGCTTCCAACTTCTTCGCGGGCGCGGTGCCGTCGGCACTGCCTTGCAGGGCCAGCACCGGCATCCGCTGCGGCCAGGGCGAGGGCTGGCCGCCGACCGAGGGATAATAGACGATCGCGGCGCGGATGCCGCTGTCGGTGCCGCTGGTGCTCGACGCCAGCGTCAGTGCGCCTTCGCCGCCGCGCGACCAGCCGACCACGATACCGGGGCAACGCATGTCGAAGCGCCCCTGCGCGCGCAAACGCCCTAGCGCATCGACCGCGATCACGGCGCGCTTTTCGCCCGCCGATCCCACGGGGTTCAGCCGCTTGAGCGCGAAATCGCCGTCGATGATCGCGACGTCGATTCCGCGCTGGTTGAGGAAGGCTGCCAGGTCGGCATATTGGTTGCCCGGAACCAGGCTGCCCACGCCCGCGGCGCGTGGAAAGAAGATCGCCCATGGCCGCGGCTTCGTGTCGGAATCGACGGTCTGGACGAGGATATCGGCGGGAAGCGGCATCGCCATCTGCGCGGTCGTGGGCGTGACAAGCAGCAGCGCGGGCAAGAGCATCGCAAGGCGGCGCATCGGGAGTCTCCCTTCGATGCTCATTCTACGCGATTTTAACCCTGGCGCCAAATGGAGGACCGGCCCCAGCCCCGGGGAGAGCTGACGCCGGACCCGCGCGGCCGCGCTGTCTCAATCCTGTTCGCCGTCCCACTGGAACACCGCCTCGAGCGGCTTGTCGAAGCAACGCGCGATGCGGAACGCGACTTCGAGCGAGGGCGAATATTTGCCCTGCTCAATCGCCGCGATCGTCTGGCGGGTCACCCCGACCCGGTCGCCCAGGTCGCCCTGCGTCATCTCGCCGGCCAGGAAGCGCAAGGTGCGGATGTCGTTGGTGAAGGGCAGCGACATCGCTCAATAGCCCCGGCGAAAAAAATAGAGCTGCGATCCGACGCGCACCAGTTCAGCTATGACAACCGTAGCGATCAGCAGATTAAGGTGCACCGCCGCGCTCAGATGATAGAATATCGCGAAGAGATTGGCCCAGACCCCCAATACCAGCGGGTAATAGGCGATATGCGTGGCCCGCATGTGGATCGCACGTTCGCGCTCATCGTCTTTTAGATGCGCTTCCTTCGGTGCCCGAATGGCGAAGAATGCCGCTGTTATTGTCATCGCGCCGATGAAGATGATCGTGACCGGTACCAGCATCCCCGCAGCCGCAGCCACCCCGGCACGGGTGTCGGCGATTTCCCAGGGGTAGGTGAGGAAATACCAGCCAAAGGCGCTGATGAGGGCAACAAACGCAGCCCAATGGAGTTTCTCGTTAAACGACATTCACAATCTCCGATGTTATCTGATTCGCACTTCGTGTTATATATATTTAACATTAAGTCAAATCAAAATGACATCTCGCTGCTTCGCGCTTTTGCCTGAGGCATTTAGCCGCTAAGCCGCCGCCCCATGTCCACGCTCCCCAAAACGCTCACCTTCGACACCTCGACGAGCCGCGCCAATCCGACGCCGCAGCCGATGAAGCGCCTGACGGTGCCGCGCATCCGTCAGCGCAAGGGCGGCGAGCCGATCGTCATGCTGACCGCCTATACGGTACGCCAGGCGCAGCTGCTCGACCCGCATTGCGATATGCTGCTGGTCGGCGATTCGTTGGCGCAGGTGATCTATGGCCTGCCGCACACGGTCGGGGTGACGATGGACATGATGGCGCTGCACGGCGCCGCGGTGGTGCGCGGCAGCTATCACGCCGCCGTCATCGTCGACATGCCTTTCGGTAGCTATGAGGGCAGCCCCCAGCAGGCGTTCGACAATGCCGCACGGCTGCTCAAGGAAACCGGCGCCGCGGCGGTCAAGGTCGAGGGCGGCAAGGTGCTGGCCCCGACGATCGAGTTCCTGACCCAGCGCGGCATCCCGGTGATGGGGCATGTCGGACTGACGCCGCAGGCGGTGAACATCCTCGGCGGCTATGGCGTGCGCGGCAAGAGCGAGGAGGAAGCCCGCTCGATCGTCGAGGACGCGGTGGCGGTCGCGCAGGCCGGCGCTTTCTCGATCGTCATCGAAGGCGTGCTCGAATCGATCGCGATCGAGATCACGGGCAAGGTCGATTGCCCCACGATCGGCATCGGCGCCTCGGCGCAGTGCGACGGCCAGGTGCTGGTAACCGACGACATGCTTGGCATGTTCGAACGCGTGCCCAAGTTCGTGAAACGCTATGGCAATATGGCCGATGTCGTCACAGGCGCGGTCAAGGATTATGCGGACGAAGTCAGGTCCCGTTCATTCCCCACCGAGGATCAGATTTACGCGGGCTGATACGGCGCGCGGACATCCCTTGCGGGGTCAAGTGAAAAGCTTGGCCTTTTGCGGAGCCGTCGCTAAGGAAACCACCGGCGGGCGCCAGTCGGCACCGCGCGGCAAATGGAGGAACAGGTGGCGCTGAGCCCGACGAATAATGCGGCACTATTGCACGAGGTCGACGAGGCCGTCCGCAAGGACCAGCTCGACAGCATCTGGCAGCGTTTCGGCCTGTGGATCGTCGGCGGGGTCGTCGCGGCGCTGATCGCCTTCGGCGGCTATCTCTATTGGGGCCATTTGCAGGACAGCAAGCGCGGCGAGAACGCCGAGGCGTTGGTCGCCGCGATGGCGAAGGTCAAGGCGGCGCAGCCGACCGCGGCGACCGCCGACCTTGCCAAGCTAGAAGCCGAGGGCGGCCCCGCCTATCGCGCCGCCGCGCTGTTCCAGCAGGCGAATATGAAGGCCGAGCGCGGCGACCTGAAGGCCGCCGCCGCCCTGATGGCAAAGGCCGCCGCCGACACCGATCTCGACCAGTCGCTCCGCGACCTCGCGCTGCTGCGCCAGACCGCGTTCGAGCTCGACACGCTGAAGCCCGAAATGGTGATCGCCCGGATGAAGCCGATGGTCGATGCGAAGGACCCGGTATCGAGCTGGTTCCCGAGCGCCGCCGAGCTGAGCGCGATCGCGCATTACCAGCTGGGCCAGTATAGACAGGCGGGCGAGCTTTACGGCCGCATCGCCAAGCTCCCTGATATCCCCAAGTCGCTGCAATCGCGCGCCGTTCAGATGGCGGGGATGCTCGGGGTCGACGCCGTCGCAGACCGGGCGGCCGAAAGCGCCGCGAAAGATCAAAAAGGCAGCGCGGCGCCCGCCGCGGCCGCCGGACCAGTTGAGGAAAAGAAATGAAGCGGAAAGCCAATTTTGCCGGCGCGGCGCTGATCGCGCTGACGCTTGCCGGCTGTGGCGTGTTCAAGGGCGGTGGCGGGCCGAAGACCCCGACCGTCGGTGAGCGCGTCTCGATCTTGTCGAACGACAACAGCATCAAGGTCGATCCCGCCACCGCGTCGGTCGCGGTCGTGCTGCCCGAACCCGTCGTCAACGCGAACTGGTCGCAATCGGGCGGCAATGCGTCGAAATCGATGGGCCATCTCGCGCTCGGCGCTTCGCGGAGCCAGATTTGGTCGGCGAGCATCGCCGGCGGCAACAACAAGCACCGGCTGGCCTCGTCCCCGGTCGTTGCCGACAACCGCCTTTTCGCGGTGGGCACCGACGCCGTCGTCTATGCCTTTTCGGCCGACACCGGCTCGGCGGTGTGGCGCGTGTCGATCGGCAGCACGGGCAAGGATTATGAGGATTCGCTGTTCGGCGGCGGCGCATCGGTCGATGGGTCGGTCGTCTATGCCACCAGCGGCGCGGGCGACGTGGCGGCGCTCAACGCCGCCGACGGCACGGTGCTGTGGAAGGTGAAGCCCGCGGGGCCGCTGCGCGGCGCGCCGACGGTCGCGTTCGGCGGCGTCTATGTGATCAGCCAGGACAATCAGATCATCGCGCTGAACGCCGCCGACGGCACGGTGTCGTGGCAGGCGACGGCCTCGCTCGAAGCCGGCAGCATCTTTGGCGCCGGATCGCCCGCCGCAGGGCAGGGCACGATCGTCGCCGGATTCTCGTCGGGCGAAATCCAGGCCTATCGCTATGAAAACGGTCGCGACCTGTGGGAAGATGCGCTGGCGCGCACCACCATGGCGCTCTCGGTTTCGACCTTGTCCGACGTCGACGCCGATCCGGTGATCGACCGCGGCCGCGTCTTCGCGCTGGGCCAGGGCGGCCGCATGGCAAGCTATGAACTTGTCACCGGCCTGCGCAGCTGGGAAATCTCGATCGCGGGCATCTCGACGCCGTACGTGGTGGGCGAATGGGTCTATGCGATGACCGACGACGGCAAATTGCTGTGCGTTGCGCGCGCGAATGGCAAGGTACGCTGGTTGCAGCAACTCGCGCGCTTCCGCGTCGAGAAGGAAAAGAAAAAGAAGGACCCGATCCGCTGGACCGGCCCGATCCTCGCCGGCGGCCGCCTGATCGCGGTGAACAGCGAAGGGACGCTCGCCGAATATTCGCCGACCGACGGATCGCTGATCGCCTCGACCGATTTCGACACGCCGCTGTCGCAGTCGCCGATCGTGGCGAACAATGTCCTCTATATTTTGGCGGACGACGGGCGCATCACCGCCTGGCGCTAATTAAATAGGGACAGTCCCTATTTATTGAAGGAATATGAGATGGCGCGGTCCGCGACGATCGCCATTGTCGGCCGGCCCAATGTCGGCAAATCGACGCTCTTCAACCGGCTCGTCGGCAAGCGTCTGGCGCTGGTCGACGACCAGCCGGGGGTGACGCGCGACCGGCGCGAGGGCGATGCCAATCTGCTCGGGCTCGAATTCCTGATCGTCGATACCGCGGGGTTCGAGGACCAGGACGCGGCGACCCTGCCCGGGCGGATGCGCGTGCAGACCGAAAAGGCGGTACGCGAGGCCGATGCGGCGCTGTTCATGATCGACGGCCGCGCCGGGGTCACCCCGCTCGACGAGGAAATCGCGCGCTGGCTGCGCAGCGAGGACACGCCGATCATCCTGGTGGTCAACAAGGCCGAGGGGAAGCAGGGCGAAAATGGCCTGATGGAAAGCTATTCGCTCGGCTTCGACAATCCGATCGCGCTGAGTGCGGAGCATGGTGAGGGTGTCGTCGACCTCTTCGATGCGCTGCGCCCGATCGTCGAGGGTTTCGATGCCGCGGTCGAAGCCGTCGCGCCGCCGGTGGCGCAGGGCGAGGAAGACGAGGATGCGCCGCTCGGCCCGATGAAGCTTGCGATCGTCGGGCGGCCGAACGCCGGCAAATCGACGCTGATCAACCGCATGATCGGCGAGGACCGGTTGATCACCGGACCCGAGGCGGGGATCACCCGCGATTCGATCCGCGTCGACTGGCAATGGGAGGACGACGGCGAGGTCCACGAGATTCAGCTGTTCGACACCGCGGGCATGCGCAAGCGCGCCAAGGTGGTCGACAAGCTGGAGAAATTGTCGGTGATGGACGCGCTGCACGCGGTCGATTTCGCCGAGGTCGTCGTGCTGCTGCTCGACGCCACCAAGGGGCTGGAGGCGCAGGATCTGCGCATCGCCGACCGCGTCCTGCAGGAAGGGCGCGCGCTGATAGTCGCACTCAACAAATGGGACGTCGCGGAGGATCCCTCGTCGCTCTACAATGGCGTGCGCGCCGCGCTCGACGACGGGCTGAGCCAGGTCAAGGGCGTGCCGGTACTCACCATCTCGGGCGCGACGGGCAAGGGGATCGACACGTTGGTCCGCGTCGCCTTTGAACAGCGGGCGATCTGGACCAACCGTGTTTCGACCGCGCGGCTCAACCGCTGGTTCGAGGGCGCGGTCGAAACCAATCCGCCCCCGGCACCCGGAGGCAAGCGCATCAAGCTGCGCTATATCACCCAGGCCCGGACGCGGCCGCCGACGTTTGTGGTCTTCGGCACGCGCACCGATTCGCTGCCCGGCAGCTACGAACGTTATCTCGTCAACGGCATGCGCAAGGAACTGGGCTTCCAGGGTGTGCCGGTGCGGCTGAATTTCCGCAATTCGCGCAATCCGTATGACGAGTGAGGCGTCGGCCCTGGTGGTCGATGCGCGCGGCATGAAATGCCCCTGGCCGGCGCTGCGGCTGGCCCGCGCGATGCGGGGCGAGGCGGCGGTGACGCTGCTCGCCGACGACCCGCAGGCGGCGCGCGAAATCGCCGCGCTCGCCGCCGAACATGGCTGGGTCTTGGAAGGCGAAACCGACGGTCGCTGGCTGGTCCGCCGCAGCTGACCCAAAACGGGGCGCATATGCTGCCACCCCGCCAATCGTAACGGCTTTTTTACCGCCTTCGCGGCATGACGGGCGCCGGGACCAAGGACCGAATTTTTGACACCGAGGAACGAACAAGTGGACGATATCCTGGTCGATTGGGATGAATTCCGTGCCACGCGCACGCAGCTCGGCGCCGCTTTCGTGCGGATATTGGGCTATTTTCGCGAAGATGGCACAAAATCGGTCGTCGCGATCGAGGACGCCATGCGCGCCCGCGACGCGCGCGGACTCGTCATGCCCGCGCACACGCTGAAGGGCGAATCGCGCCAGTTCGGCGCCGAAAAGCTCGCCGAACTTGCCGAGGATATCGAAACTTTCGCGCGCCACTGTGTCGAGGCGCAGGTCAGCCCCGAGGAATATCTGCCGCGCGTCGTCGAACTGCGTCCGCTGTTCGAAAAGACCCTGGAACAGCTCGAGCGCGAAGCCAACCCGCTCGTCCAGCGCCGGCCCGCGGGCTTCGGCCGCGCCGTCGGTTACTGAGCGGGCGCGGCTTTCCGCATCGGCTGTAGCGACCCGCGCGCCAGGCTGCGCCATAGCCATTCAAGTGGGCCGTAACGATAGCGGTCGAGCCAGGGCTTCGACCACAGCAGCATGACCGCCCACATCGCGATGCAGCAGAGGTAGAGCGCCCAGCGCCCGACGCCGCCGAACAGCCCCAGCCCATAGCCGTAGAATATTGTCGTCATCACGATGCTGGTGCCGAGATAGTTGGAGAAGGCGGCCTGTCCCGTAGCCGCGACGCGCGCGAGCCATTCGCTTCCCGCCGCGCGCCGGATCAGCAGCACGAGCAGTGCGGCATAGGCGATCGTCATCATGAGCCGTCCGGGCCCAGCCCAAGCCATGAAGGCGTTGACCGCGACGATATAATCGAATCCGGAGCGCCATTGGATCCAGGCGATGAGCAGGGTAAGCAACAGGCCCGGCAGTAGCCAGCGCAGCGCGGTGCGGCGGTAGTTGTCCGCCGTCCACGATCCCGTAAGGAAGCCGTTTTTGAACAGCGCCATGCCGAGCATCATCAGCGGCAGCGTTTCGAGCATCGTCATCAGCACCCCGACGACGGGATTCGCGGCGCTGCCCAGCCTTTCGTCCAGGATCGGCCGATAAGGACCACGGTAGAGTGCGAGTTCCTCGGTTACCTCGCTATCGATATCGCCATATTCTTCCAGGAGGTCCTTGCCTGCCTGTGCCATCGGTGAGCCGGGATTGTCGGCCTGGCTGGCGACCAGCAACTGCGCGCCGAAGAAGAGCGACGTCAGCACGGTTCCGAGCGTGAACAGCCCGATCGCCCATTTGATCAGCCGCCGCGCTTCCCATCTGCGAAAACCAAAGGCGATGCAGCCGACGCTCGCGTAGAGGAAGAGGATGTCGCCCCACCAGATGAAGAAGAAATGGCAGAGGCCGAAGATCGCGAGCCACGCCATGCGGCGGTAGTGCACCGCGCGCGGGCTCTGGCCGTTCGCCTCGGCCCGGTCGACGATGAGGAGCATGCTCGCGCCGAACAGGATCGAGAACAGGCCGCGCATCTTGCCGTCGAAGAGCAGGAAGCCGAGCGCCCAGGCGGCGATGTCCGATGGCGTTTCGCCGCCGTAGGCCTTGGGCGAGACATAGGCCATTTCGGGCATCGCAAAGGCGACGATGTTCATCGCCAATATCCCCATCACCGCAAAGCCGCGCAGCGCGTCCAGGGTGATCAGGCGGCCCGCCGCAACTTGTCTATCTTCGCCCACATCGCCCTCCACTGTATTATGAAGATATAACAGTGTGAGGATCGATCCGTCCAGCCCTTACCATACTATTGACATCTATGTCAGTAATGCTATCTCGGCCCCATCAGATGATTCGCCAGAGTTCGCAAAGAGAGCCGCCATGACCCCGACCATCTTCTCCCACCCCGACCGCCAGCCGCAGAAGTTCCGCCCGCTGAAGGCGCTGTCGCACTTCCGCAAGCTCATCCGGGACAAGGAAGACACCGAACAGGTCTTCCACATCTTCGAGAATCTGCCGCGCAAGGGGTTCATGGACGACGCCCGCGCCTTCGTCGAAAGCGAGAAGGGCCGGCGCCTGATGGCGAGCGAACCCTATCTGCCCGACCTGCTCGACGACCATGAATGGATCGAACAACTGCCCAAAGGCAGCGTCGGCGACGCCTATGTCACCTTCATGAAGCGCGAAGGCCTGTCCGCTGCGGGCCTGGTGGCCGAGGCCGACAAGATGGGCCGTCCCAAGTTCGACGACCAAGTGCAATGGTATGCCAACCGCCTGCGCGACACGCACGACCTGTTCCACATCCTGACCGGTTACGGCCGCGATGCATTGGGCGAGCAATGCGTGCTGGGCTTCACCTATGGCCAGACCGGCAATTACGGCAATTTCTTCATCGCCTATGCCGGCGGGTTCGAGCTCAAGCGCAGCGTCAAGGGCGAGGCGCCGGTGATGGGTGCGATCCGCCAGGGCCAGCGCCACGGCAAGGCATCGCAGGCGATCATCGAGCAGGACATCCGCGCGCTCCTCGCCGAGCCGCTCGACGCCGCGCGCGCGCGCCTCGGCATCGGCGAGCCGACGCTCTACCAGGAAGCGCACCGGGCGTACCGCAGCCGCGGCATCGACCCCTATAATTTCCTCGCGGCGCAGGCCGCGGCGGCTTGATCCTTCGATCCTCCCCTTGGCGAAGCCATTGGGGAGGGGGACCGCCGCCGAAGGCGGTGGTGGAGGGGTTTTACCTCTCGGTACAGAGCCGTACGATGGAATCCGCAACGGCATTGGGGTCGGTGAGGACCTCCTTGGCAGGGATGCGCATCACGGTAATGCCGTGCGATTCAAGCCAACGGTCGCGCGTGTCATCGTGTTCGGGCCTGTCGCCCATATCGTGGCTGGCGCCGTCGATCTCGATCCCGAGCTTCAATTCGACGACATAGAAATCGAGCACATATGGACCAATGGGGTGCTGGCGTCGGAATTTGATGTAGCCGGGTTGCTTGCGCAATATCTGCCATAACAGCACCTCGGGCAGCGACATTTTGCGGCGGAGCCGTTTGGCGTTCCTATAGCCGTGATTGCTTGCCGGCACGCTCTACCCCTCCACCACGCCCTTCGGGCGCGGTCCCCCTCCCCAACGCTCCGCGATGGGGAGGATCAATTTTAGCCGCGCCGTCGATTTTGTCGATCGGCGCAGTTCTCGCCGTTATCCTTTCAGCCGCGCGATCAGCGCCTGCGCGGCAGCGGGGTTGCGGACCTTCGCGCCCGATATGAAGAAGAGAAAGACGTCGCGGTCGCCCTTGGCCCAGTCCTTGGCCTGGCTGGCCCATCGATCGAGTGCCTTGGCGTCGTAGCCGGTCTCGACATCCTCCTGGCTGCGCTGGAGGCGGGCGTAAGTGAAGTCGGCGGTCTGCTCGTCGATGCAGGGGAATTCGTCGCTGTCGGCATGGACGATCGCCATGTTGCGTTCGCGCAGCATGGCGATGAAGGCCGGGTCGCGGAAGCTTTCGTGGCGCACCTCGATCGCGTGGCGGAGCGGGACGCCGTCCTGGCTGTCGGGGAGCAGGTCGAGGAAGCCCGCAAAATCGTCGGCGTCGAACTTCTTGGTCGCCATGAACTGCCAGTGGATCGGGCCGAGCCGGTCGCCGAGCCGGGTCAGCCCCTGCGTCAGGAATTTCTCGATCGAAGCCGCGCCGTCTTTCAGCACCTTGCGGTTGGTCGTGAAGCGCGAGGCCTTGACGCTGAACTTGAAACCGTCGGGGACCGCGGCGGCCCAGCTCGCGAAAGTCTCGGGCTTCTGGCTGCTGTAATAGGTGCCGTTGATCTCGATCCCGGTCAGATGCTGGCCGGCATATTCGAGCTCGCGTTTCTGTGTGAGGCCGGCGGGGTAGAAGGGGCCGCGCCACGGTTCGAAGGTCCAGCCCCCGATTCCGACATGGATGCTCATAGACCTCTCACCTCGTCGCGCCAGTGGTGGTTCGTCATTGCGAGGAGCCGCAGGCGACGAAGCAATCTCCAGCTATCGTCGTCAATGGACGACGGCTGGAGATTGCTTCGCTACGCTCGCAATGACGACTTAGGCAAGCGCCGCGTCGGCCCCCATCAGCTTCGGGAAGAAACCTTCATGCGCGTCACGCAGCTCGGCGAGCGTCACGCTATGGTCGCTGCCTTCCAGTTCGAAGACGATGCGGTCCTTGATCGTGCGCCCGACCGGATCGACGGGCACATCGGCGCGGCCGGCGGCGTCGAGGAAGTCCGCGAGGCAGGTGTCGCAGACGGTGACGAGATAGAGACCCTGGTCTTCGCCGAAGAAGCTTTCGGCGACGCCGAAAGGCTGTTCTTCGCTGACCAGCACGCCGATGTTCGACTTGAGCGCCATTTCGGCGAGCGCGACCGCGATGCCGCCGTCCGACACGTCGTGGCAGGCGGTGATCCAGCCGGCGTTGATGCTCTTGCGGATGAAGTCGCCGGTGCGCTTTTCGCAGCGCAGGTTCACGGGCGGCGGCGGGCCCTCTTCGCGGCCGTGGAGTTCGCGCAGCCACACCGACTGGCCGAGATGGCCGGCGCGTTCGCCGACCGCGAGCACGATGTCGCCGGTGCGCTTGAAGTCGATGCCGACCGCTTTGTTCCAATCCTCGATCACGCCGACGCCGCCGATCGCGGGGGTGGGCAGGATCGCGCTGCCGCCGCCGGTCGCCTTGCTCTCGTTATAGAGGCTGACGTTGCCCGAGACGATCGGATAGTCGAGCGCGATACACGCCTGCGCCATGCCGTCGAGGCAGCCGGTGATCTGGCCCATGATCTCAGGGCGCTGCGGGTTGGCGAAGTTCAGACAGTTGGTGATCGCGAGCGGCGTGGCGCCGACCGCGCTGATGTTGCGCCAGGTTTCGGCGACCGCCTGCTTGCCGCCCTCGACGGGGTCGGCGTAGCAATAGCGCGGGGTGCAGTCGGTCGACATGGCGAGCGCGCGGTTGGTGCCATGGATGCGGACGAGCGCGGCGTCGCCCCCGGTCTGGAGGGTGTCGGCACCGACCTGGCTGTCATATTGTTCGTAGATCCAGCGGCGGCTGGCGATGTCGGGGGTGCCCATGAGGGTCTTGAGGTCGGCGGCGACGTCGCTCGTCTCGGGGACGTCGGCCAGCGCGGGCTGCTTGGGCGTGGGGACGTGCGGGCGATCGTAGAGCGGCGCGTCGTCGGCGAGCGGGGCGAGCGGGATGTCGCAGACGATCTCGCCATGATGTTCGAGCACCATGCGGCCGGTGTCGGTGACGGTGCCGATGACCGCGAAGTCGAGTTCCCATTTGTCGAAGATCGCGGCGGCGAAATCCTCGCGGCCGGGCTTCAGCACCATCAGCATGCGTTCCTGCGATTCGGACAGCATCATCTCATACGCCGTCATGCCGGTTTCGCGCTGCGGCACGTCATCCATCTTGAGGTGGAGGCCGACGCCGCCCTTCGACGCCATTTCGACCGATGACGAGGTGAGGCCCGCGGCGCCCATGTCCTGGATCGCGACGATCGCGTCCGACGCCATCAGTTCGAGGCACGCCTCGATCAGCAATTTCTCGGTGAAGGGGTCGCCGACCTGCACCGTCGGGCGCTTTTCCTCGGCATCCTCGCCGAAGTCGGCGCTCGCCATCGTTGCGCCGTGGATGCCGTCGCGGCCGGTCTTGGAACCCACATAGACGATCGGATTGCCGACGCCGCTGGCGGCCGAATAGAAGATCTTGTCCTGTTCGGCAACGCCGACGGTCATCGCGTTGACGAGGATATTGCCGTCATAGGCCTTGTGGAAATTGACCTCGCCGCCGACCGTGGGCACGCCGACGCAATTGCCGTAACCGCCGATGCCGTGGACGACGCCCGAGATGAGATGCTTCATCTTCGGATGGTCGGGGCGCCCGAAACGCAGCGCATTGAGGTTCGCGACCGGGCGCGCGCCCATGGTGAAGACGTCACGCAGGATGCCGCCGACCCCGGTCGCCGCGCCCTGATAGGGTTCGATGTACGACGGGTGGTTGTGGCTTTCCATCTTGAAGATGGCGGCGAGTTTCTTGCCGTCCGGCCCTTCGCCGATATCGATGACGCCGGCATTCTCGCCGGGGCCGCAAATCACCCAGGGCGCCTCAGTGGGCAGTTTCTTCAAATGGATGCGCGAGCTTTTGTAGCTGCAAGGCTCGGACCACATGACCGAGAAGATGCCGAGCTCGACGAGGTTCGGCTCGCGCCCGAGCGCGGCGAGGACGCGCTCATATTCTTCCGGCGACAGGCCGTGGTCGGCGACGACCTGGGGGGTGATGACGGAGGCGGGCGCGGTTGCGGTCTGAGTCATGGCGCGCCTTTAGCGGGGTGTGCGCGCTGCGAACAGGCGCAATAAATAGGGACAGTCCCTATTTATTCTCGACGGACCTTGCGATGCCCCACGACGTGCGCAATAAATAGGGACTGTCCCTATTTATTGGAGGGCCGATGGCGCGTTCATCCCGCATTGTCATCCCCGGCGTGCCGCACCATTTGGTGCAGCGCGGAAATCGCCGCCAGCCGATTTTCTTCTCGGACGACGACCGGAACCGATACGTTGATTGGCTCGCCGACGCGTGTCAGCGTTTTGACACAAGCTGCCTCGCATGGTGTCTGATGGACAATCATGTTCATCTCGTCCTCGTGCCGTCGACCCTGGACGGATTGCGTGGGCCGATCGCAAGCGCCGCGACGCGGCTATCGCAGCGCATCAACCTTATCCAGCAGGCCAGCGGCCATCTGTTTCAGGGGCGCTATGCCAGCTATGCGATGGACGACGCCCATTTGATGGTCGCCCTGCGCTATATCGAGAATAATCCGGTAAAGGCCGGACTCGTGCGGGCGGCCGAAGAATGGCGGTGGTCGAGCGCGGCAGCGCATGTCGCTCGCCGCCCCGACCGGCTGGTCAGCGGCGCGGAACTGGCGGATGTCGTGTGCGATTGGCGCGCGATGCTCGCTCGCGGACTTGAGGCGGCTGAAGAGGAGGAGTCGACCGAATCGATCGAACGGGCGCTGCAATCGGGGCGTCCGCGCGCCGCTCCCGCTTGGCTCGCCGCGCATGCTACAGAAGTCGGCGACCGCGCCGTGTCGAAACCGCGCGGCCGCCCGTTCAAAATTAAATAGGGACTGTCCCTATTTAATTGGTCAGCGCGCGGCGAGGACGGTCACCGAGGCGGCGAGCGGTTTGACGTCGCGCAGCGAGAATCGGACCTGCTGCGATCCCACCGTGCCGCGCACCTGATGGGTGCCGACGCGCAGCTTGAACGGCTTGCCGGTCTTTTCCTCGACACCGCTGATCACCCGGCGATCGCCGAGATCGGTAACGGTGTAGCTGTAAATGCGCCCCTCATGCTCGAAGCGGCGCACCTCCTCGGCATGGGCGGCGGCGGGGACGGCGGCGAGCAGGGTCAGGATGGGGAGAATGAATTTTTTCATGATGCAAGTCCTTGTTGGGATGAACAAAACTTGCCTTTACGCCCCTCTCCCTTGTGCAGTGCAGCATGACCGGGCTGGCGGCCACGGGCAATTGCAAAGAATGGAATCGCGATTGCGCGCGGTGGCGGGGATTCAGGCGCCGCGCGGCAGCAGGGTGAGGACCAGCCAGGCGGCGGCGCCCGCCGCAAAGCCGGTGGCACAGGTTCCCCAGGCGATGTCGGCGAGGGTGACCTTGGTCGACCAGATCTTCATCGTCGCCTGGTTGGTGAGGTCGTAGGTCATGTAGCAGAAGAAGCCGAACAGCGCGCCATATTGGGCCGCGACCTGCCATTTGCCCGCCGTCAGTGCGGGCGCCACCGCGAAAATCTGGATGCCGAGCATATAAAGGGCGTAGAAGATGAGGGCGGGGGCGGGTCGCCAGCCGTCCATCAGCAACTCGCCGATCTCTGGACGATAAAGTTTCGGTCCGACCTTGGTCAGCCAGACCGCGTCGAGCAGGCCGAAGATCAGCGCGGTCGCGAGATAGGCGGCGACGGCTTGCAGACTCATGCGGCGGTCCTTGGCTGGCGGTTGGCGCCGACCCAGGCCGCGACGCCCGCGGTCAGCGCGTAGGCGAAGAGCATCAGCGCGGGGATAGCGAGCGAAAACACCGGTTGTTTCGGGCCGAACCAGTCGACCGCCTGGAGCAGCGACAGCACGCCCGCGAGAATCCACAGGCGCCGGTTGCCCGTCGGGGAGCGCGTCCGGCGCGCATAATAGAGCAACGCGGCGCCGATGAAGAGGATTTCGAGCGGCATCGCGATCGCCGGATGGTTCCATAGCCCGAACCCCAGCTTGGGCGGCGCGCCATAGAGCGTCAGGTCGGGGATATGGACGAGGAGGTCGATAAACCAGTGCGACACGACGACCAGCGCCGCGCCGATCGCCGCCGCGCGGCGCCTGGTGGCGAACCAGACGAGCGCGCCGAACCCCGCCGCCCA
This sequence comes from Sphingopyxis sp., assembly GCA_016793775.1. Taxonomy (GTDB): domain Bacteria; phylum Pseudomonadota; class Alphaproteobacteria; order Sphingomonadales; family Sphingomonadaceae; genus Sphingopyxis. Next base: position 2,098 of record JAEULK010000094.1, on the reverse strand, counting down.
TAACAAAGCCCCGACCAGGCTGTGCGTATAGGGCATATGATAGAGGTCGATCGCGTTCATCGCGGTGATGCCGGGGACGATCCGCATCGCCTCCAGCCCCGGGAACAGCAGCGCGGCGAAACCGATGTCGATGATCTGCGCGGCGACGAACAGCGTTCCGAGGCCCGCGGCTTTCGGCCGGGCGGCGGCGACCAGCGCCGGGGCGAAATGGCCGATGAACATGGGGGCGAGCCTAGGCCGGTGGGCGGCGGCGTCAAGCGCGAGTGCACTTGACCATCGGGGGGCGAAAGGGCCAAAGCAGGCACCATGACGGACACCCCCGATACCGCCCCGGAAACCTTTGGCGCCGCCCCGGCGATTTCATCGCTGTCGTTCGAAGCCGCGATGGGCGAGCTCGAAACGATCGTGCGGCGGCTTGAAAGCGGCGATGTCAGCCTCGAGGAATCGGTGGCGCTCTACGAACGCGGCCATGCGCTGCGCGGTCATTGCGAGGCGCGGCTCGCCGCGGCGCAGGCGCGCATCGAGCAGGTCAGCCTCGGCGCCGACGGCCGGCCGGCCGGGACCGTGCCCTTCGGCGAAGGCTGAGCCGCGGTGGCGTTCGCCGAGGGAGAATGGGACGCGGGCAGCCGCCTGCTCGAGGACGCGCAGACCGAAGTCGCCGAGGCGACCGACCGCCTGTTCGACCAACTTCTCCCCGTTCCCGAGGATCCGCGCGACCGGCTCTATGAAGCGATGCGCCACGCCGCGATCGGCGGCGGCAAGAGGCTGCGTCCCCTGCTGGTGCGCGCGGCGGGCGATCTCTATCATGTCGACCGCATACCCAGCCTGCGCGTCGGCGCGGCGGTCGAGGCGATGCACGTCTATTCGCTGATCCACGACGATCTGCCGTGCATGGACGATGACGACCTGCGCCGCGGCAAGCCGACGGTGCATAAGGCGTTCGACGAGGCGACCGCGGTGCTGGCGGGCGATTCGCTCCATGCGCTGGCGTTCGAGTGGCTGGTCGATCCCGCGACCCACGCCGACCCCTTCGTGCGCAGCGAACTGATCCGCGAACTCGCCCATGCCGCGGGTCCGGCGGGCATGGCGGGGGGACAGATGATGGACCTTGCCGCCGAGACAGCGCAGTTCGACCTGCCGACGGTGACGCGGTTGCAGCAGCTCAAGACCGGCGCGCTGATCGCCTTCTCGGTCGAGGCCGGCGCGATCCTCGCGCGGATCGCGCCCGAGGGGCGGACGCCGCTGCGCGGCTATGCGCGCGACATCGGGCTCGCCTTCCAGATCGCCGACGACATCATGGACGTCGAAGGCGACGAGGAACTCGCGGGCAAGGCGCTGCACAAGGACGAAGCCGCGGGCAAGGCGACCTTCGTCACCCTGATGGGGCTCGACCGGGCGCGCGAACAGGCGCGGGCGCTGGTCGATCAGGCGATCGGCCATCTGGCCGGGTTCGGCGAGGAGGCGGCGCTGCTGCGCGCCATCGCCCGCTATATCGTGGAAAGGGACCGCTGATGCGCGTGGGGGTTTATCCGGGGACGTTCGATCCGATCACCCTGGGGCATATGGACATCATCCGGCGCGGCGCGAAATTCGTCGACAAACTGATCATTGGGGTCACCACCAACATCGCCAAATCGCCCTTGTTCGACGACGACGAGCGCATCGCGATGGTGAAGGCCGAGGTCGCGGGCATCGACGGCGATATCGAAGTCGTCGGCTTCAACTCGCTGCTGATGGATTTCGCGGATGCCCAAGGCGCCTCGATCGTCGTCCGCGGCATCCGCGGCGTCACCGACTTCGAATATGAATATCAGCTCACCGGCATGAACCGCCAGCTCAACGCGCGGGTCGAGACGGTTTTCCTGATGGCCGACGTCAACCTGCAACCGATCGCATCGCGGCTGGTCAAGGAAATCGCGATCTTCGGCGGCGACATCCACAAATTCGTCACCCGCGCGGTGAAGGACGCCGTGGTGGCGCGCATCGCCGAGCGGGGCTTGCGTCAGGGCGGTGCTTGATGAGGTTTCAGCTTTGCTGAAAGTGACCCCGGCCCGCTCCCCCACCCGGCCCCCCATAGGCTATTATCGTTGGGGAGGCC
>JAEULK010000045.1 GCA_016793775.1 Sphingopyxis sp. | reverse complement strand
CGTGTCTCGACTTCGCTCGACACCAGCGGTTAAAGGGAAACCGCATTTCAGGGGACGGAACATGACCAGCATCGGCATCGTCGGCAGCCAGGGCCGGATGGGCATCGTGCTCGCCGCCGCCGCGGCGGAGATGGGGGCGCGCCATTGCGGCATCGACAAGGGTGGCAATATCGCGGCGCTCGCGACCGACGCCGACGTCCTCGTCGACTTCTCCTCGCCCGCCGCGCTCGAGGCGACGCTCGACGCCTGCGTCGCCGCGAATACGCCGATCGTCATCGGCACCACCGGGCTCGAGGAGCGCCACCATTATCTGATCGACGACGCGAGCCACGACATCGCGGTCCTCCAGACCGGCAACACCTCGCTCGGCGTGACCCTGCTCGCGCATCTGGTGAAGGAGGCCGCCGCGCGCCTCGATCCCGACTGGGATATCGAGGTCGTCGAAATGCACCACCGGATGAAGGTCGACGCCCCCAGCGGCACCGCGCTGCTGCTGGGGCAAGCTGCCGCCGACGGACGCGGGATCAGCCTCGCCACCTGCTCCGAACGCGGCCGCGACGGCGTCACCGGCGTGCGCGGCCATGGCAAGATCGGCTTCGCGAGCCTGCGCGGCGGCACCGTCGCGGGCGACCATGACGTGATCTTCGCGGGCAATGAGGAGATGATCACCCTCTCGCACCGCGCCGAAAACCGCATGATCTTCGCGCGCGGCGCGGTGAAGGCCGCGCTCTGGCTGCTCCACCAGAAGGCGGGCCGCTACACCATGCCGCAGGTGCTGGGACTTTAGAAGATATGAGCGCCGCAATTTCTTTAGATATGGGCGCTTATCACTATGCCCAAAGCCTGATGGCGATCGGGCTAATGTTTCAGGCAGCGAGCGGTTCTCTAGCGCAACAGCATGCCGAAATTGAGCAGGCGAAAGCGGAATATGACCGGCATATTGAAGCTGGAGGTGAGCCAATCGGCGAGTGGGAAGATGGATATTGTCTCTGGGATCAGGAGAAAGTCTATCGGCTTGAGCAATTGGCTATCGAAGACGCTCTAGAAGAGCTTCGTGTAGCGACCGCAATTGCGGTCTACCATATTTGGGAACGAAATATCCCGAATCCACTCCGGAAGAAGCGCCGCACGCATGCCCAGCTGATCACGGACGCAGGGTTGGCGGGCGTCAATCTACACCCCGATATTGACGCTCTTTGCTTCGCGGCAAACTACTTCAAACATGGCACCGACACTTGGCGCCAAAAGTTGCTCGAACATAGGTCGAAGCGATTTCGAGGAGTTAGCGTCCGCGCTCGTGGTGTAATTTCCGGTGTAGGCGATGGTGTATTCCGGGGTGGGGCATGCCCCACCCCGGAATGCGGCGTCGCTGGTGGCCACCGGGTTCATCGTTATGGTGGAGTTTGCACACTTCAACCG
>JAEULK010000039.1 GCA_016793775.1 Sphingopyxis sp. | reverse complement strand
TAGTCGAGAACCTGCGGCGTCAGGTCGCCGAAGCCAAGATAGTCGGCGCAGGGGATCGTCGCACCGGCCGCGAGGCTGCACTTGGTCGTATCGAGCGAATTCGCGACGCGCTCGAGATTGGCGATGTTGGTCGAACCATCGACCGCGGTGTTGCGGCCGAAGGCGCCCGCGATTTCCCATCCCCAATCGTTCGAGAGCTTGCCGCGGAGGCCAAACGTACCCTGCCAGGTATCGGTTTCCTGGAAGAATTGGCGCGGGCCGGGCTCGGCGAGGCGGCGCTGGATGAGGACGATGTTCTGACCTGTGGGGTTGGTCGGGTTGCTTGCCGAAATCGCCAGATTGCGCAGCGTTCCCGGCGTCGCGATCTGGTTCGACTTGCGGAAGGTATAGAGGAACTCGCCGAATGCCTCGATATTGTCGGTCAGATCATAGTCGGCGAAAAAGGCGGTGCTGACGCGCTCGACAGGGCTCACCGCGTTGAGGAAAGGGTTCGAGTTAAAATTATGCTTCGCCGCGCTGTACGGCTCGAAGAAGTTGCCGTTACCGCCCAGCACCTGATTGAAGTTGATCTGCTGACCATTGGGCAGCACCGCGCGGCCGCCGATCGTCGAGGCGCTGTTCACGCAGCTCAGCATGCCGGGCGTGGTTTCGGCAAGCGAGCAAGGCGCGCGCGTTGCCATATTGACCGCGCTCGTCTTCTGATAGGTGACCGCCGCCATGAAACCGCCGCGATCGTTGCGGACGCCCCACAGGAGGTCGGCGGTGAAGTCCGAGCCATCGCCCTTTTCGGTGATGCCTTGGCGCACGCTGAGGCCGAGGCCTTCATAGTCAGTGCGGGTCACGAGGTTGACCACGCCCGCCATCGCGTCGGCGCCATAGATCGCCGAGGCGCCGTCCTTGAGCACATCGGTGCGCGCGAGCGCCGCGACCGGGATCATGTTAAGATCGGGCGAGGAGTTCGCGCCGGTGCCGCCCGCGACGAGGCGGCGGCCGTTGAGCAGAACAAGCGTGCGCTTGATGCCGAGACCGCGCAGGTTCACCTGCGCCGTGCCATATCCATTGTTCGCCCAATAGGCGGAGGTCTGGTTGCCTGCGAAGCCGGCGTTGGCGGGAAGGCGCGGCAGCACCGTCTCGATATTGACGCCGCCGGTGTTCTCGATCTGCTCGGCCGACACGACGGTCGCGGGGCCGACGCCCGCGAGATCCTGGCGACGAATGCGCGAGCCGGTCACGACGATGTCCGATCCGTTCGGAGCATCCTCCGCGGCGGGTGACTGCGTCGCAGCATCGCTCTGCGCGAGCGCTGGCGTTGCAAAGGTCGCGACCGCTGCGGCGCTGGCGAGCAAAATTGTCCTGGTCATCATAGCGAAACCCCCTGATGGTTGGCTGATTCCCCTCAGAGAGCATCAAATGTATATACAGGTCAATAGGAATTTATTGAATCATATCAATTGGTTATGAAGTAAATTCCGGGCGCATGATACTTACTAGATACGCACCCCAAAGCTCTACCCCTCATCAATTTTGAAATTTTTTCCGGCCTGAGCCTTTTCGCGCAAGGAGCCGGCGGGCCCCTCCCTCGGCTTGCTTATGAAATGACATGATTAAGTGGGTCGGCA
>JAEULK010000083.1 GCA_016793775.1 Sphingopyxis sp. | reverse complement strand
CGTCCAGCGCATCCATCAACATCGCGCCGAAACCTTTGGCGGCTACACCAAGGAATATGGGATCAAGCGGCTCGTCTGGTTCGAACGCCATGAGACCATGGACAGCGCCATCCTGCGCGAGAAGCGCATCAAGCGATGGGTACGGCCGTGGAAATATGATCTGATCAACGCGATCAACCCGACTTGGCGCGACCTCGCCGAGGATTTCGGGTTCGAGCCGTTGCCGCTGGCGCCAAGGAAGGCGGGTCCCGGGTCAAGCCCGGGATGACGAAAGTGCAGGTTAGCGGCCTTCGCGCTGATCTCAGATAATCCGAGGCTCGCCCGGCCTTCGGTCGTCGGGAATTTCACCAATAACGATGAGATCGAGTAACATCTCAAACTGATCGGCGATCAACAGGCCATCGCGGGCCGATGCAACATATTCTGATCGACTCCGGATGGCTGCCGCCGCGCGGCGCAAGGAACCGAGAATCTGCTTCGAGACGGTGCTGGCATCTCTAAGCTCTTTGGCCTTGGCTGCGAGATGGCCGTAGAGAGCTTCAAAAGCTAACGCGTCGTAGACCTCTGCAGTAAGGAGCCTAGCCGTAGCTCGTTCTTCCAAACGCTCAAGTTCGACGTCGTAGCTGTTCACCTGCATTTGATCAGCGTAACAACAAATATCGCCGGTCGCCACAGGGGTTCGGTATCCCCTCACTCATAACTCAAATGCGTCGCCTTCCCGCGAAAGATCCAGTGCGACAGGATCGAATAGCCCAAGATCACCGGCAGCACGAACAGCGCGCCGATCAGGATGATGCTCAGCGATTCGGGTGACGCCGCCGCCTGCCAGATGTCGAGCCGGTCGGCGATCAGATAGGGGTAGAAGCTGTAGGCGATCCCCACGAACCCCAGCGCGAACAAGATGCCCGCGGTCGCCAGCGGCACCCACGACAGCGCATCCTTTTCGCGCAAGGGTCGCCGCAGGAAGATCGCGAGCCCGACGAACAAGGTTGCCGAGGCGATCGGGATCGGCAGCAGCGCGATGATCTCTGGCAGGCGGAACCAGCGGGTGAAAATCCGCCCGGACAAGAGCGGCGTCGCGACCGAGATGATCGCCATCGCCAGCGCGGTCGCCCACAGGGTCCACTCGGCCCAGCGCACCGCGCGCTTCTGCAACTCGCCCTCGACCTTGTAGACCAGCCAGCACGCGCCGACGAACAGATAGCCCGCGACGAGGCCCAGCGCCGCGAGCAGGCAGAAGAGCACCGACGCCACGCTCTGGTCGAACCCCAGCACATAGGCGCCGAGCATATAGCCCTGGCACAATGCGGTGATCAGCGAGCCGTAGAAAAAGGCGGCGTCCCAGCGATGCTTCTGCCCGGGCGGCGCCTTGGCGCGAAATTCGAAGCTCACCCCGCGCAGGATCAGCGCGACGAGCATCAAGGCGACGGGCAAATAGAGCTGGGTCAGGATGATCCCGTGCGCGACCGGAAAGGCGACGAGCAGCAACCCGATGCCGAGCACCAGCCAGGTCTCGTTGGCGTCCCAGAAGGGACCGATCGACGCGACCATCAGGTCGCGATTCTCGTCCTTCTCGAGCCGCGTCAGCATGCCGACCCCCAGGTCGTATCCGTCGAGGATGACATAGAGCAGGATCGACAGGCCCATCAGCCCCGCGAAAATCACCGGCAGCCACCAGGGATCGATGAACGGCGTCATGGCGTCACCCCCTCTTCGAGCGGTGCGGCGGGGCCGGGCGCCGCGCCGGGGATCGGGAACATCGGCTTGTCCTCGGGCGCCGCCTTGCCGAGCCGCGCGAGCCGGTACAGCACCGCGACATAGGCCGCGAGCAGCACGACATAGACCGCGAGGTACAGGGTCAGCGAACTCGCCACCATCATGCTCCCCACCGGGCCGACCGCGTCGGCGGTCTTGAGCACCCCGGTGACCAGCCAGGGCTGGCGCCCGATCTCGGTGACATACCAGCCCGCGAGCGTCGCGACCCAGCCGGCAAAGGTCATCGCGACGAGCGCGCGCGCGTACCAGCGCGGCAGCGTATCGACCCCGCGCCGCCAGATTCGCCACGCGCCGAACCACGACACCGCCAGCATCGCCACGCCCAGCCCGACCATGATCCGGAAGCCCCAGAACAGGGGCGCGACCGGCGGGTGATTGCCCCGATAATCATTGAGCCCCGGCACGACCCCCGCGGCCTCATGCTTCAGGATCAGGCTCGCGCCCGACGGCACCGCGACCTCCAGATGGTTGGTGCGCGCCTTCTCGTCGGGGATGGCGAAGAGGATCAGCGGGGTGTGCGGCTGCGTCTCCCAATTGGCCTCCATCGCCGCGACCTTCTGCGGCTGATGCTCCAGCGTGTTGAGCCCGTGCATGTCGCCGACGAAAATCTGCACCGGGATCAGCAGCGCGGCGGCATAGACGGCGGCCTTCAGCGTGCGCCGCACGCCTTCGCCGCCGCCGTCCTTCAGCCAGCGCCACGCCGACAGGCCCGCGATCAGGAAAGCGACGGTCAGCGCCGACGCGAGCAGCATATGCGTCAGCCGGTACGGCATCGACGGGTTGAAGACGATCGCCCACCAGTCGGTCGCATGGACCACCCCGTCGCGAATCTCGTATCCCGTCGGGGTCTGCATCCAGCTGTTCAGCACGATGATCCAGAAGGCCGACAGCGTCGTGCCCCCCGCGACCAGGCAGGTCGCAAGCGTGTGTACCCAGTTGGGCACCCGGCTGAACCCGAACAGCATGATCCCCAGGAACACCGCCTCGAGGAAGAAGGCGGTGAGCACCTCATAGGCGAGCAAGGGCCCCGCGACATTGCCGACCTTTTCCATATAGCCCGGCCAGTTGGTGCCGAACTGGAAACTCATCGTGATCCCCGACACCACCCCCATCGCGAAACTCAGCGCGAACACCTTCACCCACAATCGGTACGCGTCCATCCAGGCCGCGTCCTTGGTGCGGTTATAGGCGAGCTTGAAGCCGAGCAGCGCCCAGCCGAGCGCGATGGTGATCGTCGGGAACAGGATATGGAAACTGATGTTCGCCGCGAACTGGATGCGCGCGAGGATCAGCGGGTCAACTCCGTCCATCGTCAAGTCCCCCCGTTTTTGTCGAGCGAAGCCTGTCCCGAGCTTGTCGAGGCGGTCGAGACACCCTTCCCGCGGCCGAGCATGCGGTCCTTGAACTCGAGGGCCTTTACCACACGCTCGCCCAGCCGCAAAAGCTGAAGCAGCCGTTCGGTGTCGAGCCGCTCCATTTCGGCATACCAGTCGGTCAGCAGCTCGATCTGTTCGTGCATCGCCGCGATGCGTTGCTGCGCGAAACGGTCGCCGGGGTCGGTCGCGGGCTCCATCAGCAAGGTGCGCAGCGTCGTCAGCGTCGGGTCGATCTCGCGCTTCTTGCGCTCCTCGACCAGCGTGCGAAAGATCGCCCAGACGTCGCGCGGGGTCTCATAATAGTCGCGCCGGTCGCCGGGCAGATGCTTCAATTGCACCAGGCGCCAACTTGCGAGCTCTTTCAGCCCCATCGAAACGCTGCCGCGCGACAGGCTCAGCGCCTCGCTGATCTCCTCGGCATGGCGCGGCGCGTCGGCCAGGAACAGCATCGCGTAAATCTGTCCGACGGTGCGGTTGATCCCCCAGCGGCTCCCCATCTCGCCGAAATGCAGGACAAACGCCTGCGCTAGCGGGGAGAGCCGGAACGGCGGAGACGAGGAGTCGGGGGTGGGGGATGGTTCCACGCGACTCGCATAGCAGTGAGTTTCTAAAGTTTCAATAATTATTGAAACTTCATCGCGGCGGGTCACGCCACGCGGCACCTTCGCCAACTTCGGCAATTTCGTTGCGATGCAACAAGGCTTCTGCTACGGGCGCGACCGATCGCGGCGCCCCCGGCGCTGCCCCCTCCCTATCCAAGGCCCTCTTTCGCATGTCTCTGCGCAATATTGCGATTATCGCACACGTCGATCACGGCAAGACCACCCTCGTCGACCAGCTGTTCCGCCAGTCGGGCACCTTCCGCGACAACCAGCGCGTCGAAGAGCGCGCGATGGATTCGAACGATCTCGAAAAGGAACGCGGGATCACCATCCTTGCGAAGTGCACCAGCGTCGAGTGGGGCGAGGGCGCCGATCTGACGCGCATCAACATCGTCGATACGCCGGGTCACGCCGACTTCGGCGGCGAGGTCGAGCGCATCCTCAGCATGGTCGACGGCGTCATCCTGCTGGTCGACGCCGCCGAAGGCCCGATGCCGCAGACCAAATTCGTCACCGGCAAGGCGCTCGCGCTCGGCCTCAAGCCGATCGTCGTCGTCAACAAGATCGACCGCAGCGACGCACGCGCGGCGGAAGTGCTCGACGAGGTGTTCGAGCTGTTCCTGACGCTCGAGGCCAATGACGAGCAGCTCGATTTCCCGATCCTCTACGCCTCGGGCCGCGGCGGCTATGCCTCGGAAAGCCCCGACGCGCGCGAGGGCACGCTGGAACCGCTGTTCAAGACGATCGTGTCGCACGTCCCCGAGCCGGGCCTGCCCGAGGACGCGCCCTTCACCTTCCTCGCGACGCTGCTCGACCGCGACAATTTCATCGGCCGCATCCTCACCGGGCGCGTCCAGTCGGGCACGGTCAAGGTCAACCAGCCGATCCACGCGATCGACATGGACGGCAAGGTGATCGAGACCGGCCGGGCATCGAAACTGCTCGCCTTCCGCGGGCTCGACCGCGTCCCCGTCGAAGAGGCAAAGGCGGGCGACATCGTCGCGATCGCGGGGCTGACCAACGCGACCGTCGCGAACACCATCGCCGACACCAGCGTCAGCGAGCCGATCGCCGCGCAGCCGATCGATCCGCCGACGCTGTCGATGCGCTTCGCGGTCAACGACAGCCCGATGGCGGGCCGCGAGGGCAGCAAGGTCACGAGCCGCATGATCCGCGACCGCCTGTTCCGCGAAGCCGAAACCAATGTCGCGATCCGCATCACCGAAAGCGCCGACAAGGACAGCTTCGAAGTCGCGGGCCGCGGCGAGCTTCAGCTCGGCGTGCTCATCGAAACGATGCGCCGCGAAGGTTTCGAACTCGGCATCAGCCGCCCGCGCGTCCTCTATGGCGAGGACGAGGCCGGCAAGCGCACCGAACCCTATGAGGTCGTCGTCATCGACGTCGACGACGAGCATAGCGGCACGGTCGTCGAGAAGATGCAGGTCCGCAAGGCCGACCTCACCGACATGCGCCCCTCGGGCGGCGGCAAGACGCGCATCACCTTCAGCGGCCCGTCGCGCGGCCTGATCGGCTATCATGGCGAATTCCTGTCCGACACCCGCGGCACCGGCATCATGAACCGGTTGTTCGAGAAATATGGCCCGTACAAGGGCAATATCGCGGGCCGCCAGAACGGCGTCCTGATCTCGAACGGCAATGGCGAAGCCGTCGCCTATGCGCTCGGCCCCTTGGAAGACCGCGGCATCCTCTTCGTCTCGCCGGGCGAGGCGCTGTACGAGGGCATGATCATCGGCGAGAATGCCAAGCCCGACGACCTCGAGGTCAACCCGATGAAGTCGAAGCAGCTCACCAACTTCCGCTCGACGGGCAAGGACGACGCGATCCGCCTGACCCCGCCGAAGCGCATGACGCTCGAACAGGCGATCGCCTATATCGACGACGACGAGATGGTCGAGGTGACGCCAAAGAACATCCGCATCCGCAAGGCGCTGCTCGACCCGCACGAGCGCAAGAAGGCCTCGCGCAAGAAGGAAATGGCGTAACGCTAGCGGCGAAACCAGATCGTCGCCCCCGCGCAGGCGGGGGCCGCAGTCGGCCTTGCCACGCGTTGCTGCATAAACCTCCAGCGGGCTCCGCCTGCGCGGGGGCGACGGGGTAGTGGGAAGGGGCGCAGGCTGGCCCGCTTGATCCTGTTCAACAAGCCTTGGGGCGCCCTGTCGCAATTCACCGACAAGGGCATGACTGCGGGTATGCGCGACAACACCTCTCGGCCTCTAGTTGCAGCTGGATGAAAGATCGGGGTCGGGTCAGGGCTTATCATGCAGAACCGGACACCGATTGCGGCGGAGGCGCGGCCGCGGCTGCCCGATTTTATGCCGGAGCCGCGCCAATACCGGCACAACGGTGGACGCCGGAGCGGTAGCGGGCTTTTATCGCGGCGCTCACCGATACGGGGTCGGTCAGCCGCGCTGCGGCGATCGGCCTCCCATCGCTGCGCGACAGGGAGGATATCGATCTTCAGAAATCGGGCAAAGTCTGGCTCGCGAAGCCCCAGCCCTTGAGGTCCGCTCCCGCGGCGCGCTCCAGCAGTTCGTCGGCGTCCCTGATCGTCCAGGCGCCGGCCTTGTCGACGTCGGCGAGCGCGTCCCAGCCGATCGGCACCGCCACCGGCGCGCCTTCGCGGGCGCGGGCGGAATAGGGGAGGATCGCGGTGCTGCCGCGCTGGTTGCGCAGGTAATCGATGAAGATCTTGCCCTTGCGCTTGGCCTTGCTCATCGTTGCGGTGAAGCGGTCCGGCTCGGCGAGGCTCAGCGCCTCGGCGAAGCGTTTCGAGAAATCCTTATGCTTGTCCCAGCTGTGCCCCGGGTCGAGCGGCACGACGACATGTACCCCCTTGCCGCCCGAGAGCATCGCGAAGCTCGTAAGGCCGATGTCGGCGAGCTGGCGGCGGATGTCGGCCGCGGCCTTCTTCACGTTGGCGAAGGCAAGGCCTTCGTCGGGGTCGAGGTCGAAGACCATGCGGTCGGGCTTTTCGAGGGCATCGACATGGCTGCCCCAGCCGTGGAATTCGATCGTGCCCATCTGGACGCAGGCGAGCAGGCCGTCACCGTCGTCGACATAGAGATAATCCTCGTGCCCGCCGTCCTTTTCGCGGATCGCGACATGGTGGACATGGTCGCCGAACGAGCCCGAGTCATGCTTCTGGAAGAAGCATTTCTTGCCGCGGCCCTGCGGGCAGCGGACGAGGCTGATCGGGCGGCGCGCGGTGTGGGGGAGCATCAGCGGGGCGACGGCTTCATAATAGTCGGCGAGGTCGCCCTTGGTCGCCTTGGCCTCGGGGAAGATGATGCGGTCGCGGCTGCTGATCGTCACGTCGCTGACGGGCTCGGGGGCGGGTTGCTGCATTTCGGGGGTCACGTCCTTTGCCTCCTTGTCGCTGCGCAGGCCGAGGAAACTCGCGTGGCGCACCGAGCCGCTGGCGGTGAACTCGGCGAAGGCGATTTCGGCGACGAGATCGGGTGTGAGCCAATGGACCTTGCGCGCGGTGGCGGGGTCGACCTCGATCGGGGCGGTCTGGCGTTCGAGCCGCGCGAATTTCTTCGCGAGATCGGCCATGGTCGCGGCGTCGAAGCCGGTGCCGACATTGCCCTTATAGACGAGTTTGCCCTTTTCGCGCTGCGCGAGGAGCAGCGAGGCGAAGGGGCGGGCTTTCGCCGATGACGGGTTCCAGCCGACGAGGACGAACTCCTGGCGGCGGGTGCATTTGACCTTGACCCAGTTCTTGGTGCGGCGGCCGACGTAAGCCGCGTCGGCGCGTTTGGAGATGATGCCTTCCTGCGCCGCGCCGCACATCGCGGCGTATAATGTCTCGCCCGCGCCGATGACATGGTCGGCGACGGCAATGGGGGGATGGGCTTCGCGGAGCAGGGCTTCGAGGCGCTCCTTGCGTTCGAGATTGCCGAGTTTGGCGAGCGATTTGCCGTCCGCTTCGAGCAGGTCGAAGGCGAAGAAGTGGAGCTTGGTTGCCTCGTCCTGCGCGCCGTGGCCGCGCTTGAGCACGGCTTGCAGCGAGGAGAAGTCGGGGTTGCCGTCACTGCCGTATGCGACGATCTCGCCATCGATCAGGCAGGGCGGCAGATCGAGCGCCGCGATGTGGCGGACAAGGGGAGCGAATTTGTCGGTCCAGTCGAGGCCGTTCCTTGTGTAGACGCGCACCTCGTCGCCCGCCGCGGCAATTTCGGCGCGGTAGCCGTCGTACTTGATCTCGTGGAACCAGCCGTTGCCGGTAGGCACCGCATCGACGAGCGTCGCGAGCTGGAGCGGGTGGAATTTGGGCGGCTTGCTCTTGGCGGCCGGTTTGGCGACCGTCTTGTTGTGCGCGTGCGCGGCCTGCATCTTCTTGTTGAAGGCCGCACCCTTGGCGCCCTTGAGCGATTGCTCGCCGCCCTCGTCGCCGGCGATCTCGGCCATCGTGCGGCCAGTGAGGATGCTGGTGAGCTGACGCCCGACGAGATCGTCGCTGCCGCCGGCATAGGCGTCGTCCACTTTGCGCAGCAGCCAATTCTCGCGCTTCTCGCCGGGGCGCGGTTTCATGCGGACGAGCAGCCATTCGCCTTTCATGCGCTCGCCATCGAGGATGAAATGGAGATGGCCCTTGTCGATATCCTTCGCGCTCTTGCCCTCGACCGGCGCCCAAGTGCCGCGGTCCCAGAGCATCACGCTGCCGCCGCCATATTCGCCCTTGGGGATCACGCCTTCGAAATCGGCGTAGCTCATCGGATGGTCTTCGGTGCGCACCGCGAGGCGCTTGTCGGCGGGGTCGGCGCTCGGACCTTTGGTGACCGCCCAGCTCTTGAGCACGCCATCGACCTCGAGCCGGAAATCGTAGTGGAGCCGCGTCGCGTCGTGCTTCTGGACGATGAAGCGGTTGCTCCCCTCATTTTTTTGGGCGCCCTTGGCTACCTTGCCCGCGGGCTCGGGGGTCAGCTTGAAATCGCGCTTGGCATTATATTGGGCGAGGGGATCGGCGCGCGCCATGTCACGCCCTTTTGCGCGCCGGGGCCTTCTTCGCCGGGGCGGCCTTTTTAGCGGGTGGCTTCTTCTCCTCGGCGGCCGGCGCCTTCTTCTTGCCGTCAACCGAGGCCTTCAGCGCCGCCATCAGGTCGATGACGTTCGAGCCGCGCGATACCGGCGCGGGTTCCTCGACATCCTCGAGCACGCGCTTGCCCTTGGCCTTCGCCTTCTTGGCGATCACGCGCTTGAGCGCATCGACATAATGATTGTGATAGTCGCTGGCGTCGAACTTGCCGCTCTTCTTGTCGATCAAGGTCGCAGCGAGGTCGAGCAAATCGGCGTCGGGCTTGCTGTTGCCGACGTCGCGGAAATAATTCGCCGCCTTGTTCACCTCGTCGGCGTAGCGCAGCACTTCGAGCACCAGCCCGCGGCCGCAGGGGCGCAGGCCCACGAGCTGCTCTTGCCCGCGCACCGACAGCTGGCCGAGCCCGACCTTTTTCGCTTTCCTCAGCGCCTCACGCAGCACGATATAGGCTTCTTCGGCCAATTCGTCGGCGGGGACGACATAATAGGGCTTGGCATAATAAAGGATGTCGATCTCGCCGGCGTCGACGAACTGGACGAGTTCGAGCGTGCGCTTGCTCTCCAGCTTGACGGCCTCGATTTCTTCCTCGTCGAGCAGGACATAATTGCCCTTCGAGGTCTCATAGCCTTTCACGATATCGTCGGTGTCGATCGCGCCGATGCCGGGCACGGTCTTTTCATATTTGACCGGCTTGCCGCTCGGCTCGTGGATCTGGCGGAAGCTGATCGCGGCGCCCGACTTAGTCGCCGGATAGATTTCGACGGGAATCGACACCAAGGCGAGGCGGATCTGTCCCTTCCAATAGGCGCGTGCGGCCATGAATCGTCCTTTCGCAGCCCCCCATATGGATTCGGAGTCCAAATGTTCGGGGGCTGCGAGGGTTCCGTAAGCGCGCTCAGAACTCGATCGAGGCTGATGCCTTGAAGGTTCGGGGCCCGCCCTGGAGCAGGCGGGTACCGAAGGCGCTGAACGCGTTATAGGCGGTCGCCCAATAGCGCTTGTCGGCGACGTTATCGACGTTGAAGCGCAGGGTCAGCGGGGTGTCGCCGACCAGCGCGACATAGCGCGCGCCGAGATCGAAGCGCGTCCAGCTGTCGAGTTCCAGCGTGTTGGTGGCGTTCGCCGCTTGTTTGCCGGTGTACACGACGCGCCCGACCAGCGTCAGTTCGGGCAGGAAGGGCAGGTCCCATTCGACATTGGCATTGGCGAGCAGTTCGGGCACGCCGACCGCGTCATTGCCCTCGTTCACCCCGCCCTCGGTGCGGCGCAGCTTGGCGTCGAGCAACGTCAGTCCGGTGATGATGCGGAGGCCATCCACCGGTTCGCCGTCGAGCGTGATCTCGGCGCCCTTGTTCCGCTGGGTGCCGTAATTGCCGAAGACGATGGTGACCGGATCGACGAAGCTGTTGGGCTTGTCGATGCGGAACAGCGCGAGCCCCGCGTTGAAGCGGCCGAAGTTCAGCTTGCCGCCGACTTCATACTGCTTCGACTTGACCGGCGGCAGCACCGCGCCGCCGTTGACGACCTGCAGCGGGGCGGTGCCCGGCGCGTTGTCATGGTCGTAGGTCGCCGGCGCGGAGGAACCGGCGATCAAACCCTCCATGCGGTTGGCATAGAGCGACAGGCCCTGGGTGGGCTTGACCACCAGGCCGAACACCGGGGTCGCCGCCGATTCCTTGTAGCCGCCGGTCAGCGCACCATCGGCATAGGAATAGGAGGCCGTCTTGATCTCCTGGAGGCGGAGGCCGGCGGTGAGCAGGATGCGGTCGTCCCAGAAGCCGAGGGTGTTCGAGACGAAGACGCTCGACAAACGCCTGCGGCTGATCGGAAAGACATCGTCGAGGTCGCCGCCGACGAACTGGTTCGGCGCGGGCCGCGGCGCGACGACCGGATCATAGAGGTTGGTCGCATAGCCGGTGAAGTCGAAGTCGTACGCGTTGCGGTTGACCTGCCAGTTCACCGCGACGCCGGCGTTGATCTCGTGGCTGATGCCGCCGCCCGCCAGCTTGATGCGAATGCCCGCGGTCGCCGATTCATTATTGTCCTCGCGCGGCACATAGGAACCGGCGCCCGTCGCGGCGCCGGTCACCGGGTTGCTCACCGCGATGCTCGCGGTGGTCTGGTCCTCGCGCCCGTCGCGCGCGCCGACCTTGGCATAGAGCATCGCCTTGTCGGAGAGGTCATATTCGAGGCCGAAGGTGCCGAAATAGTCCTTGGTCAGGATCTGGCTCCACGGCTGCGAATAATTGGTGTCGGCGTCAGGCGCGCGCGGGATGACCGCGCCAACCCCGACCTGACCGCGCCAATAGCTCTGGTTGAGCCGCTGGTAGTTGAGGCTGAGCGCGGCGCGGAGCGGGCCATTGTCGTAATCGAGCACCGCGCCGAGAACGTAGCTCGAGTGGAACTCGTCATCGACCGCGATGTCGCCGCGGCGCGCCGAGGCGTTGAGGCGCAGGCCCCATATCTGATCGGCGCCGAAGCGGCGTGCAACGTCGACCGCGCCCGAAAAATGCGCCGCCGAGGTATAACCCAAGGTGCCGCGGATGACGTCGCGCTCGGCCTTTTTGGGCAGGATATTGACGCTGCCGCCGATGCCGCTGCCGCCCGGCGCGGCGCCGTTCAAAAAGGCGCTGGCGCCGTTGATCACCTGCACCGAGGAGACCAGTTCGGGCGCGATGATCTGGCGTGGGGTGATGCCGTAGAGGCCGTCGAAACCGACGTCGTCGGAGGACAGGTCGAAGCCGCGGATGACGAAGACCTCGCCGGCGATGCCGAAGCCGAGCGCGGTGCGGATGGTGGGGTCGTTCTCGAGCACTTCGCCGAGCGAGTCGGGCTGCTGGTTAAGGATCAGAGCTTCATTATAGCTGCGGATGTTGAACGGAATGTCCTCGGCCGCCTTGGTGCCGAAGACGCCGACGTCGCCGCCCGCGGTCACCCTCGTCTGGTTGTTGCGCTGCGCCGTGACGATGATGCTGTCGTCTTCACCGGCGCCGTCCTGCGCCAAGGCCGGCGCGGCGATCGCAAGCATCGCGGTGCCGGCGGCGAGGCCGATCGCGATGCGGCTGTGGAAGTTCGTCATAATCTATTCCCCTTCTGGCGCGACTGGTCGCGCGCGATGTCTTTGAAAATTCAGGTGCGGCGGGCCTTCATCGCCCAGCCGACAGCAAAAACGGGTATGCCGAGCGCTGCCCAGGAGGCACCGTCGCGCCAGCCGTCGCCGGTCAGCGCGACGACGAGCCCGCCGATGCTGGCGAGCGCGAGCAGCAGCGGCACCGCGAAGATCGCGCGCAGGCCCCGGCGGCGGCTCATTCGGCGGGCACCAGATCGCCGCCGCTCTCGACCTCGCGCACCAGCGCGTCGGTGCCGCTGCGGCGCTTGCCGAGCCAGAGATAGAGGCCTGAGCCGAGGACGATCATCGTGAAGAGGGTGAGGGCCGCCCACAATAGCTTCAGCGGCAACCCGCCATAATCGCCGAAATGCAGCGGCTGCGACAGCGCGAGTGCCTTCGCATACCAAGGCATCGGCGCCGCATCGGTGAAGTCGCCCGTCTCGGCATCGACCAGCACCGCGGTGAGCAGGCGTTCGGTCAGCGGCGTGTCGCCCTGAAAAAAGACGGCATAGTGATGCTGGCTGCTGAACGCGCCGCCGGGGAAGGCGATAAACTGCGGGTTGTTGCCGGGTATCTCGCGCCGCGCCGCCGCCATCGCCTTGTCGATCGAGCCATAGCGCGACGGCGGCACGGCGCCCTTGCCGGCATAGGCCTTGGTCATCTCGGCGAGTTCGGTCATCTGCCAATAGCGGAAGATCGGGGTCGCGAGCGCGTTGATCACGCCGGTCGCCCCGACCACGGTCATCCAGGCGAGCGCGACGATGCCGAGCAGATTGTGATAGTCGAGCCATTTCAGCCGCGTGCTGCGCGAGGTGCGCAGCGTGCCGAAATCGAGCTTCTTCATGAACGGCGCATAGAGCACGACGCCCGAGACGATCGCGATCACGAAGAGCAATCCCATCAACCCGAGGAAGAGCATGCCGGGCAGCCCGAGGAACATATCGGTGTGGAGCTGGAGGATGAAATGCATCACGCCATCGTCGGCGGTTTCGCCATGCGCCGCGCCGGTCGAACGATCGAAATTCTGGATCGTCATTTCCTCTGCGGGCGAGTCCGGGCGCGGCGCGGTGGTGATCGTCATCGACGGCTGGTCATTGTCGAACGCCATGAACACCGGTACCTCGCCGGGCCGCGCGGCGAGTGCCTTCGCCAGCATCTCGTCGAGCGGCCGCAGCCCCGGCGCTTCGCCCGACGATCCGACGCCCGGCATGCCGAAGCTCGCTTCCCCTTCGGTCAGCTCGTCGATCTCGTGATGAAAGATCAAAGGCAGGCCGGTGACGCACAGCATCAGCAGAAAGGCGGTGCAGACGATGCTCGTCCATTTATGGACCAGAAACCATATCCGGATCGTCGATCGCTGCATGATGGAAGGCCGTTCAATCTTATTGCGAAGAATAATCAATAGCGCCCTATGGTGCGGCCACCCATTTTGCAAATGCTTTCAGCGGGTCGGCGGCTCGCGGCGGCGCGTCGCCCCGCAGCCCGCGGTTAACCTCCTTTTCACGGGCGCCGGTTAGGACCGCGAATGAGGGACCACTCGTCATGGGGTGGTCCTATGCATTTGGTTCACGAGATGCGGCGCCTGCGCGCGGAACATGCCGCGCTCGCCACGCTTTCGCATTTCCTGATGACGATCGTCGTGGCGCCCGTGCCGCCGCGCGCCACCGAACTCGCATCGGTCCGCGGCATGTTCCGCGACACCCTCGTCCGCCATCTGAAATGCGAGGACTGGATCCTCTATCCGCGGCTGAAGGCGAGCGGCGATCCCGATCTCAGGCGGCTGGCCGCCGAGTTCGTCGGCGAGGTGGGCCATATCGCCGAGGATTTCATCGCCTATGACACGCGCTGGACCGAGGTGGCGATTGCTGCCGACTGGCTGGGCTTTTGTGCCGAGACCGAAGCGGTGCTCGACGCGATCGGAATGCGGATCGAACGCGAGGAGGCCGACCTCTATCCCGCCGCCGAGCAACTCGGCGCCCCCCTGCGCCGCGTGGCGCGGCACTGAGGAGGCGGTTCAGGGGCGCAGGGACAGCGTCCAGTTGAACGCGACGCGCCAGCCTTGGTCGAACCCGGGCACCGGCTGGTCCCATGCATCGGCGACCTCGACCCCGATGCTCGCGCGCTCGGCATAGGCGACGCGCACCCCGCCGCCCCAGCTGCCGAGGCTGAAGTCGCTGCGCGGCAGCGCGGGCCGCGCGAGCAGGGTGACGTCGGCATAATCGGCGAAACCATAGATCTCGCTCCTCGCGAAGCGGCCCTTTGCCAGCGGGCGCCAGGCGAATTCGGCGAAGCTCGCGACGCCGCGGTCGCCATTGACCAGCCCGTCGTCGAAGGCCCGGCCGAAACTCGCACCACCAACGCTGAAGCGCTGCGCCGCGGGCACGCGGTCGTCGGTCCAGCGCCCGATCGCGCCGAGCCGCAGCACCGCTTTTTTGCCGACCGCCTGATTGGCTTCGAACCCCACATCGAAAGCGGCGAAGCCTTCGTCGCCGACCGCTGGATCGACCCGCGCGCCCGCAAAATCGAGCCCTTTGGCCACGCCCACCCGCGCGCCGAAGCTCGTCCGTTCCTCGGTCAGGCGAAAGGCGAGGCTGGCGTTCGCGGTCCAGGTTTTTTCGGCGGCGAGGGTCGAGCCGAACAGCGCGTTTTTGGAGTCGAGCCAGTCGAGCCGGACGGTCGCGATCAGGTTGCGCCTTGTCCCGCGGATCACCGGATGGCTCACCGCCGCGCCCGCGCTCCACGCATCGCCGTCGACCGCCAGCCCCTTGGGTCGGGTACGCAGCGCCGCGAGCGAGATTTCGGCGCGCGTGCCGCCCGCGCCGAGCGGGGTCGAATGGGTGAGCGAGGTATAGAGCAAGGATTTGAGGTTTACCGCCGCCGCGCCATTGATCCGTGTCTCGTCGCCGCTGCGCAGCAGGCTGTACCCCTTGGCATTGGCCTCGACGATGCCGTCGTCGACGAAGGGACTGCTGCGCGTGGTGAAGCCGAAACCGATCGTCGGGCGCTTGGCGTCGATCGCGAGGTCGAGCGCGACCGCGCCGGAATCGCCGCCGAGCGACAGCCTGGGGGTGACCGTGACCCCCGGGATGTCGCCGATATTGCCTAGCGCGCGCTCGAAGCGCGCACGCGGCAGCGATTGTGCTCCGGGCAGCGGCGCGGCCATGCGCGCGATCAGCGGCGCGGGGCCGCCCTTGCTCTCGCCGCTCAAGGTCACCGACGCGATATAGCCTTCGGCCGAGGCGACGGTGACGACGCCGTCCGCCAGATCCTGTTCGGGGATGACGAGGGTGAAGAGCGCGACGCTCGAGCGGTCATAGGCTTTGGTCATCGCAGCGGCGAGTTTTGCCAGATTGTCGGCCGACGCCGGCTTGCCGATGAATTTCCGCGCGGCCTTGGCGACATTGGCGGGAACCCCGGCACCGACGAAGTGGATTTCGCGGATCGTCACATCGGGCCGGGCGCCGAGTTCGACCTTGCCGACAGGGAGCGGAGGTGCCTTGGGGTCGGGCAGCGGATCGCGGCGGGCGGTGGTGGGCGATAGCGGCGCGCGGCCGTCGAGCGGGGTGGCGGCAGGCTGGCCCGCCTGCGCCGCAGTGGCGAGGGCCAAGGCTCCCGCCACCGCTGCCGCAAGACCAGGCGGGCCGCGCATCATGCGGCTCAGTTGCCACCCTTGGGCTTGCCGATCCCGCCAAGCGCGCCGGTGACCGTGCCGGTCAGCCCTGTGACGATATTGCCGCCGGCGGGCGCCGCATTGCCGCCACTGGTGCCATGGAGTTCGCCGAGCTTGCCGGTGACCCCGGTGACGAGGTTGCCGGCGAGCGCGGTCGGCTGGCCCGCCGTGCCGCCGGTGCCCGTGCCGAGGCCGCCGAGCAAACTGCCATTGCTCTGGCCCAGCGTCACGAGTTGGCCATTGCTGCCGACCCCCACGGTGAGCAGCGACCCGGTCTTCTGACCCGGCGACAGGATCGACGCACCGATCAGCGGCGAGGCGGTCGGCGATCCGATAACCGTCGCCTTGCCGATCGTCGCGGTGATTAGGGTCCGGACCCAATAAGCGGGTTCCCGTGCCGCTGTGAATGTGATTCAACGGTTTCTGTGAGGAGGCGTTGAGAATGGCGGATTTCTTTTGGTTTTCGGACGATCAGTGGGCTCGGATCGAGCCGCTTTTGCCGGTTAACGGCAAGGGTGCGCGGCGGGTCGATGATCGCCGGGT
>JAEULK010000037.1 GCA_016793775.1 Sphingopyxis sp. | reverse complement strand
ACGCAGCCGGTTCATCGCATCGACCTTGCCGTCTGGCAGCACTTCGCCGACGACTTCGTCGATCCCGAGCGTGCGCGCGACGGCATCGGCCGTCGCCTGATTGTCGCCGGTGATCATCGCGACCTTGAGCCCGAGGGCGTGGAGTGCCCGGATCGCCTCGGGCGTCGTGTCCTTGACCGGATCGGCGACCGCGATCACCGCGGCGAGCTTGCCATCGATCGCGGCATAGAGCGGCGTTCGGCCCATCGCCCCGAGTTCGCGGGCCTTAGCAGCAAAGGCCGAGACATCATGTCCCAGCCTGGTCATGAAGCGGTCGGCACCGACCTGCGCCTCGCGGCCGCCAACCCTTGCCGATACGCCGTAACCGGGAATGGCTTCGAACGCCTCGGGCGATGAAACATCAAGACCCCGCGCGTTCGCGGCCGCCACGATGGCTTCGGCGATCGGATGCTCGGACTGGCTTTCGACGCTCGCGACCAAGGCAAGCACTTCGTCGCGCCCGAAGCCTGCGGCCGGTTCAAGGTCGGTCAGTTCGGGTCGCCCCTTGGTCAGCGTACCGGTCTTGTCGAGCGCGATGACGGTCACGTCGCGCAGCGTCTGGAGCGCTTCGCCCTTGCGGAACAGCACCCCCAGTTCGGCGGCGCGCCCGGTTCCCACCATGATCGATGTCGGGGTCGCGAGCCCCATCGCGCATGGGCAGGCGGTAATCAGCACCGCGACCGCATTCACCAAGGCGAAGGTCAGCGCCGGATCGGGGCCGAAGATGAGCCAGACGAGGAAGGTCAGTCCCGCGATCCCCATCACCGCGGGGACGAACCAGGCGGTCACCTTGTCGACCATTGCCTGGATCGGCAGCTTCGACCCTTGCGCCTGCTCGACCATGCGAATGATCTGCGCCAGCACTGTGTCAGCGCCGACCTTGGTCGCGCGGAAGGTGAAGGCGCCGGTCTTGTTGATCGTGCCGCCGACGACGGCTGCGCCTGCCGCCTTGGCGACCGGAACCGGCTCGCCGGTGATCATCGACTCGTCGACATAGGAATTTCCGTCGACGACTTCGCCATCGACCGGCACGCGTTCGCCCGGGCGCACCTGGACGATATCGCCGGTCCGGACATCGGCGAGCGCGACTTCCAGCGCCGTGCCATCGCGCATGACGCGGGCGGTTTTCGCCTGAAGCCCGACCAGCCGCTTGATCGCCTCCGACGTCCGGCCCTTGGCCTTGGCCTCGAGATAACGACCGAGCAGGATCAGCGCGACGATCACCGCCGCCGCTTCATAATAGACATTGGCGGTGCCGGGCGGCAGGACGCCGGGGGCAAAGGTCGCGACGAGCGAATAGCCCCAGGCGGCGCTCGTCCCCAAAGTGACGAGCGAGTTCATGTCGGGGGTGCCGCGCAAGATCGCGGGAATGCCCTTCTGGAAAAAGCGCAGCCCGGGCCCGAAGAGCACCAATGTGGTGAGGACGAACTGGATCAGCCAGCTCGTCTGCA
>JAEULK010000103.1 GCA_016793775.1 Sphingopyxis sp. | reverse complement strand
CACCACGCTCGATCACGAACGGCTCAAGACAGGCCCACTCCTCGTCGCTCATCAATCCCCGGATCACGGCAGCCTCCTCAAAAGCTACCGTGAATCAGAAACTACCACGCTTGGGAATCCCCTTTGTCAACGCCTCCTAGTTTTCGTGCGTAGTCTCTGGCCTGAATAATGGCGTCGCCCGTCGAGCCGGATATGATTTTTCCTCGGAGATTTGTCCGTCTCGTGTCAGGGATTTCATCGAACGTGACTCCAACGCGCTTTGCCTCGACAACTATCGCTGTCATGCCAGTTCTGATGGTGTAATCGGCCCAAGTCGTATTGCCATCTTCGGAGACGCGTTCTTCGGCATGAACGTCTGTATGTGTCCATCCGAGTACATGGTATAGCACATCAGTAATGATTTTTAGCCGAGTGTCGGCCTCGTTCCCACCGGCAGCTATCAGCTTCTCAGCCTGCTTCAAGATTGACGATGCGGTGGGTGTGCTGTCAGCCATATTCGTAGGCTAACCCACCATCGGGTGGTTTGGAAGTGCCTCAATCTGCAAATCCAAACCACCCTTTGCTGCCGTATGCTGTTGAACGGCAATGTGGAGGCTAAGCGACATGCATCTTTTATGCCAACGGCAGTTTTTCATGGCTGAGGCCGCGAATCGTCGGATGGTTGACGGATTCGTCGAAATTTCTTCCTCTAAGTTGGTATTTTCTTCGACTAATTGAGAAAATTCCCCCTTTCCTAAAATATCCAAATAGGTTCAAATCTATCTCGATTCATTCCAAGTGATTCGGGAGATGGAGCTATGGGGCGTAAGGCGGCGCGGGGTTCGCGGGGGAAAGTGGTGGTGGTTTCGGGCGGCGGTGGGGGGCGCAACAGGCCCTCCCCCAACCCCTCCCGCCTGCGGGAGGGGAGCAAGAGGGGCGTCGTCGTAGCAAATGGCGACGCCAATCCCTTCATGCCCGGGCTTCGCATTCGCGAGGATGGGTGGACGGTGGCGCGGACGCGGGTGTTTTTGGCGGTGCTCGCGCAGACGGGGTGCGTGGCCGATGCGGCGCGGATCGCGGGGGTCAGTAGGACTTCGGTCAATCGTTCGCGGCGGCTGTTCGCGCCCTTCGATGCGGCGTGCGTCGAAGCCCTGGCGAACGCGCTGCGCGGGCTGGAGGCGGTTGCCTATCAGCGTGCGGTCGTGGGGCGCGAGACGATCGTCTATCGGGACGGCAAGGAGGTCGAGCGGCGGATCGTGCCGTCGGACAGTCTGTTGCGGCTGCTGATCCAGCGCGGCGACCTGACTGGGGCGCTGGGGCGGGTGCTGACCGCCGCGGAGGCCGAGGCCTTTGTCCTGCCCGAGGCGGTGCGGCACCGCTTCCTGTCGCGCGAGGAATTTTTCGCCGGGATCATGTTCGACGGCCTATCGGGCAGCGGCAAGGTGCAGCGGCCGTCGCAGCAGGAGGTCGACGAATTCGTGATCAAGCGGATCCGGATGGTCAAAAGGATGCGGGCGCAGCGCCGGCCCGATCATCCGTGCTGCGAAGCATGCGGGCAGAAGATGCCGCTGACCGAGGCCGAGATGGACGCGATGGCGGCCGAATGGCAGGCCGGGGCGGCGCAGAAGCGCCTGCCGCCGCCGGCGGCTGCG
Organism: Sphingopyxis sp.; assembly: GCA_016793775.1. Classification (GTDB taxonomy): domain Bacteria; phylum Pseudomonadota; class Alphaproteobacteria; order Sphingomonadales; family Sphingomonadaceae; genus Sphingopyxis. The sequence goes on along the minus strand of JAEULK010000103.1, from coordinate 19,898 downwards.
GCGTGATGCGCGGCGGGGCGGGCGCGGGGTGCTTGCGTGCGGCGGCGGTGGCTGTCACCTTCCGCCCCGGGGAAACGAACAGGGGAGATGACCATGCCAAGCCCATATGCCGCGCTGGCCGCCGCCGCGCTGGCCCTGCCGTTCGCGGCGCCCGCCGCGGCGCGCGATCCTGCCGCGGTGCTGATGCCCGAAAATGCCGAGGCGCGCGCTTTCCAGGAGGCGGTGGGCTTTGCCGATGCGGTGATCGCGGGCGACACCGTCTATCTGTCGGGCGTGGTCGCCGCGCCGCGTGATGGCGAGGCGGGGCTGGAGCCGGCGTTCGAGCGGGCGTTCGGGCGGATCGCCGACGTGCTGGCGCGCGCGGGGGTGAGCTGGGACGATGTGGTCGAGATGACGACGTTCCACACCGACCTGCCGGCCCAGATCGACGCCTTTGTCGCGGTCAAGAACCGCCATGTGAAGGGGCCGCCGCCGGCGTGGACCGCGATCGGCATCTCGCGCCTCTATGAGCCGACCGCGATCGTCGAGGTCAAGGTGATCGCGCGCAAGCCCAAAGCAAAGGACTAGCCCGAAGGCCTTGCGCGGCGCGGCGCGGTCGGCGACAGTCGCCCGGGAAGGGGAGGGCGCGTGCAGGCGGTCGACGACGACAAGGCGCTGGGGATGAAGCTGATGAAGCTGTCGCGGATGATGCGGCTGCGCTTCGACCGGCGCGTCCAGCCGCTGGGGCTGACGCGTGCGCAGTGGCAGACGATCGCCTGTGTGCGGCGCCGCCCCGGCGCGACGCAGCGCGAGGTCGCCGGGCTGCTCGAAGTCGGCGAAGTGACCGTCGGGCGCTCGATCGACAAGCTGGTCGAGGCGGGCTGGGTCGAGCGGCGCGCCGACCCCGCCGACCGCCGCGCGCACCGCCTGTACATGACCGCGGCGATCGAGCCGCTGATCGGCGAGCTGACGCGGATCGGCGGCGACGAGGAAGCGAGCGCGCTCGCGGGCTTCGACGCCGCCGAGCGCGCGGCGTTGCACGCGATGCTCGACCGCATCGTCGCGAATCTGGGCGGCGATGGCACCGAGGCCGTGATGTGCGAGCCGGAGGAGGGCTGAGAGGAGAGCCTGTCCCTCGCCCGGCCGATTCCTCTTATTTCTGTTCCTGCTGCGCAGGAACGCCCGGCGCCGGCCCGCTCCCCCACCGCCCTTCGACGCCACGCGTCGTCTTCGGGCGGTGGGGGAGCGGGCCGGTGCTGTGTGCACCGTCAGGCGCAGATCAGCGGAGCTTCAGCGCTTCGGTCTTGGTCAGCGTCGTCACCAGCTTGCCGTCGATGATGCTGAGCGTGGTCGCGGGGATGCGCACGGTCTCGCGGTTGACGATCGCGAGGATGTTGCCCGATGCCTGGACCTTGTACACCTTGCCGATCTGACGGCCGCCGGCGTCGCGGAGCACTTCGCCTTCCTTGGGGGCGCGCTCGAGCGCGGGGGCGGCGGTTTCATAAGCGAGAACGGGCGCGGCGACGAACAGCGCGGCGGCGAGCGAGAGAGCGAAACGCATGATGATGTCCCTGTACAGCTAGATACTAAGCTATATTAGTATAAGCATGATTAGTGTGCAATGCACAAAAATCATCGGCCGCGAAAGCGGGGCTTGGGGCGGCGTGTCGGGGCGGGCTCAGGAAGCGGCGCGGAGGGTGTCGATCGGGGCGGGGGTGAAGGCGCGGACGCGGTCGCGGCCCTCGCGCTTTGCGGCGTAGAGCGCCTGGTCGGCGTCGCGCATCAGCTGCGACAGGCCGGCGCCGGGGAGGCTCGCGGCGAGGCCGATGCTGACCGTCGGGACGAGCGATGCGGGGATGGCGCCCGCGGCGGCGGCGGCGAAGCCGGTGCGGATCGCCTCGGCCAGCTGGCGCGCGGCGTCGAGCCCGGCACCGGGGAGCAAGAGCGCGAATTCCTCGCCGCCGATGCGCCCGGCGATCATGCCGGCGGGGCCATGGGCGCGGGCATGCGCGCCGAAGGCGGCGATGATCGCGTCGCCCGCGGCATGGCCGTGGGTGTCGTTGACCGCCTTGAAATGGTCGAGGTCGGCGATGAGCAACGCGGCGGGGCGGTCCTCGTCGGCGGCGGCGCGCACCGCCGTTCCGGCTGCGCCCTCGAACCCGCGGCGGTTGAGCAGACCCGAGAGCGTGTCGCTTTCGGCCTGCTGGCGCAGTTCGGCCATCAGGTCGATCGCCGCGGCGACCATCAGGCAGAGCGCGAAGAGGATCGAGATCATCGCCTGGCTGAACTGGACCGTGGTCCAGTAGATCGACTGCTGGAAGCCGGCGTAGCTGGAAAAGCCGCCGGTCAGGCCGATGATGAGCAGGGGGCGGACGATGAAATTGACCGCCGACAGCACGCCGACCCAGAAGAGGATATCGTCGACGAGATGCGCGCGCGGCATGCCGCGGAGCGCCAGTGGCAGCCGGAGCGCGAGGAGCCCGAGCGCGATGCTGATCGACAGCACGCGGTGGGTGATGCTGGGCTGGACGAGCAGGAACCAGAGGAAGAAGGCGAGCGCGACGCCGCAGACCGCCGCCATGCCGCGCCAGGGGACGGGCAGGCGGTACCGATCGATCGCCGCCGCGACGAGCAGATAGGCGGCGGCCAGAAAGCCGATGTTGGCGGGCAGCCGCTGGAGCTCGAAGGGCAGGATCGGCGCGAAATCGAGAATAAGGAAGCCCGCCGCCATCGCGGCATAGCTGAGCGCGGCGAGCAGGATGTAGCGCTGGTCGCGGCGGTGCAGCCACAGAAGTAAAAAGGCGGCGCCGAGCAACAGGCCCATGCCGGGATTGAGCAATGCGATGAAAAATTGACCCGACACTGGTTACCGCCTCTCACCGGGCAGCGTAACGACATCAAGGATAATAAGAGGTTACAGTTGCGGCGGAAAGGGCAAAGCGCGGGTCAGGCGCTGCCGCAAAGGTCCTCCCCACGCGAAGCGATGGGGAGGTGGCAGCCCGCAGGGCTGACGGAGGCGTCGGTGCGACCTTTCGACCCCTCCACCACCGCTTCGCGGCGGTCCCCCTCCCCAACGCTTCGCGATGGGGAGGATCTTTAGGATCGCAGTGCCGCTTTTCCCATCTAGGCGCTGCCCCGCACCGCGAGGCGAACGGGGACGCGGGTGCCGTCGCGCAGATGGTCGTCATCCTCGAGCGCCATCGCGACGAGCGCCTCGCCCGCAGCATCGAGGTCGGGTTCGAGCGTGGTCAGCGCGGGGTCGGCGAGGGTACCGGCGCGGATGCCGTCGAAGCCGATCAGCGCGACGTCGCCCGGAACGCTGCGCCCCGCTTCCTTGAGGCCCTGCAGCACGCCGAGCGCGAGCATGTCGCTGGCCGCGAAGATCGCGTCGGTGTCGGGATGCGCGTCGAGCAAGGCGCGCGCGGCGGCGACGCCCTGCGCATGGCGGTCGACGGCGGGGGCGGCGGCCCACATGATGGGATCGACGCCGTGCGCGCCGAGCGCGGCGGTAAAGCCCTCGCGTCGTTCGTCGAACTGGCGCTGCGCCGAATCGGCGGGGCCGATGAAAGCGGGGCGGCGGCGGCCGCTGGCGACGAGATGCTCGGCGGCGAGGCGGCCGCCGGCGTCGTTGTCGCTGCGCATCCAGTGGAAGGGATCGCCGGGGCTGCCCCAGCAGACGAAGTCGAGCCCCGAGGCCTGCGCGTCTGCGAAATAATCCCACGCCGCCCGGTTGCTGGTGGTTCCGATGACGATCATCGCGTCGGCGAGGCCCGAGGCGACGAAGTCGGCGCGGAAATTGTCGGGGCTTTCCTGGAAGCTGACGAGCAGGTTGAAGCGCCGCGCCGAGGTCGCCTCGGCGATGCTGCCGAGCAGGGCGAAATAAAAGGGGTTGATCGCGCTGCGGTCCTCGCCGGGGCGGCAGATGGTGACGAGCGCGATCGTCTCGCTGCTTTTCAGGCGCAGCGACGAGGCGTGGCGGTCGACGACATAGCCGAGCTCGCGCGCCGCGACCGAGACGCGGGCGCGGGTTTCGGCGTTCACGCCGGGGCTGCCGCGTAGCGCGCGCGAGACGGTCGATTGCGAGACGCCCGCGCGTTCGGCGACGTCGAACGATGTCGGGCGCAGCATTTTTGCGGTCATTCCGGCCTTTTCCCCTCTTGGGTGTCTGTCGCGCGGGCGGCGGGCGCTGTCAATCGGCGAGCGGCCAGCGCCGCGCGCGGACCCAGTCGACCAGCGCGACGTCCCCGGGCGAATCGGCGTGGATGCGCGCGCGCCGATCGTCGTCGAGGGTGATGCGGCGTTCGACCACTTCGCTTTGCGACGGGTGCGAGGCGGGGAGTCGGATCGAATGGCCGGCGGCGCGATAATGGTTCCAGTCGGCCGGGATGCCGATCGCGGTCGACAGAAAATCGAGCCCCTCGTTCCAGCGGTCGGTGGTGGTGACGAACCAGCAGAGCGCCAGCAATTGTCGCGCCATCGCCAGCTGCTGTCCGGGATCGGCGGGCAGCGCGGCGCCGTACAGGCGCTGGGCGAAGAAGCGGACCATATAGTCGGACTGTTCGGGGCGGTACCAGTTCGCATACCAGTCGTCGAAATCGTCGGGGGCGTGGCCGCGGCTCCAGCGGAAATTATAGAGCGAGATACAGCGTTCGGCGGGGTCGCGAACGACGGTGACATAGCGCGGTTCGCGGTCGCCGGGGACGAGGCGGTGGATGCCGTAATCGAGCTGATGCCCGGCGAGGATCACGGCGCGGGCGCGCTGGTCGGGGCTGCGGTCGGCGAATTCGGGGCGGCCCTGTTCCTTGCGGTAGCGGCGGCCCCAGTTGGAAAATTCGACGAGCTGCTCGTCCATGGTGAAATGGCGTTCGAGATGCGCCTTCAGCGTCGTGCCGCCGCATTTGGGGACGTGAAGGAAGATCCACAGGGGGTACGGCGCGGCGGTCATGCCGGGCCCTTGTCGTAACCGAAGGCGGCGAGCAAGGGGCGGTGACCGGCGAAGACGGCGTCGAGATCGGCGCGCTGGTCGGGGGTCAGGCGGGCGACCTGTTCGGCGTTCATGTCCCGCAGCCGCTCATGATAGCGGCCCTTGACCGGCAGGCTGCGGTCGAGCGTCAGGTCGGCGAGGGCGGGGACGAGCGCGTCGATGCGGCGGGTGACGGCATCGGGGGCGCGGCACATCTCCTCATAGGTGAAGAGGGCGGCGCGGTCCGCCAGTGCGGTGCGATTGGCCTGCTGCGCGGCTAGCGTGGCGACGATGTGGCGCGCGGCGGCGGCGGCAAGGCTGTCGCCGGGGGCGACCGGGCCGGCCGCGGCACCGCGGCGGATGATACCCTCGGCGACCGCATAAGGGTTGCGCACCATGATGAGAAAGGCCGCGTCGGGGAAGGCGGCGGCGAGCTGGTCGGCGATGAGCAGGAAGGGCGGCGACGCGACGATGAGCGTGTCGGCCTCGGGATGGTCGGCGCGGGCGTGAAAGTTCCAGGCGCGGTTTGTGCGCGCCCAGTCATAGGCGGCGGGATCGCGGAAGGTCGCGATGCTGGCGGGGTCGGCGGCCCACAGCAGCCGCGTGCCGGTGCCGCGCGAGCTGGGTCCGTGGAACCCCGCCACATGCTGGCCCTCGCGCGGCAGCGACCAGGCGCGGGCGCAGGCGCCGAGCGCGGCGGCGAGGAAGGTCGAGCCGCTGTTGTTCGGCGCGAGCAGGAACAGGTGGCGTGTGATCGCGCCTTCGCCGCCGGCGATCATGGCCGCGCCTTCAGCCAGTCGGCGCGCGCGGTCGCCCAGAGACGGATGGCGGCGGGAAATTCGGGGTCGCGCGCGATGGCGCCGGCGTGGCGATCGGGGCGCCAGGGCTTGGCGGCGCCGTTGAAGTGGAGGACCTGCGCCTGTTCGAGCGCCACGGCTTCGTGCGCGAAGCTCGCGGCGCGGTGGCCGATCATCAGGTTCCATGCCGTTCCGACGAGCTGGACGCGGTCGCGCAGCAGCAGGTTCCACACCGCCTGGTCGGTGTGGCGCGATGCGATGCGGGTCCAGTGGTCGGGATCGAGCAGCGGCCACAGCGCGTCGGCATCGGCGGGGTCGGGGTCGTAGAGCAGCAGGCCGGCGTTGAAACTGGCCGGCGCGTCGGTGCCGGCGGCGACCTCGGCCAGCGTGGCGGTGTCGCGGGCGTTGCCGCGCAGCATCGCGGCGTCGGGCGCGGCCAGGAGCGGGGCATCGACGGCGAGCAAGGGCGACAGGTCGCCGCAGAACAGCAGGTCGCTGTCGGCGAAGAGCGTCCGGCCCGAACCGGGCAGCAGCAGGGTTTCGAGGCTGAGGAAGCGGTCGCGGCGCGACGCGAGGTGCGGGTGGGCTGCGACGAGGGCGTCGATCGCGGCGGTGAGATCGGGGCTGGCGGTGCGGCAGACGGTGCGCGGAAAGGCGGCGGCGAGCGCGATCTGGTCGGTTTCGGTGAGACGGCTGTGGAGGATGAGGATGTCGCCGGCGAACCACGGATTATGCGCGAGGAAGCTTGCCAGCATGACCTCGGTCCCGACGCGGAAGTCGGGCGAGGAGACGGTGACGAGCGTCGACACCGTCATGGCGCGACGTCCGGATCATAACCGAAGTGCGCGAAGTCGCGCGCGTAGCGGGTACGGATCAGATCGGCGAGTTCGGCGTCGAGCACCGCGCCGCGCGTTTCGGGCGAGACGTTGACCGCCTTGAGCGGGGCGAGCGGCGCGCCGAGCGCGGCGGACAGCCGGGTCATTTCGGTCGCGAGGATTTCGTGGCGGAGGAGGAGGCTGGTGCGAATATGGCCCTGCTCGTCGCACACGAACTCATGCTGCGGGCGCAGCAGGATATGGCCGCTGCGCAGCGGATCGGTGAGCGCCGCCTTCATCGTGCCGAGCGGGTCGCGGTCCATCGCGTCGCCGCCGCGCCAGGCGAAGCGCGCATAGGAGAGGAAGCGGTCGAAGGGCGAGCGGACGACGGCGAAGCTGGTCAGCCCGTCCCACTGGCCGGGGAGCAGGAAGGGCTGGACGTCGAGGAAAGACAGATGGCCATGGCCGATCGCCGCGAGCGGCTGCACCGGGAAATATCTTTTGTCGAACAAGGTGCATTGTTCCCAGTCGTTCGACGCGAGCAAGGGGCGCAGCGCGGCGCGCAGCGCATGCCCCGCGGTCTTGGGAATCGCGATGAAGGCGAAGCGGCGGCTGAACGACAGGATCATGGGATGTCGAGGAACTGGAGCGCGAGGCGCAGCGCGGGGTCGCGGCCCGATCGGGTGCGGCGCGCCTGTTCGACCCGTTCGCGCAGCAGCGCCATGTCGATATAGCGCGCCCGCGCCGGCGGCGTGTCGCTGGCGGCGAGGCGGTCGCCGATCGTCACCATCGTCTCGGCGAGCGCGCGCTCGATCCAGGCGACGCGGATCGGTTCGGTCTTGCTGTTGTTGAGGCGGACGACGTCGGGGAGCATCCCTTCGCTCGCCTGTTTGATCAGCCAGCGGCGCATCGCGCCGCGGCGGAACATGCGCGGCGGCAGCGTATAGATGAATTCGAGCAGGCGGCGGTCGAGCAGGGGGAAGCGATAATCGATGCCGCGCGCCGCGCCGCTGAGCGCCCAATCCTCGAGCCGCCCCGTCGTGGAACTGTTGCGGAGCAGCGCGTGCTGGGTGCGGCGGACGCCGAACTCGCGGACGACCGGCACCGGAAGCAGGCGGGCGCGGCGCAGGAAGCCGGGTTCGATCAGGCTGTGGCCGGCGATACGGCGCCAGCGCAGCGGCAGCTGGGGCTGGAAGGTGCGGACGAGGCGGCGCGCGGCGTAGAAGATGGTGCGCAGTCCGCCCTTCAGTCCCGGGCGGCCGGTGTCGCGGTAGAGGGTGCGCCAGCGGCCGGTGGCGAACAGCCAGGGATGGTAGCCGCGGCCGTTATACGACGCACCCTCGTCGCCGCCCCAGCCCGACAGGATCACCTCGACCCCGCGCGTTTCGGCGTCGCGCTGGATCGCCGCCTCGTGGAGCAAATTGCGGATGTCGGGGCCGCGCGTCCAGTCCTGCGCGAACAGCGCCGCCATCTCTTCGGTCGAGAGGCTGGGGGCGAACAGGTCGAGGCCGAGGCGGGCGCGGATCGCCTCGCTCCACCCCGGTTCGGTGTCGGGGTCGGCGGCGGGGTCGACGACATGCCAGCTGTAGCCCGGCGGGTCGGCAAGGCCGCGCGCGCGCAGATGCGGCACCGCGGTCGCGGCGATCAGCGACGAGTCGAGCCCGCCGCTGAGATGCACGGCGAAGCGCGTCGCGCCGGCGAGGCGGTCGGTCACCGCCTGGTCGACGAGCGCGCGGTAGCGGGCGATGGTGGTCGCATCGTCGGCGCTGTCGTCGATGGCGATCGCCTCGGGATTCCACCAGCGGTCGATACGCGCGCCGGCGGCGGTGAGGTGGAGACGGTGGCCGGCCTGGAGCCGGCGGACCGCGCGCAGGAAGCTGCGGTCGTGCGCCTCGAACTTGCGGTGGACGAGGATGGTCGCGACAAAATCCTCGTCGAAATCCTCGGGGATATCGGGCAGCGCGAGCAGCGCCGCGGGATCGTTCGCCAGCGCGAGCCGGTCGCCCGCCAGCGCATAGAAGAAGGGGCGCGCGCCGACATGATCGCGCGCCGCGAAGCTGTCGCCGCTGGTCCGGTCGAAGAGCGCGAAGGCATAATCGCCGTAGAGATGGAGCGGGCACTCGCGGCCCCAGCGGCGCCAGGCGGCGGCGATCAGGGCGGCGGCGGGGGCGTCGGCGGGCGGGGCGTCGCCGGCGAGCGCGGCGCGCAGCTCTGCCTGGCCGTCGATGCGCGCATCGGCGACGAGAATCAGGTCGTCCGCGATATGGAGCGAATCGCGGGTGCCGGTCTGCCGGGCGGTGGCCAGCGCGCCGAAGGCGGCGGGGCCGAGGGTTGCGGTCGCGGCGTCCGGACCCAAGGCCGCGGCGAGGCAATGGCTGTCGGCGTCAGTCGCGATCGTGGAGGGAGGCCGATGGATGATGCCACAAAAGCGATGCACGGCGACCGTTTTCTTCCGTCAGGACGAGGCTGGGCAGGACGAGACTGGCATAGCGCCGGTGGTGGCGCGGACGCCGCGCAGCGTCAAGCGGGCGCCGGCGAAGTGCGCCACGCCAAAGCATTTTGGCCCCGCAAAGCAGGGCCAAAGCGCCATTTCCTTACCTACAAACGCGTGAAGCGAATCAGGAGGCGTCGTAGAAGATGTCGTCGGGATCGGGGCTGGCGTCGCCGCCGCCGCCACGGGTGCGCGCCGCAGGCACGACCGAACGCAGTTCCGGCTTTTGCCAATCCTTGCGCGGCGCCTGTTTTTCAACGGTCTTGGTCATTTTTAACCCCCCTCGTGGTTCCGGTCCCAATAGCCCCAGGTCCAGCCATCTATTGCTGGTCCGGCGACTTACTTCCTTATGATGTGATAAAAATGCGGGCCAGTCAAGGTAAACAGCCCGTCAACCAATGGCTTAGGAGACCTGTAGAGTCACCAGGCCTTTATCGGCAAGTTCTTCGATGAATCCAACGGTTTCGGCGTGGCAGACATCGGCCTCGACCGCATATTCGGCGACCAGGGATTCGCAAATCCGGTCGAGCGTCGTCGGCGATTCGAGTAATGCCCAGATGCGGCCCCCGACCGAATCGATGTCGAAGTAATTGCCGCTGTCGATGTCCATCATCATCAGCCCGTCGTCGAAGTCGTTGAAGAGTATCGACGGATTGCGTTCGATTCTGGTGTTGCCGGTTATTGCGGCTGTCATGTCCTGCCCCCTATAGCTCCGTCGCTGCGATAGCGAGCGTCGGCGCCGTGCGTCAAGCCATTGACGCGGGCAGATAATCGAGCGCCGCCATCCTATCGCGATGGTCGGCGACGATGCGCGCGATCTGCGCGTCGGTCAGCGCGCTGCGCCATTCGCCGGCGCGGCCGGCGCGGAAGAAGCGCGGCATGTTGGCGGGCTTTTCGGTGAAGCCCTCGTCGGCTTCGCGTGCGCGCAGGCGGTCGAAGCTGCTGGCGGCGGCGGCGGCGGCGATCGCCGCAGGAGAGGCGTCGATCCCGGCGGCGGCGGCGATGCGCGCGAGCGCGGTGGCGGGGTCGGCGAGCATATCCTCGTAGCGGAGCAGGCAGAGCGGGATCGCCTTTTGCCGCGTCCAGCCCGCGACATGGTCGCTCCAGCGCCCGAGATGGACGGGCAGGAAGTCGCTGATCCGGTCGGGCCAGACGTTGAGCATCGCCTCGGGGTTTGCCATGCGCGCGATCGTCGCATCGACATCCTGCTGGCCATGGTGCGCGAAGGACAGGGCGACGTCGAGCGGGTTGCGCACGATATAGATGGCGGCGCGGCTGGCATCGGCGGGGAAAAGCGCGGTGCCGCCCGCGCCCAAGGCATAGCGGTCGTGCGTCTTGACGAAATGGGGCGCGCTGTTCTCGTCCGCCATCTGGCGATGGAGCAGGGCGCGATAGGGGAGGAGTTCGGCCGGCGTCATTTCGGCCGACGAAATGGCGCAGGCATCGTCGAGGCTGTGGCGGTCGCCGCCTTCGGGCGCGCCGGCGAGCGCGTTGACGCTGAAGTCTTCGCCGGGGGCGTGGAGCAGATGGGTCAGCATCGCGCGCACCCAGGTGTTGCCCGATTTGGGATAGGAAGCGAGCCAGACGATCGAGCCGGGCATGGCTCAGGATGTGGGCTGAAGCGCGGGGGCGAGGCCGAAATGCTCGATCACGGCGTCGGCCATCGCCGCGGGGGTGGCGCCGATCGCCGGGCGGCCGATCGCGATCATGTCGATCGAACGGGCCAGGGTGACGGTGGCGTCGAAGCCCCATTGTTGCAGCCCGAGGCCGCGGAGGAATTTCTTGCGGTGGACATAGCGCGCGAGAGCCTCGACCCGGTTGCCCATCAGCACCGGGCGCGTGGTGACCCCGGTCCCGCTGTGCGCCTGGAGCAGCACGACCGCGCGCACCGGCATCGGGTCGGCGCGGAAGCGCGGGACCGCGACATAATATTTTTCGATATCCTCGCGTACCTGGACCTTGTCGTCGTCGTCGCGGCCGAGCAGCAACAGGCTGTCGGTCCACAGCCGCATCGCGGGAAAGGCGGGGATCGCGGTCGCGCCTTCCGCATCGACGGTGACCCCCGTGACATCGTCGGCGAGCATCGTGCAGCCCGCCGCCATCAGCCCGCCGAGCAAAGTCGACTTGCCCGCGCCCGAGCGCCCGATGACGAGGATGGCGCCCTGATCGCTGGCGATCGAGCAGGCGTGCATCGGCAGGATATGGCGCTGCATCAGCAGCGCCGAGATGCCGGTGCCGAGCAGGATCGAGACGAGCGCGGCGTCGGTCGCCCCCGGCTCGCGGTCGACGGTGATCGCCGTGCCGCCGGCGATCAGCAGGCGGCCGATGCCGAAGGCGTGGAACAGGATCTCGCCGGGCTCGGCGCGCCAGTTGCGAAAATGCATCGCCTGGGCCAGCCGGTCGTCCGCGATGGGCCCCAGGCGGATATCGACATCGACCGGCGCGGCGGGATCGCCGGGCAACAGATGCGGCAGCGCGAGGTCGGAGCGCAGGGCAAAGCCGTAATGGCGGTAAAAAAAGCCGTCGGTCATGCGGGGGTCGCGGTTTCGGTCCCGGCTTTCGACGGTGCGGTGGCGGCGCGGTCGAACACTTCAAAGATGAAATGGATGCGGTCGGCGTCGCCCTCGTTCACCCCGCCGTGCGAGGCGATATTATTGACCTCCCACGCATGGCCCGCCGCGAGGTGATGGCGGTTGGGGCCGCAGAGGAAAAAGGCCTGCGCGTTGGTGATCAGTGGTACATGGATCTTGTGGGTGCGCAGGTTCGACCCGGCGCCGTCGCGGTGGAGGTCGATCCTCGCCCCGGCCTCGAGCCGCGCGAGCATCGCTTTCGGGAAAGCGGGGTCGGTAAAGCCATAGGGCGCGATCGCCGCGTCCATCACCGGCTGGAGCAGCCCGCGCCAGGCGTGCCAGGCGGGATTCTCATAATGATCCTCGGGATCGCGATTGCCGGGGGTGAAGCGGAAGACGATGTGGCGCGTGTGGTGGAAGACGTCGAAGTCGTTTTCCTTGAGCGCGTCCTCGCCGGCCCAGACTCGCTCCGAAATCGCGGCGACGCGCGCCGCGAGCGCCGACGCATCGACGGGCCCGAGGTCGCGGACATTGGCAGGCTTGGTGACGATGACGGCCATGGCCCTTCTATTGGCGGGTGCGTGCGGAGGCGGCAAGCGCGAAGTGGGGGGCGACCCTCCCCGTGCCGGGGAGGATCGCTTGTGACCGCACGCGCATTGAACCGCCGCACCGCGCTGGCTAAGGAAGGGCGGGACGGCGTTGTTCGGGGAGATGGGCGTGGCGGAAAGCGATCGGGGAGGCTGGACGGGCGCGGGCGCTGTGCCGTCGCTCGCCGCGCTGGTCGCGCCGCTGTCGGTCGGCGAGTTCCTCTCGCAATATTGGAACCGGGATTTCCGCGCCTGGCCGGGCGACAAGGGCCGGTTTTCGGGGCTGATCGGCTGGGACGAGATCAACCATATATTGGCGACGCAGCGGCTGGAGCCGCCGCGGATGCAGCTGGTCAAGACCGGCAAGAATGTGCCCGCCGACAAGTTCATCGAGGCGTCGGGGCCGAACAGGCGTATCGACGCGGGGGCGGTGACGGCGCAGCTGGCGCAGGGCGCGACTTTGGTGCTGAGCTTCGTCGACGAGATGGTGGCGCGGATCGGCGCGCTCGCCGACGGCATGGCGGACGAACTGGGGGTGCGGTGCAACGTCAACCTCTATGCCGGGTGGCGCGCCGACCACGGCTTCGACCTGCATTGGGACCATCATGACGTCATCATCCTGCAGGTCGCGGGGCGCAAGCATTGGCGCGTCCAGCGGCCGACGCGCGACCATCCCGCGCGCGGCGAGATCGCGCCGCCGCCGGCCGATGACGATATCCCGGTCTATGACGAAATCCTCGAGGAAGGGGCGCTGCTTTATATCCCGCGCGGCTGGTGGCATGTCGCGACCCCGGTGGCCGAGCCGAGCCTGCACCTGACGATCGCGCTGTCGCCGCCGACGGGGCAGGATTATCTGCGCTGGCTGGTCGGCAAGGCGGTGGCGATGCCCGCGTTCCGCGCCGACTGGCCGGTGGCGGCGGGCGAAGCGGCGAGCGCCGATCATTGGCGCGAACTGGGCGAGGCGATGCAGGCGCTGCACGCCGCGCATCCGGCCGCGGCGTTCCTGGCCGAACAGCGCGCGGGGCCGGCGGCGCGTCCGGTGTTCACGCTGCCGCATTTCGCGGCGGGCACGATGGCGCGGCTGACCGGCGACAGCCGCTTGCGTCCGGCGAGCACGCGCACGCTGGCGGCGGCAACCGACGCGGTGAGCGGCGAATATGGGGTGACGGTCGGCGCGCGATTCTTTCCGTGCAGCGCGGCGGCGGGCGCGGCGCTTGGGCGGCTGTCGAGCGGGCGCGATATCGCCTTCGATGCGCTCGCCGCGGGGCTGGACGAGGCGGCGCGGCGCGAACTCGAACAATTGCTGATCCGGCTGGTCGCGATCGGCGCGATCTTCGTCGATCTCGGCAGGGCATGAGCGGGCGCATCGCCCTCGCGCGGCGCAAGCTGGCGAGCGCGTGGCGGCTTGGCGGGCGGCGCGGGCTGCTGGTCGCCGAGGCGAGCCTGTTGCTGCTGGGGGCGCGGATCGCGGTCGCGACTTTGCCCTTTCGCCGGGTGGCGCGCTGGCTGGGCACGCCGGTTTCGCCCTCGGCCTTGCCCGCACCGGCGCCGCGCGAGCGGCCCGACGACAGGGCGACGCTGGTAAGCTGGGCGGTGCGTTTTGCCGCCGGGCGCCTGCCGGGCGCGGTGTGCCTGCCGCAGGCGATGGCGGCGCGCGCGATGCTGAAGCGGCGCGGGATCGCCGCGACGCTGCATCTGGGCGTGTGGCGCGACCATAAGGCGGCGGTGCAGGCCGACCCCGATGCGCCGCCCGCGCATGCCTGGCTCGATGCGGCGGGGCAGAGGATCACCGGCTATCCGGTCGATCCGGCGCTGGTCGAGGTCGCGGCCTTTGTCTGACGCCGCTCCCCCCGTCGAGCCGCGTGCCCTGCTGAAGACGATGCTGGCGGCGGCGGACCGCCGACAGCTGGCGCTGGTGCTGGCGCTGATGATCCTCGCCGCGCTGACCGAGGGCGTCGGCATCATGATGCTGGTGCCGATGCTGGCGCTGGTCGACGGCGATGCGGCGGTGCTGCCGGGGCGGTTCGGCGAGCTGCTCGCCGGGTTCGCGGGCAGCGTGACGCTGGGGCAGGTGATCCTGATCTTCCTCGCGCTGCTGGTGCTGCGCGCGGTCATCAAGCATGTCCAGACGCTGCAGGCGCTCGATCTGCAGCACGCGCTGGTCGACCGGATGCGCGAGACCCTGTTCGCGGGGCTGGTGTCGGCCGAGTGGCGCTGGCTGGCGGCGCGGCGCGCGTCGGACCATGCCAGCCTGCTGATCACCGACATCGGGCGGATTGGGTCGGGGTTCCAGCAATTGCTGACGCTGGCGGCGACGCTGGCGACGGTCGCCGCCTATCTGGTCGCGGCCGTCCTGCTGTCGTGGCAGGTGGCGCTGGTCGCGACGCTGGGCGGAGCGCTGATCCTGTTCGGTTTTGCCGGGCACCGGCGCCACGCGGTGCAGCTCGGCCGCGCGCTGAGCGGCGCGAACAAGGCGTTGCAGGCCGAGGTCGCCGAAGGCTTCGACGGGGTGCGGATCACCAAGATGCTGGGCGGCGAGGCGCGGCAGCGCGCGCGCTTTGGCGCGGTGCTGCGGGCGCTGAGGGCGCGGCAGGTCGAGTTTGCGGCGAGCGCGAGCCATGGCCGGACGGCGTTGCAGCTGGGCGGCGGGGCGCTGCTGGCGGGGCTGGTCTATGTCGGGCTGGCGGTGCTCGGATTGCCGCTTGCGGCGCTGCTGCCGATCCTTCTCGTCTTCGCGCGGCTGGTGCCGATGCTGGGGACCGCGCAGCAGGCCTGGCACAGCTGGCTGCATTCGGCGGCGGCGATGGCGGAGAGCGAGGCGCTGCGGCGCGAGACCGAAAGCGTCGCGGAGGAAGCCGCGCCGGCCGATGCGATGCCGTTGGCGCTGACGCGCGCGGTGACGCTTAGCGGCGTCGGCTTCACCTATGCCGGGCGCGAGGGAGCGGCGCTGCACGGCATCGACCTGGTCCTGCCGGCGCGGACGACGACGGCGATCGTCGGGCCGTCGGGGGCGGGCAAGAGCAGCCTCGCCGATGTGCTGATGGGGCTGCTGTCGCCCGACGCGGGCGCGATGCGCGTCGACGATGTGCCGATCGTCGGGGCGACGCGGCAATTGTGGCGGCGCTCGGTCGCTTATGTGCAGCAGCAGCCGTTTCTGCTGGGCGGGAGCATCCGCGACAATCTGTTGTGGGCGGCGCCGGGCGCCGATGAGGCCGAATTGCGCGCGGCGCTGGCGAAGGCGTCGGCGGAGTTCGTCTTCGCGCTGCCGCAGGGACTCGACACGCGGGTCGGCGATCGCGGGCAGCAAGTGTCGGGGGGCGAAAGGCAGAGGATCGCGCTGGCGCGCGCGCTGCTGCTGTCGCCCGAGCTGTTGGTGCTCGACGAGCCGACGAGCGCGCTCGACCCCGCGAACGAGGGGGCGATCCGGCGCGCGATCGCCGGGCTGCACGGCGCGGTGACCTTGGTCATCATCGGGCACCGGCAGGCGATGCTCGACCTTGCCGACCAACTGGTGCGGATCGAGGACGGGCGGATCGTGCCGCAGGCGGAGGCCGCCGAATGACGGGACGCGCGGCGCTGGCGCCCTTGCTGCTCGACATGCTGGCGAGCGCGCGCGGCGCCGACCGCGCGGTGCTGGCGGCGCTGTCCGATGGCGAATGGGAGACGATCGGCGCCATGGCCAAGCAGCATCGGCTGGCGCCGTTGCTGCACCAGCAGATGGGCGGGCGCGGCAGCGACTGGCCGGTGCCCGAGGCGTTGAGGGCGCGCTGGGCGCGCGGGTGGCGGGCGTCGGCCGAGCGGGCGCTGGCGGTGCAGCAGGCGCTGATCGCGGCCGGTGCGCTGGCCGATCGCGAGGGACTGGCCTATGCGGCGCTCAAGGGCGCCTGGCTGGCGTGGCAGGCCTATCCGCAGGCGGCGCTGCGCCCGATGCGCGACATCGACCTGCTGCTGAGCGGGGAAGATGCGGTGCGGCTGCATGCGGCGATGAGCGCGGCGGGGGCGGTTCCGGGGAAATTTTCGCATACCCCGATCGACTTCGCGCTGGCGCACCACAAACATCTGCCGCCGCTGCACTGGGGGCCGCAGAAGGTGGCGTTCGAGCTGCATTGGCGGCTGTCGAATCCGGTCGAGGGCGAGGGCCGTTCAGGCGTCGCGGCGGCGACCGATGCGCTCCTCGCGCGGCGGGTGCGCGCGACGGTGGGGCCCGCCGATATCGCCTATCTCGACCCGACCGACACATTGTTGCACCTCGTTGTCCACGCCGCTTATGGCCGCCAGCCGTTCGACAATGGGCCGCAGGTGCTGGCCGATCTGGCGGCGGCGACCGGCGCGGCGGCGATCGACTGGCCGCGCTTCTGGGCCGATGCTGCGGCGCAGGGGCGGGTCGGCGGGGCGCGGCTGCTGTTCGCGCTGGCGGCGAAATATCAGGGGGTGCGGGTGGCGGGCGAGCCCGATGCGGAGCCGGTGCCCGCGCGGCTGGTCGCGGCGGCCGAGGCGCTGATGCTGCAGGACATGGACGCCAAGGCCGAGCGCGGCTTTGCGACGCAGATCGCCGAGGCCGGGGGCAAGCGCGGCCAGGCGGCCTTTGCCTGGGGGCGGGCCTTCCCGCCGCGGCATATCGTCGCGCATTATGCGGGGGTGCCCGCCGACAGCTGGCGCGTGTGGCCCGCCTATCCGGTGCGGATGGTCGACCATGGCTGGCGCTGGCTGTTCCGGCGCGGCGATGTGGCGCTGGACGCCGAGGTCGCCGATGCGCGCGACATGCGCGCGTGGCTGGGGACGGGGAAGGCCTAATAGAGTTAACCAGCCCTCACCCTTCCCACCGGCGTTGCCGGCGGGCCCCTTCCCTCTCCCGCCGGGAGAGGGAGGGAGGCGCGAAGCGCCGGAAGGGTGAGGGTGATTCGGTCTAAAGCCCGTCGAGCGCGAGCAGCGCGAAGCTGGCGAGCCAATGTTCGCCCATATAGTCGCCGGTAACGTGCGGGAGCGCGGCATGGAGGTGATGCTGCGCGGCTGTGGTTGCCACTGGCGTGACAGGGTGGCCGGGGCCGAGGGCGGCGGCGATGGCGCGCCAGCTCCACGCGCGGCTGAGGTTCAGGCCGTCGAGATGGGCGATCTTGCCGTCGCTGCGGTCGGAGACGGTCGCGGGGGTGAACAGGGTTGCGGGCAGTTCGCTGGCGGCGCGGGGGAGGAAGGCGTCGAACCAGCGGGTGAAATCACTGCCGAGGACGGCCGCCATCAGATGCGCTTCGCTGAGCGCCGAGGAGAGGAATTCGTCGCCGCCGGGCTCCCACGCCTGGCAGTCGCGGTCTTCGGCGAACCAGTCGCGGGCGCGGGCGTCGATCAGGGCGGCGAGCGCGGTGTCGCGCGCTTCGGCCCAGTGGCGGGCGAGGAGCAGCGCGAAGGCGATGTTGAAATGGGTGCCGACGCGCAGGGGATAGGTGAGCTTGGGGAGGAAGCTGTGGAAGCGCGCGGCGAAAGCGCGGGCGAGCGGTTCGAGCGCGGTTGCCCAGGGGGCGTCGTGCTGCGCGGCCTCGGCGTGGAGCGCGAGCAGCCAGGCCCAGCCATAGGGGCGCTCGAACGCGGCCGAATAGGGGCGATCGAGGAAGGCCAGTTCGCCCGCGACCTTTTCGGGCACCAGCATGGCGTCGGCGCGCGCGCGGATGTCGGCGCTGATGCGGAGGTCGGGGAAACGGCGCGCGAGGCGCAATATCTGCCACCAGCCGTGGACGCAGCTGTGCCAGTCGAAGCTGCCGTGGAAGATCGGGTGATGCGCGCGCGGCGGTTTGGCGTCCTCGGGACCGAGGAGGACGAGGTCCATCTTGTACGGATATTCGCGGCCGAGGTGCGCGAGCGTGGCGGTCGCGAAGCGCGCGGCGTGATCGGGGGTGAGCCGGGTCATAGTTTGAAGGCAAAGATGTAGATGAAGACGATGTTCACCGCCAGCAACGGCACCGCCGTCCCGATCTGCGCCTTGATCACGCCATAGGGGTTTTTGAGTTCGAGCAATGCGGCGGGGACGAGGTTGAAGTTCGCGGCCATCGGGGTCATCAGCGTGCCGCAGAAACCCGCGAGCATGCCGATCGCCGCGACCACCGCAGGGTCGCCGCCATGCTGTTTAATCAGCAGCGGCATACCGACCGCGGCGAGCATCACCGGGAAGGCGGCGAAGGCATTGCCCATCACCATCGTGAACAGCGCCATGCCGAGCCCGAAGGCGAGCACGGCGCCGACCAGGCTGTTCTGCGGGATCGCGGTGCCGATCAGGCCGCCGACGACATCGCCGACCCCGGCGAGCGCGAATACCGCGCCGAGGCTGGCGAGCATCTGCGGCAGGATCGCCGCCCAGCCGACCGAATCGAGCAGGCGGCGGCCTTGCTGGAGTGGGAGCAGCGCGGGTGGTTTCAGGCGTGCCATGCCGACCGCGAGCGCGATCAGCACGCCGAAGGCCAGCGAGATGAGCGTCGCCTGCTTGGGGTCGGCGAGGCCGGGGATTTCCTTGAAGAGCAAGGTGCCGATCAGCGCGACGGCGGGGATGATGAGCGCGACGAGGAGGAGGAAATTGCCATATTTGGCGGCGCGTTCGACCTGTACTTCGGCGGCAACCTCGCCGCCGGGCGCGCGGCCGATCTGGCCGGTGCCGGCAATGGCGACGAGCGCGAGGACGAGCAGGCCGTTGCCGAAATCGCCGAGATAATCGCCCAGGATCATCGATGTCGCGACCAGCCCCCAGAAGGCGGTATTGCCGAAGCGCTTGGGATTGCCCCGGTCGTAAAGGCCGAGCAGCGCGAAGAGCGCGAAGACGATGCCCGCGAGCAGATAGACATGGCCGAGGCCGATCATGCGCCGGGTTCCCCGACCGTGCGGATCCTCTTGTCGAGGAGGCGCAGACGGAAGCCGTGGATCAGGAAGGCGGCGATCGCGGTCGGGATCGCCCAGAGCGAGAGGTGGAGCGGCTCGATGTCATAGCCATAGCCTTCGAGGATGCCGCGCATCAGCAGGATCGAGCCGAAGGCGAGAAAGATATCCTCGCCGAAGAACACGCCGACATTGTCGGTGGCGGCGGCATAGGCCTTGACCTCTTCGCGCTCGTCGTCGGTGAGCGCCGGGTGTTGCGCCTCGGCGGCGGCCTCGGCCATCGGGGCGACGAGCGGGCGCACGGTCTGGGCATGGCCCGCGACCGAGGTCAGGCCGACGGCGGCAAAGGCCTGGCGCAGGAACAGATAGCCGGTGAGCAGCCGGCCGAGCGTGGCGCCGCGCATGCGGCCGATGATGTTGCGGGCGTGCTGTTGCAGGCCATAGGCTTCGAGCAGGCCGATGACGGGGAGGACGATCCAGATGATCGTGACGTAGCGCGTGTCGTTGAACGCCTTGCCGAAGGCGGCGACGATCGCATGCATGTCGAGCCCGGCGGCGAGGCCGGTCGCGAGCGCCGAGGCCATGATGACGAGCAAAGGATTGAAGCGGAGCAGGAAGCCCGCGATGATGATGAGGATGCCGATCAGGACGAGCATGGTATGCCTTGCGTAGCAACCATATTGTTCCCCGGCGAAGGCCGGGGTCCAGGACGTTTCAGGGCTAGGGCCGATCGACATTCAGCCCTGACGGCCTGCAAATGGCGGCTTTCCGCGCTTCCGGTGCTCACATACTTTAAGTACGCTGCGCTCCGGGTCACGGAAAACCACCATTTTCGGCACGT
>JAEULK010000098.1 GCA_016793775.1 Sphingopyxis sp. | reverse complement strand
CTCCGCCTGTTGTTTCCGCCAGGCGGCGATCTTCGCATGATCCCCCGATCGCAGCACTTCGGGGATCGTGCGCCCTTCCCATGTCACAGGTCGGGTATAGTGCGGATATTCGAGCAAACCGTTCTCGAACGATTCGTCGTCCCCGCTTGAAGTCGCGCCCATTACGCCGGGAATCAGCCGAATGCAAGCGTCGAGGAGCATCAGCGCCCCCATCTCGCCCCCCGACAGGATGATGTCGCCCATCGAGACCTGCTCGATCGGGCGCGCGTCGAAAATCCGCTCGTCGAAACCCTCGAAGCGGCCGCAGAGGATGATCGCCCCCGGCCCTGCCGCCAGAGTGCGCACGCGCGCCTGGGTGATCGGCGCCCCGCGCGGGGTCATGGCGAGGATCGGAAGATCGGGGTTCGCCGCGACCGCATGGTCGAGCGCGGCGGCCAATATGTCGGCCTTCAGCACCATGCCCGCGCCGCCGCCCGCGGGGGTATCGTCGACGGTGCGGTGCCTGTCGGTCGCGAAATCGCGGATCTGGATGGGCGCGCAGGACCAGACCCCGGCTTCCAGGGCACGCCCCGCCATGCTGTGCCCCAGCGGACCGGGAAACATATCGGGATAGAGGGTCAGGGGGGCGGCGGTGAAACTCATGGCAGCGTCCAATTCTCGACCATCAATCCCGGCACGTCGGCGAAGTCGGCTTCGTTGGCGGTGACGAGCGCCAAGCCCTGCGACAGCGCGTGGGCGGCGATGAGACGGTCGTAGCTTCCCCGCCTGAACGGCAACGCCGCATAGGCCCGCGCTGCCTTGTAATCGAAATCGAGCACCCGGACCTCTTCGACGAAGGCTTGCAGCTGGTCGAACGCGGGCGCCTTGCCGCGCGTCGAACCATGCGCAACCTCGGCATAAGCGATGGCGGAGGTGACCAGGTCGCCTTCATCGCATTCGCCAGCCCGCGCCACCAAACGGGCGTCGAGGTTCATGACAAGTGCAATGATGGCATTGCTATCGAGCAGATATTTCACGCGTCATCGGCCCCGTCGCCGCTGCCCGGCACGAACGCACCATCCTCGAACAGCCGGTTTTCGGGCGCGATCGGATGCAAGCCGGTCGCCGATCCCGCCACCTTGGCGATATTGAATTTGCGCTTGGGTTGGTTGGCGGGTTCGTAACAAAGAAACTGCCCGTCTTCGACCACGAGCTCCATTTCGGTTCCCGCGACCAATCGGGTGCCCGCCGGAATTCGCACCGCCAGCGAGTTGCCCGATTTGAAGACTTTGACCTTGTGCCGCGTCTTGTCGGAGGGTTTCAGCCATGGGGCCGAACCCAGCACCCGATTCAGGGCGAACCGGTGCCGATCTTCGTTCACTTCGTCGCGCTTCGTCATGACTCACTCCCGTATATACATCATGTATATACATCGCAGATCGAAGTCAATCCAGCGGTTGCCATAGCGCGTCGTCGCCCGGTGTGCGGTCCTTCGCCATTTCCTCGTGCAGCCATTCGCGGAAGCGTTCGATCTTGCGCACCCCGACGCGGCGCTCGCGGTGAACGATGAAATGGCCGCCGCCGGGCAGATAGAGGGTGTCGAAGGGCTGGACCAGCCGGCCGCTGTCGAGTTCGTTGCGCCAGAGCAAGGGCGTCATCAGCGCGATGCCGAAGCCGTTCTGTACCGCGCTCGCCTCCTGCAGCTGGCTGTCGAGCACCACGCCGCGGCGCGGCGGCGGCGGGGTGCCGATGCCTGCCTCCGCCAGCCAGCCGCCCCACCAGGGATCGTTCGGCGCCAGCCGTTCGACACGCAGCAGATCCGCCGGCCGTTCGAGCCCGTGGGCGTCGCGAAAGCCCGGCGCGCAGATCGGCGTGATATGGCCGCGGAAGAGGAAGTCGGCGCGTAACCCCGGCCAATGGCCGCCGCCCGAGCGGATCGCGACATCGACGTCGGTCGCGTTGAAATCGACCAGCTCGTTCGACATCGACAGGCGTACCGCGAGGTCGGGATAGCGCAGCTGGAAACGCCCGACGCGCGCGCTGAGCCAGGCGCCGCCGAAGGTCGTCGCGGCGTCGATCCGCAAAATGTCGGCATCGTCGCTGGCGAGCGCGCCGAAGGCGTCGCTCATCGACGCGAAGGCGGTGCTGATCGCGGGCAGCAGTTTCTGCCCCGTGTCGGAGAGCCGCGCGCGGCCCTTGGCGCGCACGAACAGCGGCTGGCCGAGCCGATCTTCCAATTGGCGAATCTGATAGCTGACCGCCGCCTGGGTCAGCCCCAGTTCCTCGGCCGCGCGGGTGAAATTTTCCAGCCTTGCCGCGGCTTCAAAGGCGCGGATGGCGGCGAGGGGCGGCAGCTTCGACATGCCCTCTATCATAAGCCCGACTTATGCCCTGGCGCAAAGCGTTTGTTGGCGGCGCGGCGCGCGAAGGCGCATTTCGGATGCATCGAAACGAAGGAGACAGACGATGCAGGACGAACGATGGATGCGGGCGTGGAGCGAGAATCATGAGCGATTCAGCGCCGATGTCGATCGCGGCCTGGCCGCGCTGGCGGGCGCGATCGCCCGGCTGCGGCGGCGGCGCGACGGCCGCGATGCGAGTCTGCGCGGACGGATCGGGGTGGGGTGACCGGTACCGACCGACCGGTTTTGGGCGGTTGCGGGCAAGAGCGGTCCTCCCCGGAACGGGGAGGGGGACCAGCGAAGATGGTGGAGGGGTACAGGCGGTTTGCCTTGCCGGTGAGGTAGCGCGCTAGGGTGACGTTGCCGGAAATGAAGGGCTCTCCGGTCCAAGGTCACGCAAACCTCCTGTGCCCCTCCACCACCCTTCGGATGGTCCCCCTCCCCCTTTGGGGGAGGATCGGCACCGTCCGCTCTCCACCCCAAAACCGCCATCCCGCACCCCGAAACCCCCGTCCTGTTAACCAAAAATCAGCCGCTTGGCGCCTAGGTTTTCCTCTACTCGGACCAGGGGAACGACATGGCGCGATGGGCGCGGGGGTTGGCGGTGAGCGCGGGGCTGCTTGGCAGCGCCGTACCCGCGCACGCGCAATCCTCGTTCGCCGACGCGACGGTGATGACCTGGGACGGGGTGCTGACCGGCATTTTCCTGGGCCTGCTGCTCTTTTCGCTGGCCTATAACGCCGCCTTTTACGCGCTGCTGCGCGAACGTTTCCTGATCTGGCAGAGCGTGCGCGCCTTTACCTATTTCGCGCTGGCGATCGGGCTGTCGCCGCTGGCGATGGGCGCGGCGCTGTCCCCCGACAGTTTTGCGCGGCAGGTGTGGATCACCGTCTTTTTCGATCTGGGCGTCGCGGTGTCGGGACCCTTCCTGCGCGCCTATCTGGAGCCCGGGACGATCCCGAAGCGGCTGTATCCGCTGCTCGGATGGCCGCCGTTCCTGATCCTGCTGACGACGCCGGTGACGGTGATGGCCGATCCGCCGGCGCTGTATTTCGCCCTGCGCAACCTGCTGCTGCTGTCGATGCTGACGCTGGGCGTGACCGTGGTGGCGATCGCGCTGATCCGCGGCAGCCGCACCGCGCGCTATCAGGCGGCGGCGTGGAGCGGCATCGGCGGAGTCTATGCCGTCAGCCTGTTCCACGACATCGTGCTGAACACGCCGTTCGTCGCCTTCCTCTTCCTGCTGTTCCCGGCGCTGGGGCTGGAGGTGATGCTCACCGCGCTCGGTATCCTCGACCGGCTGATCCGGCTGCGCCGCGAGCGAACCGAGGCACAGGCGCAGGCGGAGGCGATGCGCGTCATCGCGCACACCGACCCGCTGACCGGCCTGCCCAACCGCCGCGCGATCGAGGAAAGCTACAAGGGCGAGCCGCCGGTCGCGATCGCGATCGTCGACCTCGACCATTTCAAGACGATCAACGACCGCCACGGCCATGACGTCGGCGACCGGGTGATCTTTGCCGCGGGGGTGGCGCTGGGGTCGGGCAACGCGATGGCGGCGCGGATCGGCGGCGAGGAATTCGCTTTGCTGTTCCGCTGCGAGGCCGATGCGGTCGCGGGCGAGGCCGAACGGCTGCGCCAGCGCGTCGGCGCCTATATCGCGCAGATGGTGCCGTCGCTGCAGCGACCGGTGACCGCGAGCATGGGCCTGGTTCATATCGCACGCGAGACGAGTTTCGGCGCGGCGATGAAATCGGCCGACATCAATCTTTATGCCGCCAAGGAAAGCGGGCGCGACCGGGTGGTGTTCGTCGCGGCGGCCTAGTTGGGCACGACGCGGAGACGCAGCGCCTGGATCGTGATGGGGGTCGTCGGGGCGAGGAGCAGCATGCCGTCGAGTTTGCCCTTGTCGCAGTTGAGGCGGAAAGCGGTCGCCATCGCGCCCGTCGGGGCGAGCGGCTCGGCCGTGGGACAGGCGCCGACCTGATCCTTGAGCTTCGCGAGTTCGGTCGCCCAATTCGCCGCCGAGCGGTCGAGCAGGAAATTCATCGCCAGCTTGCCGTCCAGCGGTTCGAGGTTCCCCGCCGCATAGGCCGCGCGTGTCGCGGCGAACATGGCGGCGATCGCGGGCGAAACCGGGATATCGCGCCAATGGAGCAGCCCCGCCTTGTCCATCGCGACCGCGGTATCCCAGGCGGGGGCCGAGGGGCCGGCGTAGGTGCGGTTGGCGAGCACGAAGACCGCGGTGCCGGTTTCGGGCATCAGCATCACATGGCTGCCATAGCCGGGATAGCCGCCGCCATGCGCCAACGTCAGCCCGAGTTCGCAATCCTGCGCGACGCGCCAGCCCATGCCGTAAGCGAGGCTCTGCTTGCAGGCGTCGGCGCCGCTGGCGCCGATGCGATTGACGACGGAGGTGAAATTCGAGCCCTGTGCGATTTCGCGCACCGTCGATCGTTTGACCGGGCCGGTGTCGGGATCGTCGCGCGCGGGCCAGGCCGCGAGCAGGAAGGCTACCCATTTGGCATAATCGCCGGCGCTGACCTGAAGCCCGCCCATGCTGTTGAACGCGCCGTCGACCATTTCGGGCTCGGCGACCCAGGCGTCGTTTTCCCAGCGATAGCCGCGGGCATAAGTCTCCTTGGGCGCCTTGGTCACGTCGAAGCCGCTGTGCGTCATGCCGAGCGGGGTCAGGATCGTCCGTTGGACATAGTCGGTATACGCCATGCCCGAGGCGTTGGTCACGATACGGCCGAGCAGCGCATAGCCGAAGTTCGAATATTCGTGGCTGCTCTGCGGGACGCGGCTGAACGGTACGCCGGCGGCGATCATTTTGGTGAAGTCGGCCTGCGGCAGCACCTGCTGGCGGTCGCCCCAGGGATCGTCGGTGACGAAACCACCGACATGCTGGAGCAGGTCGCGGATGCGGATGCGCGGGCTGTCCTTCGTCGGATAGGTCCAGCCTTTCATCTCGGGAATATAAAGCTCGGCGAGGTCGTCGAGGCGGAGCTTGCCGTCGTCGCGCAGCTTCAGGATCGCGAGCGCGGTGAAGGCCTTGGTCATCGAGGCGATGCGGAAGCGGGTGTCGGGGGTGACCGGGCGCCTGCTCTCCAGATCCTGCACCCCGATGCCCTTCACATAGGCGAGCCGGCCGTCCTGGACGACGCCATAGACGAGGCCGGGGATATGCGCGTCGGCCTGAAACTTCGCGAACATCGCATCGATCTCGGGCGCGAGCTGGCCGAGAGTCTTGGGGGCGGGGTCCTGGGCGAGCGCGGGGAGGGCCGTGCCAAGGGCGACCGCAAAAACCAGACCCGATTTCACCCGCATAACGACCCTCCCTGACAAGCGGGCACGACGCTAACAGCGGACCAGCGGGCCGACAATCCACCGTTCGCCCGGCGATTGGCCAGCGACGGATATCGGGCGTTGGGGGACGGTCTGGGAAC
The DNA here is from genome assembly GCA_016793775.1 of Sphingopyxis sp. Lineage (GTDB taxonomy): Bacteria > Pseudomonadota > Alphaproteobacteria > Sphingomonadales > Sphingomonadaceae > Sphingopyxis. Next base: position 21,864 of record JAEULK010000098.1, on the reverse strand, counting down.
CATCCCCAAGCGGACGATAGCCTATTCGACGAAAGCCGCGTCCACCGTCACGCCGTCGGCATTCCACGCCGGCACCGCGCGCGCGGTCATCGGCACCATGAAGCGCGCAGGTTGCTTGCCGGCTTCGGCGGGCTTCTCGATCTCGAGGATGTCGCCGGCGCCGAAATTCTCGACCGCGACGACCCGGCCGACCGCGGTGCCGTCGGTGGATAGACACGGCAGGCCGAGCAGGTCGTGGTGATAATATTCGCCCTCGCCCAAGGGCGGCAGTGCCGAGCGCGGGACGGTGAGCAGGGTGCCGCGCAGCGCCTCGGCGGCGCTGCGGTCGGTGACCTCGGCGAAACTCGCCACCGCGCCCTGGTTGGCGGGGCGGATCGATTTCAGCGTCAGCGTGCGTCCGCTGGCCTCGAAAACGGAAAAGGCGCGGAGCGAATCCGCGCCTTCACCGAACAGTTTGAGCCGCACCTCGCCCCGCACCCCATGCGCGCCGGCGATGGCGGCGAGGGTGACGGGGCGGTTTGCGTCGGCCAAGGCTCAGGCCTTGGCTTCTTCTTCGCCGGCTTCTTCAGCAGGCGCTTCTTCGGCAGCAGCTTCTTCGGCAACCGGAGCAGCCGGCGCTTCTTCGGCCGGGCCGCCTTCGGCAGCCTGTTCGGCCATCGCGGTCGCGTCGTCGGCGGTCGCATCGGCGGGGGTTTCGTCGGCGACGGCTTCGGCAACCGCTTCGGCGGTCGCTTCGCTCTTCACCGAACCCGTTGCGTCCGATTCAGCGGCCTCAGGGGCCGCGGGCGATTCAGCGGCCTCGGGAGCGGCGGCTTCTTCGGCGGCCGGCGCTTCTTCAGCGGCCACTTCCGGAGCGGCTTCTTCAGCAGCTTCGGGTTCGGGCGCCGGAGCGGCGGCCGCGGCGGCCTTGGCTTCCTCGGCGTCAGCCAGCTTCTGCGCCTTTTCCTCGGCGCGTTCCTTGGCCTTTTCGCCCGGAACCGCCTTGGTCGGGTTGTTGCGCGCGGCGCGTTCCTGGACGCCCGCGGCGTCGAGGAAGCGGGCGACGCGGTCGCTCGGCTGGGCGCCGACGCTCAGCCAATGCTTCGCGCGCTCGGCGTCGAGCTTGACGCGCTCGGGATTGTCCTTGGCGAGCAGCGGGTTGTAGCTGCCGATGCGCTCGATGAAGCGGCCGTCGCGCGGGCTGCGCGAATCGGCGACGACGATCTTGTAATAGGGGCGCTTTTTCGAGCCGCCGCGCGACAGGCGAATGGAGGTAGCCATATGTAAGTCCTTCTTTCTAATTCAAATTCAGATTGTCGGTTGAAGTCACTTTTTCTTGTTCATCAGATTCGCGAGCTCGGGCGGGATCGAGCCGCCGCCGCCGAGACCGGGCAGGCCGCCGAGGCCGCCACCGCCGCCGCCTATTCCGCCCATGCCCGGGATGCCGCCGCCCTTGCCGAACAGCGCGCCGAGACCCTTCAGGCCGCCCATCTTGCGGATCTTCTTCATCGCGGTGGCCATTTCCTGGTGCATCTTGAGCACCTTGTTGACCATCTGGACGTTGGTGCCCGAGCCGTTGGCGATGCGGATCTTGCGCTTCGCAGTCAGGATTTCGGGCTTGGCGCGTTCCTTTGGCGTCATCGAGCCCATGATGGCGTCGAAGTGGAGCAAGGTCTTGTCGTCGGCACCGGCCTGCGCCGCCGCGATCTGCGCCTTTTTCATCCCGGGAATCATCCCGGCGAGCGCGCCGAGACCGCCCATGCGGCGCATCTGGCCCAGCTGGGTCCTGAGGTCGTTGAGGTCGAACTGGCCCTTGGCCATCTTCGCCGCCATCGCCTCGGCCTCTTCGGCCTGGATCGTTTCGGCGGCGCGTTCGACGAGGCTGACGACGTCGCCCATGCCGAGGATGCGGCCGGCGATGCGCGACGGCTGGAAAAGTTCAAGCCCGTCGAGCTTTTCGCCGGTGCCCGCGAATTTGATCGGCTTGCCGGTGACCGCGCGCATCGACAGCGCGGCACCGCCCCGCGCGTCACCGTCCATGCGGGTGAGCACGACGCCGGTCAGCGGCACCTGGTCGGTGAAGCGCTGCGCGACCTGCACCGCGTCCTGCCCGGTCAGGCTGTCGACGACGAGCAGCGTTTCGGCGGGGTTCGCCGTGCGCGCCACCGCCTGCATCTCGTCCATCAGCTGCTGGTCGACATGGAGGCGGCCCGCCGTGTCGAGCATCAGGACATCATAGCCCTGGAGCTTCGCGGCCTGCAGCGCGCGCTGCGCGATTTCGGTGGGCTGCTGGCCCGCAACGATCGGCAGCGTCGCGACGTCGATCTGCTGGCCCAGCACCGCGAGCTGTTCCTGCGCGGCGGGGCGATTGACGTCGAGCGACGCCATCAGCACCTTCTTGCGCTCTTTTTCCTTGAGGCGCTTGGCGATCTTCGCGGTGGTGGTCGTCTTGCCCGAGCCCTGGAGGCCGACCATCATGATGACCGCGGGCGGGGTGACGGCAAGGTCGAGCTCGGCGGTTTCCGAGCCGAGCATCTCGGTCAGCGCGTCGCTGACGATCTTGACCACCTGCTGCCCCGGGGTGACCGAGCGCAGGACATTCTGGCCGATCGCCAGGTCGGTGACCTGATCGACGAAGCTGCGCACGACGGGCAGCGCGACGTCGGCCTCGAGCAAGGCGATTCGCACTTCGCGCATCGCGGCGCGCACGTCGGCCTCGGTCAGCGCTCCGCGGCCGCGCAGCTTCCCGAAAACATCGCCAAGCCGGTTGCTCAGACTATCGAACACAGCCAAAATCCTTGCTTTCGACGCCCGCAACGCAAAACACGCCGGTGAGCGAAACCTCGCCAACCAGCGGTATCCGTGGACAGGTTTTCCGTCGCGGATGTCGATATGCCCCGCCGCAAGATGCGGTGGGACGGGGCGCCTGTACGGGAAAGGCGGGGGAAAGGCAAGTGAGACACCTTTCCGCATCGACTTGCGATGGTTGGAGCGTTGCCCCTTCAATTCTCGTCATGCTGAACTTGTTTCAGCATGACGATGCAATCAATGTCGTGCTTCGCCCGAAACAGGCCGGTGGGCGAGTTGCAATAGACTTTTCTTCGATTGCAGGGAGGGGAAGTTGCCCCCGACACTTAACGCAAATTTCACCGCTTGCGGCGCAAAAGAGCCGCTGACTGTGGGGAAACGCGAAATATGGCGACTGCCGCTCCGCCCAAAACACCCGATCGCGCCGACAGCGCGAAGCGCGACGTCGTCGCGGGCGGCATCGTCGTCGCTGCGATCATATTGTTCGTGGGCACCGGCAGCAATGTCATGCAATCGGTCGTCCGCGCGCTGTCGGGCATCGGCGGCGGCACCGACCAGGTGCTCGCCGCGACCCTGATCCTCAACATCGCGCTGATCCTGTTCGGCTGGCGCCGCTACAACGACCTGCACCGCGAAATCCGCGAACGCACCGAGGCCGAGCAGCGCGCGCGTTACCTGGCCGATACCGATCCGCTGACCGATTTCCTGAATCGCCGCGCGATGCTCGAACGCGGGCAGGCGCTGGTCGCCGCAGCCGCCGCCGAGCAGCGCCATGTCGCGCTGTTCCTGCTCGACCTCGACCATTTCAAGACCGTCAACGACATCCATGGCCATGCTGCGGGCGACCGCCTGCTGAAGGTCGCCGCCGAGCGTATCGCGAGCGTGTTGCCGCCGAGCGCGCTGATGGCGCGGCTGGGCGGCGACGAATTCGTCGCGATGCTGATGTTCGAGCCGTCGGGGACGCCGCATATCGAAGCGCTGGCGGCGCAGCTGGTCACCACGCTCGAAGAGCCGGTGATGCACGACATGCAGCAGATCCGCATCGGCGCCTCGATCGGACTGGCGCTCGCCTCGACCGCCGACGTGACGATGGACACGCTGGTGCGCCAGGCCGACATCGCCATGTATCATTGCAAGGACGAGGGGCGGAACCGCTTTTGCTGGTTCGAGGCCGGCATGGAAATGGCGGTGCAGGTCCGCAACCAGATCGAGACCGGCATTCGCAGCGGCATGCCGCGCGACGAATTCGTGCCCTTCTTCGAGCCGCAGGTCGACATCGCGACCGGCCGCCTCGTCGGTTTCGAGATGCTGATGCGCTGGGATTCGCCCGAGCATGGCATGATCGAGCCCGACCGTTTCATCCCGGTCGCCGAGGACAGCGGCCTGATCGGCGAACTGTCGCTGCGCGTCGTGCGCCATGCGATGGAAATCGCCAAGGGCTGGGACCCGTCGATCACGCTGGCGGTCAATATCTCGCCGCAACAGTTGAAGGACCCGTGGTTCAGCCAGAAGCTGACCAAATTGCTGGTCGAAACGGGTTTCCCGGCGAGCCAGCTCGAGGTCGAGATCACCGAAAGCTCGTTGTTCGAGAATCTGCCGCTGGTGCGCTCGATTGTCACCAGTTTGAAGAATCAGGGCGTGTCGCTGAGCCTCGACGATTTCGGGACCGGCTATTCCTCGCTGTCACACCTCCGCGCCTTGCCCTTCGACCGGATCAAGATCGACCGCAGCTTCATCGCCGCGATGCAGGGCAGCCCCGATGCGCAGGCGATCGTCGTCGCGATCGTGCGGCTGGGCGAGAGCCTGGCCATGCCGATTACCGCCGAGGGGGTCGAGGACGAGGCGACCGCGATCGAACTGACGCGGCTCGGCTGCGCCAAGGCGCAGGGCTGGCATTATGGCAAGCCGGTGTCGGCGACGGCGACCGCGAAACTGCTCGCCGACCGCGGGCTGCTGCGTTCGCCGATGCTGCCCGGCGAGGGCGCGGCGGACGAGCACGAGCGGCGGAAGTCAGCATAATATCTCCCCTCCCTTCCAGGAAGGGGAGAATCAGAACAGCTCGGTCGCGCTTGGTCCCGCCTCGCTAGACTTCCCCCGCCCCTGCCCTTACATGCGCGGGATATGGCGGATCGCTTCACCAAGATGCATGGGCTGGGCAACGACTTCGTCGTGATCGACGCGCGCGCGGCGCCGGTCGCGATGACCCCGGCGCGCGCGCATGCGATCGCCGACCGGCGGCACGGCATCGGCTGCGACCAGCTGATCCTGCTCGAACCCTCGGTCCACGCCGATGTCAGGATGCGCATCTTCAACGCCGACGGCGGCGAGGTCGAGGCGTGCGGCAATGCGACGCGCTGCGTCGCGACCCTGCTGGGCCAACCGTCGGTGATCGAGACCTTGGGCGGCATGCTGCGCGTGACCCCCGCCGATGGCGGCGCCGAGGTGGTGCTGGGCGAGCCGGTGTTCGACTGGGAGCATATCCCGCTGGCGATGCCGATGGACACGCGCGACATGCCCGTCGCGTGGGACGAGCTGGAACATGGCGCGGCGGTCAATGTCGGCAATCCGCATATCGTCTTTTTCGTGCCCGAGGCCGATGCGGTGGCGCTCGACGAATTGGGGCCGCGGATCGAAACCGACCCGCTGTTCCCCGAGCGCGTCAACGTCAATGTCGCGAGCCTCGACGGGCCCGACTGCCTGCAATTGCGGGTGTGGGAGCGCGGCGTCGGGCTGACGCAGGCGTGCGGCACGGGTGCTTGTGCCACCGCGGTCGCGGCGATCCGCGCCGGCAAGGTCAAATCGCCGGTGACGGTGTCGCTGCCCGGCGGCGACCTGATCATCCGCTGGGCGCCCGGCGAGCCGATCGTCATGAGCGGCGCCGCGACGCGGGTGTATGAGGGCGAGACCGACTGGGCGCAGTTCGGATGAGCGTGCAAGTTTTGGACGGCGGGCTTGACGTCGTCAATTTCGGGTGCCGGCTGAACATCGCCGAGGGCGAGGCGGTCCGCGCCGCGGCGACGGCGGCGGGCGCGAAGGACGCGATCGTCTTCAACAGCTGCGCGGTGACCGACGAAGCGGTGCGGCAGGCGCGGCAGGCGGTAAGGCGCGCACTGCGCGAACGGCCGGGGGCCGCAGTCGTGGTGACCGGCTGCGCGGCGGAACTGGAACGCGAGGCCTTTGCGGCGATGGGCGCGCGGGTGGTCGGCAATGATGTGAAGGGGCTGGCCGCGAGCTATGGCACCGGGGCGCCGGCGGTGCGCAGCGACATTTATTCCCCTGCCCTGTCGGGTGCCGAGCATGCGCGGGCGTTCCTTGGTGTGCAGACGGGTTGTTCGCACAGCTGCACCTTTTGCGCGACGGTGATCGCGCGCGGGACCGCGCGGTCGGCGACGGTCGATGCGGCGCTGGACTCCGCGCGCGTCGCCTTGGAGCGCGGGCAGCGCGAGATCGTGCTGACCGGGGTCGATCTGGCGAGTTATGGCGACGACAGCGGGACAACGCTGGCGGCGCTGGTCGAGGCTTTGCTGGCGCTGCCCATCGAGCGTCTGCGGCTGTCGTCGCTCGACCCCAACCGGATCGACGATGGCCTGTTCGCGCTGCTGACCGGCGAGGCGCGCGTGATGCCGCATGTGCATCTGTCGCTGCAGGCCGGCGACGATATGGTGCTGACGCGGATGAAGCGGCGGCATCGGCGCGCCGAGGTCGTCGACCTCGTCGCGCGATTGAAGGCAGCGCGCGCGGAAATCGCGATCGGCGCCGACCTGATCGCGGGCTTTCCGACCGAGGACGACGCGATGTTCGCGAACAGCCTGGCGCTGATCGACGATTGCGACATCGTCTTCGGCCATATCTTTCCGTACAGCGCGCGCGCCGGGACGCCCGCGGCGCGGATGCCGCAGGTCGGGCGCACGGTCGCTCGGACACGCGCCGCGACGCTGCGCGAAGCCAATGCGCGGCGGCGGCACCTTTGGATGGACGAACAAGTGGGCAAAAGGACGAACATGCTGGTCGAACGCGACGGGTTGACCGGGCATGGCGAGAATTTCGCGGGGCTGATGCTGGATAGGCCCGTAGCGCCCGGGAGCATCGTGGCGGTGCGGATCGGCGCGCGCGACGGCGAGCGGCTTGCCGCGGAGATTGCAGCATGAGCGGCGCGAGCTGGAGCGAGCGGCTGTTCGGCGGGCTGAAGCGCACGTCGGAGCGGCTGGGCGAAAATCTGTCGGGGCTGACCGGCAAGGCGCGGCTCGACGAGGACGACCTCGACCGCATCGAGGAGGCGCTGATCACCGCCGACCTGGGGCCCGCGATGGCGGCGCGCATCCGCGAGCGGCTCGCCGCGCGCCGCGACGCGGTGGCCAGCGGGACCGAGGCGCTGCGCCGGATCGTTGCCGAGGAAATCGCCGCGGTGCTGCGCCCGGTCGCCGAACCGCTGGAAATCGACGCCTTCCCGCGCCCGCAGGTGATCCTGGTGATCGGGGTCAACGGGTCGGGCAAGACCACGACCATCGCCAAGCTGGCGCATCTGTTCCAGGAACAGGATTATGGCGTGATGCTGGTCGCGGGCGACACGTTTCGCGCCGCCGCGATCGGCCAGCTGAAGGTGTGGGCCGAGCGGCTGGGCGTGCCGATCATGGCGGGACCCGAAGGCGGCGACGCGGCGGGCATCGTCTTCGACGCGGTGAAGCAGGCGACCGCGACGGGCATCGACGTGCTGATCGTCGACACCGCCGGGCGCCTCCAGAACAAACGCGAGCTGATGGACGAGCTCGAGAAGATCAAGCGCGTGCTGGGCCGGCTGAACCCCGCCGCGCCGCACGACGTCGTGCTGGTTCTCGACGCGACGACGGGGCAGAATGCGCTGTCGCAGATCGACGTGTTCCGCGAGGTCGCAGGGGTCACCGGACTCGTCATGACCAAGCTCGACGGCACCGCGCGCGGCGGCGTGCTCGTCGCGGCGGCCGAGCGCCACGGGCTGCCCATCCACGCGATCGGCATCGGTGAAACCATCGACGACCTTCGCCCGTTCGATGCCGACGAGATCGCGGACATCATTGCAGGAAATATAAGATGAGCGACACGCTCGACCAGTTACCGACCGGCCCCGAGGCGGTCCCCGCGCCGCCGCCCGCCAAGCATGGCTGGCTGAATTTCGCGATCGATTTCGGGCCGCTGCTGGTTTTCTTTGCCGTCTTCAAGCTGACCTCTGGCGGCGAGGGCGCCTTTGCCGCGACGACCGCCGCGATCAAGGGCACCGTCGCCTTCATGGTCGCGATCGTCGCCGCGATGATCGTGTCGAAGTGGAAGCTCGGCAAGATTTCGCCGATGCTGTGGCTGTCGAGCATCCTCGTCATCGGTTTCGGCGCGCTGACCGTCTATTTCCACGACGAGAGCTTCATCGTGCTGAAGCCGACGATCATCTACGCCGCCTTTGCGATACTGCTGCTCGGCGGCTATTTCGCGGGCAAGCCGATGCTCAAATATCTGCTCCAGTCGGCGCTGGAGGGGATCACCGATAAGGGCTGGATGCTGCTGTCGCGCAACTGGGGGCTGTATTTCGCCGCGCTCGGCATCGCCAACCATATCATGTATGTGCTGATTCAGCGCGGCCAGTTCAGTTTCGACACCTGGCTGACGGTCAAGGTCTGGGGCATCACCGCCCTGTCCTTCCTGTTCACGCTGACCCAGCTCCCGGTGATGCTGAAGCACGGACTCGCGATGCCCGAGGAACCCGCCGCCGACAAAAGTTGAACCCGGCCCCCGTCGCTGGCATAGCGTGCCCCGGGCACCGGGTCGCGCCGCGCCCCATCAAACGAGGGGGAACTGCAAATGGACAAGTTTTTCGGTAATCTGCACGCCGTGCTGGGCGCGGGGCTGGTGCTCGCGATCATCCTGATGCTCGGCCTCAACGGCCAGAATTTCGAGGACGGCATCGCCGCGGGCAATGCGATCATGCGCTGGCTGCACACCTTCTTCGGGGTGCTGTGGATCGGGCTGCTCTATTATTTCAACTTCGTCCAGATCCCGACGATGCCCAAGATTCCGGCCGAGCTGAAGCCCGGCGTGTCGAAGCATATCGCGCCCGCGGCCTTGTTCTGGTTCCGCTGGGCGGCGGCGATCACCGTGCTGCTGGGCCTCGCCATCGCGTTCCACGCCAAATATGCGATCCCCGCGCTGGGCCTGCAGGACCCGTACAAGCTGATCGGCGTCGGCATGTGGCTGGGCCTGATCATGGCGTTCAACGTGTGGTTCGTGATCTGGCCGAACCAGAAGAAGGCGCTGGGCATCGTCGAAGCCGACGATGCGACCAAGGCCAAGTCGGCGAAGACCGCGATGATCTTTTCGCGGACCAACACCCTGCTGTCGATCCCGATGCTTTATGCGATGGTGAATTTCAGCTGAGGCCCGCTCTCCCCTCCCGCAAGCGGGAGGGGAGAAATCAGCCCTCGATCGCCGCCTTGTGCATGCGGCCGTTCATCACATAATGCGCGACGCCGACCTGCATGCCGGCGGCCTGTTCGTCGCCGATCTCGCGCACGCGGCGCGCGGGCGACCCCGCCCACAGCTCGCGGCTGGGGATTTCCTTGTTCTCGGTGAGCAAGGCGCCCGCGGCGAGCATCGCGTCGCTGCCGATATGGCAGCCGTTCATCACCACCGCCTTGAGGCCGACGAACGCCCGGTCGGCGAGCGTGCAGCCGTGGACCATCGCGAGATGGCCGATCAGCACATCCTTACCGATGATCGTCGGATAGCCTTCGGGGCGGTGCGGCATCGGGCCGTCGCAATGGACGACGCTGCCGTCCTGGATGTTCGAGCGCGCGCCCACCACGATATGGCTGACGTCGGCGCGCAGCACGCAATTATACCAGATGCTGACGTCGGGGCCGATCGTCACGTCGCCGATGATCCGGCAGCCGGGCGCGATGAAGGCGCTGGGGTCGATCCGCGGCGTCTTGCCGTTCACGCTGATGATGCTCACGTCAGGGTGGGTCATTCGTCGCGACCTCCGATAATATGTTTCCAGATCAGGACCGGCAGCGTCGAGGCATAATCGTCGGTCCAGCGCGCAAAACCCGGGCGGCTCTCGAGCGGCACCCAGACGCCATTCTCATAGGCCTTTTCGCGCGGAAGGATGCCCCCGGTCAACCGCGTCATGCGCTGCGGCGTCGCGGTCAGCGCGACCCAGCTCGACCCGGTGAGCGAGGTGAGTGTATCGGGCGCCGCCGCCGCGGGATCGATGCGGATCGCGGCGGTCCAGCCGCGCGCCTTCGCCTCGGCCGCGAGCACCGGTTCGAGGTCGAAAAAGCGGTTCGAGATATGGACGAGCAATATCCCGTCGGGTTTCAGCGCGCGCCGGTAGACGCCGATCGCTTCGGCGGTCAGCAGGTGGAGCGGGATCGCGTCCGACGAGAAAGCGTCGATGACGAGGATGTCGAAGCGCCCCGCCGGCTGCTTGGCGATCTGGAGTCGCGCATCGCCGAGGACGATCGGGGTGTCGCCGGCGCAATCGGCGAGGAAGGTGAATTTCGACGGGTCGCGCGCGATGTCGACCATCACCGGGTCGATCTCGAAGATCGTCCAGTCCTGCCCGGGCTTGCGGTAGCAGGCGAGCGTGCCGGCACCGAGGCCGACGATGCCGATCGCGGCGTTGGGCCCGGCGAGTTCGCTGGCCCTGTCGAGCGTCAGGCCGACGCCGGACTGATGGCCATAGTAAGTGGTCGGCTCGTCGCGCCGCGCGGCGTCGGTGCGTTGCAGCCCGTGCAGCGTGGTGCCGTGGGCGAGGCGCCGTTCCTGGCGGAAACCGTCGTCGGTGACGGTATAGACGCCGAAATAGCTGCGCACCCGGTTGCCGGTAAAGCTGTCCTGGATGGTGTTCCAGCCGCCGACGCCGAGCATCAGCGCCGCGAGCGTCGCGACATAGGCCCAGCGCCAGCCGATCACGAGCAGCCCGACGACGAGGATGACGAGCGCCCAGATGCCGACGGTGCCTTCGAGCGTGCCGGTCCATTCGGCGGCCATCGCCGCGGCGGCGTAAAAGGCGACGCCGACGAGCAGCGCGGCGATGATCCGTGCGAGGCGCGGCGACAGGCGAAGCCATTTGTCCCACGGCAGCAGCGCGGGCAGCGGCAACAGCGCCGCGGCGGCGAGCACCAGCAGGGGATGTTCATAGACCCAGTCGAAGACGAGCGGGGCGATGAGCGCCGCGAACAGCCCGCCAAGCACGCCGCCCGCCGACATGATGAGGTAAAATAGCGTCAGGTGTCGCGGCGCCGGGCGCAGATGATAAAGATAGCCGTGCAGCGCGACCGAGACGACGAACAGCATCGCGAGCCCGGTGATCGCGATAATCATCGTGCCGCCGCCATTGCTGAGCAAGGCGAGTCCGCCCGCCGCGAGCAGCACCGGCGGCGCGATGAAGGCGAAGAGCTGGACCAGCCGGTCGGCGGTCGAGAAAGCGATCACGAAGCTCAAGAGATAGAGGCCGAGCGGTAGCACCCAGAGCAAAGGCATGGCGACGATGTCGGTGGTGAGATGCGTCGTCGTCGACAGCATCAGCCCCGACGGCACCGCCGCGATCAGCAGCCAGTGAAGCTGGCGCCGCAGGGTCGGGCGCGGTTCGTCGTCGGGCAGGTCGGTCGCGCGCATCGCGGCGCCGCTGTGCCAGCGCGCCGCGGCGGTCGCGGCGACGAGTGCGACGAGCAGCGCATAGCCCGCAGTCCAGCCCCAGCTTTGCGCCGCGAGCGGCAGGCTGGGTTCGACCAGCGCGGGATAGGAGATCAACCCGGCGAAGCTGCCGAGGTTCGAGGCGGCGTAGAGATAATAGGGATCGCCCGCGCCGCGATGGGCGGCGAACCAGCGCTGCATCAACGGCGCCTGCGCCGCGACGACGAAAAAGACCGGTCCGATCGAGGCGGTGAGCAGCAAGGGCACCCAGAGCGCCTCCTGCCCCGGCGCGGCGCTGCCGATGTTGGCGATGCCGATCGGCAGCCACAGCGCCGCGGCGACGAGCAGGACGAGATGGATGACCGCCTGGCGCCGCACCGCGAAGCGGCCGAGCCAATGCGCATAGGCATAGCCGCCGAGCAGCAGCGCCTGATAGACGAGCATCGCGCTGTTCCACACCGCGGGCGCACCGCCCAATTTGGGCAGCACCATGCGCGCGACCATCGGCTGGACGAGGAAGAGCAGGAAGCTGCCGACCAGGATGGTCGCGACGAACAAGCTGCGGCGCGCGGTGGCGGCGCGGCGATCCCCCGCAGGTGCGTCAGCCATTGAGCAGCCTCGCCGCGTGGAGCGCATGATAGGTGAGGATGCCCGAGGCGCCGGCGCGGCGGAAGGCGAGCAGGGTTTCGAGGACGAGCGCGTCGCGGTCGCCCGCGCCCGCCGCCGCCGCGGCCTCGATCATCGCATATTCGCCCGACACCTGGTACGCGAAGACGGGAACCTCGAACGCCGCCTTCACGCGGGCCACGACGTCCAGATAAGGAAGGCCCGGCTTTACCATCACGCTGTCGGCGCCCTCGGCAAGGTCCTGCGCGACCTCGCGCAGCGCCTCTTCGGCGTTGGCGGGGTCCATCTGATAGGATTTCTTGTCGCCCTTGAGCAGCCCGCGGCTGCCGACCGCGTCGCGGAAGGGGCCGTAGAAGGCCGAGGCATATTTGGCGGCATAGCTCATGATCTGGACATGGCCGAAACCATCGCCCTCGAGCGCGGCGCGGATGGCGCCGATGCGGCCGTCCATCATGTCGCTGGGCGCGATGATGTCGGCACCGGCGCGCGCCTGATTGAGCGCCTGGCCGACCAGAACATCGACCGTCTCGTCGTTGAGCACATGGCCGCTGGCGTCGATCAGCCCGTCCTGGCCGTGGCTGGTATAGGGGTCGAGCGCGACGTCGGTGAGGACGCCGATCGCATCGCCATGCGCCGCCTTGATCGCGCGGACGGCGCGGCACATCAGATTGTCGGGATTGAGCGCCTCGGCGCCGTCGTCGCTGCGCCGGTCGGCCTGTGTATAGGGAAAGAGCGCGAGGCAGGGGATGCCGGCATCGATCGCTTCCTTTGCGCGTTCGACGATAAGGTCGACCGACCAGCGCGACACGCCGGGCAGGCTGGCGATCGGCTCGTCGGCGCCCTCGCCCGCGCAGACGAACAGCGGCCAGATGAGATTGGCCGGGGTGAGGTGATTTTCGCGCACCATGGCGCGGCTCCACGCGGTGCGGCGGGTGCGGCGCAGGCGCAGCTCGGGAAAGGCGGCGTGAGTCATGGCGCGTGCATAGCGGCGCGGGGGCGCGGGGCAAATGGATATTGGATGGACGACGTCGCTGCCATTATCCCCGTTCGCATCGAGCGAAGTCGAGATGCCCCTTGGGCTGGGCGACAGGCTGAAGGGTGTCTCGACCTCGCTCGATGCGAACGGAATTGAGGGTCGCGGAGCTCCGCCGCGACGGTCAGATCCCGCCGCCGACGCGTTTCGAGGTGACGTCGGCGAGGCTGCCGAGCTTGGGTCCCGCGGCCTGTTTCGCGGCCACCGGGGTCAGCGCGGCGCCGGGGACGACCGACGTGAACTGGCGGATGCGGGCGCGGAAGTCGGCGAGCGCCTTGCCCTCGAGCCGGGCGCGGGTGACGAAGCTGACCGACGCCGGGTTCACCGCGACGCCGTTGCGATAGACCTCGAAATGGAGGTGCGGGCCGGTCGACAGGCCGGTCGAGCCGATATAACCGATGATCTGGCCGGCGCTGACGCGCTGGCCCGGACGCACCGCGATGCGGCTCATATGCCCATAGCCGGTGCCCATTCCGCCGCCATGGGTCAGCTTGACGAAATTGCCATAGCCCCCGTGGCGCCCGGCGATGCTGACGGTGCCGTCGGTCACCGCATAGATGGGGGCGCCGTAACCGCCGCCGTAATCGGTCCCGCTGTGCATGCGCTTGTAGCCGAGGATCGGGTGGCGGCGCATGCCGAAGCCCGAGGTCTGGCGGCCGTTCGACGGGCGGACCATGCCGCCGCGCGTCTCGCCCGCGCCCGACGCCTCGAACCATTGCAGGCGGCCGTCGACGGTCCATTCGATCATCGAGAGCTTCTGCTTGCCGCCGCGAATCAGGCCCGCATAGAGCAATTTTCCGACCTCGGTCTCGCCGGTTTCGGCGCGGCGATAATCGACGATGATGTCATATTCGTCGCCGGCGCGGACATCGCCCGCGACCGAAATCTGCTTGCCGATGACGCGCAGATAGGACTGGATCGCCTCGGGCGGGGCGCCGGCGGCGCGCGCCGAGCGATAGAGGCTGTCGCCGACCCGGCCGCGAATGCGCAGCGGGGTCGCGTCGACCGCGATCGGGATGCGGCGCATGACCAACTGGCCATTCATCCGCTCCATCTCGATGCGCAGATCGAAGCGCGCGCGCATCGCCAGCGCGTCGACGGGGCGCGGCATGGTGCGCGCGGCGCGGCGGCCGAGGATCAGGTCGATGCGCGTGCCCGGCGCGATATCGGCGAGCGGCACCGCGCTCGACACCTGGCGCGCGAGCGACGCGGCATCGGCGCTGCCGACGCCTGAGCGTTCGAGCAGGCGCGCGAAGCTGTCGCCGCTGCCCAAAGTGGCGGTGAGTTCGATCTGCGGGCGTTCGGGGGTCTGGGTGAGCGGGCGCACCGCGTCGGTCGCCGCCATATGGCGCCCGGTGTCGCCGCCGAGCGCGAGCGGCACGATCATCTGCGCGCGCGCCTCGTTGAAATCGGCGGCGTCGAGCGCGGCGGTGCCGCCGGCGCGGACCGGCTGGATGCCGGGAAAGGTGAGCACGGCGCTGGTGCAGAGCAGGGTCAGCGTCGCGAGGCCGCGCCACCAGGTGCGCGAGCCGATGTCGTCGCCGAGGTCGGGCGCGAGGTCGAGATGCGCGAGCCGGTCGCGCCAGCCTTCATACCATTTGAGTTCGGGGAGCGGATCGGCGAGGCCGTTGCGGCCGAAGGAAATCGCCTGCGTCATCGACAGCGCGGCGGCGTTGCCGGTCATGCCCGCAATGGGTTCGTGACGCTGGAACAAAATGCAACCCCCACTCGGATCGCCGCTCCCGCCTCCCGCGAGGGCGCCGCCGAATATGTTTCCGTTCCTCCGTCTGTAAAGAAAGGTCGTTAAAGTCAATTTAATGGCGGGAGCCGCGAAAGCGGTTGCGGCGAGCCGTGGCGGAGGCGGGACATGGCGTGAGAGCGAAAGAAAAACGCGGGCAGGCCCCGCCATCCGTCGATCCGCTGTTGCACCGCAGCGCGCACCATGCCAGCTTGGGAGCCAAGAAAATGCCGTCTCCCTCTTCCAGCCCGGTCAAGGCCGTCCTTGGCCCCACCAACACCGGCAAAACCCATTTGGCGGTCGAGCGCCTGACCGCCCATTCGAGCGGCATGATCGGCTTTCCGCTCCGCCTGCTGGCGCGCGAGGTTTACGACCGGGTGGTCGCGATCAAGGGCGAGAAGCAGGTCGCGCTGGTCACCGGCGAGGAGCGGATCATGCCGCCCGACGCGCGCTACCTGCTCGGCACGATGGAGGCGCTGCCCATCGAACGCGACGTCGCCTTTGTCGGCATCGACGAGGCGCAACTGGGCGCCGATCCCGAGCGCGGCCATGTCTTCACCGACCGCATGCTGCGCGCGCGCGGCCGCGAGGAGACGATGATCCTGGGGTCGGCGAGCATCACCGGGCTGGTGCGCGACCTGGTGCCCGAGGCCGAGATCGTCACCCGGCCGCGCTTTTCGACCTTGAGCTATGCCGGCACGTGCAAGCTGTCGCGGCTGCCCAAGAGATCGGCGGTCGTCGCCTTCTCCGCCGAGGAGGTCTATGCGATCGCCGAGATGCTGCGCCGCTTCGCCGGCGGCGCCGCGGTGGTGATGGGGGCGCTGTCCCCGCGCACCCGCAACGCGCAGGTCGAGATGTTCCAGTCGGGCGAGGTCGATTATCTGGTCGCCACCGACGCGATCGGCATGGGGCTGAACCTCGACGTCCAGCACGTCGCCTTCGCCAGCCTCCAGAAATTCGACGGGCGGCGGCTGCGGCGGCTGACCGTGGCGGAAATGGCGCAAATCGCCGGGCGCGCCGGGCGGCACCAGCAGGACGGGACCTTCGGCACCGTCGGCCTGCCGCAGGGCGGCTTTACGCCTGAGGAAATCCACGCGATCGAGGGGCATCATTTCCCGCCGATGCAGAGCGTTTACTGGCGCAATCCCCTGCCCCGCTATGGCTCGCTCGACCAACTGCTGTCCGACCTCGGCCAGTTGCCCGCGCATGTGCGGCTGCGCGCGGCGCCCGAGGCGGTCGACCTCGCGGTGCTCAAGCATCTGGCGGGCGACATGGAAGTGCGAGCGCGCGGCGGCGATTTCGACGCGGTGGCGCGATTGTGGGATGCGTGCGGGCTGCCCGATTTCGAGCAATTGGGCGCCGAGCATCACAGCCGCACCGTGTTCAAATTATGGCAGTGGCGGACGAACGGCGACGGGATGATCGACCCCGACTGGTTCGCCAAGAAGCTGGCGCGGCTCGACAGCACCGACGGCGACATCGACCAGCTCGCAAGCCGGATCGCGGCGGTGCGCACGCTCTGCTTCATCGCGCAGCGCGGCGACTGGATCGCCGATGCCGCGGGCTGGACCACGCAGACGCAGGCGCTGGAAGCGCGGCTGTCCGATGCGCTGCACGCGGCGCTGGCGCAGCGTTTCGTCGACCGGCGGCTGGCGCTGCTGATCCGCGACGCGGGGCAGCGGAACGCCGCGCTGCCGGTCGCGGTCGGCGCCGACGGCACCGTCGCGGTCGACGGCGAGGCGATCGGCACGCTCAAAGGATTCCAGTTCAAGGTCGATGCCAAGGCGCGCGCGAGCGACCACCGGCTGCTGCTGGCGGCGGCCGAGAAGCATCTGCGCGCCGAAATGGCACGGCGCGCGACGGCGCTGGCCGATGGCGAGGATAGCGCGCTGGCGCTGGTCAGCACCCCCGGCGAGGCGCCGCGCATCGCCTGGCACGGCGATATCGTCGCGGCGCTCGCCAAGGGACCGACCCTGGTCCAGCCGGCGATATTGATCGAACCCGCGCTGCGGCGGCTGGAGGTGTCGCAGGTGCAGGCGATCGTCGAGCGGCTCCAGCGTTTCGTCGCGGCGCAGATCGCCCGCCACGCCGGGCCGCTCGCCGCGATGGGCGAGGCCGCGGGCGACCTGTTCACGCCGCCGCGCGTCCGCGCCCTGCTCGCCGCGCTGGTCGACGGCGGCGGTTTCGTCGCGCGCGCCGATATCGACGACCAGCTGATCGCGATGAGCCCCGACGAGCGCCCACTGCTGCGCAAGATCGGGCTGACGATCGGTTCGCTCGATATTTTCCACCCCGCGCTGCTCAAGCCCGAGGCGGTGCGCTGGCGCGCCGCGCTGCTCGCCGCGCAGCAGGGCGGGCGGCTGCCCGCGCTGCCGCCGCACGGCGCGGTGTGGCAGAAGGACGGGCCGGTCGTGGGGCTGGGCATCGCGGGATTCCGGCGCTGCGGCGAGGGCTGGCTGCGCATCGACATGGCCGAGCGGCTGGCGCGCCAGGCGCATGCCGCGCGGCTGCAGGCCGACGCCAAGCCGCCGGCGCCGATCGCCGGCGGCGACGAGCATGACGAGGACCATGGCGGCGACGAGGCCGCACCGCTGCCGGCGGCGGCGGGCTTCGCGATCGACGCGGCGCTCGCCACCTCGCTCGGGCTCGATGCCGCGGCGCGGCGCGGGCTGCTCCAGGCCTTCGGCTTTCGCAGCGTCGGCGAACCCGAACTCGATCGCTGGCGCTGGTCGGGGCATCGCGGCCGCGACAAGAAACCGCGCCCCAAGCAGGGGCATAAACCGGGGCGCAGGCTAGGTCAGGCCCCGCAGACGGCGCGGCCCGAGGCAGCGGCCCGAAACGGCGCCGCGCTCGCGCCGCCGGGCAAGCCGCGCAAGGACAAAAGGGCCAAGCCGGGTGCCGCCCCGCCGCCGCGGTCCGATCGTCCGGAGCGCGGCGATCGCGGCGGGCGGCGCGGCCCCTCGCCGCACAGCCCCTTCGCCGGCCTCGCCGCCTTGCTCGCCGACGCACGGAAGGACTGATGACCAGTCCGGGCGCCGCGGGAAGCATCAGGCTCGACAAATTGCTCTGGTATCTGCGCTTCGCGCGCTCGCGCAGTCTGGCGCAGGCGATGATCGTCGCGGGGCATATCCGGCTCGACGGACGCCGCGTGACGCGCGCGTCCTGCGCGGTGCAGGCCGGGGCAACGCTGGTGCTGCCCGTCGGCGAGCATATCGAGGTGATCCGCGTGCTGACCCTGCCCGCGCGGCGCGGCCCCGCGCCCGAGGCGCAGGCCTGTTATGTGCGATTGCAGAGCGGCGGCGCGGCCACCGGCAATTAAGGCCGCTACTCGATCTATCGGCGTGACGAGAAAAGCTGTGCCGCCAGGCGCGCCAAAAGCGGCTAGCCGGTGAGAGTGATTCGCAACAGTCGCTTAGCGTTGACGCATCGCCGCCGCGCGGCATAGGAGGCGGGGAATCGCAACAATAGGGCGGCGCGATGCCGCCGATCAAGGGAGCCAACCCATGACCTATGTCGTCACCGACGCCTGCATCCGGTGCAAATATATGGACTGCGTCGAGGTGTGCCCCGTCGATTGTTTCTATGAGGGCGAGAATATGCTCGTCATCAACCCCAATGAGTGCATCGACTGCGGCGTGTGCGAACCCGAGTGCCCCGCCGAGGCGATCCTGCCCGACACCGAGAGCGGGCTCGAAAAATGGCTCGAGCTGAACACCAAGTTCAGCGCCGAATGGCCGAACATCACGGTCAAGAAGGAAACCCCCGCCGACGCCGACGAGTATAAGGGCGTCGAGGGCAAGTATGAGGCGCATTTCTCGGCCGAACCCGGCGAGGGCGACTGAGGCCAGCGACCCAAGGGCGAATCAGGGGCGGGCTTTCCCGCCCCTTTTCATTTGGTGTCGGTCCATCGCGCCTTGGTCATCCCGGAGTTGATCCGGGATCCCGCTTGGGCAGCGGCGAACAGCGGGACCCCGGATCAAGTTCGGGGTGACGCGAAAGGGCAGCACGGCAAGTTTTGCCCCCTTGAAACCTTTGCGCGCGCCGCCGATGTAGGATGCGGAGGGGCCAGGCCCGCCGGATTCTCGGCGCGGCATCCCGGATAACGAAGGACGAATTCCCAATGATCGACCCGCTGAGCGCCCTGGTTCCCGTCGTCGTCGAACAGACGAGCCGCGGCGAACGCAGCTTCGACATCTTCTCCCGCCTGCTGCGCGAACGGATCATCTTCGTCACCGGGGAAGTCGAGGACCAGATGGCCTCGCTGATCACCGCCCAGCTGTTGTTCCTCGAATCGGAAAATCCGAAGAAGGACATCTTCATGTATATCAACTCGCCGGGCGGCGTGGTCACCGCAGGCATGGCGATCCACGACACGATGCAATATATCCGCCCGCGCGTCGGCACCTTCTGCATCGGCCAGGCGGCGTCGATGGGCAGCTTCCTGCTCGCCGCGGGCGAACCCGGCATGCGCGTCGCTTTGCCCAACGCCCGGGTGATGATCCACCAGCCGTCGGGCGGCGCGCGCGGCATGGCGTCGGACATCGAAATCCAGGCGCGCGAAATCCTGCGCATCCGCAAGCGCATGAACGACCTCTATGTCAAATATACCGGCAAGACGCTGAAAGAGATCGAAAAGGCGATGGACCGCGATACCTTCCTCGAGGCCGACGAGGCCAAGGAATTCGGGCTGGTCGACCATGTCTTCGGATCGCGACCGACCACCGACGGCGAGACGACCTTGAGCGAGGGCCCGACGCCTTAATATGAGCGGCGGCACCGGCCCGCTCCCCCACCCGGCCTCACTGCAACAGTGAACCATGGGGGGCCGGCCCCTCCGACAAAAATGTCCCCCGGACATTTTTTCGGCGTCGAAGGACGGGAGCGGGCCGGTGCCGGAGGCGACGAAAGCAACCGGTAACCGCGTTTCTTGACGCCCCGTTCGCCGCCTGACGCTAGCCGGGACATTGTACCCATGTCACCCAATTGCCATATTGTAATCGGGGTGACGGGGGTTAGGATAATCGACGGCGTCTCCAGCGGGGGCGGCGCCAGCATGGGCCCGGCGGCGATTCGCCCGGCCCCAAAAGGAATTTTATGACCAAGCTCTCTGGCTCCGACAGCAAGAGCACCCTCTATTGCTCCTTCTGCGGCAAATCGCAGCATGAAGTGCGCAAGCTGATCGCCGGGCCGACCGTCTTCATCTGCGACGAATGTGTCGAGCTGTGCAACGACATCATCCGCGAGGAGATCAAGGGCGGGGTCGCCGCGCGCAAGGACGGCGCGGTGCCGACGCCGCTGGAAATCTGCCAGCATCTCGACGCCTATGTGATCGGACAGAACACCGCCAAGCGCGTGCTGTCGGTCGCGGTACACAATCATTACAAGCGCCTCGCCAACAGCGGTCGCGGCGACGATGTCGAGCTGGCGAAGTCGAACATCCTGCTCGTCGGCCCGACCGGCAGCGGCAAGACCCTGCTCGCGCAGACGCTGGCGCGCTTCCTCGACGTGCCCTTCACCATGGCCGATGCGACGACGCTGACCGAGGCGGGTTATGTCGGCGAGGATGTCGAGAATATCATCCTCAAGCTGCTCCAGTCGTCCGACTATAATGTCGAAAAGGCGCAGCGCGGCATCGTCTATATCGACGAGATCGACAAGATCAGCCGCAAGTCGGACAACCCGTCGATCACCCGCGACGTGTCGGGCGAAGGCGTGCAGCAGGCCCTGCTGAAGATCATGGAAGGCACCGTCGCTTCGGTTCCGCCGCAGGGCGGCCGCAAGCATCCGCAGCAGGAATTCCTGCAGGTGGACACGGCCAACATCCTGTTCATTTGCGGCGGCGCCTTTGCCGGCCTCGACCGCATCATCTCGGACCGCGGCCGTAAGACCTCGATCGGCTTCGGTGCGACGGTCGCTTCGCCCGAGGACCGGCGCACCGGAGACCTGTTCCGTCAGGTCGAACCGGAAGATCTGCTGAAGTTCGGGTTGATCCCCGAGTTCGTAGGCCGTCTGCCGGTGCTGGCGACGCTCGAAGACCTCGACGAGCCCGCGCTGATCCAGATCCTGACCGAGCCGAAGAACGCCCTGGTGAAGCAGTACCAGCGCCTGTTCGAGATGGAGAATGTGGAACTGACCTTCCACGAGAACGCATTGTCGGCGATCGCCAAGCGCGCCATCGAGCGCAAGACCGGCGCGCGCGGCCTGCGCTCGATCATGGAAGCGATCCTGCTCGACACCATGTTCGAACTGCCGGCGCTCGAAGGCGTTCAGGAAGTCGTGATCTCCGAGGAGGTCGTGACCGGCAGTGCCCGCCCGCTCTACATCTATGCCGAGCGCGAGAAGGGCAAGGGCAGCCCGGCGGCATGACCGTCGGGCTAGCCGAGGGCACCCCGTGCGATCCCCGGTTTGCCGGCTCCCGGGCGGGGACGGTCCCGCCCTTGATCTTTGGGGTCCACGCCTCCACCTAACCATCGTTGGGTCGTGGATCCGAGCCGTGCTACGACATCGCCGGTCATTGACGGTGGTAGGCGGATCGTTCCACGGTCGCTCATGCGAGAATCGTGGTCGGCTACATGCGGCCACGAAAGAAAGGTGAAAGATGACCAAGTTGACCGGGTCAACGGGTAGCGGTGCCGTCGCGGTCCTCCCGCTGCGCGACATCGTCGTGTTCCCCCATATGATCGTTCCTCTCTTTGTCGGCCGCGAGAAGTCGATCAAGGCGCTCGAGGAGGTCATGGGCGCCGACAAGCAGATTCTGCTCGCCACGCAGAAGAACGCCGCCGACGACGATCCGGAGCCATCCGCGATCTACGACGTCGGCACGCTGGCCAACGTGCTGCAGCTGCTGAAGCTTCCCGACGGCACCGTGAAGGTGCTGGTCGAAGGCACGTCGCGTGCGCGCATCACCTCGTTCACCGATCGCGGCGATTTCCACGAGGCGCATGCCGAGGTTCTCCAGGAGCCGGCCGAGGAAGAGGTCGAGGTCGAGGCGCTTGCCCGCTCGGTCGTCTCGGATTTC
>JAEULK010000026.1 GCA_016793775.1 Sphingopyxis sp. | reverse complement strand
CGGTGCCGCTTCCCCGAAGGGGGACGCCCTATTCGCTCGGCGGCGTCCACAGGTCGTCGTTGCCCGCGCCGGTGACCGGATCGTCGAGCAGCGGCTGGCCGGTGAGCGGATCGAGGTCGCGCATCGTGATCAGCGGGATCGGCAGGCCGATACCGTCGGCGTCCTCGCCGTCATTCTCTTCCTCGTCGTCGTCGTTGATGACGTCCTGGACGGGGAAGGACGTTTCGAATTCGAGGAAGGCGCAGGTCGTCGAACTGACGATCAAACAGCCGTTCATCGTCGAGGCCGAGTCGAAGGCGAGGCCGCTGCCCGCCAGCGGGCCGCTGCCGAGGACGAAGCCGTTGATCGACAGCAGCGGGATCGCGTCGAGCCCGGTGACCTGGCCCGAGGGGCCGAGGTGGATGCCGTTGATGACGATGCGGCTGTCGGCGCCCTCGACATTCACGTTCAGGCCGAGCGGGCCGAAGGTCAGGCCGCGGCGCTGCGCGAAACGCGTGCCGGCGCCGCTGTTCTGGACATAGAAGCCGCCGACGACGCTGACGTCCATGCCGCCGGCATAGAGCGCGCCGTCATCGAGCAGGATGCCGTCATTTTCGGCCAGTCGGTCGTCGATCGCGTCGGTCGTCGTCGCCGCGCCGACGTCGGAAATGGCCTGGGCGGTCGCGACGATCACATCTTCGGATTCGAGGAAAAGCATGCCGCCCGGAGTGCTGGTCGACGTGCCGCTGAGGCGGATCGTGCCTTCGCCGAGGATCACCTCGATCGAATCGTCGGCGAGGATGCGGAAGCTGTTGGCGTCGGTCATGCCGGTGAGCGCGGCATCGCCGATCACCCGCGCCTTGCCCTGCGTCGCGATGGTCAGCGACCCGTTGGCGCCGAGGTTGGAGGTCGGCGACCCCGCGGTGATGGTGAAATCGTCGATGATGACCGTCGGCGGCGTGGTGCTGCCGACGCTGGCGATCGGCACCGCCAGCGCGCCCGGCGCCAGCGCGACGAAGCCGCCATTGTTGTTCGGCACGTCGGGGGCGAGGATGGTGATCGCATTGCCGAATATCTGCGTCATCTCGGTCGCGTCGAGATGATAGCCGGTGCGCGTTCCGGCGCCGCCGATATAGGTCGTGCTGTCCTCGTCGATGTTGCGCACTTCGAGCGTCTGGGTGGTGCCGGGCGTGCCGAGACGCGCGGTGGCGCCGATGGCGATGTCGCCCGACCCGATCAGCATGTCGCGGCCGACGACCGCGCCGTTCACCGTCAGCATGTTGCGCGCGCGTGCGGCGAGGAGGGTGGTCGCGGTGACGTTGCCGAGGACCATATTATTGTCCGCGCCGAGTTCGATCTGGCGCGCGGTGAGCTGGGTGACGGTGAGGTTGTTGTCGCTGCGGATCATGGCCAGCCCGGCGACCGAGCCCGCAGTCACCGAAATATTGTTTCCGCCGAGGATGAAGGCGTCGCCTTCGTCGGTCAGGATATTGCTGAAGACCGCGTCGCCGTTGACGCCGTTGACGAAGATGGTGTCGCCCACGAGCGTGATCGGACCCTGCGAACCAAGCGTGCCGATGCCGATGTCGCCGTCGCTGCTGGTGACGCTGGTGACGCCGCCCGAAATCAGGGCGGAGACCTGTACCCCGTCGGTGCCGCTGAGCGTCATCGTCCCGCCGGTTCCCGAAGTGACGCGGTCGACCATGATTGTGCCGCCCGCCGACAGCGACAGATCATTGCCCGCGCGGATCGAGCCGCCGGCGATCGCGCCGCCGGTGGTGACGGTGAGGTTGCGACCCGCGTCGAGCGTATCGATCGCGCTGTTGTTCGGCGCCGTCAGCGCGGCGAAATCGGCCGAGGCGGCGGCGATCACGATGTCGCGACCGGCCTCTGCCACGCCGGTCACCGCGACATTGCCGCTCGACTCGACGCCAAGGTCGTCGAAGGCGTCGATATTGGCGAGGGTCGTGGCGCCGCCCTGGGTGCTGACATTGCTGCCGCCTGCGGTCTGGCCGAGCCCCAGCGTCGTCGCGCCGTTCAGCGCGATGGTCGCGCCCGCGAGCACGATATCGTCGCCCGCGCTCAGGTCGGCCGCGTTGATCGACCCGTCGCTCGACGTTATGAAGATGTCGGAGCCGTTGACCGCACTGGTGCCCTCGCCCTGGCCGATCGTGAAGCCGTTGGCGGTGTAGTCGAGCATCATATTGTCGGGACCGCTGCCCGTTGCGGTCGCCCCGTTGACGGTCACGGCGCCGACCGAGCGGATGTCGATATCGTCGCCCGCGGTCACATCGGTGAGCGCGACGCCATTGGCGCCCGCGACGGGAAGGGGAACATTGCCGAACCCGCCGGTGCGCACGAGCAGATCCTCACCCGCCGCGACATTGGTCAGTTCGGCCGCGCCGAGCGCATTGATCCCCAGCATGCGGCCCGCGCTGCTGTTGGTCAGCACGACATCGCCTTCGGCATCGATGAACAGATTGCCGTCATAGACGAAGCCGTCGGGATCGACCGCGCCGCCCAGCGCATTGGCGCTGACGGTGATATCGCCATTGGCGAACATCCCGATGTCGCCCCTCGACGAGAAATTGCCGCTGATATTGCCACCGGCCTGAATGCGCTGATGCTGGACGGTGTTCACGGTGGCGAAGGTCGCGTTGCCGCCGGTCGCGATGGCCCCGAAGCTGGCGTCGCCGGTGATCGCGCCGCTCATCGCGATGCTGTTGCCGACCATGCCGATGGTGGCGCCGGCGTTGATCCTGCTGCCGCGAATACCCTCGGCGCCGGGCGCGTCGCCGCTGGCGAACAGGTTGACCCGTCCGTCGGCGTCGAGCGCGTTGAAATCGACCGACTGCGCGACGACGATGATATTGCCGCCGGCGGTCGAATTGCCGAGGTTGGAGGCACCCGTCGTCGTGACCTCGATATTGCCGTCGGCGATGATCGAATTGAGCCCGGTCGTGAAACTGGCCGTGTTGACGATGAAATTGCCCGCCGCCTCGCCATGGGCGACGACGACATTGCCGACGACGTCGATGCCGCTGTTGCTGCCGACCTCGCCCGCATCGGGGTTGGTGCCGGTCGCATCCATGAAGGCGATGTCGATATCGCCGCGGCCGAAGATACGGATATCGTCGCCCGCGACGAGGCGGTTGAAGCTGCCGCCGTCGGCGGTGACGATTTCGAGGTCGTTGCCGGCCTGGACGGTGCCCGCCGAATTGACCGCGCCGGTGATCGCGATGAGCCCGACATCGCCGCCACCCGTGACATTGCCGACGGTGATGGCGCCGCCGGTGATGTCGATCAGGCCGTCGGCATCGATGTCACCCGTCAGGTCGACCAGCGTCTGACCCTGAACGACGAAGGGGCCACCGACATCGATCGCGCCGGTGCCGTGGATGCCGCCGGTGGTCGAGGTCAGCGCAAGCGCGCCGGCATCGACGGCGACGTCGTTGAGTTCGATGCTGGCGCCCTGGATCTGCAACTGGTTCGTCGCGTCGAGGTCGCCGGTCAGATCGACCGCGCCGTCCGCGAAGACGGTCATATTATTGCCCGACGTCAGGGCGTTGGCGGCGATTGCCCCGCCCGCGTCGAGAAGCAGGTTGCCGCCCGCGTCGGCGTTGCCGATGTCGATGGCACCGCCTGCGGTCAGCGACAGCGCGTTGCCGGCGCGGAGCAGGCTGCCATTGTCATGCGCAATGTCGCCGCCGGCGCTGAAGGTGACGTTGACGCCGCTGACGTCGCCGCGCGTGACGATATTGCCCGTCGTCGCGGTCAGGCTGACGTCGGTTCCGGCCGCGACCGATTGCAGGTCGAGCCCGGTGCCGCGGATCGTCGTCGCGAGGTCGGACTGGATCGGGCCGGTCGCGGTGACCGTGCGCGCCGAGGTGAGGATGACGTTCGCGCCGGCGTCGGCGCCGGTCAGGGTGAGCGGGCCGCCGGTGGTGGTCGCGGTCAGCGATCCGCCGGTCTCGACCCCCTGGAGCGCGATGCTGAGGGCGTTGAAGGTCGCGTCGTCGGCGGCGAAGCTGTCGCCGGTGACGGTCAGCGTGCCGGTGATGTCGATCACCGCATTGCTGCCGATCTCTTCGCCCTGCGGATTGGTGCCGTTGGCGCGGAGCGAGGTGACGGTCACCGACCCGGTGCCCGTGATGCCGATATCGTCGCCCGCGACCAGATTGTTGAGCGTGGCGCCCTGGGTCGTCGAAATGCTGAGGTCCTGGCCGGCGCTGAGCAGGCCCGTCGCGGTCACCGCGCCATTGGTGGCGGCGATCGTCAGCAAGCCGTTGGCCCGAACATTGGCGAGGTTGACGGCGGCGCCGCTGATATCGGCCGACGAGGCGGCGACGATGTCGCCGGTCAGGTCGACCGTGCCGCTGGCAATCGCCGTGACGCCGCCATTGGCGTCGATCGAACCGGTGCCGTGGATGTCGCCGGCGGTCGAGAACAGCGCGACGGTGCCGCCGCCGAGGGCGACGTCATTCAGTTCGACCTGGCTGCCGAGGACCGACACCGCCACGGCGCCGAAGGCGTCGCCGGTCAGAGTGACGGCGCCATCGGCGTTCAGCGCCAATATCCGCCCGGCGGTCAGTGCATTGGCGTCGATCGAGCCGCCGGCGGTGACGCGCATATTGTCGCCCGCGGTGGCGTTGCCGACGTCGATATTGCCGCCTGCGGTGAGGGTCAGCAGGTTGGCCGCGCCGAGCAGACTGGCATTGTCGTGGACGATGCTGCCGTTCGCGTCGAAGGTGACGTTGAAGCCGCTGACGTCGCCGCCCGTCGCGATCGTGCCCACGGTCGCGGTCAGGCCGACATCGCCGCCCGCGTCGATCGCCTGCAAGTCGAGGTTGCGGCCGGTCGCGGTGGTATCGCCACCCGATTGCAGCAGCCCGGTGGCGACGACGTCGCGCGCCGAGGTGAGGGTGATGCTGGTACCGGCGGTGCCGGCGGCGAGCGAAATGGGTCCGCCGGTGGAGGTCGCGGTCAATGCGCCGCCCGCCTCGACACTTTGCAGCGCGATGCTGGTCGCGTTGAAGGTCACGTCGCTGGCGGCGAAGGTGTTGCCGGTGACGGTCAGCGTGCCGGTGACGGTGCCCGCGACATTGCTGCCGATTTCTTCACCCTGCGGGTTGCTGCCCTCGGCGGTGATCGATGCGACGGTGACGTCGCCGCCGGCGTTGATCGAAACATCGTCGCCCGCAACGAGCGCGCCCACGGTGCCGCCGGTCGCGGCGTTGATGGCAACGTCGCTGCCGGCGCTGATCGTGCCGGTCGAATTGATCGCGCCGATGGTCGAGGTGAGCGAGACGAAGCCGCTCGACGAGACGTCCGCGACGTCGATCGAGCCGCCGGTCATCTGGACGAAATTATTGCCCTGGGTCGCGCCCGTTATCCTGATCGCGCCGGTCGCCTCGATCAGAACCTCGGCCTGCGCGACGACGCTTGCGGCGGTGACACCGCCGCCGGTCGCGCGCAATATGATCTGCCCGGCATTGCCCCGGGCGTTCAGCAGATCGACGCTGCTGCCCTGGATCAGCATGCCGCCGGTGGTGATGTCGGCCAGATTGACCGCGCCGGTCGCGGCGATCACCGCGAAATCGCCGGTGATCGCGCCGCTGTCGATCGTGCCGCCGGCGTTCCAGCGGACCTGGCCCGTCGCGTCGACGGCCCCCGCGATGTCGATGCTGCCCGGCGTGTCGATGAAGACGCCGGCGCGATTGAAGTCATTGTCGAGGCCGAAGCCGGTGGCCAGAGCCGACGCGGCCGACACATCGCCGCCCGCGGTGATGCGGATGTCGTCGCCCGCGGCGAGGTCGGCGAACTGGCCGGTGGTCGCGGTGTCGATGGTCAGGTCGTGGCCCGCCGACAGCGCGCCGATCGCGCTGATCCCGCCCGCGGTCGAGGTCAGCACCATGTCGGTGCCCGCGGTGACCGATTCGAGGTCGAGGCTGCTGCCGGCGATCGTCGTGACGAGTCCCGAGCGGATCGTGTTGGTCGTGGTGACGACGCCGCTGGCGGTCGCGGTCAGATTGTCGAAGGCGACGGTGTTCGAGGCGTCGATCGTGCCCGCCGAGGCGGTGAGCACGATGTTCGAGAGGTCGGTGGGGCCGGTCTGGAGCTGCCACACATCGGGGCCGCCCGCCGTGGCGGGGGCGAAGATCAGGCTGCGCCCGTCGGGGCCGGCGCCGGTGGTGGAGACGTTGTCGACGATGACGCAGCAGGTGCCGGTGACGATCATGTCGTCGCCCGCGACCGAATTGGTCACCGTCGCGGTGTTGCCCGCGAGGACATAAAGATCCTCGCCCGCGGTGGCGCCGCCGACATTGGCGTTGGTGCCGGCACGCACGCCGATCATCGTCGCGGCGCTGGTTCCCGCGAGGACATTGGCGTCGCCCCCGGCGTTGAAGAAGACATAGCCTTCGGAGGGGCCGTTGGGGCCGACATAGGTGCCCGCGGCGGTGGCCTGCGCGGTGATGCTGGTCACGGCGGTCAGGTTGACATTGCCGCCGGCGGCATAGGTGCCCGCGATGTCGCCGCTGCTGTTGATGACGATGTCGCCGTCGGTGGTCGCCGACAGGCGCGCGTTGCCGCCCGAGGCGTCGGCGAACAGCGAGTCGGTGGTGAAGACGCCGTCGTTGATGCGGATGCCGTTGCCGGTCAGCGTCACATTGTCGCCGGCGTCGATGCGGTTGCCGAGGATCGCATCGCTGCCCGGAACCACGCCGGTCGCGGTCAGGCCGACCGTGGTGCCCGCGTCGATTTCGTTGAAGACGATCGACTGGCCGGTCACGGCGATGAAGCCGCCCGCCTGCGAATTGCCGAGATCGACCGCGCCGAGCGAGGTGATGTCGATATCGCCGCCGGTGATGATCGTGTCGAGTCCGGTCGCAAAGCTGCCGACGTCGGCGGTGAAATCATTGTCGGCCTCGGCATGATCGACGCGCGCCGCGCCGGTGGTGCCGACGAAGATGTTGCTGCCGTCGAGTTCGGAATCGAGCCCGGTACCATCGGTGATCAGAGTGCCCGCGACGACCGTGGTGCCGATCAGGCTGATGTCGTCGCCGGCGGTCGCATCGGCGATCGCGACCTCGTCGCGCGCATTGGCGGTGACGTCGATGCCGGCGGTCGTGGTGCCATAGACGTTGATGCGGCCGAACTGCGCCAGCAGCAGGATCGCGCGGTCGGCGGCGATCGAGTCGACGTCGATGGCGCTGTTGAAGCCGGTGGCGTTCATCACCAGGCTGGTGCCCGCGCTGACGAGGCTGCCCGGCGCGCTGCGGATCGAATTGACCGCGGTGAAGGAGGCCTGGCCGCCGGTCTGGATCGTCGGCGCGGTGCCGGTGCGGAAATCGTGACGGATATCGACCTGGTCGCCCGCGTTGACGGTGAGCGCGCCGCCGACGTTGAACTGGCCGTCGCCCTGCGCATAGACGCCGACCGAGGCGCCCGGGTTGCCGTTGACATCGGTCGTGTCGAGCGTCACCGCGCCGTCGGTCTGGATCAGGCCGCCGTCGGTGATGCCTAGGAAAATGCCGGTGGCGGCAAGGTCGGTGTCGTTGTTGGTCGGACTGGACGAGCCCTGCGCCGTCGCGGTCAGGCTGGTCATAGCGATCGTGCCCGACGACCGGATATCGATCCGCCCGGCCAGGAAACCGCTGGCGTCGAGATCGACGGCGCCCAAGCTGATCGAGCCGGCATTGGCCAGCGAGCTGAAGGCTTCGAGAATGATCGTGCCGCCCTGGTCGACGAAGGCACCGCCGTCGCCCAGGGTGCCGCCTTCGCCGACGCCGCCGGTGCCGGTGGTGCCCGATGTCCCGTTCGCGCTGATCGCGACCGCATTGCCGTTCGAGGTAAGCGTGCCGCCGTTGACGCCGAGGCGGACGGTGCCGCCGAAGCCGCCGCCGGCGATGCCGCCCTGGCCGCCGACGAAGCCGACGACGACATCGTCCATCGTGCCGGGCATGCCGTCGGGTCCGGGCAGGGTGATGTTGCCCGGATTGTCGGCCCCGTCGCCGCCGTCGCCGCCAAAGCCCTGGCTGGTGAGCGCCGCGACGCCGAGGCGGCCGACGCCGAGTTCGATCGTGCCGTCGTTGGCGACCAGTTCGACCGCCCCGCCCTGGCCGTCGCCGCCGTTACCGCCGTTCGGGCCGAAGCGCGGGCTGTTGTCGGCGTAAAGCTCGGCATTGCCGCCGTTGCCGCCGGTGCCGCTGGTGAGGAAATTGGCGTCGGTGACGACCGCGCGCGCGGTCGCGCCATCGGCCTGGATGCGCGAGATGCCGCCCTGGGCAAAGCCGCCGCTGCCGCCGGCGCCGTTGAACCCAGCGCCGCCGTCGCCGCCGACCGCGCTCGAATCGAGTACCGCGGTGACATTGCCGGCGTTGAAGTCGGTGACGATCAGTTGCGCCGTGCCGCCGCGCGCCTCGCCCCCGAAGCCGCCGATATGATGATCGCCGCCGGTGCCGCCGGTCGCGCTCGCGATGCTGCTGACGGTGCCGCCGGCGGTTACCGCCGTCGCCACGTCGATGGTCGCGGTGCCGCCCCGGGCGTTACCGCCATTGCCGCCCACCACCGAGCCGAGGACCGGCAGCGAGTTGAGGTCGCTGAGAAGGCCGCCATTGCCGCCGAAGCCCCCGGCGTCGGAGGTGATGTCGCCGGCGGTCAGCGTGCCCGCGGTCAGGTTGATCGCAGTCGTCCCGCCTTGTCCGTCGCCGCCGCTGCCGGCGGCACCGATGACACCCATGGTCGAGACGAAGCCGCCGCCGTCGCCGCCGATGCCCGCGGCGAAGGCGTTGAGCGTGGTGGTGGTGACGACCGCATCGCCGTCGAGGTTGATCGTTGCGGTACCGCCCTGGCCGAAGCCGCCGTTGCCGCCGTCGACCGGATTTACCGGATCGCTGTCGTCGCCGCTCTGGCCGTTGCCGGCCAGGCCCACCGCCTGCGCGGTGATGGTCGTCGCGTCGAGCGTGCCGCTGTTGAGATCGATCGTCGCGGTGCCGCCATAGCCCGCGCCGCCGCCGGTGCTGATCCGGCCGACCCCACCGAAGCCGTTCGCCGATACGACCAGATCGGTGAGCGTCACCGCGCCGCCGGTCTGGGCATAATTGGCCTGGCCGCCGCGGCCTTCGCCGTCGACGCCGGCAACGAGCCCCGAAAAGCCGTTCGACGATATCTGGAGCGAGCCGCCGTTGAGCTGGCCGCCCTGGACTTCGACGCCGATCGTGCCGCCGTTGCCCGCGGCCGCGCCGCGCAGATTGTTCGCGCCCTCGAACGCCTGCTGCGCGCGCCCGTCGGCGCTGGCCTGAAGGGTGAGGAAGTTCAGCGTGCTGGGGCTGACACCATTGTCGAGCAGCTGGAACAGGATCGTCCCGCCCAGCCCGAGGACCGGGCCGCTGCCGGGATTGGAGCCGCCGGCGGCGATGCCGGTCGAAGAGAACAAGCTGTTGTGGCCGAAAGTCACCGTGCCGCCGTCGAGGACCATGCCGATGCGGCCGCCGGTCGCCGCGGTGCCCGCCGCCGACACGCCCGCAGCCGCATCGACGGTAAAGACGCTGGCGCCGGCGCTGTCGGTGGCGCTGATCAGGCCCGTGTTTGCCGAGCGGATATCGATGGTGCCGCCGAGCGCGCGGCCGGCGGTTCCGGTGACATTGTTGCTGATCGCGCGGGCGGTTATGCCGAATTGGCCCACGGTAATCGTGCCGCCATCAGCGGTCAGATCGACGTCGCCGCCGGTCGAAATGCCGGTGCCGGTCGGGATCGCGGTGCTGAACTGACCCGCGTCGGCGTTGATGAGCAAGTCGGTGGCGACGTTGATCGTGGCACCGCCCGTCGAAAGGACCGTGACAGCGCCGCCGTCCGAACTGCCGACACGGTTGCCCGCGCCGGCGATCGCGCTCGCGTTGGCGGTCAGTCCGGCGTTGGTACCCAAAATGCCGCCATTGGCGGCGGTGACGTTGATCGTGCCGCCGTTCGCGTCGCCCGACGTCGCATTCGCGCCGACGGCGTCCTCTGCGCTGCCGCCCGTCGCACTGGCGTCGAGCACCAGCGTATCGACCGTCAGGTTCGACAGCGCGGTCGAGATGATGACGTTGCCGCCGGTCGCGTTGCCTCCGGTCGCGTTCGCGCCATTGGCGCCGCCGCCGGTGCCCGCCGCGGTCAGCGTCAGCGCGCCGAGCGTCGGGGGCGAGGAGAAGTCGGTGGCCTGTTCGAGCTGCGCGGTGCCGCCATTGCCGTCGCCGCCATTGGCCGAGAAGAAGGTGCCGAGGACCGGCAGCGAGACCGTGCCGCCGCCGGTGCCGCTGGCGTCGATATTGGTCTGCGGCGAATCGACGGTGGTGCCGCCGGTCAGGATGCGCAGCGTCGCGGTGCCGCCGGTGCCGTTGCCCGATTGCGTCGAGCCGGTCACACCCGTGCCCGTCGCATTGACGTTGATCGAGGTATTGGCGGTGAGCGAGCCGCCGGTCTGCGCGGTCAGCGTCGCGGTGCCGCCCTGGCCATTGCCGCTGACAGCGGCGACCTGCGTTCCGAGCGTGGGGCTGGCGACGAAGCCGCCGCCGCGGCCGTTCGCCTGGACGGTGACGATATTGGCGGTCAGCGATCCGCCGGTCTGGACGGTCAGGCTGGCGGTACCGCCGGTGCCGTCGCCGCCATTGCCCGCGGCGTCGAAGCCGCCGACGGCGACCGCCGAGACGACCGCAGTGCCGCCGACCACGACCGTGCCGCCGCTGACGTTGAAGGCCGCGGTGCCGCCGGTGCTGTCGCCGGTCGCCGCATCGACGACGCCCGCCGCGCTGACGCCGAGGCTGCCGAGCACCGCCAGCCCGCCGCCGGTGACGTTGAGCGTGGCGCTGCCCGCGGCGCCGTTCGCGCCGTTCGATTGCACGACCATGCTGCCCGTGGCGCCGGCGATCTGGTTTGCGCCGACGGTGAAGGTCGCGCTGGCGTCGCCGATGAAATTGGCGTTGCCCTGGACGATCAGCCGACCGAGATGCGGTGACGGCCCGACGACGACGGGGCCGCCGCCCGGAAGGTTCGCGAGCGGACCGGCGACCAGGTCGCCGCTGGCGCGCGCGTTCACGCTGCTCTGGAAGACGGTGTCGGCGATGGTGATGTTGGCGGCACCGACCGCGGGGCCGGTGATCGCGCCATTGTCGATATTATAGCCCGCCGACAGCACGACCGCGCCATCGGGGTCGGTCTGGGCGACGACCGCGTCCTGATAGCCCAGTTGGCCCGAGATCAGCATCGTGACGGCGTCGTTCTTGGGAATGGCGACGAGATAGACGCGGCTCTGGTCGGTGTCGCCCTGGGCGTGCGAGGGGCCGCCGGTGATGCCGGTGTGGGTGATCGCATTGCCGCCTTCGGCCCCGACGGTGACATTGATGTCGAACAGGCCGTTGTTGATCGTGATATCGGCCTGTTCGGCGGCGACGAGCGCGGCCGAGCCGTCGACGTCGATGAGGCCCGCCTGCGCGATGCGCGGCGCGACGAGCGCGACATAGCTGCTGCCCGGATTGCCGGGGTTGGCGGCGCTGATGAAGCTTTGCGGGCTGATGTCGATCGACGACGTGCTGCCCGCGGCGCCGCGGAAGCGGATCTCGTTGTTCGACCCGTAAAGGCCGCCGGTGGTGTCGATGTCGTTGGCGGTCAGCACCAGGCTGCCGACGTTGATCGCCGCGCGCGCGCCGATCAGGATGCCGCCGGCGTTGTAGAACCAGATATTGCCGCCCTGGGTGGCGCCCGCGCCCGCCGCGGGCGAGCCGACATAGGAGTTGACGGCGCCGTTGAGCGCGATCTGACGGCTGATCGGGATGTTGGCGCCCGAAAGCGGATCGACCGCGACGAAGCGGTTGAGCACGGTATATTGGCCGGTGCCATAGAAATTGAGATTGTTGGTCGCCGGCAGGAAGTCGATCGGCGCGCCCGCCGCAGCGGTGTCGGTCGGGGTCCAGTTGATGATCGTCTGGCTGCCGGTGGTGATAACCTGGGTGGTGTTGGGGGGGCTGCCGACCGGATTGTTGGTGATCGTCGCCCCGCCGAGGCCCGCGCCGGGGACGACCTGGCCGGTCCCCGCCACCTGCCCCATCGCCGGACCGCCGAGCGCGAGTGCGGCCAGCCCCGCGGCGATCGCGCAGCTTCCGAGCAGGCGCTGCTTGCCCTTGCGGACGGGCGAGATCGAAGCGGTGGCACGCATGGCAAAAGTCCTCGATGCAAAATTCATGTCAACGCGCCTTCACGCCGAACTGGGTGGTGAAGGAGACAAGGAAGCGCGGGTCGGGTTTCTGGACCAGGAATCCCGCGCGGTTGAGCGGCACCGCGAGGGTCAGGTCGATCCGCCCGATGTCGCCATAAGCGACGCGCAGGCCGCCGCCCGCCGAATAGAGTTTCTGCGGGTTGAGCCCGGCGAAGGCCAGATCCTTGTTCCACACCCAGGCGGCGTCGAAAAAGGCGAAGGGCTGGACTGCAAAGCTTTTGGTATTGGCGGGGACGAGGCTGCCGTAGCGCGCCTCGACCGCGACGGCGACGCCGCTGTCGCCGATCACCGTGCCGGGGTCGAAACCGCGCCCGACGGTGAAGTTGCCGCCCGAAAATTCCTCATAGGCGAGCAGGGGATCGCTCGCCCACTGGCCGCGCGGGGCGAGCGAGAAGGTGAAATTCTGGATCGGGCGCCATTCGGCGAGCGCATTGGCGCGGACGAGAAAGGCGTCGGGCTTGCCCTCGACGCGGGTGAGCGGGATCGCGCCGGGCAGGAAACAGGCGGCGCCGGTCGGCCCGCAATCGTCGCTGGCGCCGAGGAAGCTGAGCCCCTGTCGCGCCTCGACCGAGCCGCCGAGGAACCAGCGGGGTTCGGACGGGCTGTAACCGCCGCGGCCGCCGATCGAGGCGGGGTCGGTCCAGCTCGCATCGGCGCGCAGGTTGAAGACGCGCAGCCGGTCGCGGTTGATCGGGGTGCCGGCAAGGCTGATGTCCTGGTCGATCAGGTCGAGTCCGCCGCCGATGGTGAGCCGCCGCGCCTGGGCCAGCACCAGCGGATAGGCGGTGAACAGGCTGACGATCTGGGTCTTGGACTTGATCGCGAGCGTCGCGACCTCGGGCCGCGTCCAGGCATAGGTGTAGCTGGCGCCGAATTTCAGCCCCTCGTCGCCGACGCGGAACTCGTGTGCGATCTGCGCGACATTCTGTTCGTCGAAATCGGGGGTCGAATAGAAGCTGACCGTGGTCATGTCGCCCATGCCGGTGAGGCCATGGACGCGCGCACGGGCGATGCCGCCCCAGCGGCCGACGTCCTTCGACCCGAAATTCTGGATATTGGCGTCGAAGATCGCCGGGGTGCGCTCGACGGTCACCTCGCCGACGACCTCGCCGGGGGCGGCGCCGGGGCGCAGCGTCAGCCGCGCCGACAGGCCCGGAATGTCGCGCGCGAGGAGCAGATAGCGTTCGGCCTCGACGATGTTGAACACCGGCTGGTCGTCGAGATGCGTCAGATAGCGTTGCAGCAGGCCCTCGTTCGCGCCCGCGTCGCCGCGCACCTCGATGCGGCTCATCCGCGCGGCGAGGATGTCGAGCTTGACCACCCCGTCGCCGATCGTCTGCGGCGGCACGCGCACGGCGGCGAGATAGCCCTTCGCGCGCAGCATCGTCGCGGCGCGGTCGCGGATGTCGCAGACCACCGCAATCGGCAGGTCCTGGCCGACGCGGTCGGACCAGCTCGGCGCCAGCGTCGCGGGGTCGATGCCCTCGACGCTCGAAAATTCGACGCTGCGCAGCGTGATGCGGACGTTCGCGAATTCGGGGTTGGCGAGCGGGCAGGGGGCGCGCTCGATCGCGTCGTCGGCGGAGACGATCTGTTCGTTCGGCGGCGGGGCTTCGGGGAGCGCGGGGCGCTGGATTTCTTCGCGCGTGGGGATTTGCGGGGTCGCGCTTTGCGCCGCGGCCGCAACGGGCAGCGCGGCGAGGATCAGGCCCGATCCGGCGACGATATAGCCGAGTGCCCGCCGCCGGCCGGCGGTCCCGCCCGATTGTCCCTCTTTGCCCCTGCCGGTCATCACCACCCCTTGCGTTCGAACCCGCCCGGCATCGCTGCCGAACGTTCAATTCATCATGCGCAGCCCGGCGAAGGACTGTGCGAATGTTCGACCCAAGGAAAGGACTTGCCGCTCGGACGGCAGCTTTTCATCCCATTGTTATCAGATGGATCGGGCGGGTTCAATGGGCCGCCCGGCCCTTCTTTCAACCGTCTGCCGCTTCTGCTGCCGCCATCGCATCGACCAGACGATCGAGCTGCGGCGTGCAGCCCTTGCCCATCAGCATTTCGCTCGCGGCATCGGGGGTTTCGGGCATCGCGGCGACGGCGGCGAAGCGCACCGTCACCGGTGCCGCAAGGCCCGCGCCCGACAGGCGGTAATCGACACCATATTCGACGGGGACCGTATCGAGCGGCCATTTGCGGAACTGCGCGCCGTCGACCAGCGCCACCGTCTCGCTCTTGTCGCCGCGCGTGATCGTCAGGGCGGTGTCGCCGACCATGTCGGGGCGCCACAGCATCAGCGTCGAGGGATCGGCCACGCAGAAAGTGCCCGCGTCGCGATAGTCGAGCAGCCACAGGTTCGGCGCCCGCGCATCGACCGGGGCTTCTTCGCCGGGGCCGCGCGAAAATCCGCCGCGCGAGCGCACGGTCGGGCCCTTGGCGAGCATGCGCGTCACCGTGGAGCCCATCGACTGGCTCGCCTGTACCGTGGCGCCGGCGGTGAAGCTGCCCTTGCCGCTGAGCGTGCGGGTCTTGCCGCCCTGCATCAGCACCACCTTGTCGCCATCGACCAGGGCGATGCGATCGCTGGGCTTGAGCTTGGTGCCCGCCGGATATTTCGAGGCCGACGGTCCGGTCGAGCGGACGATCATCGACTGCGCGGCGGCGGCGGCGGTCAGCGCCATCGCCGCCACGGCGGCGGCGGCGGTCAATCCCAGCCGGCGCGTGCGGATCTCAGGACAGGACATAGCTTTCTCCACTTTCGGTCTCGTTCAGTCGTTCTATCAAGAACAGGATGGATGTATCGTCGCTGAATTCCGCGGCAATCGCTGTGGCGCAGATCACATAGAGATTTTTATCGCCGGCGGCGTGCGCCTTTACCATGTCGGCGATCCGCGCGCGCTGATCGGCGGCGAGGTCGGGACGCGGGGTGAAGGTATCGACCGGTTGCGCGCGCCCGCGCAGCGTCACCCGGCCCATCGGCACCAGATCGTCGCGGTCGGCGCGCGCCACCGCTTCGGCCGAGATCAATATGCCGGTTTTCAGGCTCTTGTTCGCCGCCTCGAGCCTTGAAGCGGTGTTCATGCTGTCGCCGAGCGCGGTATATTGGATCCGCCCTTCGCCGCCGAAATTGCCGACGATCGCGTCGCCGACATGCAGCCCGACGCGCGTCATGCCGAGCGGCGGCACATCCTCGGCGGCGAGGTCGATGCGGAATTTTTCGCCGGCTTCATACATGGCAAGCGCGGCAGCCGCCGCCTGCGGCCCGTCATTGGGGCGACTCAGCGGTGCCCCCCAGAAGGCGACGACGGCGTCGCCGACAAATTTGTCGATCGTGCCGCCATGCGCGAGCACGACGTCCGAAAGGCGGTCGAGATAGGCGTTGAGCAGCCGCGCGACGGTTTCCGGCGTCGTCGCGTGGCTGAGCGCGGTGAAGCCCTGGAGGTCGGTGAAGACGCAGAAGATATTGCGCCGTTCGCCATGCAGCGACAGCTGATCGGGGTCGCGCATGATCTGTTCGGCGACGTCGGCGGGCAGATATTTGCCGAGCGCCGATTGCGCGAAGGCGCGCTGGCGCGAGCCGATGGTGCGCGCCGCAGTGCCGACCGCGGCATAGCCGAACAGCCAGCCGAGCGCCCAGCCGAACGCCGGAAGCGTGGTCGTGTCGATGCCATTGCCCTGGAGCCAGAAGGGGAAGGCGATGAAGAATACCATCTGGGCGAGGAAGGCGAGGAAGACCCAGCGCGCCCGCGCGTCGATCAGGCTGGTGAGCCCGCCCGCCAGCACGACGAGCACCGCGAGGACCCAGAGCGCGGGGCTGGGGATCGGCCGCGACCAGGCCTTGTCGAGCTGCTGCGCCAGCATGTGCGCATGCACTTCCAGTCCGATCATCGTCTCGCGTTCGCCGGTCGTCTGGTCGGGCAGGCGGCTGAGCGGCGTGTTGAACTGGTCGTTGTCGATGATGTCGCCGCCGATCAGGACATAGCGGTCCTTGACCAGGGGCGCGAAACCCGCGCGCATCTCGGCATCCATCGGCAGCGCGAAGGTGTCGATCGGGATATTGGCGAACACCGGTTCTTCCTGCCCTTTGGCGGCGCGGGCGGGCACGAGGAAGCGGATATTGCCCTGATAATTCGCATGCGCCTTGTCGACGGGCGCCAGCGCATTGGCCATCAGCGGCGGCAGGCCCTTGGGCCGGTCGGGCCAGTTGCGGATCACACTGTCGCCGTCGGTGCGAAACAGCACGCTCGCCGGGCGGGTCTTCGGTGTCCGGACCGCGGCCAGATAGGCCTCGAGGAATTTCTGCTGTTCGTAGAAGATGGTGTTGGGGTTGCTCGCCTGTTCGGCATAGGCGAGCCAGGTCGGCGTTTTCATCGCGCGCAATTGCGCCTGCAGCACATCGTCGTCGGGGCGCGGCGAGTCGAAGGCGATATCGATGCCGATCGCTTTCGCGCCCATCTGGTCGATATTGGCGAGCGCGGCGGCGAGCAGCGTCCGGTCGAGCGGCGAGCGGATGCTGGTGCTGAAGAGCGTTTCGTCGGTGTAGGTGACCAGGGTGATGCGCTTGTCCTGCCCGACATGCGGCGCCATCACCGCAGCGCGGCTGTCGTAGAGCGCGCGTTCGGCGTCGCCCGCGAGCGGCAATTGCCAACTCAGCCGCG
This sequence comes from Sphingopyxis sp., assembly GCA_016793775.1. GTDB lineage: Bacteria > Pseudomonadota > Alphaproteobacteria > Sphingomonadales > Sphingomonadaceae > Sphingopyxis. The sequence continues at coordinate 52,739 of JAEULK010000026.1, read as the reverse complement.
CGACGCAGATCGCCACCAGCAGGAACAGCAGGGTCGCGATCATCCGCCAGGTGCCAAGCTGGGTGACCAGCCGTCGCACCTGTTTGCGCAGCGGCACGGCGGCACGCTTTTCGCTCGCGGCTTCGGGCGCCGTCGTCGGTTCGGTCGTCGGGGTTTCGGTCATCGGATCAGCGGGCGGGGCGGCCGGCGGCCTCCCCGACCGGCGCCGCGTCGGCGGTCACGCCCCTGTTGTGGAGCAGTGCCTGGCCGCCGTCGCCGATGATCGCGAAACCCGCCCAATAATAAGGATGCGAGGTCTGCTTTTCGTTCAACAGCTTCATTTGCGTCGACCACAGGGCATCGGCGACGCTTTCGCCCTGCCGCGCCGCGAAGAGCCCGCCGATCAGCCGTTTCGTCGCGTCGAAATCGTCGGGGGCGGGCCAGTGGCTGGCGATCACCGTGCGGCCGCCGGCACCGATGAAGGCGCGGACCAGCCCGTCGAGGGCATTGCCGCCGCCGACGGCGAGCCCGGCTTCGCGGGTGGCGCGGACCGACGCCGCGCCGGCGGTGTCGCACGCCGAGAGGATGACGAGGTCGGCGTTGATCTTGAGGTCGTAAATTTCCTGGAAGGTCAGCAGCCCGTCCGAATCGCTGTCGCCGAACGAGGTGACGAGCGCCGGGCGCGCCGGGCAGGACGGGCGCGGCGCGGTGACCAGGCCGTGGGTCGCGAAATGGATGATGCGATAATCGTTGAGGTCGGCGCGCGCCTTGACCGCGGTATCGGTGAAGGCGCCGCCGGTGAGCAGCGTGCCGGCGCTGTCGCCCATGGCGCTGCGCGCGGTGACCAGTTCGTCGGCCGAGATCGGCCGGTTCCACTGGTTGAGGTCCCATTGGCAATTGGCGTCGACGCCCGACGCCGCGCCGCGCGATCCGAGCGAGGGCAGGGTAGTGCCGACCGGCTGGTTCTGGCCGAGCCCGAAATATTGGTTCGCGGCGTTCGACGGCGCCGCCTGGCGCGCATTGCGGAACGAGAGCGCCGACACCGCGGTGCTGGGCCGGGTCGTCCGGCCGAGCCAGGCAATGCCGCGCATGTCGAAGGCGTCGGCATTGTGATCGAGGAGCCGCTGCTCATAATCGGCGAGGCCGGTGTCGGCGGTGATGAGCAGGTTTATCGGCAGCCGCAGCATCGCGCCGTCGGGCTCGAAGATCAGATTGGCGATCGTCGGCAGCCGGTCGGCGACCGGGCCGAACAATTTGGTATAGAGGCTGCGCGCCGTCGCGGCGTCGAACGGATAGGTGACGCGCTTGCCATTTTCGACGATCGAGATCGTCGAGCGCACGCTGTCGACCGCGGCGTCGAGCTGGGCGGTGCTCATGTCGGCGCGCCACAGCTGGGCGCCCTTGGGATCGATGAGCATCGCATAGACGGCGTCGCCGACGACGAGCATCTTCAGATAGCCTTCGTCGGGGCGGAGCACCGTCTGGAGTTCGGCGAGGTCGAGCTTGCCCGGCGCGACGACGCGATATTGCGGATAGGCCGACAGCGACGCGATGGTTTCGGCCTGCTGGAAACCGAGGTTGTCGAGGCGGGTCTTGAGGTCGGCGCGCAGCGCGTTGATTTCGGGGTTGGCGACCATCTGCGCGAGCCGCGCATCCTCGATCCGCGCGCGTTCGATATCGCGGTTCAGCGTCGTCGCCTGGCGGAACAGCCGCGACCCTTCCTCGCTGCCGCTCGACAACTCGCGCGCCAGCACCGCCTGGGTGTCGGCGACGCCGGGGCGGACCTGGAGCTGGCTGGCGACGAAGAAATCGCCGACCGCAGCGGGGTCGCTGGCCGCCTTCGCGGCGAGCAGCCGGTAATAGGGCGCCATCATATTGGCCATGCCGCTGGTCGAGCGCTGCGAACTGGCGAGCGCGCCGACGACGTCGTGATAGATGGTCATCGCCTCCGCATCGCGCCCGCGGCGGGTCAGGAAGGCGGCGTAGCGCGCACGCGCCGAGGCGAGCGCGTTGGTTTCGGGATATTCGACCGCGAGCGCGTTGATCGATTCGAGGAAGCGCGCGTCGGCGGCGGCATTGTCGCCCGCCGCTTCCTCGGCCAGCGCCAGCTCGCCGAGCATCTGCGAGCGCAGCCGCACGATCGAGGTGACACGGCCCTCGCGCACCGCGACCGCTTCGGCCAGCCCCTTGAGCTGCGCCGCCTTGGCCGCGGCGGGGTCGCCGCGCAGCCGTTCGACGGTACCGAGCAGATGGACCGCCTGCGCGTCGATGATCTGGGCGCGTTCGAGCGGGGTCAGCCGCTCATTGTCCGAGCTCTGGCGAATCGCGCGCGAGTTGCTGCCGCTGTTGACGCCGGCGACGATCTCCGGCGTCAGCGTCACCGCATTGCCCTCGACCGTCACGGCGCTGGTCAGCGGCGGAATCGGGGTGCCTAGCAGGTCGGCGGCGCCGGCATAGTCGCGCTGGTTGAGCGCGTGGATCGCGCGGAAATTGCGGCGGAGGCGGAGCTGCACCGGGTCGGTGGTCGGGATCGCCTCGACCTCGCCGAACAGCCGCTCGGCCTCGGCGAATTCGCCGAGGTTCGATTTCTGGAGCGCGCGGTTGAGGGTGAATTCGGTCGGATCGATGTCGGCGGCAGCCTGTTCGTCGAGCGCGCGGCGCGACAAGGCCTCGAAAAATTCGGCGGCCTCGGCATAATCGCCGCTGTGGTTGCGGCGATATCCCTCGGCCAGCGCCTTGTCGACGTCTATGGTCCCGGCAAGCGTGCGGGCGAAGCCGTCGTTGCCGCCGATCGAGGTCGTCGCGACGTTGATGACGCCCGAGGCGACCTTGCGCTGGCGTATCGATTCGAGCGCGAGATCGAGCGCGTCGTTATAGGCGGCGAAACCCTCGACCGCGTAACTGGTGCCGCCTTCGCCCTCGATCCGCGTCGTCCATGCGACGCTGCTGTCCTTGACGGTGCAGCTGTTCGGCGCGGTGCAGGCGATGGTGCCGCTGCGCGCGCGATCGACGCGCGCCCGGGTTTCGTCCGGAGTCGCGCGGAGCATGCGGACATAGCCGACCGGCTGGCTGGCATCGCGGCAGACGATCAGCCAAGCGCGGTCGAACATGCCGTCGATGACGGAGTCGCGGACGGTCGACTGGACCTCGCACAGCGATCCGCCCTTGTCGCCGATCGCGAAGCTGTCGCGCAGCGTCGGATCCGCCACCTGCGCCGACGCCGAACCGGGTGCGGCGAGCGCCAGCATCCCCAGAATCGACACGAAAAGCGGACGTCGAGCGGCCATGTACCCAATCCCCCAAACCAAGCGCGAGGGCGCCGTGCCGACGCATTGCCGGCAAGGCGCAGTCAATATTGCTGCGGTACGACCCGATATCCCTTTGTTCGGACCCTAACCCCTTCCTATCCAAAAGGGAAGTGATCTGCCGCACAGGCGCCTTGCGTGCCCCGCGCGCGCCACCTATCTGCAAAGCGACGGTTTCCAACCAAGAGGACAAGATGAGCGCATTCGACGATCGCGAAAAAGCCTTTGAAGCGCAGTTCGCGCGCGATCAGGAGGTGCAGTTCCGCATCACCGCGCGCCGCAACCGGCTGGTCGGCGAATGGGCGGCCGAGCGCATGGGGCTGACCCCCGAAGAAACCGACGCCTATGCCAAGGCGGTGGTCCAGGCCGATTTCGAGGAAGCCGGCGACGAGGATGTGATCCGCAAGCTGGCGGGCGACCTGACCGCGGCGCAGGTCGAGATCGGCGACGCCGAAATCCGCGCCGCGCTGAACGAGATGGCGGTCGAGGCGCGCCGCCAGTTCATGGACAAGCAGGGCTGACCCATGGGCATGCGCGAGGCCGATTTGCGGGCGATGATCGTCGCGGCGTTTCCCGATGCCGAGGTCGCGATCACCGACCTTGCCGGCGATAACGACCATTATGCCGCGCATGTGGTGAGCGAATCCTTTCGCGGCATGACCCGCGTCGCCCAGCACAAGGCGGTCTACGCGGCGCTCGGCGGACGCATGGGCGGCGAACTTCATGCCTTGCAATTGACCACCGGCGTTCCTTCATAGGGACCAGATGATTGTTCGGGCGCGCCCTCGCGCCCCACCGGAGACCGCACATGACCGACACGCCCACCCCCAAAAACATTGGCGACCGCATAGCCAAGCTGGTCGGCGACCATCCCGTTTTGCTGTTCATGAAGGGCACGCCCTTGTTCCCGCAATGCGGCTTTTCGTCGCGGGCGATCGCGATGCTCGACCGCCTCGGCGTCGAATATGACACCGTCGACGTGCTGCAGGACATGGAAATCCGGCAGGGGATCAAGGAGTTCTCCGACTGGCCGACGATCCCCCAGCTCTATGTGAAGGGCGAATTCGTCGGCGGCAGCGACATCATGATGGAGATGTGGGAAGCGGGCGAACTGCATCAGTTGATGACGGACGTGCCGACGCGGGCGGAGTGATCACCGGATATCGACGTGGAATTAGAGGCGATTCTCGCGCATGCGAGCGAGTTCCTCTCCGATGAGCGTCGCGGGCAGCTCAAAAAAATCAAACCGTTCGTAAAGGGGCGCCAAAAGAGGGCGCAGGATCTCCGCGAGATTATCGCGAATCTGCTCCGGTGTTGGTTGAGCGGTGACGACGATAGAGTCGGTTCGGCTGATCCGGTCGCCGAACATTGCCCTACGACCGGTGAGACTTACCAGAGCGCGACCGTCGAGGCCTGTGAACGCGCAGCGTATGGCGATCGCGGATACGCCTTCAAAGGTGTCAGCGAGCCTCGCCGCAAAAAATATGGCTTCACCAACCCGCCAAACCGGAAGGGTTACGTCAAGCGCGGTGCCGGGCACGGTAGCGTCTCGCCCGTCTTCGCTATATCCCCGCATTGTGAACAGTTCTCCTGCTGTGCTGGCACGCCAGAAGTCACAAAGTGATGGATCGCGATCTTGCCAGTTCTCACGCGCAGGTCGACCGACCCATGCCTCAATTACGTCGTTGTTGATGTATGGTGCCCACTCTGGTGTGGTCATCTCTAAAAATGGCGTCCAGCCCGTGTGTCGAATTTGACGCGCAACTGACAAGCGGCTGCGAAGTTCGACCATTGTCGACGCCGGCTCGGCACCAATCAATTTGAAGCCCAACTCGTAGTGACCGTGGGGGAATCGCGATGGCGAACTTATCGGCTCTTGTTCCACGAGCGAATTCCAACGTTCGGTGGATTGCTCGCAAAATGTCTGGAGTAGCTCCGTAGCATCGGGTTCTACTAGCCGCGCATCGACCCTGCCAGTCACGATCGCTCTAATAGCGTCGAGCATATCTTCCCGACCGGCGCGTAGGCAACGGTCGAGTAAAGTTCGCCATTCCGCTTGGCTCCCAGGTTCCTCGCTTCGCGGTCCGGGTTTACGAATGTAGCATCGATTCTGAGCAATAACGCCCGGACAGTCCCGTCTACTCATGACCGGTTCCGTCATGCCGCCAGGTACGGCAACAACGACATGATCTATGTTTGTATCAGCATGCGGAACAGCATAGACTTCGCAATGGAATTCTGGCGTCGCAAAACGTCGCACCGCGGCATTCACAGAATCTTGTGTCACCTCCGGTATGCTATCAGGTCTAGGCTCTGACGTGAAAGTGCCACCGTTCTCCGCCATGCCAATTATGATGTAACCACCGCCATGGTTAGCGAGTGCTATCGCTGCTTTTGCAACCAACGCCTTGTGTTCGTTCTGTGTAAGATCAAGCCAACCCTTATACTCAGCGCCAAGATCTTCTCGCGGTTCAGAAAGTAGTGGCATCAGATCAGCAATAGTTGGCATGGCACCACATTAGCGCGGCCGTTTGTTTTCACCAAGACTTTATCAGGCGAGAGTGCCTCTCCCGATAACCTGCCATCGCCGTATTAGCTCGATGGAATCAGATAGGGCGTCCGGGGGGCGGGGCCTTTCGGCCGCTCCGCCCCCCGTCTGCTCGGGGGCAAGTGGGAATTTCCCGGGTGGGGGCAGGGGACATCAGGGACCAGACTGATGTCCCCCACCGCTCCTTTGAGCGGAACACTCGGGAACATCCTATACCATACAAGGGCCGTGCCAGTTTGGGCCGATCGCGCTTTTCGGCGGGAGACGCTGGTTAGCGATTCCTTACCGGCTATCGGAGGTGTCAAAAATCCCGACAGATCGCCCGCGCCGCGTGCGCCCCGCTTCATTCATCGTCCATTCAGCCTATTGACTACATTTGTAGTCGTGTTGCAGACGAGGCCAAGGGAGGGGTTCCGATATGGCAGAACGCGCCAGCGAGTCCGAAATGCAGATCCTGTCGGCGCTGTGGGATGACTCCCCGCAGAGCGCGACCGATCTGGCCGAGAATGTCGGGGCCGCCAACGGCTGGACGCTCGCGACGGTCAAGACGCTGGTCGCGCGGCTGGTCCAGAAGGGTGCGGTGACCGCCGAGGCGCAGGGGCGCCGCTTTCTCTATAGCCCTGCGGTCGAGCGCGCCGATGCGGTCGGCGAAGAATCGCAGCGCTTCGTCGACAGGCTGTTCGGCGGCCGCGTCAGCCCGCTGATCGCGCATCTCGCCGAACGCGAGGCGCTGTCGGATACCGATATCGCCGAGATCGAGGCTCTGCTGCGGAGGCTGAAGTCATGAGCGCCGCCATGATCTTCCAGGCCTGGGGCGACACGCTGGTCACGACCGCGGCGCTCGTCCTTGCGATCCTGGTCATCCGCAAGCCCTTCGCGCGCCATTTCGGGCCGGGGCTGACCTATGCCTTATGGGCGGTGCCCGCGCTGCGGCTGTTGCTGCCGCCCTTGCCCTTTGCCGAACCCGCGGCGGCGCCGGTCACGGCGAGTGCCGATCCCGCGGTCCATCTGGTGATCGCGGCACCGGGCGACGCGGTCGCGGCGGCGCCCGCCGCTGCCCCGGCCGAGCCGCTCCTTGTGTTCGCCGACCTGCTGCCCTTCCTCTTCGCGATCTGGGCGGCCGGGATGGTCGCGGTGCTGGCCATGGCGATGCTGTCGCACCGGCGTTTCCGCCGCGCGGTGCTGGGCGGCGCGGTGACGCTCGAGCCGATCGGCACTATCCGCCTCGTGATGACAGGCGCGGTCGACGGGCCCGTCGCCTTCGGCCTGTGGCGGCGTTATGTCGCGGTGCCGCAGGACTTCTTTGCGCGTTATGTCGCCGAGGAACGCGCGCTGGCGATCGATCATGAGCTGGCGCATCACCGCCATGGCGATCTGTGGGCCAATGCCGCGGCGCTGCTGCTGCTGTCGGTGCAATGGTTCAACCCCTTCGCCTGGCGCGCGATCCGTGCCTTCCGTTTCGACCAGGAGGCGGCGTGCGATGCGCGCGTGCTGACGATGAACGATAGTGCGCCGCGGAACGTCCGCACCGCACGCTACGCCACCGCGATCGCCAAGGCGGCGGTCGGATCGCGGCTGTCGCTCGCCGCACCGATGGCGGTCCACGACAATTTGCAGGAGAGACTGACGATGCTGACGCAGCAGGATATTTCGAAGCAGCGCGGTCTGGTCGGCCGGTTGCTTGTCGGCGGCGCCGCGATCGCGGTGCTGGCGACGACCGCGACGCTGGTGCCCGCGGGGATCGCGAGCGCGCAGGCCGACTTCGCCGCGCCGCCCGCGCCCCCGGCGCCGCCAGAAGCCCGCGACGCGCCGCTGCCGCCCGAACCGCCCGAAGCTCCGACGGCTCCCGAAGCGATCGAGGATGGGCGCCGCGTGGTGATCGTCACCGACGATGATGGCGACGGCACCTCCGCCAGCGGCCGGAAGCGCGAAGTGCACCGCATCGTCGTTCGCGAAGGCGAGGGCGATGCCAAGGGCCGCGCGATGTTCGTGACGTCGGACGGCGGCGCCCCCCATGCGCGCCGCGTCGAAGTGCGGATGCCGGGCAGCCTTTCGCGCGAGGATATCCTGGCAACGCTGAAGGAGCAGGGCGTCACCGGCAAGCAGGCCGAGGCGATCGCCGACAAGCTGGAGGCGAAGGGCAAGAAGCAGTTCGCCTTTGCCCCGATGCCGCCGATGCCGCCGATGCCGCCGATGCCCGCGATGCCGCCCCTGCCGACGGGCAGTTGGCAGTCGTTCGACGGCAAGGGCTTCTCGACGATCAATTGCAGCAAGGGCCAGCAGGCGATGCCGCTGGTCAACCGCAACGACGGCGAGGGCGGCAAGCGCAGCCGCGTCCTGATGTTCCGCTGCGGCAACCCCGACGACAAGGCGGCACAGCTGTCGGCGCTGAAAAAGGCGCGCGAGCAGTTCGCCAAGGGCGAGTCGGGCAGGCGCCTGTCCGACGACATCCGCGCCAAGGTCGCCGCCGACCTCGACCGCGCGATCGCTGACCTCGAAAAATCGGACGACTGAACCGGTACGGCTTTGACGCAGGCGCCTTCTCCCCGGTGGGCGACTGCGGCAGGGGCGGGGAAAGGGAGCGGGCGACCGCTCCCTTTTTCTATGGTGCGCAGGGAGGGAGGGCGGTTTCGGGGTGGGAGCCGTCCTTTCAATCTCGTCATGCTGAACTCGTTTCAGCATCCATGGCCTGAGCTTGAATGTGACGCAGTGCCGAAAGAAACGGCAGGCCATGGATCCTGAAACAAGTTCGGGATGACGATGGTATAAATGCCGCCCTTCGCCCGATACCGGAAACCTCGACACCCTCTTTTCTGCGTCCACCCCCTTTTGCTCGGCGCGCGGCGGTGCCACATGCACCCTATGAGCGACGAAAAGCCCTGGCCCGACTCCATCCGCGCCGGCGATTGCGAGCAGCATGAGCCGCTGGTGCGGCGCGTGCTCGCGCCCAATCCTTCGCCTTACACCTTCACCGGCACCCAGAGCTGGATCGTCGGGGCGGGCCGCGACGTCGCGGTGATCGATCCCGGCCCGACGGGCAGCGGCTTCAGCGTCGGCGACCCCGCCGACGCCAATGGGGTCGGGCATGTCGATGCGATCCTGCGCGCGGTCGGCGAGGCGCGCGTCGCGGCGATCCTGTGCACGCACACCCACCGCGACCACAGCCCCGCCGCGGCGCCGCTGAAGGAAGCGACCGGCGCGCCGATCATCGGTTGCGCGCCGCTCGTCATCAGCGACAACGGCCCGCGCGCCGATTCGGCCTTCGATCCCGATTATGCTCCCGATCGCGTCCTTCGCGACGGCGAGCGGGTTGCGGGCGACGGCTGGACGATCGAGGCGGTCGCGACCCCGGGGCATACGTCGAACCATCTGTGCTTCGCGCTGCTCGAAAGCGGCGCGCTGTTCACCGGCGACCATGTCATGGCCTGGTCGACGAGCGTCGTCAGCCCGCCCGACGGCGACATGGCGGCTTATATGGCCAGCCTGTCGAAACTCTATGAGCGCGACGACCGCGTCTATTATCCCGCGCACGGCCCCGCGGTGACCAAGCCGAAGCAACTGGTGCGCGGCATGCTCGGCCACCGCCGCCAGCGCGAGCGGCAGATTTTGAAGGAACTCGAAAAGGGCAGTGCGATCATCCCCGACATGGTGACGCATATGTACAAGGGCCTCGACCCGCGGCTGACCGGTGCGGCGGGGCGGTCGGTGCTGGCGCATCTGCTCGACCTGCGCACGCGCGGCGTCGTGCAAGCCGAGGATGAGCATTGGGCGCTGGTCCGGTGATGCTGGCGCTGCTGCTGGGCGCCGACGACGACGCGGCTCGGCGACGAGGTGTTCGATGTGGTGTGGGACGGTTCGCTGATGATCCGCGCCTGTTTTTCCGAGGACGACATGAAGCTTCGGCGCGGCGCCTGTCACGACGAATATGGCTTTACCGGCACGCTGGCGGCGGGGACGCCCGGAGCCGCCGAATTGCCCACGCTGATCTGTCGCAGCGTGGCGACGGCCTATCCGCAAACCTCGCGGCGTATGAGCGACAATGGCGGCGCGCCGCTCAAGAAAAGCGATCTGGTCAAATGGCAGGACCCCGAATGCAGCTATGAGCGGGTGCTGCGCTATAATCCGGAGACCTCGCGCTACGAGATGGACCGGCCGGCGCCCGATTGTTCGGACTATACGACACCGTAAGCCGCGAATTGCTCCGGACCCGGCGGGCGTGTAGAGGGGCCGCAATTTCCTGCATCGACAAGGAAGTAAGATGACTGCTCCGATCCGCGAAAACCTGTCCGGCCTCGACCTGCGCGCCGAAATCGAGCGGCTGCGCAAGGAGCGCAACGCGGTCATCCTGGCGCATTATTACCAGAAGCCCGAGATTCAGGATCTCGCCGATTTTGTCGGCGATTCGCTGGAGCTGTCGCGCAAGGCGGCCGACACCGACGCCGACGTCATCGCCTTTTGCGGCGTCAAGTTCATGGCCGAGACCGCGAAGATCCTGAGCCCCGAAAAGATCGTCATCCTGCCCGACATGGATGCGGGGTGCAGCCTCGAGGACAGTTGTCCGCCCGAACAGTTCGCGCGTTTTCGCGCCAAGCACCCCGACCATATCGCGCTGACCTATATCAACTGCTCGGCGGCGGTGAAGGCGCTGAGCGACATCATCGTCACCTCGTCGAGCGCCGAGACGATCATCAGCCAGATCCCCGAGGACCAGCCGATCATCTTCGGCCCCGACCGCCATCTGGGCGGTTACCTCAACCGCAAGTTCGGCCGCGAGATGCTGCTGTGGCCGGGCGTGTGCATCGTGCACGAGGCGTTCAGCGAGACCGAGCTGCTGAAATTGAAGGCGCAGCACCCCTGCGCCCCGGTCGCGGCGCACCCCGAATGCCCGCCGCACATCATCGACCATGCCGATTATGTCGGGTCGACCAGCGGCATATTGCAATTCGCCAAGACCTTCCCCGGCGACACGTTGATCGTCGCGACCGAGCCGCACATCATTCACCAGATGGAACTCGCGATCCCGGAGAAGACCTTCATCGGTGCGCCCGGGGCGGACGGGAACTGCAACTGCAACATTTGCCCCTATATGGCGCTCAACACGATGGAGAAGCTCTATATCGCGCTCCGCGACCTCCAGCCGCGGATCGAGATGGACGAGGAACTGCGGCTGGCGGCGCGCAAGAGCCTCGACCGGATGCTCGAGATGGCGTCGGGGACGGTAGGCAAGGGCGATCTGGGACGGGCGTGAGTCGACTCGTACGCGAGTCGTTCGTCTGACATTGCGAGTCGGCCGGGATGGCGAGCGCCGCGTTGAATCCGAAAATGCTGCACTCTTGTTACAAAAATGCTGCGGCGAATCCGCTAATTGCTAATACCGGACTTATCCACAACGGGCGGTGCTCTGTGGGTCGTTTCGCTGCAATTTTTGTTGGCGCCGCCGCCGACTCATGACAGCTTCCAATCATCGGACGACGGAGACGACGGACCGCCGGGACAGGAAGGCAGGTTGCAAGACCAGCCGGAAAAGAACGGGCCGGAACGACGGGGAAGTGGACCGGTACCCTGGTCACGGAACGCCGCGATTCCCACGAGTTGAGGCGGACCCGATCGGGACAGGAAATGCAGTCCATCGCTTGGACAGCGACTGTTTCGGCAGACGCAAGAAGAGATGATGAAGGGCTTTCCAGGTGCGGCCGGCCCCCGAACGGGGGCCGACCAAACCATCGCCGGATAGCTCCGGAGCGCGTCGCAAGCGTCGTTTTGCGGGCCGCCGATCGCAAGAGAAGCGGAACGGGATGATGCGAGCGGGCAGCGACCGGAAGGATACCGGATAGTGGGGGTTGGCAGCGATGTCGGCCCCCATTTCGTTTGCGCGGGGTGTGGCCGCCTGCATACGGATTGCCGGGATGGCCGGTGACGGGCGTTAGCGGGCCAGAGCGATCCTCCCCCAACGCGGAGGGGGACCACCCGCAGGGTGGTGGAGGGGCACAGGAGGGTTACGCGGCGTCGACCCGCTAGACCCCTCCTTTCCAGCAACATCGCAATAGCGCACCACTTTGCGGGCAAGGCAAACCGCCTGTGCCCCTCCACCAGCTTCGCTGGTCCCCCTCGCCGTTCCGGGGAGGATCGGCACGTCTGCTCTCACCTCAAACCGCGCTCGCTCCCCGCCGCTGGTCCCGACAAAAAAATCGCGCCCTGTGATGCATGTCACATCGCCGTCGCACAGCGCTGCTTATCCCCCTGATTGCGACCCGGAGCAGTTCCCCGATCGGAACTGGTCCCCCTTTCCCGGCCGTGCCCTTCGGGGTCGGCCGGGAACCTTTTGCTCCCCGACCGCATTGTCCCGGCACAAGCCAAAACCAAGCTTCGGACGCGATAGCGCGTTCTCGAAAACCACCCGGTCTGCGTGCCCCGCAGGTTCGGCAAAAAGGGAGTCTGTCATGGGTATCATCATCACGCTGATCGTCGGCGGCATCATCGGCTGGCTGGCCAGCATCGTCATGCGCACCGATGCGCAGCAAGGCATCATCCTGAATATCGTCGTCGGCATTTTGGGCGCCTTCCTCGGCAATTTCCTCGGCGGCTTTTTCGGCATGGGTGCGAGCCTCACCACCTTCAGCCCGATCGGGCTGCTCTGGGCCTTCATCGGGGCGGTCGTGCTGCTCGGCCTGATCAACCTGGTGCGCCGCGGCAGCGTGCGCTGAGGGTGTCCGGCGGCGTTGCCGGGCAGCGCCGCCATAGCGCTAGGGTCGATCGACATTCAGCCCTGACGGCCTGCAAATGGCGGCTTTCCGCGCTTCCGGTGCTCACATACTTTAAGTACGCTGCGCTCCGGGTCACGGAAAACCACCATTTTCGGCACGTCATCTTCTGAATGTCGATCGGCCCTAGGCGATCGGCGGGATTCGGTTTAGCATCCGACCTGCCCGATCGCAGCGGGTTCTTAAAATGATTGTAGGGGGTCACATATGATTAGCTTCATCATTGCAATCGTCATGGGCGGCATCATCGGCTGGCTTGCCAGCATCGTGATGCGCACCGATGCCCAGCAGGGCATTTTCCTGAACATCATCGTCGGTTGTCTCGGGTCGATCCTCGGCCGCTTCCTGTTCGGCATGCTCGGCATCGGCAATGGCGGGCATCTGCGCGGCAATGCCTTCGATCCGATGACGCTGCTCGCGGCCTTCGTCGGCGCGGTGGTGCTTCTCGCCATCGTCAACCTGGTGCGCCGCGGCCGGGTCCGCTGATCCCGCCAAGCTGAACGGTCCGGTCCGGACCCTGTTCGACAAGGGCGGTCGGCGCGAGCCGGCCGCCCTTTTCTATGGCGCATGATGCTGGAATCGGGCGCCGAAACGCCTTATGACGCGCCTCGCCGGTCGGCCCGGCACGGTCGCCTTTTCCCCTTGTCAGGGGTGATTTAATTGGGTAATACACCGCGGACAATAGCGGAGGTTCCGGCGCGCCATAAGGGGGCTGGAGCCGAACGCTGCGGCCTGCCGATGGCCGGGGCGGGACGGAGGATTTTGGCGTGAACTACGAGCGGAAAGTGGAAGCGATGGACAGCCTGGCGGGGACGCACAGCTATTTCGAGGATGAGGCGAGCAGCCGCCGCAAAAGGATGGTGCTGATCGTCGCCGTGGTGCTGATCCTGGTGGCGCTGGCCGCGGCCTATTTCGCCTTTTCGGCGGGCAAGAGCGACGGCGCCGCGACCGCCGGCGGGGCGGGAGGTGCCGAAGGCGCCGCCGTTCCCAACGTGACGGTGATGGTCCCGGGCCGGGTGTCGGTCGAGGCCGCGATTTCCGCCAACGGCACGATCGCGGCGCGCCGCGAAATGCCGGTCGGCGTCGCCGGCGAGGGCGGCCAGGTCGTCCGCGTGCTGGTCGAGCCCGGCCAGTGGGTCGGCGCCGGCCAGACGCTCGCGATCATCGACCGCTCGGTCCAGACGCAGCAGGCCGCAGGCCTGTCCGCGTCGATCCGCGTTGCGCAGGCCGATGCCAATCTGGCGCAGGCCGAACTCGAACGCGCCGAGGCGCTCGTCGGGCGCGGCTTCATCTCCAAGGCCGACATGGACCGCAAGCGCGCGACCCGCGACGCCGCCAATGCGCGCGTGCGCGTGGCGCAGGCGGCCTATGCCGAGACCAACGCCCGCAACAGCCGGCTGAACATCGTCGCGCCCGCCGCGGGGTTGGTGCTGACGCGCCAGGTCGAGCCGGGCCAGATCGTCAGTTCGGGCAGCGGCGTGCTGTTCCGCATGGCGCGCGGCGGCGAGATGGAAATGATGGCGCAGATGGCCGAGGCCGACCTGCAGCGCGTGCGCGTCGGCACCCGCGCGACGGTCACGCCGGTCGGCACCGCGCTGCAGATCGCCGGCGAGGTATGGCAGGTGTCGCCGATCATCAACGCCGAAACGCGGCAGGGCATGGTCCGTATCGCGGTTCCCTATAGCGCCGCGATGCGCCCGGGCGGCTTCGCCGACGCGCGGCTGGTGTCGGGATCGGCCGAGGCGCCGTTGCTGCCGGAGAGCGCGGTGCAGAGCGGAGCCGAGGGCAGCTACGTGCTGGTCGTCGGCAACGACAACAAGGTCGAACGCAAGCCGGTCAAGGTCGGCTCGGTGTCCGACGCGGGCGTCGCGATCGCATCAGGACTGACCGGCAACGAGCGCATCGTGGTGCTCGCCGGCTCGTTCCTAAACATTGGGGACAAGGTGAACCCGGTCCTGCAAAAGAGCGGCCGCTAGTTCCGCGCACGAGACGCCAGAGAGGCCAATAGAACATGAGTTTCCGCAATATCTCGGCTTGGTGCATCCGCAATCCGGTGCCGCCGATCGTCATGTTCGTGCTGCTGCTGCTCGCCGGCATCGTCAGCTTCAACCGGATGGACGTCAACGACAATCCCGACGTCGAATTTCCGGCGGTGCAGGTCGTCGTCGCACAGCCCGGCGCGGCGCCGTCCGAGCTGGAGACGCAGGTGACGCAGCGTGTCGAGGCGGCGGTGCGCGGGGTCAGCGGCGTCGATGAAATGTCGTCCTATGTCGGCGAAGGCAACAGCCGCACCTTCGTGCAGTTCGCGATCGGAACGCCGATCGACCGCGCCTATAACGACGTCAACCAGGCGGTGCAGCAGATTCGCAGCGACCTGCCCGACGGTATCCTGGAACCCCAGGTCGTGCGCGTCGACATCGCCGGCGGCCCGATCACCTATTTTGCGGTCGAGACGAGCGACATGACGCTCGAGCAATTGTCGTGGTTCGTCGACAACACTGTCGCCAAGGAATTGCTTTCGATTCCCGGCATGAGCCAAGTGCGCCGGTCGGGCGGCGTAGATCGCGAAATCCGCGTCATCCTCGATCCCTCGCGCATGCAAAGCTATGGCGTTACCGCGAGCCAGATCAACCAGCAGTTGCGCCAGATCAATGTCAACGCCGCGGGCGGACGCACCGAGATCGCCGGCAGCGAACAGGCGGTCCGCGTGCTCGGCAACGCCGGGTCGGCGAACCAGCTTGGCGATTATCAGCTATCGCTGGGTAACGGCCGTACCATCCGTCTGAGCGACGTTGCGACCGTCACCGACGGCTATGCCGAGCAGCGCAATCTCGCCAAGATAGACGGGCGGCAGGTGCTGTCCTTCTCGATCGAAAAGGCCAAGGGGGCCTCCGACGTCACCGTCCATGACGAGACGATGAAGAAGCTGGAAGAGATCAAGAAGGCCAATCCCAAGGTCAACTTCAAGATCCTCTTCACGCGCACCGAATATACCAAGGAACAATATCGCAGTTCGATGGCGGCGATGGTCGAAGGGGCGATCCTGGCGGTCGTGGTCGTCTTCCTGTTCCTGCGCGACTGGCGCGCGACGCTGATTTCGGCGTTGGCAATCCCCTTGTCCGCGATCCCGACTTTCTGGTTCATGGACCTGATGGGCTTTTCACTGAACGGACTGTCGCTGCTGGCGCTCAGCCTGGTCGCGGGGGTACTCGTCGACGACGCGATCGTTGAGATCGAGAATATCGTCCGGCATATGCGCATGGGCAAGACCGCCTATCAGGCGTCGATCGACGCGGCTGACGAAATCGGCCTTGCGGTGGTCGCGACGACGATGTCGATCGTCGCGGTGTTCCTGCCCGTCGCGCTGATGCCCGGCGTGTCGGGGCAGTTCTTCATCCAGTTCGGCATGACCGTCGTGTTCGCGGTGCTGGTCAGCCTGGCGGTCGCGCGCATGATCACGCCGATGATCGCGGCCTATTTCCTGTCGGCACAGGGCGAGCAGGAGCATGCCGAAGGACCGATGCTCGATCGTTATGAAAAGATCCTGCGCTGGACGCTCGACGAGGATGGTGCGAAGGCTTCGCGTGACCGGGCACGGGCGCGGGGCAAGCGCGGAATCGGTCGTCGCATCTTCCTCGACCACCGCGTATGGATCGTCGGCATCGGGGTTGCGGCATTCGCGCTCAGCATCCTCATCGGCAGCATGATCCCGATGCAGTTCCAGCCGACGACCAACAGCGACTACAGCCAGATTACATACGAGTTGCCCCCGGGTTCCACGCTGTCGCAGAGCGAACATATCTCGAACCAGATCAACGACATATTGTCGAAGGACAAGACAGTCGAAAACGCCTTCTACGACGTCGGCGTCGGCAGCGGCGGGGTCTATATCACGCTGAAGAAGGAGCGCCCGCTCAAGAGCGTTGAGTGGGAGCGCTCGATGCAACCGAAACTGGCGGCGATCCCGGACGCCCGGGTCCGGTTCCAGAGCCAGTCGGGCGGTTTTTCTGGGCGCGACATCACGATGGTGATTGGCGGCGACGATCCTGTCGCGCTCGAAAAACATGCGCGGCAGATCGTCAATGACATGAGCAAGCTCAAGGAATTGCGGGCTCCGCGCATCGAGGGCGACATCCCGCGGCCTGAGATCATCGTCAATCCGCGCATGGACCTGGCCGCCGACCTGGGCGTGACCACCGCTGCGCTCAGCCAGACGATCCGCATCGCGACGCTGGGCGACATCGACCAGAATGCGGCGAAATTCTCGCTGTCCGATCGCCAGATTCCGATCCGCGTGCTTCTGTCCGAACAGTCGCGCCGAAGCCTCGCGACGCTTGAAAACCTGCCTGTTCCGACGACGCGCGGGACGACGGTGCCTTTGAAGGCCGTTGCCGAACTGAGCTTCGGGTCGGGGCCGACCGAATTGCGCCGCTACAACCAGACGCGGCGTGTCGTCATCGGTGCCGATCTGGCGCCGGGGCTGGTCACCGGCAATGCGCAGGAAAAGATCGACGCGCTGCCGAGCGTCAAGACGATGCCGCAGGGCATTCGCAAGGTCGTGCAGGGCGATGCCAAGTGGCAGGCGGAACTGATCAACAACTTCCTGATCGCGGTGGTGTCGGGCCTGCTCCTCGTCTTTGCAACGCTGGTTCTGCTCTATCGCCGGTTCGTGTCTCCGCTGGTCAATATGTCGTCGCTGCTGCTTGCGCCGCTCGGCGGGCTGATCGGACTGCTCGTTACCGGTATGGAAATCTCGATGCCGGTGTTCATCGGCCTGCTGATGCTCTTTGGCATCGTCGCGAAAAACTCGATCCTGCTTGTCGACTTCGCGATCGAGGAGATGGAAAAAGGCGTGCCGAAACATGCCGCACTGATCGAGGCGGGTCACAAGCGCGCGCAGCCGATCGTCATGACCACCGTCGCGATGGTCGCGGGCATGGTGCCGACGGCGCTGTCGCTGTCGGGCGACGGGGCGTGGCGCGCGCCGATGGGCGTGGTCGTGATCGGCGGGCTGATCCTGTCGACGCTGCTGACGCTGCTGATCGTCCCCGCGGGCTTCAGCCTGGCCGACAGCATCGAAAAGCGGCTCGGCCGCTTCTTCTCGCGCAACCTGCTGACCTACAAGCCCGGCGACGATGTGAAGCCGCATACGCCGCCGTCGGAGCCGCACCCGGCCGAATAGGGGGCGCCGCGCCGCTTGCAACCTTTGCCGCGCTTCGCCATTTGATGCGCATGACGGACAGCGTTCCAACCCGCACCGCCCACCCCCCGAGACCAAGCCGGGGGGTGGGCGTTGCCGTTCCCACGGGCGGGTTCAACATCCGCGTCGTCGCCACGGGCATGCTCGTCGTGATGGCGGCGATTTTCGTGGCGGCGAAATATTATCAGGACGTGCATCCGGCGGTCGGTTTCGTCCGCGCCTTTGCCGAGGCGGCGATGGTCGGCGGGCTGGCGGACTGGTTTGCGGTCACCGCGCTGTTCCGCCACCCGATGGGGCTGCCGATCCCGCACACCGCGATCGTGCCGCGCAACAAGAACCGCATCGGCGACACGCTGGCGCGCTTCCTGCTCACCAATTTCCTGTTGCCGCGGCTGATCGCGCGCAAGATGCAGACGCTCGACGTCGCGGGCGCGGTCGGCAAATTCCTGTCGCAGCCCGCGGAGGGTGGCGGACGGCTGAAGCTTGGCGCGTCGCGGATCATCGCCGATGCGCTCGGCGCGCTCGACCAGCAGCGGCTGGGCGGGATGGTCAAGTCGGCGATCGCCGACCGACTGCGCGAACTCGATGTCGCGCCCTTGCTCGGACAGGCGCTGCAGGCGGCGCTCGCCGAGGGGCGGCATCAGCCGTTGCTCGACGCGATGGTCAAATGGGGGTCGAAGACGCTCGAACTCAACGCGCATCTGATCCATCAGATGGTGCACGACAACAGCAATGCGATCGTGCGCTTCACCGGGCTCGACGAGAGCATCTCGAACCGCATCGTCGCGGGGCTGGGCAAATTGCTCAGCGAAATGGCCGAAGAGACCGACCATCCGCTGCGCCTGCGTGTCGAGGAAGGTCTCGCCAAGATGGCGCAGGACCTGCAGACCGACCCCGAAGTGCAGGCCAAGGTCGCCAAGGTTCGCGACGAGCTGCTCGACAATGCGGCGGTGAAACGCTGGCTCGACGGGTTATGGGAACAGGGCCGCAGCGCGCTGCTGAAGGCGGCGCGCGATCCCGACACGATGCTCGCGGGGCGGCTGGGCGAACTGGTGACGCAGTTCGGCGCGATGCTGGGCGAGGATGCGCATATCAAGCGCACGCTCAACCGCTATGCGCGGCGCGCGGCGGTCGGCGCGGTCGACAGCTATGGCGAGACCGCGCTGAGGCTGGTGTCGGACACGATCCGCGGCTGGGACGCCAAGACGATCACCGACCGGCTGGAAAATGCGGTCGGCGACGACCTGCAATATATCCGCATCAACGGGACGCTGGTCGGCGGGCTCGTGGGCGTGGTGATCTACACGGTGGATGTGCTGCTCTGAGCCGTCGCCCCCGCGAAGGCGGGGGCCGCTGTCGGTTTACCCTGCGACGCAGAAAAAGGGCGATGGCGGCCCCCGCCTTCGCGGAGGCGACGGTTACAGACAGGCGGCGAGTCCCTCGCGAAAGCTCGGATAGCGCGGCGTCCAGCCGAGCAGCCGTTTCGCCCGGCCGTTCGCGACGCGGCGGTTCTCGGCATAGAAGGCGCGCGCGGCGGCGGACAATCCCGCGTCGTCGAGTGTTTGCAGCGGCGGCAAGGGCGCGCCGAGCATCGCGCTGCCCCATTCGACGAGGCAATTCTGGTGACAGGGTTCGTCGTCGGCGAGGTTGTACACCCCCGACGGTCCGCGGAACGACGCGAAAATGCCGCTCGCGATATCGTCGACATGCACGCGGCTGAAGACCTGATCGGGCAGGGCGATGCGGTGCGCGCGGCCTTCGCTTATACGGTCGAGGATCGAGCGGCCGGGGCCGTAGATGCCGGGCAGGCGGAAGACGCGGACATCGCCACGCAGAGATTGCCACGCGGAATCGGCGGCATTGCGGTCGGCGCGGCGGCCTTTGACCGGCGCGCTCTCGTCGATCCAGGCGCCGCCGGCATCGCCATAGACCCCGGTCGAGGAGAGATAGCCCACCCAGGTAGCGGCGGCGAGGGCAATGACCTCGCCATAGCGCACCAGCACCGGATCGGCGCCTTCGACCGGGGGTACCGAGGACAGGATATGCGTCGCCGACCGCAGCGCCGCGAGTACGGCCGCGTCATCGTCGAACGCGGCGGTTCCATTGCGCCCGTCCTGCGTCGTGCCGGTCACCTGCCAGCCGCGCGCGGTCAGGCGCTCGGCGAGGTGGCCCCCCGCATAACCCAGTCCGAAAATCAGCATATGGCCCATGGCGCGCCTTATTGCGCAGCCAGCGGCCCGCGCCTAGACCCGCTGGCATGACCGATGCATCCTCGACGCCCGCCATCCCCGTCACCATCCACCGCGGCGATTATCGTCCGCCCGAATGGCAGGTTCCCGATGTGGCGCTCGATTTCGCGCTCGGCATCGACGAGACCAAGGTCTCGGCGAGCCTGTCGGTCGAGCGTCATGCCGAGGCGCCCGTCCCGCTGACGCTGCGCGGCGATGCGATCAGCCCGGTCGAGGTGCGCGTCGACGGCGCGGTGTGGAACGACTGGCGCATGGCGGGCAGCGACCTGATCGTCGATCTGGGCGACCGCACCAGCGCGACGGTCGAGGTCGATACGGTTGTCAATCCCGCCGCCAACACCAATTTGATGGGGCTGTTCGCGTCGAACGGGATGCTGTGCACGCAATGCGAGGCCGAGGGGTTTCGCCGCATCACCTTCCACCCCGACCGCCCCGATGTGATGAGCCGGTACAAGGTGCGCATGGCGGGCGACAAGACGGCTTTCCCGATCCTGCTGTCGAACGGCAATTGTATCGAGCAGGGCGAGGGCGAGCAGGGCACGCATTGGGCGCTGTGGGAGGATCCCTGGCCGAAACCCTCCTATCTGTTCGCGCTGGTCGCGGGCGATCTGGTGGTCAATCGCGACAGTTTCACCACGGTGTCGGGGCGCGTGGTCGAACTCGGCATCTGGGTGCGCGCGGGCGACGAGGGCCGCACCGGCCACGCGATGCAGGCGTTGAAGGACAGCATGACGTGGGACGAGCGCGTCTATGGCCGCGAATATGACCTCGACCTGTTCAACATCGTCGCGGTCGGCGATTTCAACATGGGGGCGATGGAGAACAAGGGCCTCAACATCTTCAACACCCGCTATATCCTCGCCGATGCCGATACCGCGACCGACATGGATTATGACGGGGTGCAGGGCGTCGTCGCGCATGAATATTTCCACAATTGGTCGGGCAATCGCGTCACCTGCCGCGACTGGTTCCAGCTGAGCCTGAAAGAAGGCTTCACCGTCTTTCGCGACCAGAGCTTTTCGGCCGACATGGGCTCGCCATCGGTCAAGCGCATCGAGGACGTCCGCCTGCTCCGCGCGGCGCAATTTCCCGAGGATGCCGGGCCGCTCGCGCACCCGATCCGCCCCGACAGCTTCCAGGAAATCAGCAACTTCTATACCGCGACCGTCTATAACAAGGGCGCCGAGATCATCCGGATGATGGCGACTTTGCTCGGGCCCGAGCGGTTCCGGGCGGGCACCGACCTGTATTTCGAGCGCCACGACGGCGAGGCCGCGACCTGCGAGGATTTTGTGCGCGCGATGGAGGAGGGCGGCGCTATCGACCTGTCGCTGTTCCGCCGCTGGTACGAGCAGGCGGGGACGCCGCGGCTGACGCTGGCGCTGGCCGAGGAGGGCGGCGACTGGTTCCTCGATGTGGCGCAGACGGTGCCGCCGACCCCGGGCCAGAACGACAAGCGGGCGATGATGCTGCCGCTGCGCCTCGCGGCCTTTGCGATGGACGGCAGCGGCGCCGTCATGCCCGATACTTTGGTGACGCTGGCCGGTGCCAGCCAGCGCGTGCCCCTCGGTCGGTTCGATGCGCGGCCGGCGCTGTCGGTCAACCGCGGTTTTTCGGCGCCGGTGATCGTCGATTATGTCCGCGCGCCGGGCGAACTCGCCTGGCTCGCGGCGCATGATGACGATCCCTTCGCGCGCTACGAAGCGTTGCAGCAGCTGATGCTCGACACGCTGGTGGCGGCGGTGTCGGGCGAGGCGGTCGACCAGCAGGCGGTGATCGATGCGGTTGCGGGCACGCTCGCGGGGCGGGGCAAGGACCCGGCCTTTGTCGCGGAGGCGGTGCTGCTGCCGAGCGAGGCCTTTATCGGCGACCAGATGGTCACCGTCGATCCCGATGCGATCCGCCGCGAAAGGCTGGCGCTGCAGGCCGCGATCGGCCGCGCGCTCGAAGGCGAGTGGCGCGCGATCCTGGCGGGCGCCTGTCCGCCCGCGACCGACCTGTCGCCCAAGGCCAAGGGCGGCCGCCGCCTGCGCGGGGTCGGACTTGCCTATCTCGCCGCGACGGGCATCGCCGATGTGCCGGCTTTGGTGTTCGGCATCTTCTCGAACGCCGACGGCATGACCGAGCGGCAGGCGGCGCTCGCGACGCTGGCGCACGGCGACGGCGACGAGCGCGTGGCGGCGCTCGATATCTTCTATCAGCGCTATCGCGACAATCCGCTGGTGCTCGACAAATGGTTCCAGGTCCAGGCCTGGTCGCTGCGTCCCGACACGGTCGCGGCGGTGCAGGAACTGGCCGGGCATCCCGATTTCACGCTGGCGAACCCCAACCGCGTGCGCTCGCTCTATGGCGCGCTGACGGGCAACCAGGCGGCGTTCCACCAGGCCGACGGCGCGGGCTATAGGCTGATCGCTGACCTGGTGATCGCGCTCGACCCCAAGAACCCGCAGACCGCCGCACGCATGATCCCGCCGCTGGGGCGCTGGAAACGCTTCGACGAGGCGCGGGCGGCGATGATGAAAGCCGAACTGGAGCGGATCTTGGCGCAGCCGGGGTTGTCGCGCGATACGACCGAGCAGGCGAGCAAGAGTTTGATGGGGTGAGGGTCGCGTCCTTCACGGCGCGTTTCCCGGAATGGCTACCTCGATGAAGTTCAGGGCGAAAATCGGACTCCGAGGGATCAACCCCTATTTGATGGTGAGTGCGGCGCGCGCGGCGCGGATCAAGGCGGGCTGGAAACGGCCCATGCCCGTACTGATTCAGGTCAACGGCAAGCCGGACCCCGCGTGGCGGGTTAATATGATGCCCGTGGGTGACGGAAGCTTCTACCTCTATCTCGACGGCGGCGTTCGCAAGGCTTCGGGAGCCGACGTCGGTGACAGCGTCGAGGTGTCGATCGTCTTCGATTCCGCCTATACGAGCGGCCCGCAACATGAGCTGCTTCCAGAGTTTTCGCTGGCGCTCGCTCGGGACGGTCAAGCCAAAGCGCGATGGGACGACCTGGCGCCCAGCCTCCAAAAGGAAGTCCTGCGTTATCTTGCCAATCTGAAATCGGACCAGGCAAGGCAGCGCAATGTCGAGCGCGCTATCCGGGTCCTGAGCGGTGCGAAGGAGCGATTTCTGGCGCGGGACTGGAACTGAGCCGGGATAGCTTGCGGCGTCAGCCCCCCAGCCACCCCGCGACCTCGACCGCCACCTTGTTCGCTGCCCGCGTCAGCGCCTCGCCCACGGGCTTGGCCTCGACCACGCCGCCGAGGTTTTCGCGCGCTTCGAAGCGGCGTTGGGCGACGCTTTTGCCGCCGGCGGCGACCAGCATCGCTTGGTAAACCACCACCGCCTCGCCGGTCCGGGCGTCGACGCCGAATTCCATCAGCTGGCCCGCGAGCTGTTCGCCGGGCGCGGTGAGATACTGGCCTTCGTCGAGGACGACGCGGCCCGAGCGGGCGGCGACGGTTTCGCTGATCAGGCGCTGGAACAGGCGTTGCGGCGCCTCGACCCATTGGGCGTCTTTCACATAGGCGACGCTCGATCCGTCCTGCTGCACCGGGATGCGCGTCGTGCGCAGTTTCTGCGGCGCGGTGGGGATGAGGATGGTGAGCGTCGCGGCCTCGGTCGCGGTGCGCGCGGCGCCCGCGGGCGGGGCGGCATCGGCGTCGAGGGTAAGCAGGAAGGGCGGGGGCTTGGCGCCGAAGCTGACGCAGGCCGAAAGCAAGGCGACGCCGAGCGTGGCGAGCAAAGGCGCGCGGACGCGGCGGGTGAAGGAGCGGAGCGGCGTGGACATGACGGACATCATCCTCATTGCTTGTAATCGGGCAGCTTGCTGCCGCTGATGACGGCGCCCGCGCCCTGCTGGTCGAGCTTGTCGGTGAGGCTGGAGAGCGAGGCCGAGGTGCGGCGCAGGTCGCGGATCAGCGCGTTCGCCTCGGGGATCGTCGTCTCGCTGAAGGTCTTGAGCCCCGGCCGCGCATCGGCGATCGCGCCCTCGAGCGTCTTCATCGAGACGTTGGCGGAGGCGAGCGTGTCGCGCAAATTGCGCATCGCGGGGTCGACGTTGCGGTCGATCGTCCCCTGGGTGGCGGCGGCGAGATTGCCGATCTGTTCGGCGGCGAGCCCGGTCTGCTGGATCGCGATGCGCGTGTCGGCGAGCGCGCGTTCGAGCGCCGGACCGTTGCGCGCGAGGATGGCGGTCGAGGCTTCGACATTGTTGAGAATGCCGCGCATGCTCGCCTGATTTTCGTCATCGGCGAGTTCGGCGAGGCGTTCGGTCAGGGTCGACAGGCGCTGGAGCAATTGCGGCGCCGTGTTGAGCAATTCGCCGAGGCCGCCGACGCGGTTGGGAATGACGGGCTTGCCGTTCGGCCCCTTGTCGGTGATCGGCGGCGCGCCCTTGACCCCGCCGGCGAGCGAGATTTGCGAGACGCCGGTGAATCCGACGCCTTCCAAGGCGGCGGTGGTGCCTTGCAGGATCGGGACATTTTCCTCGACCTCGATGCGGACGCGGACGAATTCGGGATCGTCGGGGAGCAGCGCGATCTGGCGTACCTGGCCGACGGGGACGCCCGAATATTGGACCTGTGCGCCCTTGCTGAGACCATCGACCGACTGTTTGAAATAGATGTCGAATTCCTGTTTGTGGCCGCCGCTGTCGTTCGCGAGCCAGACGACGAAGAAGGCGAGCGCCGCGGTGAAGAGGAGGACGAAGGCGCCGACGAGGACGTTGTTCGAGCGTGTTTCCATCAGCTTTTCCTATGGTCGCGGCGCGGTTTGGTTCCCGCTCGCCGCTGCGCGGCCCCGCGGTCCGTTGAAATAATCCTGTATCCATGGATGCTCGGTGGCAAGCAGTTCCGGGATGGTGCCGATCGCGATCACTTTCTTTTCGGCGAGCACCGCTACGCGGTCGCAGGTCGCATAGAGCGAGTCGAGATCGTGGGTGATGAGAAAAACGGTGAGCCCCATGGTGTCGGCGAGTTCGCGGATCAGCTCGTCGAACTTGGCGGCGCCGATCGGGTCGAGCCCCGCGGTCGGCTCGTCGAGGAAGAGCAGGGCGGGGTCGAGCGCGAGCGCGCGCGCGAGACCGGCGCGCTTGACCATGCCGCCCGACAGCTCGGCGGGATATTTGGGGCCGGCATCGGGGGGCAGGCCGACCATCGCGACCTTGTAGGCGGCAATCTCGTCGAGCAGTTTCTGGTCGAGCCGCGGATAATATTCGCGCAAGGGAACCTGGATATTCTCCGCCACGCTGAGCGTCGAGAAGAGCGCCCCGCCCTGGAACATCACGCCCCAGCGGCGGCGCAGGTCGCGCGATTCCTCTTCGTCGGCGATGGTGTCGAGCGACTTGCCATAGACCTCGATCTCGCCCGCGTCGGGGGTCTGGAGGCCGATGATCGAACGCATCAGCACCGACTTGCCGGTGCCCGACCCGCCGACGACGCCGAGAATCTCGCCCGAGCGGACGTCGAGATCGAGTCCCTCGTGGATCACCGCGTCGCCGAACTTGTTCACCAGGCCGCGCACGCAGATGGCATTTTCATGCTCGTCGGGCCGCACTGCGTCGGCGGCGGCGAGTTCCTCCTGGACCTGTTGTTCCTCGGCTTCGTCGGTCATCAGTTCCATCCCAGCGTTGAGAAGAAGACCGCAAAAAAGGCGTCGAGCACGATCACGAGGAAGATCGCGGCGACGACCGCCGAGGTGGTGCGCTGGCCGACTTCTTCGGCATTCTGGCGCACCTGCATGCCCTCGTAACAACCGGTGACGCCGATCAGGATACCGAACACCGGCGCCTTGATCAGCATCGCCCAGAAATCGGTCATCGGGATGATGTCGCGGAGCAGCTGAATATAGGTGAGCGGTGGGATTTCGAGTCCGATCCAGCAGAACACCCCGCCGCCGATGATCGCGCAGATGCTGGCGTAGAAGCCGAGCAGCGGCATCAATATCGTCGCGGCGGCGACGCGCGGGAGGACGATGGCTTCCATCGGCGAGACGCCGATCGTGCGCATCGCGTCGATTTCCTCGGTCAGCTTCATCGTGCCGATCTGCGCCGCAAAGGCGCTGCCCGAGCGGCCCGCGACCATGATCGCGGTCATCAGCAGGCCGAGTTCGCGGATCGAGGCGCGGCCGACGAGGTTGATCGTGAACACCTCGAGCCCGAACTGGCGCAGCTGCACCGCGCCCTGCTGCGCGACGACGATGCCGATCAGGAAGGTCATCAGGCCGATGATCGGGAGGGCGTCGACCCCGACGGTCTGGAACCGGGTGACGATGGCGTGCCAGCGCAGGCGGCGGCGGGCGCGCAGCTGGGTGGCGAGCGCCATGATCATCGCGCCGAAAAAACCGATGATGCCGAGCAGCTCGTGCCACACCGCCATGCTGGCGGTGCCGACCTGTTCGAGCATGCGGTTCATCGCCGAGCGGCGGTCGCGGTGGACGCGATATTCGCTCTTGTCGCTGGCCAGCGCTTCGAGCAGGCGTTCGGCTTCGGCGCTGGCGCCAACGACCTTGGCGCCATGGTCGCGCACGGTGCGGGTGACGATCCAGGCGCCGACGGTGTCGATACGTTCGATGGCCGAGAGGTCGAGCGAGGCGATCGGGCCGAGCGCATCGAGCCGCGCGGGCAGGTCGCCGAGCCGCGCCAGCGTCAGCCGACCGGTGAACCGGACATCGACGCCGTCGGCGCCGTCGCTTTGTTCGAAGTCCGCCCTGGCCACCATCGTGCGACGACCTTGTATTATTTGGCGAATAACGGCAAGCCATTCCACGTCGCCCCGCAGCGCGGTTCGTCGCGCTTGGCGACGCCGCCGGTGCCCGCTAAAGCGCTGCGCATGGATGATAATCTCGTCGTTCCCGAGCCGGTACCCGCGCATCGCATCGCGATGTACGACATGGACCGCACGATCACGCGCGCGGGGACGTACAGCGGTTTCCTGATGCATGTGGTGCGGCGGCGGCAACAATGGCGGATGCTGCTGACCCCATTGGTCGGGCTGGCGGGGGTCGCCTATTCGCTGCGGCTGATCGACCGGTCGCGGCTGAAGGCGATCAATCTGCGGCTGCTGGTCGGTCCGCGTTTCCGCCGCGACGAGATCGCGCCGCTTGCCGAAAGCTATGCCGACCAGGTCATTGCGCGCGGGCTGCACAGCGCCGCGCTCGAGCAACTGGAAGCGGACAGGGCGGCGGGCTACCGCGTGCTGCTCGCGACCGCGTCCTTCCACCTCTATGTCGATGCGATCGCCAGGCGGCTGGGCATCGCCGACGTGCTGGCGACGCGGCTCGACGAGCCCGACGGCGCCGACCATGTCCATGCGCGATTGTCGGGCGACAATTGTTATGGCGACGCGAAGTTCGCGCGCATTTCGGACTGGATGACGGTCAACGAGATCACCCGCGACGACGCGCATATCCGCGCCTATTCGGACCATGTCTCCGACCACCCGATGCTGCATTTCGCCGACGAGGCGGTCGCGACGACACCGTCGCGCGGGCTGAAGAGGCTGGCGCCGCAGATGGGGTGGACGGTGGTCGATTGGCGGGCGGCCAAGCGGCGGTAATTCTCCCCTCCCGTTTACGGGAGGGGTCGGGGGAGGGCTTGTTTGTTTTCGGCGCCGCCCTATCCGACATGCCCTCCCCTAGCCCCTCCCGCAAGCGGGAGGGGGACTCCTAAACCGCGTCGAGCGCCTGCGCGAAATCGGCGATCAAATCGTCGGCGTCCTCGATGCCGATCGACACGCGCACCAGATTGTCGGTGATGCCGAGCGCCGCCTTGCGCGCGTCGGGAACCGAGAGGTGGGTCATCGCGGCGGGGTGGCTGGCGAGGGTTTCGGTGCCGCCGAGGCTGACCGCGAGCTTGGCGATCTTGAGCGCGTCGAGGAAGCGGAAGCTTTCTTCTTCGCCGCCCTTGATGAACAGCGAGAAGGTCGAGCCGGCGCCGGTGCAGTGGCGATCGAAGATATCCTTCTGCGACCCTTCGGGCAGGAAGCCCAAATAGCCGAGGCCGTCGACCTTGGGGTGATCGCGCAGGAAGGCGCAGACCTTTTCGGCATTTTCGCCGGCGCGGCTCATCCGCAATTCGACCGTTTCGAGGCTGCGCAGCAGCATCCACGCGGTGTTGGGGTCGCAGATCGTGCCGATGGTGTTGCGCATCATGCGGATCGGACCGAGCCAATGCTTCGAGCCGACGACACCGCCCGCGACGAGATCGCTGTGGCCGCCGGCATATTTGGTGAGGCTGTAGAGCGTGATATCGGCGCCATGCGCGAGCGGTTTCGACCAGAGCGGGCCGAGGAAGGTGTTGTCGATGGCAATGGGCGGGCGCGCGTCTTCGGCGAAGGCGGCGTCGGTCGCGGCGCGCATCGCCTGGACGTCGACGAGCGCGTTGGTCGGGTTCGCCGGGCTTTCGAGATAGACCATCGCGACCTTGCCGCCCTGCGCCTCGGCCATTGCCTTGGCGCGCGCGAGGATGGCGTCCATTTCCTCGCGCGACGCTTCGGCGGGGAAATCCACATAGGTGGCGCCGAAGCGCGACAGGATGCGCGCGATGAGTGTTTCGGTCGCGGCGTAGAGCGGGCCAGAATGGACGATGACGTCGTTCATGCTGACATGCGCGAGCAGCAGCGTCGCGATCGCCGACATGCCCG
The DNA here is from genome assembly GCA_016793775.1 of Sphingopyxis sp. Classification (GTDB taxonomy): domain Bacteria; phylum Pseudomonadota; class Alphaproteobacteria; order Sphingomonadales; family Sphingomonadaceae; genus Sphingopyxis. The sequence continues at coordinate 24,064 of JAEULK010000026.1, read as the reverse complement.
AGGAGAAAACGAGCGCATCCTCGGCCCGTTCCCAGACGCCGAGGCGCGCCTCGAGGATTTCCTGGTTCGGGCCGTTGAAGCGCGAATAGACGAGGCCGTCGGCGCCGCCGGGGCGCTTGCCGGTGATCCCCTCGAAATGGCGCTTGCCCGCAGCGGCGCTTTCAAAGGCGAAGGTCGAGGTCAGGAAGACCGGCGGCTTCAGCGAGCCTTCGGAGAGCATCGGGTCGAAGCCATAGCCCATCATCAGCGTCGAGGGCTGCAGCTCGCGGTCGCCGATCCGGGTGACGTCCTTCTTGGGCGCGCGGCGCGGCGTGGTGCCGGTGAGGTCGCTGTTGTCGATGGGGGGCATGCGAAAAGACTCCTGCGCAATATAGTTTCAAGCGCAACTAGCGTGCTTTTGGTGCCCGGTCACCCGGCGATTGCGTCAATCCTCGACGATCAGGCTGCGCTCCTTCGTTTCGGGCAGCATCAGCGTCGCGACCCCGGCCATGCCGATGATGAGCGCGACATAGCAGTAGAAGAGCCATTCGACCCCGGCGCCCTTCAGCGCCAGCGCCACCATTTCGAGCGTTCCGGCGAAGATCGCATTGCCGATCGCATAGGGCAAAGCGACGCCGAGGCCGCGGATATGCGCCGGGAACAGCTCGGCCTTCACCAGCGCATTGTTGGCGCTGTAGCCGCTTTGCAGGGTCAGCGGGATCAGGATCAGCAGCGTCGCCGCAATCGGAGAGGTCACGGTTTCGAGCGTCAGAAAGGTCGGGATCGCCACGATGGCGCCGCCGATGCCGAACAGCAGCAGCATCGGCTTGCGCCCGAACTTGTCGGCCAGCGCGCCGAACACCGGCTGCATCGCGGTGAACCAGATCAGCGCCGCGGCGATGATGTAAGTGGCGGTCGCCTTGTCGAAGCCGACGGTGTTGAAAAGGAATTTCTGCATGTAGCTGGTGTAGGTATAGGCCGCGAGGCCGCCGCCCGCCGACAGCATGCCGACGAGGATGCTCTCGCGCCGATGTTCCTTCCACAGCAGCTTCGCGGTCGAGACCGGGCGATCGACCGCCTGATTTTCGAACGACGGGGTCTCGGCGAGATTGCGGCGCAGGACATAGACGCCGAGCGCGAGCAACGCGCCGATGACGAACGGGATGCGCCAGCCCCAGGCGGTGAGTTCGGCCTCGGTCAGGAAGGCCTGCAATATGACCGCCACGAAGATCGCGCAGAGCTGGCCGCCGATCAACGTCATATATTGGAAGCTGGCCCAGAAGCCGCGATTTTCCTTGGGCGCCATTTCGGAGAGATAGGTGGCGCTGGCGCCATATTCGCCGCCGAGCGACAGCCCCTGGAGCATGCGCGCGACAAGCAATGTCGCGGGTCCGAGCAGGCCGGCGACCGCGTATGTCGGCGCGACCGCGATCAGCAGCGAGCCGCTGAACATCAGCGCGACCGACAGGGACAGCCCCGCCTTGCGCCCGCGCGTGTCGGCGAAGCGCCCCATCACCCAGGCCCCGATCGGCCGCATGACGAAGCCGACCGCGAAGATCGCCGCGGTGCTCAAAAGCTGTGCGGTGGAATCGGCCTTGGGGAAAAAGACGGGCGCGAAATAGATGGCGAAGGAGGCGTAGGCGAACCAGTCATACCATTCGACGAGGTTGCCCATCGATCCGCCGACGATCGAAACCAGCCGTTTTCGCGGTATCGCCAAGGCCTTCATTCTGTTCCCTCTTCCCCCTTTTCGTCATGCCGGGCTTGACCCGGCCTCCCGCTTTTGACGCGGGACCCCGGATCGAGTCCGGGGTGACGAATGAAAAATCACGTTCGGCTCAGCCCGATTACCGATAGCTGGCGGCCATAGCTGTTTTCGCTCTTGTGGCACGCGCGGCGGTAGCTGAAATAATCTTCCGCTTCGGCATAGGTGTCCTGCCCGCCGATGGCAATTCGGGTCACCCCGGCGGCGGCGAGCCGTGCGGCGACATAGGCGGCGATGTCGAACATCGCATGGCCGGGTTTGCCGGCGGCGAAGAAATGCTCGTTCGCGGGATCGTCGGCGAGGAATTCGGCGACGAAGCCGTCGTCGACTTCGTAGGAAGCGCGTCCGATGCAGGGGCCGATCGCGGCGGCGATGTCGGCGCGCCGTGCGCCGAGGCTTTCCATCGCGGCGAGCGTCGCGTCGGTGACCCCGGCGAGGGCGCCCTTCCAGCCGGCGTGGGCGGCGCCGACGACGCCAGCGTCGCGGTCGGCAAAGAGGACCGGGACGCAGTCGGCGGTGAGAATGCCGAGCAAGATGCCGGGCGTGCGGGAGGCCAGCGCGTCGGCTTCGGGGCGGGCCGCGCGGTCGGTTTCGCCATCGACGACGATGCAGCGATTGCCATGGACCTGATAGAGTCCGGTGAGCGTCGCGGCGGGCAGTATGGCATCGGCGACGCGGCGGCGATTCTCGGCGATCAGCGCCGGATCGTCGCCCGAGCCGAGGCCGCAGTTGAGCGAGGCGAGGTCGCCGCTCGACACGCCGCCGCGGCGGCCGAAGAAGCCGTGGGGGATGCCTGCGAGCGCGTCGGAGGAGACGAAGGGCGCGCTCACAGGTCGAGCCTGAAGAACCGGTCTTCGTCGATATGGTTGCCGACGCGGAAGCTGTTGCGACCGACGTCATAGAAGCCATAGCGGCGGTACACCGCCTGCGCGCGCGGATTGTCGGCAAAGACGGTGAGATAGAGGATCGACGCCCGCTCGCGGGCCCAGGCGATGCCCCAGTCCATCAGCATGCTGGCGACGCCGGTGCCCTTCACCGCCTCGGCGAGATAGATTTGGTGCAGTTCCACCGCGTGGTCGGTCGGCTGTTCGGGGGGCAGCTCGAAATCGAGCGGGCCCATCTTCACATAGCCGAGGATCGCGCCATCGGCGCCGCGGACGATCCGGATCGCCCAGTCGGGGTTCGCGATCTGCGCGCGCAATTTGTCGGGTGGGTTCCAGTCCGAAAGAAAGAGTGCGAGGTCGGCGGGGTCGTAGATATGGCCGAAGGTCGCGGTGAACGCCTCTGCGGCGAAGCGCGACAGCGGCTCGGTATCGGCGGCGGTCGCGGGCACAAGGGTTGTCATGCGGCAAATCCTGCGGGGGTGGGCCAGCCGGGGGCGGCGATGGCCATGACTTTGAAGAGACTGCCCATTGCATCGGCCTCGACGAGGCGGTCGCGCTGGGTCTTAAGGTCGGCGGCGCGGCCGGGCGCCGCAGCGCTCAGCGCCTTGAGCCGCGCGTCGATGCCGAGGCGGCGGAGCCAGTCGCCCTGCGTCGCGAGCGGTGTGACCGCCAACTTCGCGGGCTGCGCGGCGGCCGCGAGCGCGGTGAAATCGACATGCGCAGTGAGGTCGGCCTCGCCGGGGGTGTCGAAGGGATCGGCGAAGGCGTGTCTCTTCACCGCCTGCAGCGTGTCGCCGACTGCGGGGTCGGCATAACCATAGTCGATGACGAGCATCGCGCCGCCCTGCCGCGCGAGGCGGAAGGCGCAGCGCTGCACGATCGCGGCCGACAGGGGGGCGGTTTCGACGATGCTGGCTTCGGGCGCGTTCGCGAGCGCGGCGGGGATCGCATCGTCGGCGGGGGTGTCGCCGGGAACGGGTGCGAGCTTGCCATCGCGGCGCTCGACCATCATTTCGCGCCAGCCCGCGGATGTGCGGACATATTGGTGGATCGGCAGCGCGTCGAAAAATTCATTGGCGACGATCAGCAGCGGCGCGTCGTCGGGCAGCGCATCGACCTCGTCATGATGCAGCGCGGCCGGGAGGCGCGAAAGCTGCGCGGCGCGAAGCGTCGGGCTGGTCTCGACCAGATGGATCATGCGCGGCACGCAGCCGAAGCGTGCGGCGGCGCGCAGCGCGTCGGCGCCAAGCGTGCCGCGGCCGGGGCCGAGCTCGGCATAGTCGAAGGCGGGGCTGCCGGCGCGCGACCAGAGATCGGCGATCCAGAGGCCGATCAGTTCGCCGAACATCTGGCTGATCTCGGGCGCGGTGGTGAAATCGCCCGCGGTGCCGAGCGGGTCGCGCGTCGCGTAATAATGCGTGTTGGCAAGGGCCATATAGTCGGCGACGGTCATCGCCCGCGCCGTCGCCAGTTCCCGGATCAGATTTTCGGGGGTCGGCGGGCCGTCACGCAACGGCATCGGGTCCGGCGACCGGCTCGACGCGCTGGCGGCGCTTCTTCGCGGTGGCGACGAGCCAGATGCCGCCGAGAATCATCGGCACGCAAAGCCACTGGCCCATCGACAGGCCGGTGCTGTCGACGACCCATTGGCGCTGCACATCAGGCTGGCGCACAAATTCGATCAGGAAACGGCTGACGCCGTAGTCGATGGCCGCGACGCCGAAGAGGAGGCCCGGCTTGTAACGCGCGTCGGTGCGCCAGAAGAGGTAGCCGAGGATCGCCATCATCAGCAGGCCTTCGAGGCCCGCTTCGTAGAGCTGGCTGGGGTGGCGCGGCAGCGGGCCGGCGTCGCCTGGGAAGATAATCGCCCAGGGGACATAGGATATCCGTCCCCACAGCTCGCCGTTGACGAAATTGGCGATGCGGCCGAGGAACAGGCCGAAGGGGATGACGCAGGCGATATAGTCGCAAAAGCGCAGGAAGCTGAGCTTTTCCTTGCGCGTCACATACCAGATCGCGATCAGCACGCCGATGACCCCGCCGTGCAGCGACATGCCGCCGTCCCACAATTTGAAGATCGTCGCGGGCTTCTGGATATAGGCCTCGAGATTGTAGAAGAGCACATAGCCGAGGCGGCCGCCGAGGATGATGCCGAGCATCGCATAGAAGATCATGTCGTCGGCGTGGCGCCGCGCCATCGGGGCGCCGGGCTGGTCGATCAGCTTGAGCAGATACCAGTAACCGAGGAAGATGCCCGCGAGATAGGCGAGCGCATACCAGCGGATCGGCCAGCCGAAGACGCTGAACGCGACTTCGCTATGCTCGCCCATCAGCTGGGTGAAGTTCGCATATTGCGTTGCTTCGGCTAAGGTTGCAAAAAGAAACATATAGTCGCGCGGTCCTTCCCCAGGAGAGGCCTCCCCATAAGGGGTAAGGCGAGCGAGACCAAGAGGAGAGATACACGATGCCATCCGCGCTCGATTTGCGCCTGGACGCCGCCTATAATCTGATCACGGGTCCCGGTGGCCCGATCCAGGTCGGAACGGTCGAACGCTTTGGCCGCGACCTGCCCTTCATCACCAACGCCCCAACCAACCTTGGCGATTATGTCGCGTTTTTTTGTGCGCAGCATGGCGATGCGACCTTTCTGGTCGAGGGTGACGAGCGGCTGAACTTCAAACAGGTCTATGCCGCGGCGCGCCAGGTCGCGGCGGGGCTGGTCGAGGGCTATGGCGTCCAGCGCGGCGACCGCGTCGGCATCGCGATGCGCAACGCCAATGCCTGGTGCGTCACCTATATCGGCGTGCTGCTCGCGGGCGGCTGCGCGACCCTGCTCAACGGCTGGTGGCAGGGCGGCGAACTGGCCGCCGCGATCGCCGACAGCGAAACCGACCTGGTGATCGCCGACGTCCAGCGCGCGGCGCGGTTGGAGGAAGTCGAGCATAGTGCCAAGGTCGTCACGCTCGACCTGCTGAAGCCGATCGACGAAGCGATTACACCGATCACTTCGGCCGGCGGCAGCGCCGCGACGGTGCTGCCGGTGCTGACCGGGCAGGATCTCGCGACGATCCTCTTCACCTCGGGTTCGACCGGCCAGTCGAAGGGCGCCTATTCGCGCCACGAGGCGGTGGTGCAGGCGATCTTCAACTATGTGACGCAGACCGCGAGCATCGTGCATCTGTTGACCGAGGACGGGCTGATGTCCGACATCCAGCCCGCGACCCTGATCTGCACGCCCTTGTTCCACGTGACCGCCGAAATCCCGGTGTTCCTGCAAAGCTTCGCGCTCGGGCGCAAATTGGTGCTGATGCCCAAATGGAACGCCGACGAAGCGATGCGGCTGATCCAGGACGAACGGTGCAATTATTTCGTCGGCGTGCCGCTGATGAGCTATGAGATTTTGACCAGCCCGAACCGCAAGAATTACGATCTGTCGACCTGCAAGAGCTATGCCGGCGGCGGCGCGCCGCGCCCGCCCGAGCATGTGAAGCGCCTGTCCGAAGAGATGGGCGATGCCAAGCCGCTGCTCGGTTATGGCCTGACCGAGACCAATGCGGTCGGATGCGGCATCATCAACGAAAATTACCTCGCCAAGCCGATGTCGACGGGACCGGCGTCGAAGCCGCTCGTCGATCTCGCGATCCTCGACGACGATGGCGAGCCGGTGGCGCAGGGCGGCGTCGGCGAAGTGTGCATACGTTCGGTGTGCAATTTCGAGGGCTATTGGAACCGCCCCGACGCGACAAGGGCGGCCTTTTTCGACAATGGCTATTTCCGCTCGGGCGACCTCGGCTATCTCGACGAGGACGGCTATCTGTTCATCGTCGACCGCAAGAAGGACATCATCATCCGCGGCGGCGAGAATATCAGCTGCCAGGAGGTCGAGGCGGCGATCTATGAGCATGCCGACGTCAACGAATGCGCGGTGTTCGGCCTGCCCGACGAGCGGCTGGGCGAAGTGGTCGGGGCGGTGATCTGGGTCAAACCGGGCAGCACCATCGACGACGGCGCGATGTGCAGCTTCCTCAGCGCGCGGCTCGCGCCCTACAAGGTGCCGTACAAGATCTGGATGTCGAATGCGGCGCTGCCCAAGCTGGGCAGCGAAAAGATCGACAAGGTCAGTTTGCGCAACCAATATCGCGCGCAGTTCGCAACGGAGGTTGCGGCGTAACCAAATTCCGGAAAGGCGCGAAAGGGAGATATGGTCGAGCCTGAACCTCCCGTCGCTCTCCCCGACGCGGCCCCGCCAACGTCGGTGCCGGTGCGCGTCTATCGCCACCGGCTGCCGACGCGGATCTGGCATTGGGTCAATGCGGCCACGCTGCTGGTCCTGCTGATGAGCGGGCTGATGATCTTCAACGCGCACCCGCGCCTCTATTGGGGGCAATATGGCGCCAACCCCGACCATGCCTGGTTCGCGGTCGGCGCGACCCCGACCACCGGCTTCGTGCGGATCGGCGAGACGCGGATCGAGACGACGGGCGTGCTCGGGCGCTGGACCGATGGCGAGGGTGTGGAGCAGACCTGGGCCTTTCCGGGCTGGGCGACGATTCCGACCAGCTACAGCCTGGCCGACGGGCGGCGCTGGCACCTGTTCTTTGCCTGGATCCTCGCGGTCGGGCTGACGCTCTATATGCTCTGGACCGCGGTCGGCGGGCATTTGCGCCGCGACCTGCATGTGCGGCGGGCCGAATGGTCGCCGCGGCATATCTGGCACGACATCAAGGATCATGCGCGGCTGCGTTTTCCGAAGGGCGAGGCGGCGGCGCGCTACAATATCCTGCAGAAGCTGAGCTATATCGGGGTGATCTTCGTCCTGCTGCCGCTGATGATCTTCACCGGGCTGACGATGTCGCCGGGCATGGGCGCGGCCTGGCCGTGGCTGCTCGATGTCTTCGGCGGGCGTCAGTCGGCGCGCTCGATCCATTTCATCGCGGCGTGGCTGCTCGTCGCCTTTTTCTTCGTCCACATCGCGATGGTGCTGCTCGCGGGGCCGGTGAACGAGATCCGCTCGATGGTCACCGGCTGGTTCCGCCTGTCGCCGGAGAAGGGCGAATGAGCGATATCATTCTGCCGCGGCGACGGCTGATCGCGGGCGCGGGCGGACTCGTCGCGGCGCTGCCTTTGCTGTCGGGCTGCGACGCGATCAACGACGCGCCGGTGACGCGCAAGATATTGTCGATGGGCGAGGAGATGAACCGCGCCAGCCAGCGCGCGCTGACCGACCGCGATGCGCTGGCGCGCGAATTCGGCCGCGCCGACCTGTCGCCGATATTCCGATCGAACGGGACGAAGTTGCCGCCGGGCGCGGCCTATGCCGGCCACGCCGCAAGCGGGTTCGCCGACTGGCGGGTCAAGGTGACGGGGCTGGTGGCCAAGCCGCTGGCGCTGTCGATGGCCGATATCCGCGCGATGCCGCAGCGGACCCAGATCACGCGCCACGACTGCGTCGAGGGGTGGAGCGCGATCGGCGAATGGACCGGCGTGCCATTGTCGCGCGTGCTCGCGGCGGCGGGGCTGAAGGACCGCGCGCGCTATATCGTGTTCCGCTGCGCCGACCGGATCGGCGATGCCGACTATTATGAAAGCTGCGACCTGGTCGACGCGCTGCATCCGCAGACGATTTTGGCGTGGGCGCTCAACCGCGAGGCGCTGCCGATCGCCAATGGCGCGCCGCTGCGGCTCAGGATCGAGCGGCAGCTGGGCTACAAGCACGCCAAATATCTGACGGGGATCGAGGCGGTCGCGAGCCTCGACGCGATCGGCGCGGGCAAGGGCGGCTATTGGGAGGACCGCATCGATTATGAATGGTATGCGGGGATTTAGACGGGATATTTTGCGTTCATCTGATCCCAGGTCAGCGCGACGAGCTGTTCGAGCACCGCCAGATCGACGTCGCCCAGCTTGTTGATGTAAAGGCAGACCTTGCTGGTCTTGTGCTTGCCGAGCGCCGCGAACAGCGCGTCGGCCTCGCCCTGCCGGTCGCCATAATCCTCCATCAGATAGAGGGTGATCGCCGCCTTGCGCGGGCTGAAACCGGCGCGCGCCATCGTGCCCGAATGGCCGCTGTCGTAGCGATAGTCATAGCTGCCGTAACCGATGATCGACGGCCCCCACATCTTGGGCTCCAGCCCGGTGACGCGGCGGTGGATCGCGTCGATCACCGGCGCCTCCTCGCGGCGGCGCGCCTCGGGGAGCGAGGCGATATAGTCGGCGACCGTCATCTCGGTCGCCTTGGTCTTGATCTCGGTCTTGGCCATCTCGCGTCTCCTAGGTTTCGGCGCGGCGCATCAGCAGGCGCGCGGCGGGGCCGAAACCGACCAGCGCGGCGCCGAGGAAGGGCAGGGCGACGACCCACAGGCGGACGCCGGTGACGCCCAAGGGGCTCGCGATGCTGATCGCCGCGGTCATCGCGAGGCCGGTGCAGATCATCAGCACGCCGAGGATCAGCCGCGCGTGGGTGACGTCGCCCTCGGCCGCCTTGCCGCCGCTTTCGTGGCGCGCGAAGAGCAGGATGAAGGGGAAGAGCAGGGCGATGTAGAGACCGAACCAGATCGGGCGCGCGAGCCACCATGCGGTGCTGCCCGGCTGGACATGCAGGCCGATGCCGCCAAGCAGCCACGCGGCGATCATCACCAGCACGAAGGCGGTAAGGTGCCAGAGATAGACGGTCATGATCATGCCGTTGATGAGCACCACGGTCGTCCACGCGGTGAGTCCATCGAGCATCCGGCGCGCGGGCTGTTCGAGCGCGAGCGCGAGCCCCGTCTGCGCGATGCCGAGCGCGAGCAGGGCGAGCGTCGGGGGCATCGAGTTGCTGAGATCCGAACCGGGGACGCCGATCATCGCGACGGGATAGGGGCCGAAACCGACGAGCAGGGCGAGCGCGGCGAGGCCGGCTGCGGCCCAGAGCAGCGGTGCGGCGAGGCGCCCGTCGTGCCAGGCGTAACCGAGCTGGTGGATCGCGACCCAGACAAAGACGAAGTTCAGGAAATTGACATAAGGGATGCCAAATTGCAGCGTCGCGCCATCGACCGCGATAGCCGCGATCACGAGGACGGCGAAAGAGGCGAGGCCAAAACGTTTCCACGCCGCATGGCTCCACGGGGTCAGCGCGGTGACGATCAGATAGACGGCGAGGAACCAGACGGGGACGAGCGCAAGCTGCGCCGCCATCTTGACGACCGCGCGGTCGATCCCGGCCTGGGTCCCGAACAGGGTGACGAGCGCCCAGATCAGCAGCAAGGGCAGCACGGGGTTGATCAGCCGCCGGACGCGCGCCGCGAACCAGGTGGTGAAGCGCCCGCCGTTTCGCTGCGTTGCCGCCCACGACAGCCCGTTCGAGAAACCGCCGACGAGGAAGAAGAGCGGCATCACCTGGAAACCCCAGGTCAGCCACTGCGTCCACGGCAATATGCCGAGCAGGTGCCCGCCCTCGACCGCGCCGTCCTTCATATAGGGCGCGGCGACCAGCCAGTGGCCGACGACCACCGCGAGGATCGAAAAGGCGCGCAGGAAATCGACATAGCGGTTGCGCGTCGGCGGCGCCTGCTCGGCGATCGCGCGGGCGCGCGACCAGAGCGTCTTCTTCGGCGGCGTCGCGATGTCCATAAATCTCCCCTCGCCGGACAGGTGGACGAACACCAATGATAATGGGTTAGCGGGGATCCGCAACGGCCAGCCTGTCGGCGACGGCGCGGGCGAGGTTGGCGACGGCGGCGCGGAGGCCGGGCGGGTCGAGGATGTCGATCTCGGGCCCGATTCCGAGCAGCATCGGGGCGGCAGCATCAACGCCCTCGATCGGGAGCGTCAGGCGGCGATGGCCGGTGGCATCGGGCGGCTCGGCGACCGCGACGGCATCGGCCGCCCAGGCGCCGAGCAGGCGCAGGCGTTCGAGGCCGATCGGGGAGGCGCGCAGGATCGCGCGGTCGGGGCGGAGGCGCGTTTCGAAATCGCGGGTCGAGGTCGCCCACCAGGCGGCGAGGTCGAAATCGGCTGGGCGTGCCGCTTGTTCGTCGAGGATGGTGAGCGTCCGCATGGCGGCGACGGTGAAGGTCAGCACGCGGTCGTCACGCGCGGCGACGAGATAATGATTGCCCGCCTTGAGCACGATGCCGAGCGGGTCGAGCGTCCAGTCGCGTGTGCCGCGCCAGCTGGTGTAGCGGATCGCGATGCGGCGCCGGTCGATCACCGCGCGCGCGGCGGCGGTGAGCAAGGGCGCGGGTCGCGCGGCGCGGTACCAGTCGAGCGTGTCGATGTGGAAGGCGCGCGCGATACGGTCGGCCTCGGCGCTGCCGCTTTGGGGCAGGGCCGCGAGCAATTTTCCGCGCGCGCGCTTGGCGGGACCGCCGAGGCCGAGCGCGGCGGCCTGTTCGGGCAGGCCGACGAGCAGCATCGCCTGCGCCTCCTGCGGATCAAGGCCGGTGAGTCGGGTGCGGTACCCGTCGAGCAATTGGAAGCCGCCGCCGGGGCCGCGATCGCCATAGACCGGGATGCCGGCGGCGCTGAGCGCGTCGATGTCGCGATAGACGGTGCGCATCGACACCTCGAACTCGGCCGCGAGATCGGCGGCGGTCAGCCGCTGGCGCAGCTGGAGCAGGATCAGGATCGAGAGGAGACGGCTCGCGCGCATTTTTTCGCCTTAGCAGAAAATAACTGACAGAAAATGTCAGGATAGAGGGCGTAGGCGTCGATGAGAGGAGGGTTCATCATGTCCGATTACATCGTCGCCCCCGCGAAGGCGGGGGCCGCTGGCGGCCTACACATCGCGGGAGGCTTGCTACCTCCAACGGCCCCCGCCTCTGCGGGGGCGACGCTTTGCCGTCGCCATATTCTAGCCCTGAGCGCAGGAGCCGCCATGACCAGCCTGATTGCCAGCATCGCCGCCGCCGCGATCGACCCCAATCCGGTCGGCAAGGCCGGCGATTTCGATTTCCTGACCGGCGAATGGCGCATTCACAACAGGTTCCGCGAAGGCGAGAAGTGGATCGAATTTCCGGGCGAGGCGACGGTGGTCGGCATCCTCGGCGGCATCGCCAGCGTCGAGGAGCTGCGCATCCCGGCGCGCGGCTTTTCGGGCATGGGGCTGCGGCTGCTCGACGTCGAGAAGAAGATCTGGTCGGACCATTGGGTCAACGCCAAATCGGGCGTCGTCGGCGTGCCGGGCCAGCTCGGGGTGTTCGAGGATGGCGTCGGCACCTTCCTGTCCGAAGGCGAGGGCGAGAAGGGGTCCGAGCTTTATCGCGGGGTGTGGGACCGGATTACGGCGACGAGCTGCCGCTGGTTCCAGGGCGTGTCGCGCGATGGGGGCAAGACATGGGACGATGGGTGGTTCATGGATTGGACGCGGGTTGAGTGATGATCCTCCCCGTACCGGGGAGGATCGGAACTCTACCCGTCGCAGTCGTTCCAATAATCCTTGTCGCCGCCGCCGACTGGTTGAGCAGCGCGAGGGCCTTTTCGGGATCCTTCTTGCCGCCGATGATGCCGGCGCCATAGAGGGTGCCGACCGAATAGAGCGCGACGGGGTCGCCGAGGTGGGCGGCCTGCTGGATCAGCGCCAGACCCTCCTGCGGGGTGCCGCCCGCGACGGTGTCGTTGATCCAGGCGTGGCCGATCTCGCTGAGCGCGGCCGGGCCCTTCTGTTTCCGGGCATAGGCGATCGCGGCGTCGCGGCCTTCGGTCGTGCGGATATACCAGTTGCGCCGCGCGCGGTCATTTCGGGCAGCGGCGCGGGGCAGGGGGTGCCGGCGTTGGCGCCCGCTTCATAGCTTTTGGCCCATTCGACCGCCGCCGGCGCCGGGGTCGTGCCGGCGTTCAGCTCGCTGACCAGCCGGTCATAGGCGTTATGGCAATCGACATTCTGATTATATTCGACCGTCGGGTCGGGCATCGAGCCGCCGGCGCTCATCGTCGAGGAGGCGGTGGCGAACGCGAGCAGCGGCGCGGCAAGCGTCAAGATCATGCGCATGACACATAGCCCCACCATGCGTCCCCGCGCGCGAATATGCCGCATGTCGGGCGCCGAAACTTGTAGAAACACGCCAAGGCGTTGCGCCGCGCGAAAGGGCCTGTTAGGCGCGCCCCCGTCTTTTTCCGCGAAAGTTTTGTCCCATGTCCGAGTCCTTCAAGCGCGTCGTCCTCGCCTATTCGGGGGGGCTCGACACCAGCGTCATCCTGAAATGGTTGCAGGTGACCCATGGCTGCGAAGTGGTGACCTTTACCGCCGATCTGGGGCAGGGTGACGAGCTGGAGCCGGCGCGCGCCAAGGCGGTGCTGATGGGCGTGAAGCCCGAACATATCTATATCGACGACGTGCGAGAGGAATTCGTGCGCGACTTCGTCTTTCCGATGATGCGCGCCAATGCGCGGTACGAGGGCGACTATCTGCTCGGCACCAGCATCGCGCGGCCGCTGATCTCGAAGCGGCTGGTCGAGATCGCCAAGGAAACCGGTGCCGATGCCGTCGCGCATGGCGCGACGGGCAAGGGCAACGACCAAGTGCGTTTCGAGCTGTCGGCCTATGCGCTCAACCCCGACATCAAGGTGATCGCGCCCTGGCGCGAATGGGATTTGACGAGCCGCACCGCGCTGATCGAATTCGCCGAAAAGCACCAGATTCCGGTGCCCAGGGACAAGCGCGGCGAAAGCCCCTTTTCGACCGACGCGAACCTGCTCCACACCTCGTCGGAGGGCAAGGTTCTGGAGAATCCGTGGGATGAGACCCCGGACTATGTCTATTCGCGCACGGTCAATCCCGAGGATGCGCCCGACACCCCCGAATATATCACGGTCGATTTCGAACGCGGCGACGGCGTCGCGCTCAACGGCGAGGCGATGTCGCCCGCCACTTTGCTCGCGGCGCTCAACGAGCTCGGCCGCAAGCATGGCATCGGGCGGCTTGACCTGGTCGAGAACCGCTTCGTCGGCATGAAATCGCGCGGCATGTACGAGACGCCGGGCGGCGAAATCTATGCGCGCGCGCATCGCGGCATCGAGAGCATCACGCTCGACCGCGGCGCGGCGCATCTGAAGGACGAGCTGATGCCGAAATATGCCGAGCTCATCTACAACGGTTTCTGGTTTGCGCCCGAGCGCGAGATGCTGCAGGCGGCGATCGACCATAGCCAGGAAAAGGTGTCGGGCACGGTGCGCCTCAAGCTCTACAAGGGCAATGCGAGCGTCGTCGGGCGCAAGTCGCCGAACAGCCTGTACAGCGAGCGCCATGTCACTTTCGAGGATGATGCCGGCGCCTATGACCAGAAGGATGCTGCGGGCTTCATCAAATTGAACGCGCTGCGCCTGAAACTGCTGGCGAAACGCGACCGCTGATGCGGCCTGCCCCGTTCGGGGCAGGTATCGCCGCAGGACGGCGCGCAGATCGCCGGGGGCGTGTTAGCGATGGCGGCGCAGTAGATGCGAACGATAATCGCCGGGATGAGGCTGCCGTCCTGCAGGGGGTAGCTGATATGGACGAGTGGAATGCGGCGGGCGTCGAGTCCGAACGCGACGAGTGGGAATGGCGTCTGGTGCTGGTCCCGCGCTTCGCATTGAACGTCAATCGCACGGGGATGAAGACGCGCTGGATCTGGCCGGGGCGCTATCTGGTGCGCTGGTCGCGGACCTATAAACGCTATGTCTATCGGCGGCATTGAGGCGATGCTGGCGCGGCACGATCTGCTGCGCTAAGGCGCGGCGCATGACCGCGACCCGCTTCTTTTCCGATAATGCCGCGACCGTCCATCCGCTGGTGATGGAAGCACTGGCAGCCGCCAATCATGTCGACACCGCCTATGACGGCGATGCGCTGAGCCAGTCGCTCGATGCCGCCTTTTCGGACCTGTTCGAAACCGCGTGCGAGGTGGTGTGGATCCCGACCGGAACCGCGGCGAACAGCATCATCCTCGCGCATTTCGTGCGGCCCTGGCAGGGCATCCTCTGTTACGAGGAAGCGCATATCGAGGTCGACGAATGCGGCGCGCCGACCTTTTATTCGGGCGGCGCCAAGCTGATGACCTTGCCCGGCGCGGGCGCGAAGATCGACGCCGAGGCGCTGAAGGCGCGGATCGCAAGCATCCGCAGCGACGTGCACCAGGTGCAGCCCGCGGCGATCAGCATCACCAATGCGACCGAATATGGCCTCGCCTGGCGCCCCGACGAAGTGGGCGAGATCAGCGAGATCGCCAAGGGCAAGGGACTGAAGCTGCACATGGATGGCGCGCGCTTTGCCAATGCCGTCGCCTTCCTGGGTTGCGCGCCCGCCGACGTGACGTGGCGCGCCGGGGTCGATGCTTTGTCGTTCGGTTTCACCAAGAACGGCGCGATGATGGCCGAGGCGCTGGTCTTCTTTGGCGGCAGCGGCGGCGCGGGGGTGCGCGAGCTGAAGAAGCGCGGCGGGCATCTGCTCAGCAAGGGGCGCTTCGTCGCGGCGCAGATCCGCGCGATGCTGAGGGAAGACCTGTGGCTCGCCAATGCGCGCGCGGCCAATGCAGGCGCCGCGGCGCTGGCGGCGGCATGTGCGGGGCGGCTGATGCACCCGGTCGAGGCGAATGAGCTTTTCGTGCGGATCAGCGCCGAGGACGCGGCCGAGCTGCGCGCCAAGGGCTTCGATTTCTACGACTGGGGCGAGGGCGCGGCACGGCTGGTGGTGAGCTGGGACCAGGATGCCGATGCGGTGGCGCCCTTGGCGGCGGCGATCGCGGCGCTGTGACCAGTTTGTGAGCGACGCGCCCGGCCTGTTGACCCCCCGCGTCCTGCTGCCCTTCGCGCTGGTCACGCTGATCTGGGGATCGACGTGGATCGTGATCACCGGGCAGCTGGGGGTCGTGCCGCCGAGCTGGTCGGTCGCGTACCGCTTCTTCGTCGGGGCGGCGGCGATGTTCGCTTATGCGGCGTGGCGGCGCGAGAGGCTTTCGCTGTCGGGGGCGGGGTGGGGCTTTGCTGCTTTGCTGGGGCTTGCGCAGTTCGCGTTCAATTTCAACTTCGTCTATCGCGCCGAGCAGCATATTACCTCGGGCCTCGTCGCGGTGCTGTTCGCGCTGCTGATCGTGCCCAACATCTTGCTCGGGCGGCTGTTCCTGAAGACCAAGGTCGAGCTGCGCTTCCTGCTCGGTGCGGGGATCGCGATCGTCGGCGTCGGCCTGATGATCCTCCACGAATATCGCGCCGCCGCCATCGGTGCGGGTGAGGTGCTGATCGGTACCGCGCTGACTTTGTGCGGGGTAATGAGCGCGTCGGTGTCGAACGTGATGCAGGGCAGCAATGTCGCGCGCGCGCAGTCGATGGCGGTGATGATCGCCTGGGCGATGCTGTTCGGCGCGCTCGGCGACGCGGCTTTTGCCTGGATCACGACCGGCCCGCCGGTGATCGAGGCGACGCCTGCCTATATCGGCGGTGTCCTCTACCTCGGCGTGATCGCGAGCGCGGTGACCTTTCCGCTCTATTTCAATATTATCCGCGCAGTGGGGCCGGGTCAGGCGGCTTGGTCGAGCGTGCTGATCCCGATCATCGCGATGGGATTCTCGACCGTGCTGGAGGGCTATCGCTGGGCGCCGCTGTCGATCGCGGGCGGCGCGGTGGCACTGGTCGGGCTGGTGATCGCGGTCGCCAGGCGGCCCGACAAGCCCTCGGTCAGCGGCGGCACGGTGTCGGTGCCGTGCGAGCAGGACGGCTGACCGCGGCGCGTCAGGTGCCTCCCTCGCCCAGCATATGGTCCGCGACGCTGTACGAATGGCTCGCCTGATAGGCGTTCCGGCCACGGTTCATATGCGTCAGGTTGAAGGTCCGGATGCCGCGCAATGCGCGTCCGTCCGACAGGAAGGCGCGGATCGAGGCGGCGCATATTTAAGGCGGTGCTCGATCGATTCGGTTCGCACGGCGGCGTCGGGCGGGTCGTACTCGCGGTCGAGCCAGGCGCGTTGCTGGTCGGGATCGAGGAACTGGCGCAGCCCCTTGGGGGCCGGGGGTGATGCGCGGGTCATGGCGCGATGAAACCCTGCCAGCACCAACGCGCTCCGCCCGGAGGGGCCGAACGGGTAGTATCTCATGCCATCGTTAAGAGCATCGAGATTGCCGGTCCAAGGCTCATAGCCGAACTGCTCTTGCCATTTGAGGGCGCTTGACATCTGGGACTCGAAGCTCGGGACTTGAGCGCCGCACGAGACTTCCCAAATCTCGTAATCCAAGCCAGTCAAATCTTTCCGGGCATCGGCAAGGATTTCAGACTTCCAAAACAGATTGACAGCGCCATTTTGGAGGAGTGGCCAGTCAGCTCGTTCAAAATCAGCTTCGCTTGTGAACATAGGTCAGAGGCTAGCCTGTGCACCGTCCGCTTTCCACCCCAAGCCGACTTTGACGCTCGCTTCCCATTGACCCCGCGTTAACCATTATCGGTCATCACCTGCGGATTAATCCAAAGGTGGGTGGCGCAATGAAATTCGAGTCCATAAATCCGGCGGCTCCGATCCTCGACCAGTCGGTCGCGGGCGACTGCGGCGAGCTTGCCGTCGGGTGCAGCGAGGCGGCGGGGCGAATCAAGCGCTCGACCGACCAGATGGACCGCCAGATCGTCGAGCTCGGGCGGCTCGAGGAGTTCGTCGTCAGCCTGGAGGCCGACCAGCGCCAGATCGCCGATTCGACCGACGAGGCGAAATTGCTCTCCGCGCGCGCCTGCGAACAGCTCGACACCGGCGCCGAGCGCGTCAACGCCGCGGTGACCGAATTCCGGTCGGTCATCGACCTCGTCGCGCGGCTCGGCACGCATGTCACCAATTTCGCCGCGGTGATGGCGCAGGTGCAGCAGGTCAGCCAGTCGATCGAACAGATCGCCAAGACCACGAACATGCTCGCGCTCAACGCCGCGATCGAGGCCGAACGCGCGGGGGACGCCGGGCGCACCTTCGCCGTCGTCGCCGCCGAGGTGAAGAAGCTGGCGCAGAATACGCGCAGCGCCACCGACGAGATCCGCCGCTCGATCGGCAGCCTCGCCACCGAGGCGTCGGGGCTCGTGACCGAGATCCAGTCGGGGGTCGAACAGTCGAGCCGTGCCGAGGCGCAGTTCGAGACGATCACCGACGCGCTGCACGACGCGACCCACCTCGTGGCGCTGCTCGACGACCAGAGCGACCGCATCGCGCAATCGAGCGCGATGGTGCATGCGAATGGCGCGCGCGTGCGCGACGCGGTCGACCGTGTCGTCACTTCGGTGCGCGACAACAGCGCGACCCTGGGCGGCACGCGCGATTCGATCCTGAAGATGGAGCATGTGTCGAACCGCATGTTCAACGCGGTGATCTCGGCGGGCGTGTCCCCGCGTGATTCCGCCGTCGTCGAACTCGCCTCGCGCGTGCGCGACCAGTTCGTCGCGATCGCCGAGCTGGCGGTGGCCAAGGGCGAGCTGTCGATGGAGCAATTGTTCGATCACAATTATGTCCGCGTGCCGGGGTCGAACCCAGAACGCTTCCGCACCAGCCTGTGCGACTGGGCCGATACCAATTGGCGTCCGCTGTTCGATCATATCGTCAGCAACCACCCCGAGGTGAAAATGTCGTCGGCGGGCGACATGAACGGATTTCTGCCGACGCATATCACCGACTGTTCACGCGCGCCGACCGGTGACGTCGTCCATGACACCGCGCATTGCCGTAACGGCCGCATCCTGTTCGACGATACCGACAAGGCCGCGAAGAAGAGCAAGGCGCCCTTCTTCATGGCGGTCTATCGCCAGGAAGGCGACGGCACCAATTATGTCACGGTGCGCAACGTCTATATGCCGGTGGTGATCAACGGGCGCCGCTGGGGCGACGTCGAGGTCGCCTACCAGCTCTAATCGGACGGGGGCGGTGTCGGCGGCTGGGCCGGATGCTGCTCCAGCGCGGGGTCGATGCTGACCCAGGCGGGCGCTTCCTGAAGCCAGATCGCGGCGCTTGGTCGAAGATCATGCGCCTGGTCGAGACTGCCGAGCCGTACCGCGCGCATCTGCGGCCGGGCTGAGGACGCGCCGAACAATTGCGTGCCGCAGCCGGGGCAGAAATACCAGGTCAGTTCGTTGCCGCTGTCGGCGCCGCGTGCGTTCGACGCGACCGTGCCGGTCACCGTGATCGCATCGGCCATGAAGAAGGCATTGTGCGTCGGGCCGCCGCCTGCGAGCTTCTGGCAATGGCGGCACCAGCATTGGCGCACGGCGAAAGGTTCGCCAGCGATGCGATAGGTCACCGCGCCGCACGCGCAGCTTCCCGAAAATCCGCTTTCGCTTTCAGCCATGCCTCAACCCCGCCCGTTATTTGGCGCGAGGATATCAGATCGCGCGTGCGCCGCAATTCCGCAACGCTCGCCATATGAGCGGAGTGGCGGTGGTCAGCTGCCTTGGCGGCGCGCCATGAAAGCCAGCTTTTCGAACAGCATCACATCCTGCTCATTCTTGAGCAATGCGCCGTGGAGCGGCGGGATCGCCTTGCCGACGTCGCGGTTCTGGAGGACTTCGAGCGGCATATCCTCGTTGAGCAGCAGCTTGAGCCAGTCGATCAGCTCGCTGGTCGAGGGCTTTTTCTTGAGGCCGGGGACGTCGCGAACTTCGTAGAAGATATCCATCGCGCGGCTGACCAGCGTCTTCTGGATGCCGGGGAAATGGACCTCGACGATCGACGCCATCGTGTCGCGGTCGGGAAATTTGATATAGTGGAAGAAACAGCGGCGCAGGAAGGCGTCGGGCAGTTCTTTCTCGTTGTTCGAGGTGATGACGACGATCGGGCGCTCCTTCGCGGTGATCGTCTCGTCGGTCTCATAGACATGGAACGCCATGCGATCGAGTTCCTGAAGCAGATCGTTCGGAAATTCGATGTCGGCCTTGTCGATCTCGTCGATCAGCAGCACAGGCAGCTTGGGCGAGGTGAAGGCCTCCCACAATTTGCCCTTGCGGATATAGTTGCGGATGTCGTGGACGCGCTCTTCGCCGAGCTGGCCGTCGCGCAGGCGCGCCACCGCGTCATATTCGTACAGGCCCTGTTGCGCCTTGGTGGTCGATTTGATGTTCCAGGTGATCAGCGGCGCATCGAAGGCTTTGGCGATTTCCTCGGCCAGCACGGTCTTGCCGGTGCCGGGTTCGCCCTTCACGAGCAGCGGGCGGCGCAGCAAGGTCGCGGCGTTGACCGCGACCTTCAGGTCGTCGGTCGCAATATAGGCGCTGGTTCCTTCGAAGCGCATGGGCGGAGAGCCTTTCCCTTAACGTGAACGTCAAGGGGCATAGCGAGGCATGGGGAACGGCGCAAGCGTGCGCTTCTTCTCCCCTCCCGCCTGCGGGAGGGGGACTTTTCGCGTCCTTCATTTGGGAGTTAAATGTTGCGGCTCGCGGCGCGGGCCTCGAGCAGGTCCCACAGGCCGCTGTGCTGCGCGATCAACTGCTGCGCGCCGAAGACGAGCGCGCGTTCGGCCGCCGGGGTATCGGCGACCGCGCCCGCGAGGCGGGCGGTCTCGCGCAGGTCGGGAAGGGTGCAGCGCGGCGGTGCCATGTCGAGCCGCTGGGCACTAATGTCGAGCAGCACACGGATCGTCCGCCAGTCGAGCGTCAGTGCGATCGCCGCACCGACCGCGCAGCCGTGGCGGTCCGATTCGGCGAGCATGTCGAGCGCCTTGCGCTGCGCCGCGACCGCGGCTTCGCACTGGTCCTGGCCCTGGGTGCTGGGCACCGGGCCAACCGCGGCGGCGATCTTCGAGAGAAAGGCGCGTTCCTGGACAAAGGCATCGGCGGCTTCGTCCATCCACTGGCGCGACACCGGATCGACAGCCTTGCGCGCGGCAAGGTCGATGACGCCGGGATGGCGGCCGTGGAGCAGGCAGAGGAAATGCACCGCGTCGGCGAGGTTGCGCATCGCGTTGGGGCCGTTCGACAGCCCGCCCGCGCGGACGTGGCGGTGCGCGCCGGTGCCGTCGCTGGCGACCAGCGAGTCGAGCATTTCGGCGACGCTGCGCGTCTGCGACTGGAGCTGGGGCGACTGGCTCAACGCATCATCCTTGCCTGCCGGCAACATGGGCTGCCGAAGTTCAGCAGCCGGTCATAGAGCATCGCAGTAAACAGCGCGTTTATGAGGGGGCGGTCATTCGACGAACCGCTGTGTCAGGCGGGGACAGAAACCGGATGCAAAAGAGACCGGCAAGCGGGGGATGCTTGCCGGTCCCTGTTGCTGCACGGCGGACCGCGGAGGTCGCTGGCCGTGCCGGTCGTGGCGCGGGCGGGCGCGAGGGAGAGGGAGAGCCCGCCCGGCGCCGATCAGGCTGCGAGCGCCATTTCGGGCGCGGTTTCGACCGGGCGGTCGGCACCGGCACCGACCGCGGTCAGCGCGGGCTGGGCCGGCGCGGCGGTCTTGCGCGGGAAGATCAGGCGGGAGGCGAGCACCACGGCGCCGAGGCCGAAATAAGCGGCGAAGGTCTGAACCGGGAAGAAGAAGAGCGGCGCGATGAACGCCAGCCGCAGCCAGGTCGGGTTGAAACCGAAATCCTGCCCCACCGCCTCGCAGATGCCGAACATCGTGTCGCGACGCTGGAAGAGATTGCTGGTGGTCATGTCCTGGCTCATCGTCTTGTCTTTCCTCTTGCCCGCGGCGGGGGATACCGCGGCTCTGTCCCGTACTAAGCAACGGGCGTGCCAATTTTGCGCGCTCCCGGATTTCCGAGGTTTTTCATTGCGGCCGCAGGGGCCGGACACCTTGGGGCTCGGATGATTTCCCAGCGAGTGGGAATATCGACCATTTGTTCGGAGCGTTACCGCGGCTGGTTACCACGTCGCGATTCGGCCGATGCCACGGTCGATGCGCTATCTGGGGCGCAAAGATGAAGATTTTAAGGGGGTCGGCAAAAAAATTGTGCGGCGCACAATCGGCCGCGTCTATTTGCCCTGCGCGCGTTCGCGCCACATCCGCCCGTTGTTGCGCTCGATGCGCAGATATTGCCAGAAGGTGGGCGTGGTGAAATGGCGCTCGGCCATTTGCGGCGCCGCTGCGGCGGCGTGGGTGTCCCAGTCGGCGAGCAGCGCTGCAAAGGCCTCGGGCAATTCTTCGCGCACCTTGTCGTTGGTGCGGCGGATCGTGTCGGCGAGCCGGGGCTGGAAATCGATATCGACCGCGCGCTTGTAGAGGATGTCGCCGGTGTCGATGCCCTTGTCGATGCGGTGGATCGTATAGCCGGTCTGGCTGCGCCCGAAATAGATCGGCCAGATCACGCTCTGCGCGCCCGGATATTCGGGGAGCAGTTCGCCGTGGAAATTGACGAAGCCCTGCGCGGGCACCGTGAAGACGCGCGAGGCGATATAGGAGTTTCCGACCGAGAGGCCGATGTCGGGGGCGTGACGCTTCAGCGCCTCGACGGTCTCCTCGCAATTGACTCGGGGGACGGTGACGATGGGGATGCCGTGCGCCTTCGCGACCTCGCGCGCGTCGGTGCGCATATCGTGGCCGAACCATTTGCGGATGCGGATGCCGTTGAGCGCGCCCAAGGGACCGATCTTCCAGATCTTCTGGAGCATCTTCTTGCGGCTGCGCTTGGCGACGATGGTCTCGGAGACGATCAGGCAGACGAGTTCGATTTCGGGCACGCGGGTCAGCCGTTCGAGCACCACGCCCGAGCCGCCGATCGGGCCGCTGGTCATCAGGGCGACGCGCAGGGTCATGGCTCGCGAAACCCGCGTGCCCAGACCATCAGTTCGTGCAGCGGCCAGTGGAATTCGAGCTGGTGGCGCGGGATGTCCATGACGTCGGTCGTACCGGGCCGGACGGCGCCGCGCACCGCGCTGAAATTGCTGGTGAAGCCGGCGTCGGCGATCGCGGCGCGGCCCTTGTCATCGATGTCGCGCGCGGTGCCATAGGGCCAGGCGAAGCTGTCGCACGGCCGGCCGACATGCCCCTCGATGATCGCCTTGGCGCCCGCGATCTCGTCGGCCAGGCGCGCGGGATCGTTTGCGATCTTCGACAGCCGCGCGTGGGTGCGCGTGTGGCAGCCGATCTCGCCGATGCCCGCGGCGGCGGCCCTGGCCTGGTCCCAGTCGAGCGTGCGGACGCGCGCCCGATAGGCAGGCATATGCGCGAAATAGGCGGCGAGCGTGTCGGGATCGGCGTCGATCAGGTCGGTCGCGACGAACATGGTGTAGGGGACGCGCTCGTCCTCCATCACCGGGCCGCCGGCTTCATGGACACTGGCAAAGCCGTCGTCGAAGCTCAAGTGGAAGAAGCGGCCGTCGCTTGCTTTGCCGTCGGCGATGATCGCGCGGAGCGTCGGCGTATCGACGAACTCGCCCTCATGCTTCGCGGCCTTCAGGAAGGCGCGAAAGGTCGGGACGGTGTCGGGGAAGACCGCGTGGGCGTAGAGACAGCGGACGAAAGGCGCCGTTTGCGGGCGCTGACGGATTGCTTCGAGCCTGATGCGCGCGGCGCGGGCCGCGCTGCGGGCCTTGGCGCCCCAGCCGCGGATGGGCGACCAGGCCTCGGCGGCGGTTTCGGCGAAGGTCGGGGTGGCGGGCATTGCTGATGCCAATGGCAAATCCGCGCGGGGCGCACAAAGACTTTGTTGCCTGATGTCGTCTATCCGGTCGGTTGGCCGGCCACCGGCTCGCCAAATCTCAGTTCGCCGACCCCGTTTTCGCATAGTGGGCGATCAATTCGGTCCGAAGCTTTTCTTTCTGTGCTTCGATCAGCGCCATGATGCGCTCGAAATAGGCCGTGTTCCAAGCCGCGACGTCCGGGTCGCCAAGGAGCTTCGACGATCGCTGAACATAGGCTGCGCCGCTTGGCGTCGATACGAAGCGTTCGATGTCCTGCAATTCCTGAAGCGTAAATTCGCGCGCATAAGCCGATGCGAGGGCCTCGAACAAGCCGTGCCCATTCTTGTCCAGATCGGCGATGATCCCGGCGCGCAGAATATCCAGATGCTTCTTCGAGATCGCGGATATCTGGTCGTCGCCCTTTCCGCTCGGCAGCGCCATCTGGGCTTCGAGATTATCCATGACGCCGCTGATCATCGCTATGCGCTGGTCCTCGGGGAAAGCGATGGCCACGATCCGGATGGCGAGCGCTCGCTTGACGTCGGCCTGACTCGCCGATTGCGCGGCGACCGGAGCCGCCGCGCCCACCGTCGTGGCGGCCAAAAGCGCCCCGAGCATCGCCGCGTGCAGCCGCCTGACAGTCCCCCGCATCATCGCCTCGCTCTACTGGTCGAGGAAGCTGCGCATCTTGCGGCTGCGGCTCGGGTGCTTGAGCTTCCTCAGCGCCTTCGCCTCGATCTGGCGGATGCGTTCGCGGGTCACGCTGAACTGCTGGCCGACTTCCTCGAGCGTGTGGTCGGTGTTCATGCCGATGCCGAAGCGCATGCGCAGCACGCGCTCCTCGCGCGGCGTCAGCGACGCCAGAACGCGGGTCACCGTTTCCTTGAGGTTCGACTGCACCGCGGCATCGAC
>JAEULK010000055.1 GCA_016793775.1 Sphingopyxis sp. | reverse complement strand
TAGGCTACAATCGTCGGGGAGGCCCTCGGCGCCACGCGCCGCCTCGGGCGGCGGGGGGAGCGGGCCGGTGCCGAAACCTCCACAAACACCCGATCATTTATTTTGCGTTCATCCGCGCTGTGGCTATACCGCGCGCATGACTCAGCGTCCCACCCTGCGCGCCTCGACGCGCCTGCTCGCCGCCGCCCTTGTGATCACCCCCCTGCTGGCCGCCTGCGGTGGCGGGGCGGGGATCAAGAAAGACACGCGCTACGTCGCGCGCGACGTCAACACGCTCTACCGCGCGGCGCAGGACCGGCTCGATCGCCAGCAATATGGCCTCGCCGCCGCGCTGTTCGACGAGGTCGAGCGCCAGCATCCCTATTCGCCCTGGGCGCGCCGTGCGCAGCTGATGAGCAGCTTCAGCTACTATATGGACCGCGAATATACCCCGGCGATCGAGGCGGCGCAGCGGTTCCTGGCGATCCACCCGGGCAACAAGGACGCGCCCTATGCCTATTATCTGATCGGGCTCAGCTATTATGAGCAGATCAGCGACGTCACCCGCGACCAGAAGATCACCCAGCAGGCGCTGGCCGCGCTCGGCGAAGTCATCCGCCGCTATCCCGACAGCCGCTACGCCGCCGACGCGCGATTGAAGGTCGATCTGGTGCAGGACCATCTCGCCGGCAAGGAAATGGAGATCGGCCGCTTCTATCAGCGCAGCTCGAACTGGCTCGCCGCGTCGATCCGCTTCCGCGAGGTGACCGAGAAATTCCAGTCGACCAGCCACACGCCCGAGGCATTGTACCGGCTGACCGAATGTTATCTGGCGCTCGGCATCCCCGCCGAGGCGAAGAAGTCGGCCGCGGTGCTCGGCGCCAATTACCCCGGCAGCGAATGGTACGACCGCGCCTATAAGCTGATGCAGAAGAACGCGCCCACCGCCTGACCGCAAGGGGCGTGGATTCGCGCTTTGTTCTGCGGTAAGGACGGCGCGTGCTGACCGCTTTATCCATCGCCGACATCGTTCTCATCGAACGGCTCGACCTCGAATTCGCGGCCGGGCTCGGCGTGCTCACCGGCGAGACCGGCGCGGGCAAGTCGATCCTGCTCGATGCACTGGGCCTCGCGCTCGGCGCGCGTGCCGACAGCGCGCTGGTGCGGCGGGGCAGCGACAAAGCGCAGGTGACAGCCAGCTTCGCGCCGCCCGCGGCGGGCACCCCGCTCGCGGCCTTGCTCGCCGAAAACGACATCGGGATCGAAGCCGGCGAACCCTTGCTCGTCCGCCGCACCCTGCGCGCCGATGGCGGCAGCCGCGCCTTCCTCAACGACCAGCCCTGTTCGGCGGCGCTGCTGCGCGAGGTCGGCGCGCTGCTCGTCGAAATCCACGGCCAGCACGACGACCGCGGCCTGCTCGCGCCAGCCGGGCACCGCGCGCTGCTCGACATTTATGGTCGCTGCGACGGTGCGGCGGTCGCGGCGGCGCATGGCGCGTGGCGCCACGCCGAGGCGCGGCTGGCGGCGGCGCGCGCGTCGCTCGACGAGGCCGAGCGCGACCGCGACTGGCTCACCCATTGCGTTGCCGAACTCGCGACCCTCGCGCCGCAGCCGGGCGAGGAAGCCGAACTCGCCGAAGCGCGCAGCACGATGCAGAAGGGCGAGCGTATCGCCGCCGACATGGGCGCGATCATGGCGGCGTTCGAGGGCAGCGACAGCGGCCCCGCGCAGCTGCGCGCCGCGGCGCGGCGGCTCGACCGGCTAGCGGGCGACCATCCGCTGCTCGCCGAGGCACTCGCCGGGCTCGACCGCGCGATCATCGAGGCCGACGAGGCCGAAACCAAGCTCAATGAAGCCGCGCGCGCGCTGGAATATGACCCGGAACGGCTCGATGCGACCGAAACGCGGCTGTTCGACCTCCGCGCGATGGCGCGCAAGCATCATGTCCAGCCCGACGCGCTCGCCGACCTCGCGGGCGACCTCGCGGCGCGGCTCGACGCGATCGAGGGCGGCAGCGAGGGGCTCGCCAAAATCGAGGCGGAGGTCGCCACGAAAGCCGCCGCCTATACCCATGCCGCGACCGCGCTCTCGGACGCGCGGACCAAGGCGGCGGCGCGGCTCGACAAGGCGGTGGCGGGCGAACTGGTGCCGCTCAAGCTCGACGCCGCGCGTTTTCAGACGCTCGTCGAGCGCCTGCCCGCCGAGCGCTGGGGCGAGGGCGGCATGGACCGCGTCGAATTCCTGATCTCGACCAACCCCGGCGCGCCCTTCGCGCCGCTGATCAAGATCGCGTCTGGCGGCGAATTGTCGCGCTTCATCCTCGCATTGAAAGTGGCGCTTGCGGAGGAAGGCGGCGCCGACACGATCATCTTCGACGAAATCGATCGCGGCGTCGGCGGCGCGGTGGCGAGCGCCATCGGCGAACGGCTGGCCAGGCTGGCAAGCAGCGGCAAACAATTGCTCGCGGTCACCCACAGCCCGCAGGTCGCGGCGAAAGGCGCGTCGCATTTCCTGATCGCCAAGTCGAGCCAGGGCACCGTCACCCGCACCGGCGTCCGCGCGCTCGACGAAGCCGAACGCCGCGAAGAAATCGCGCGTATGCTCTCGGGGGCGGAGGTGACGGACGAAGCACGGGCGCAGGCCGAGCGGTTGCTGGACGCGGTCGGATGACCGAACCCACCACCACGCTCTGGCGTCCCGTCGGCCCTGGGGAACTCGCGCTGATCCGCGAGAGCGGCATGCGCGCCTTCCCGCCGCGCCTCCCCGAACAGCCGATTTTCTACCCGGTGACCACCGAGGATTATGCGATCAAGATCGCGCGCGACTGGAATGTGCGCGCGAGCGGCAGCGGCTATGTGACGCGCTTCGAGGTGCTCCAATCCTATTTGAGCCAATATCGCGTCGAGGAAGCGGGCGGCCGTGCGCACCGTGAATATTGGATTCCCGCCGAGGATTTGGAAGATTTCAACGCGGCGATCATCGGCGAGATCGTCGTCACGCGTGAATATTGGCCGGATAGCGCGGAATGACGCTCCACCCCCTCGACCGCCCGGTCTGGAGCATGCTCACCGGACGCCAGGCGCATCTGGCCGAGGGCGACCCCGATTTGGCGGTGCGGATCGACCGCGGCTATGGCGTGTTCGGCATCGCCGCCGACACCAGTCCCGCCGCGCAGGCGGCGCTCGCCGCGCACTGTCCCGTCGGCGAGGAATTGTGGATCGTCGATGGCGAGCCTTGGCCGCTTCCCCCCGGCACGCGCGAAGTGAAGCGCGCCGTGCTGACGCAGATGGTCGCCGAGGGCCCACCGCCCGTCCGGCGCGAAAACGAACCTGCGATCATCGCGCTCGGCGATGCCGAAGCCGCCGAAATGGCGGCGCTCGCCGAGCATGCCAAGCCCGGGCCATGGGGGCCGAAGACGCATCTCTACGGCCCCTTCTTCGGCGTGCGCGAGAATGGCCGCCTGCTCGCTATGGCGGGCCAGCGCATCCTCTTGCCCGGCATGGCGGAGGTCAGCGGCGTGTCGGCTTGGGAAGATTGCCGCGGCCGCGGGCTCGCGCGCGCGCTCATCGGCCATGTCATGCGTGAAATGGTCGCGCGCGGCGAGACGCCTTTCCTGCACAGCTATGCCGACAATGCAGGCGCGATCGGCCTTTACGAGTCGCTCGGCTTTCATATCCGGCGACAGGTCCATGTGCTGGTGATCGCGGCATGACCGGTCGTTGCGACGATCTTTTCGCGAAAGCCGGGCTGGTGGTGGCGCTGCTCAGTGGGTGCAACATTCCGCCAATGTTCAGCGTCGCGGTCGATGAGCCGATCCTCGAGGGAAGCATCACGCTGAACGGCGGATCGGCGCCTTTGATGAAGAATCTCGACGGGGCCTATTGGGCGAAATGGCGCGAGGTGGCGGCGGAGGGTGCAATGGTCGTGACCTTCGCCGATCGAAAAACCGCGTCGTGCCCAATCGCTTATGTTCCCGGTTCCAGCCCGCAGCGACAGGCTTATGCTATCCGCGATCGCCAGTGCCGGCGCTTGCCAAATCCATGAAAGGGCTGGAATGAAACGCACCGATTGGACCCGCCGCGAACATCTCGCGCTGCTCGCGATGGCAGCGGCGCTTTTGCCCGTATCGAAGCTGCGCGCTCTGGAGGCCATGATGGAAGAAGCCGACCCGCAATATGGCCTGATCGGCCAGATGATCGCCAAGCCCGGCGAGCGCGCGGCGCTGGTCGCGATCCTGTCCGGGGGGACCGGTGCGATGCCGGGCAACATCGCCTATCTGGTCGGCGAGGACAGCGCGAACCCCGACGCGATCTGGATCGTCGAAGTTTGGGACAGCAAGCAAGCGCACGTCGCGTCGCTGCAATTGCCCGCGGTGCAAGCGGCGATCGAGAAGGGCCGCCCGCTGATCGCGGGATTTGGCACTCGCGCCGAGTTCAAGCCGGTGGCACATAACGGCGCATGACCGAGATTGAATCGCTGACCGAAGCCGATGCCGCCAACGAACTGATGCGGCTGGCAAAGACCATCGCCTATCACAGCGAACGCTATCACGCCGAGGACGCGCCCGAGATTTCGGACGCCGATTACGACGCGCTCGTCCGCCGCAACAACGAAATCGAAGCCGCCTTCCCGCGGCTGATCCGCGCCGACAGCCCGAACAACGCCGTCGGCGCCGCGGTCGAGGCCTCGCCGCTCGCCAAGGTCACGCACCGCCAGCGGATGATGAGCCTCGACAATGCGTTCGGCGATGACGATGTCGCCGAGTTCATCGCGCGCGTGCGCCGCTTCCTCAACCTGCCCGACGATGCGGTCGTCGCGCTGACCGCCGAGGACAAGATCGACGGCCTCTCCTGCTCGCTGCGCTACGAGAAGGGCAAGCTGGTGCAGGCCGCGACGCGCGGCGACGGCAGCGTCGGCGAGGATGTCACCCCGAACGTCGCGACGATCGCCGACATCCCGCAGCAACTGAAGGGCGAGGTCCCCGACGTCTTCGAGATTCGCGGCGAGGTCTATATGGCCAAGACCGACTTCGCCGCGCTCAACGCGCGATTGATGGAGGAGGGCCGGGCGCTCGCCGCGCAGCGCGAGGCCGAGTTCGACCCGGCGAGCGTCCGCCAGTTCGCCAATCCGCGCAACGCCGCCGCGGGCTCGCTGCGCCAGAAGGATGCCGGCGTCACCGCCTCGCGCCCGCTCCGTTTCCTCGCGCACGGCTGGGGCGAGGTCAGCGCCGTGCCCGGCGCCACGCAATATGACATGATGAAGCGGATCGCGAGCTGGGGCGTGCCGGTGTCGCCGCTGCTGCAACGCTTCGACAGCGTCGAGGGCGTGCTCGCGCATTATCGCATGATCGAGGCGACCCGCGCCGAGCTGCCTTATGACATCGACGGCGTCGTCTACAAGGCCGACCGGCTCGACTGGCAGGCGCGGCTGGGCTTCGTGGCGAAGGCGCCGCGCTGGGCGATCGCGCATAAATTCCCCGCCGAACGCGCGCAGACGACGCTGGAGGCCATCGACATCCAGGTCGGGCGCACCGGCAAGCTGACCCCCGTGGGGCGGCTGACGCCGATCACCGTCGGCGGTGTCGTCGTCTCGAACGTCACCCTCCACAACCGCGACGAGATCGGCCGATTGGGCGTGCGCCCCGGCGACCGCGTCGTCATCCAGCGCGCCGGCGACGTCATCCCGCAGGTGGTCGACAATCTGACCCGCGACGAGGATCGCGCCGCCTATGTCTTCCCCGATCATTGCCCCGTCTGCGGCAGCGAGGCGGTCGCCGAGGAGGACGAGGTCGATGTGCGCTGCACCGGCGGCCTGATCTGCAACGCGCAAAAGTTCGAGCGCCTGCGCCATTTCGTCAGCCGCGGCGCGCTCGATATCGAGGGGCTGGGCGAAAAGAGCATCCAGGAATTTCTCGACCTCGGCTGGCTCGACAAGGGGCCGGCGGACATCTTTCGGCTGAAGGCGCACCACGACGAGCTGCTCGGGCGCGAGGGCTGGAAGGAAAAGTCGGTCGACAATCTTTTCGCCGCGATCGAGGCGAAGCGGCAGCCCGACGCCGCGCGATTGCTCTTCGGGCTCGGTATCCGCCATATCGGCGCGGTGACCGCGCGCGATCTGCTCAAGGGCCTCGGCGATATTGCGCGGCTTCCCGAAGCGGCGGCGGGTATCCACGGCTGGCTCGACGCCAATCCGCAGGGCGAGGGCGAATCCGACGGAAAATATCTCGCGCGCCGGATGGAAGCGATCAAGGCGATCCTCGAAGTGCGCGCCGACGGCATCGGCCCCGCGGTCGCCGAGGCGCTTGGCGATTTTTTCCACGAACCGCACAATCGCGAATTGTGGGACGATTTGCTGTCGGAAGTATCGCCGCCCCCGTACGTCGTCGAGACGCGCGAGAGCGAGGTTTCGGGCCTAACGGTGGTGTTCACCGGCAAGCTCGAGACGATGAGCCGCGACGAGGCCAAGGCGCAGGCCGAGGCGCTCGGCGCCAAGGCCGCGGGCAGCGTCAGCGCCAAGACCGACCTGGTTGTCGCCGGGCCCGGCGCGGGATCGAAGCTCAAGCAGGCGAGCGCTCTCGGCATCCGCGTGATCGACGAGGCGGATTGGGCCGCGATCGTCGCGGCGGCGGGTTAGGGCGATTTCAACCGGTGCGCGCCATCACAGACGGCGCGGCCGAAATGCCGTGGGGGGACGCATGGGCAAACGTGATTATCTCGACCATCTGATGCGCGATCTCGAATCGCACACCGAGGTGCGGCGGTTCGGCAGCGGCTGGCTGTCGGGTTTCTTCTCCCTGCTCTTTGCGATCGCCGGTTTCGGCATGGTGATCGCGCTGCGCTTTCCCGACTGGTTCGCGACCCCCGAACTCGACATCGTCAAAAATTGGGGCGGCTTTCGCGGGGTGGTGCACCTCGTGCTGCTCGCGGCTTACGGGCTTGCGCTGCTCAGTCTGTTGCTGCGCCCGCGCAAGGTGCTTGGCGCGACCGCGCTGATCGTCGCGCTCGCCGCGACGCTGATCGGCGGCTCGAACGTCCAGCCCGCCGAGACGCGCGACTGGGGCATTTTCTTCGGACTCGACTTCTTCGTCGTCAACCTGCTGATCACCGGCTTCATGTTCGCGCCGCTCGAACGCGCCTTCCCGCATCGCCGCAAGCAGCGGCTGTTCCGCACCGAGTGGCGCGAGGATCTTTTCTATTACCTCGTCAGCACGATGTTCGTGCAGGTGCTGGGCTTCCTCGCGCTCGCGCCCTCGACGATCATCAACGCGAACACAAGCAATTGGGAGGCGTTCCGCGCCGGCGTCGCATCGCTGCCGTGGGTCGTCCAGTTCGTCATCGTGCTCGTCGCGTCGGATGTGGTGCAATATTTCTTCCACCGCACCTTCCACCGCTACCCCTTCCTCTGGGGTTTCCACGCGGTGCATCACAGCGCCAAGTCGATGGACTGGCTCGCGGGGTCGCGGATGCATTTCATCGAGATCATCCTGCTGCGCGCGATCACCTCGCTGCCGCTCTTCACCCTCGGCTTCGACGCGTCGGTGATGCAGGCCTATATCGGCTTCGTCTATGTCTGGTCGTCCTTGCTCCACGCCAATGTCGGCGGCAATTTCAACCGGCTCGGCCACTGGATCGCGACCCCGCGTTTCCACCACTGGCACCATGGGCTCGAACGGGAGGCATTCGATGTGAATTTCGCGATCCATTTCCCGTGGATCGACAAGCTGTTCGGTACTTTCCATTTGCCCAAGGACCGCTGGCCCGAAAATTACGGCATCCCCGAGGATGTCCCGAAACATTACTGGGGCCAGATGCTCTACCCCTGGACACGCACGGGCAAGAAGACCGACGAGACGCCGGCGGAGTAGCGGCTTGCCATGGTCGCGGGTCGGGCATAGGGCCGCCGCGTGAGCATCCTCGCCGAAACCGGGTGATGCGTTCAGATTTTCGCCAATCACAGCTGCTCGGCCGAATTTCCGGGTTTCGGCCAGGTCTTCCAGACGATCGGTACCCCGCCGACCAGCACGGTCGTGAGCGACATCCGCCTGAGCCGCGCCTGGACGGCGGAGATCGGCGCCGACACTCTGCATGTCGCGCCTAACCTCGAATGGGTGTCCGATGGTCCCCTCGCCGACAACCGCAATCAGGTTTGCACCCCCGGTTATGCGCTGATCGAGATCACCGGCGGCGCGCGCGTGGCCGAGGGTGTCGATGCCTTCGTCGATGTCCGCAACATTGCGGGCAAGAAGGCGATCGGCGACATCAGCGCGGCGATCGCCGTCATGCCCGCCTCGGCCATCTATTATCCCGTCGAACGGCGCGCGATTTCGGCGGGTTTGCGCGCGCGCTTCTGACGCCGCAATATGATAGGGAAACCGGTCCGGCGGAGTCGCTGGACAGGTTTCATCTGCAACTATTTCATGCTAGACCCGCGTCCATGAAAGACGGATTTACCCATGTCCATGAAAGCCCGCCGCCCGGCGCCGCGGCCGATTGGACGATATCGCAAAATTGGGACGCCTTCACCGCCGACGAGCATGCCATGTGGGACCGGTTGTTCGCGCGCCAGTCGGCGATGCTGCCGGGCCGTGCCGCCGAGGCGTTTCTGCGCGGCATCGACGTGCTGCGGCTCGAAAAGCCCGGCATTCCCGATTATCGCGAACTCAACGCGCGACTGACGGCGGCGACGGGGTGGCAGGTCGTGGCGGTCCCCGGACTCGTCCCCGATGCGGTGTTTTTCGACCATCTCGCCAACCGCCGCTTCCCCGCGGGCAATTTCATCCGCACCCCCGAACAGCTCGACTATCTCCAGGAGCCCGACGTCTTCCACGACGTCTTCGGCCATGTCCCGATGCTCGCCGATCCGGTGTTCGCCGACTATATGGTCGCTTATGGCGAGGGCGGGCTGCGCAGCCTGAAGTTCGACGCGCTGAAACAGCTCGCGCGGCTCTACTGGTACACCGTCGAATTCGGGCTGATCCGCGAGGCGGACGGCCTGCGCATCTATGGCGCCGGCATCGTGTCGTCTTATGCCGAAAGCGTCTTCGCGCTCGATAGCGACAGTCCCAACCGTATCGGTTTCGACCTCGCACGCGTCATGCGCACCGATTACCGGATCGACGATTTCCAGCAGAATTATTTCGTCATCGACAGCCTCGATCAGCTGCTCGACACCACGGTCAACACCGATTTCGCGCCGCTCTATACCGCAAACGACGCGCTACCGCCGATCGCCATCGCCGACATATTGCCGGGCGACGCGGTGATCACGCGCGGCACGCAGGATTATGCGCTGGCCAAGAGCGGCTAGCGTTCTTCTCCCCTCCCGCTTGCGGGAGGGGTCGGGGGAGGGCCTGTTTCAGCTGAAGCGGAGGTCGACATGCCCTCCCCTAACCCCTCCCGCAAGCGGGAGGGGAATTGGCCTACCAGCTCCCGAAACTCGCGTCCGCCGGGTCCGAGCGGTGGAAGGCGCGTTCCTTGCGCCGCCAGCCATAGCGGTGGCGCTTGACGAGCAGCATGCACGGCCAGTCGGCGCTGCCCCCGCGCGTGACGAGACGGAATCCCTGCGCGCGATAGGCCGCCAGCACCGGTTCCATCTGGCGTGCGATCAGCCCGGCGAGGATGGCGTGGCCGCCCGGCGCGGTGACGCTCGCGATGTCGGGGGCGAGGGTGATCAGCGGCCCGGCGAGGATGTTCGCGATGACGAGGTCATAGGGCGAGCGATGCTTGATCGATGGATGATCGGTTCCCGGCGCGACCGCGACCGCGAGCCGACCGCCGCCGCGCCCCAAGGGCACGCCGTTGATGCCGGCATTGTCACTGGTCACGAAAATGCTCGCAGGGTCGATATCCGACGCGATCATCCGCGCGCGCGGCCAGAGCGCGAGGCCCGCAAAGGCGAGCAGTCCGGTGCCCGTCCCGATGTCGGCGATGTTGCGCGGCACCACGCCGGTCCGCGCCATAAGGTCGAGCATCGCCAGGCAACCCGCGGTGGTGTCGTGCCCGCCGGTCCCGAAGGCCTGGCTAGCGTCGATCAGAAAGGGCGTGCTACCCGGCGGCACGCGGTCGGCATGGCTGCTGGTGTGGACGAAGAAGCGCCCGGCTTGCACCGGCTCAAGCCCCTGTTGCGACAGGGTGACCCAATCCTCCTCGGGCAGTTCGGCGACGGTCGGCGCCACGCCTTTTGCGCTCGGAACCAGCCGTTGCAGCAGCGCGAGGAGTGGGGGGGGCGGTCGATCGTCCATATAGGCGTCGAGTTGCCACCGGCCCGCATCCTCGTCGATCTCGCGCGTCACCACGACGGGCGCATCGGGCATCGCGTCGAGTTCGGGGATCTCGCCTGACAGCGCCTCCGCCTCGGCGCGGGTGCAGGGGAGCGAGACGATCCAGCTCATTGCGCCGCGGCTTCCTTCGCCAGCCGGTCGTCGAGCCGCTTGGCGGCGCCCGCGGCATAGGTGCGGCATCCGGTCGCATCGACCAGCGGCGCATCGCCCGCCAGCCGCGCGAACAAATTGCTCGCCCCCGGATGCGGGGTGATCAAGATGTCGCAGGGCAGGGTGGGCACCTTGGCGAAGGTTCTGCGCATCATCGCGACATAGTCGGGATGATCGCTGAAGCGGTAATCGTTGGCCGACACCGCGCTCAGGCTGTCGACATAGGCGATGGTGCGGCAATCGCCTGCCTCGCACGACTTCCACGTCCAGCTGGTGCTGCCCGGCGTATGTCCCGGCGTCGCATGGAGGGTCAGGCCGATATCGCGGATCGGCAACGCCTCGCCGTCCTTCACCTCGCGCGCGACCTTCACCCCGGCAAAGGGCGGGATCGCGCCGCGCTGCGGATCGATCGCCTCGGGCTCGCCGCTGCTCAGCGTCGCCACCGCCTCGTGCCGCGCCAGCACCGCCGCGCCGGTCGCATCCTGCAGCAGCGCCTTCAATCCGCCGACATGGTCGAGATGCTCGTGGCTCGCGAGCAGGTAGCGGATGTTCTTGGGATCGAAGCCTAGCGCGCGGATATTGGCCAGGATGCCCGGTGCGGCCTCGGCGGTGGCGCCGTCGATCAGCACCAGCCCGTCGGGCGCCGCGATCAGCAGCGCGCCGATCCCGCAGGTGCCGACATAATAAGTGTTGCCGTAGATCTTTGCGGGCGGCGCGGAGTCGCTCCATCCGTCGCGGCCTTCGCAGGCGGTCGTCAGCGCCTTGCCGGTCGGCGCGGCGATGGGGGCGGGGGCCTGCTGCGGCGCGCAGCCGGCAAGCGCCAAGGCGGCGAGCGCGACCCTAGCGGACATAGCTCGCCCCGTTGACGTCGAGCACCGCGCCGGTCATTGACGCGGGTGCCTGCAACGCGCACCAGCGCGCCATTTCGGCGACCTCGTCCGGCATCGCGACCCGCCCCAGCGGGATATCGGCGAGCAATTTGTCGCCGCCGCGGCTGGCCAGATACTCCTCGGCCATGCCCGTCATTGTGAAGCCGGGGCAGATGGCGAAGGCGAGGATATTCTGCTTCGCATAGCCGCGCGCGATCGTTTTGGTCATCGCGACCACGCCCGCCTTCGACGCGGCATAATGCCAGTGCGCCGGGCTGTCGCCGCGATAGGCGGCGCGGCTCGCGATATTGACGATGCGGCCTTCGGCCTTGCGTTCCTGCCAGTGCAACACCGCAAGGCGGCACATCTGCGCGCTCGCGGTCAGGTTGATCTGCATCGTGCGGTCCCAGCTCGCGAGCCAGTCGGCATCGCCGGCATCGATCGGATTCGCCTCGAACACCCCGGCATTGTTGACCAGCACGTCGATGCGGCCGCCCAGCGTGTCGAGGCTGTCGGCCCACAGCCGGTTCGGCGCCGCCGGATCGGCCAGGTCGCCGTCGCTGCTAGACAGCGCGACGACCTTGGTCATGTCGGAAGCGAGCGCCCGTGCGATCGCGGCGCCGATGCCGCGGCTCGCGCCGCTGATCAGGATATGGGTCTGCATGGCCCGCCCTTAAGCGGACCCCGTCACCTTGCCAAGCGGATGGACGATCTGCCGGTCAGGCGACCCGGCGGCTGAACTCGCTCGCGGCCTGTTCGAGCGACTGGAGCCGTTCGCCCATCTTGGCGAATTCGTCGCTCAGAACGCTGATCTCGCCCGCGACCATGCCCGAATCGTTGCGGATGCTGGCGATGGTCGACGACATCGAATCGGCGGCGAGTGCGGTTTCGTCGACCGCTGCGGTGATCGAGGTGACCGTCTGCGCCTGCGCGTCCATCGCGTCGCGGATGCGCTGCGCCGACTGCTGCACCTCGACGATCGTCTGCTGGATCGACTGGTTGGCGCTGACCGATCCGCGCGTTGCCTGCTGGATCGCGGTGATCTTGCCGGCGATATCGTCGGTCGCGCGCGCGGTTTCATTGGCGAGGCTCTTCACTTCCTGCGCAACGACCGCAAAGCCGCGGCCCGACTCGCCTGCACGCGCGGCCTCGATCGTGGCGTTCAGGGCGAGCAGATTGGTCTGCCCCGCGATCTCGCGGATCAGCCCCAAAATAGACTCGATCGATTCGGCATGGTGCGACAGCGCCTCGGACATCGCGACCGCTTCGCCCGCCTGTTCGGAGGCGCGGATCGCGACATGCGAGCTGGCTTCGACTTCGCTGCGCGCATCCTCGATCGCGCGGATCAGCCCCGCGGCGGTCGAGGCGGCTTCGCGCATTGCGATCGCCGATTGTTCGGACGCCGCGGCGACTTCGCTCGTCTTGGCGATCATGCCCTTCGCCGCCTGGTCGGCCGACGCCGCCTGCTTGGCAAGCTGGCGCCGCACCCCGTCGGTTTCCTGGACCAGCGAGGCGATCGACTGGTCGAAATCGCCCGCCAGCGCCTGCCGTTCGCCCGAAATGACCGCGCGGTTCAGTTTCTCGGCATAGGTTTCCATGATGTCGAATTCGAGCAGCGCGAGCCGGTTGATCGCCGCGCACAGCCGCACCGTCCGCTCGGCGTCGCCGGCGCAGGCTTCGACCACATATTGGAAGGTCGCGCGCTGGCTCTCGCCGATGCACGACAGCACCGACGCCAGCGGTACGCCGACGCGCAGCGCCATATGGGTGTTCTGGCATGCGATCGTCGCCGCTGCCTGGCCGTCCGCATGCGCATATTTCTCGCGCATATGCTTGGCGCTGCCGGCGATATAGCTGGTCAGCAAATCGCCTTCGACCTTGCGCTCGACCAGCGCCAGACCGTTGAAATTGTCCCAATAGGCGCGCGCCATCTCGGGCTCGCGCCCCGCGACGATTTCGGCGATTTCGGCGCCATTTGCCGCGAGCCGGCCGTCGAGGTCATAAAAAGGGAAGCGGTCCGCCATCAAAATCGGATCGATCTGCTGCTTATGAATGGGATTTTCCTTCACCATGATCCTGCTTCCCTCACCTCGTTCGTGGCGCGCGGCGCTGCCGTCCGCTGTCACCGGCGAAAAACATGACCGAATAATGTGAGGAAGGGGTAAATTCGGCGTTAACCAGCACGCCGAATTCTGGCCTCAGGCGTCCCCGCGCACCGGATAACCCTCGAACGCCTTGATCGTGCGCAGCGCAAAGGCGCTGTGCATCGCCGCGACCCCGGGCAACCGCGACAGGCAGTGGCGGTGCAGACGGTCGAAATCGGCGACGTTGCGCGCCGCAACGCGCAGCCGGTAATCGGAGGCGCCCGACAGCAGCTGGCACTCCAATATCTCGTCGAAACTCTTCACCGCGCTCTCGAAGGCTGTGAGCGCCTCTTCGCTCTGCGAAGTCAGGCTGATGTCGACGAAGACGTCGAGTCCCAGCCCGATCCGTTCGGGCGCCAGCCGCGCGGCATAGCCCGTGATGATGCCTTCGGCCTCGAGCGCGCGGATGCGACGGTGGCACGCCGACGCCGACAGCCCGACCTTTTCGCCGAGTTCGGCGGCGGGGCGCGGCCCTTCGCGTTGCAGCAAGTCGAGCAGCCTTGTGTCGATCCGATCCATAATTATGCGCATTTCTTTGATATGGTGCAAAATTCGTGCGCCATCTTCCGCAATCGAGACACGATACGCAAGCACCTCGCGTAACAATTTTGCTATAGGCACGTCATGACAGGAACCGGCGCGCGCGGCCCAGACCCGCGGCGCCCCGCATGGAGAGCGTAAGATGATCATCGGCACCCCCAAGGAAATCAAGAACCACGAATATCGCGTCGGCCTGACCCCCGAAAGCGCGCGCGAACTCACCGTCCATGGTCACCGCGTGCTCGTCCAGACCGGCGCCGGCGGCGGCATCGGTGCCGACGACCGTTTCTATGTCGAGGCGGGCGCCGAGATCGTCCAGAGTGCCGAAGAAATCTTCGCGACGTGCGACATGGTGGTAAAGGTCAAGGAGCCCCAGCCCGTCGAGCGTGCGATGCTGCGCCCCGGCCAGATCCTCTACACCTATCTCCACCTCGCCCCCGATCCCGACCAGACGCGCGACCTGATGGCGTCGGGCGCCGTGTGCATCGCCTATGAAACCGTGACCTCCCCGCACGGCGGCCTGCCGCTGCTGAAGCCGATGAGCCAGGTCGCGGGCCGCATGTCGATCCAGGCCGGCGCGACCGCGCTCGAAAAGGCGCATGGGGGCCGCGGCGTGCTCCTGGGCGGCGTCCCGGGCGTCGCCCCGGGCAAGGTGTGCGTGATCGGCGGCGGCGTCGTCGGTTTTAACGCGGCGCAGATGGCGGCCGGCCTCGGCGCCGACGTCACCATCCTCGACCGCGACCCCGAGGTGCTCGAACGCGTCGGTACCTTCTTCGAAGCGCGCGCCAAGACGCGCTTCTCGAACCGCGCCAATCTCGCCGAATGCGTCGCCGAGGCCGACCTCGTCATCGGCGCGGTGCTGATCCCCGGCGCCGAGGCGCCGAAGCTCGTGAGCCGCGACATGCTGAAAACGATGCGTCCGGGTTCGGTGTTGGTCGATGTGGCGATCGACCAAGGCGGCTGTTTCGAGACCAGCCATGCGACGACCCATGCCGAACCCACCTATGTGGTCGATGGGATCGTCCATTACGCGGTTGCCAATATGCCGGGCGGCGTTGCCCGCACCAGCACTTACGCGCTCAACAATGTCACCCTGCCGCACGCGCTGCGCATAGCCGACCTGGGGTGGAAAGAGGCGCTGAAACGCGACACGCATCTTGCGCAGGGACTCAACGTCTGGAATGGTAAGGTGACCTTCGAGGCCGTGGCCGAAGCGATCGGCACCGAATATGTGTCTGTGGAACAGGCGCTCGCGTAATTACAAGGACTTGGATTGCCATGACTCCCCAGGAAGACCTCCCCGAAACCGGCACCGGCGAAGAAACCGAGAATGAAGTGCTGCGCGCCGCGCGCGAATTGCAGGCGCAAAAGGAAGCTGCCGAAGCGACCGAAGCCGCCGACAAGGACGCCGCAGCGGGCAAGGACAAGAAGATCGGCTGGAAAACCGCCGCAGCGGCGGCTGGTATCGGCATCGGCTCGGCGGCGGTGCTGGCGGCGGTGCTTTACGCGAACCGCGGGAAGATCAAATAAGGGGAATTCCGTCGCCAGCTCGATGGCGTCGGTTTTTTTGGGGGATTCAGGACCGTCCCCCATTTCCGTTTGTGTCGAGCGAAGTCGAGCCACGCTGGGAAGCGTCTGCCTTCGGGGTGTCTCGACTTCGCTCGACACGAACGGGATTCATGGGGCGGCTCAAGCAATCGCGCGAACGCCGCCCTATCCGCCCGCGATCCCAGGACAAAACCGCCTCGTGCGCTTTTCCCCTTGCCGGCGCCTACCGCACGCGCTCTAATCCCTATGGGTCGCAAAACATTTCGCGCTGTGCAACATAAGGCTCCTAAGCAATTGCATATCGCGGCCATGGCGCTAAACCGGCGCCCATCGACCGATTAGAGTCAGAAACGGGGCTGATATGGCTGGCAAGCAATCGAGCGGCAGGCCGCTCTCGCCGCATTTGCAGGTTTATAAATGGGGACCTGCGATGACGGTCTCGATCCTCCACCGCGCCAGCGGGGACGGATTGGCGATCGTCGGCGCGGGCATGTTTTTGTGGTGGCTCTGCGCCATCGCATCGGGGCCCGAGGCTTATGCGGCTTTCGTCGCTTGCGTCTGGCACGATCCCAGCCCCGACATCAGCCTGTTCCATCAGATCACCAACCTGCTCGGCAAGGTTGTGCTGGTCGGGCTGACCTGGGCCTTTTTCCAGCATCTCTTCTCGGGCCTCCGCCACTTCGTGCTCGATGCCGGCGCGGGTTATGAGCTCAAGACCAACAAGATGTGGTCGGCGATCGTAATCGCCGCCGGCGTCTTTGCGACCGCGGCGACCTGGCTCTTCATCCTGTGGGAGAAGCTCAATGGGTAACGGCACGCATCTCGGCAAGGTCCGCGGGCTCGGCTCGGCCCAGCACGGATCGCACCACTGGCTGCAGGCACGGCTCACCGCGCTCGGCAATCTGCTGCTCGTCGGCTTCCTAGTCGTTTCGCTGATCCGCCTGCCGCTCGGCGACTATGCGGCGGTCCATCGCTGGGCGTCGCAGCCCATGGTCGCGCTCGCGCTGATCCTGCTCTGCGTCAGCGTCTTCACCCATCTGCGCCTCGGCCTGCAGGTGCTGATCGAGGATTATGTGCATGGCGAGGCGACGCGCCTGCTTGCACTCATCGCCTTGAATTTCTACGCGATCGGCGGCGCGGCCTTCGGCATCTTCACCATCGCCCGCATCGCATTGGCGCCCGTGGCGCTCGGCCCGGGGGGCATGTGACATGACCGAACCCTATAAGATCATCGACCATGTGTACGACACCGTCGTCGTCGGCGCCGGCGGCTCCGGCCTGCGCGCCACGATGGGCAGCGCCGAAGCGGGCCTCAAGACCGCGTGCATCACCAAGGTGTTCCCCACCCGCAGCCACACCGTCGCGGCGCAAGGCGGCATCGCCGCCAGCCTCGGCAACAATTCGCCCGACCATTGGACCTGGCATATGTACGACACCGTCAAGGGGTCGGACTGGCTCGGCGACCAGGACGCGATCGAATATATGGTGCGCGAGGCGCCGCAGGCCGTCTACGAACTCGAACATGCGGGCGTGCCCTTTTCGCGCAACGCCAATGGCACCATCTATCAGCGCCCGTTCGGCGGCCATATGCAGAATATGGGTGAAGGCCCGCCGGTGCAGCGCACTGCGGCCGCCGCCGACCGCACCGGCCATGCGATGCTCCACGCGCTCTACCAGCAATCGCTGAAATATGACGCGGACTTCTTCGTCGAATATTTCGCGCTCGACCTGATCATGGAGAATGGCGCGTGCCGCGGCGTGATCGCTTTGTGCATGGAGGATGGCAGCATCCACCGCTTCCGGTCGCAGGCCGTGGTGCTCGCGACGGGGGGCTATGGCCGCGCTTATTTCACCGCGACCTCGGCGCACACCTGCACCGGCGACGGCGGCGGCATGGTGCTGCGCGCCGGTCTGCCGCTGCAGGACATGGAATTCGTCCAGTTCCACCCGACCGGCATTTACGGCGCGGGCGTGCTGATCACCGAGGGCGCGCGCGGCGAAGGCGGTTACCTCACCAACAGCGAAGGCGAGCGTTTCATGGAACGCTATGCCCCCTCGGCGAAGGATCTCGCGTCGCGCGACGTCGTCTCGCGCTCGATGGCGCTCGAAATCCGCGAGGGCCGCGGCGTCGGGCCGCACAAGGACCATATCTATCTGCACCTCGACCATATCGAGGAAAGCGTGCTGGCCGAGCGGCTGCCGGGCATCACCGAGAGCGGCAAGGTGTTCGCGGGCGTCGATCTGACGCGCCAGCCTTTGCCGGTGGTGCCTACAGTCCATTACAACATGGGCGGCATCCCCTGCAACTATCACGGCGAAGTCGTGACGCTGAAGGACGGCAATCCCGATACGATCGTCCCCGGCCTGTTCGCGGTCGGCGAAGCGGCGTGCGTGTCGGTCCATGGCGCGAACCGTCTGGGCTCGAACAGCCTGATCGACCTCGTCGTATTCGGCCGTGCGACTGGGCATCGTCTGCGCGACATCATCAAGCCCGGCGCGGCGCAGGCCGCGCTACCGGCGGACAGCGCCGATCTGGCGCTCGACCGCCTCGATCACTTCCGCAACGCCAAGGGCGGCTCGCCGACCGCGGTCATCCGCGACGAGATGCAGCGCGCCATGTCGGCGCACGCCGCGGTGTTCCGCACCGACGAGCTGATGGCCGAGGGCAAGGAAAAGCTGACCAAGACCTATCAGCGGATGAACGACATCGGCGTCACCGACCGCAGCCTGATCTGGAACACCGACCTCATCGAAACATTGGAACTCGACAATCTGATCAGCCAGGCGACGGTGACGATGCATTCGGCCTTCAACCGCAAGGAAAGCCGCGGCGCGCATGCGCATGAGGATTTCCCCAATCGCGACGATGCGAACTGGATGAAGCACTCGATCAGCTGGTTCGATGGCTGGGGCGGC
Source organism: Sphingopyxis sp. (assembly GCA_016793775.1). GTDB lineage: Bacteria > Pseudomonadota > Alphaproteobacteria > Sphingomonadales > Sphingomonadaceae > Sphingopyxis. The sequence goes on along the minus strand of JAEULK010000055.1, from coordinate 16,948 downwards.
AAGGGCGGCGGCGTCCGCCTCGATTACCGCCCGGTACACGAATATACGCTCACCGACGACGCCGAATATATCAAGCCGAAGGCGCGCGTTTATTGATCGCAGCGGCGAGACGTCGGTCTCGCCGTTTTGCTTCCTTTTCGATCCGGTCAGTCTGAGCCGCGCGGCCGCTTGCTCGCCGTCGCGCGCCCTATTCGTTGCTGCCGAACAGATCGTGTATCGGGTTGAGGTCGGTGAAGGGTTCGTCGACGTCCTGGCCCATCATCCATAATTTCTGGCAGGCGATCAGGAAGAACATCAGCGCGATCGTCCAGACGATGATCGTCTTGATGATCTGCCAGCGGCGGGCATCCGCGATCGTCTTGGCGCGCGCCTTGTAATCGATGCCCAGGTCGCCTTCGAACTCGGCGACAAGCTGTGCGCGGCGGGTGCGCGAAATGTTCGCGAGGCTCGCGCTCTGTTCGTCGCTCGTCGGTCGGCGGCTCGCCATCATCCCTGCCCTGCGCAAAACGCTAATGTCACGCCTTGCACCGTAACGGGCAGCCCCTGATAAAGAGTTAACCGCGAATGCGATCGGTCAGATGGTGACGACCAGCTTGCCGACCGCGCTGCGGTCGCCGAGCTTGGCGATCGCCTGGCCGCCGTCGGCCAGCGCATAGGTGCCGGTGACGCGCGGGCTGATCTTGCCCTGCTCCCATAGTGCGAACAGCCGCGCGATATTGGCGCGGTTGCGCTTGGGTTCGCGCGCGACGAAGGCGCCCCAGAAGACGCCGGCCACATCGCAGCTTTTGAGCAGGGTCAGGTTGAGCGGCAGGCGCGGGATGCCCGCGGGGAAACCGACGACCAGATAGCGGCCTTCCCAAGCAATCGAGCGCAGCGCCGGCTCGGCATAATCGCCGCCGACCGCGTCATAGATGACATTGGCGCCGCCCGGGCCGACCGCGGCCTTGAACTTTTCGGCGAGCGCCTTCGATCCGTCCTTGTCGAACGGTTGATAGCCATAGACCACGACCTCGTCGGCGCCGGCCTGTCGCGCGATCTCGGCCTTTGCCTCGCTCGACACGCCCGCGACGACGCGCGCGCCGAACGCCTTGCCCAACTCGACCGCCGCGATGCCGACGCCGCCCGAGGCGCCGAGGACGAGCAGCGTATCGCCTTCCTTGATGTGCCCGCGATCGACGAGCGCGTGGATGCTGGTGCCATAGGTCATCAGCAGCGAGGCGCCGTCGGCGAAATCATGGCTGTCGGGCAAATGATAGACATTATGAACGGCGACCGCGATCGCCTCGGCCATGCCGCCGTTGCCGCAGCCCGCGATGACCCGGTCGCCGACCTTGAACTCGGTCACGCCGTCGCCGACCTCGGCAACCAGCCCCGCGACCTCGCCGCCGGGAGCGAAGGGGCGTTCGGGGCGGAACTGATATTTATCGACGATCATCAATGTGTCGGGGAAATTGACCGCACAGGCCTTCACGTCGATCACGATCTGTCCGGCCCCCGCGGTCGGGCGCGGCAGTTCGCCCAGCGTCAGCGTTTCGGGGCCGCCGGTGGCGGTCGACAAGAGAGCCTTCATCATCTTCTCCTCTTATTGCTGTTATGCTGCGGGTCGCATCCACGGGCGTTCGGCGTCGAGTTTCTGTTCATAGTCGCCGATGGCGGCGTCGCTCTTCTCGGTCAGCGAAATCTCGTCGAGCCCCTCGAGCAGGCACATCTTGCGGAACGGGTCGATGTCGAAGGTAAAGCGGTCCTGGAACATCGTCGTCACCGTCTGGTTTTCCAGGTCGATATGCACCGGATCGGTCGCCGCAACCTCCATCAGCCGGTCGATCGCCGCCTGCGGCAGCACGACGGGCAATATGCCGTTCTTGACCGCATTGCCTGAGAAAATGTCCGAATAGCTCGGCGCGATGACGACACGAATGCCCAGATCGCCAAGTGCCCAAGCGGCATGCTCGCGGCTCGACCCACAACCGAAATTGTCACCCGCGATCAGGATCGGCGCACCCTGATAGGGCGGATTATCGAACAGATTGGCGGGATCGGCACGCAGGCCCTCGAACGCCCCCTTGCCCATGCCCTCGCGGCTCGTGGTCTTCAGCCAATGCGCGGGAATGATGACGTCGGTGTCGATATTCTTGAGGCCCAACGGAATAGCGCGGCCATCGACTTCGTTCAGCGGGGTCATGCGATCAGCTCCCGCACGTCGGTGAGCCTGCCCGTCACCGCCGCCGCCGCCGCCATCGCGGGGCTGACGAGGTGGGTGCGGCTGCCCGGACCCTGGCGGCCGACGAAGTTGCGGTTGCTCGTCGAGGCGCAGCGTTCGCCCGCGGGCACCTTGTCGGGGTTCATCGCGAGACAGGCCGAACAGCCGGGCTCGCGCCACTCGAGGCCGGCGTCGGTGAAGATGCGGTCGAGCCCCTCGGCTTCGGCCTGTGCCTTCACCAGCCCCGAGCCGGGGACGACGATCGCCCATTTGACGTTCGCGGCCTTTTTGCGGCCCTTGATGACCGCGGCGGCGGCGCGCATGTCCTCGATGCGGCTGTTGGTGCAACTGCCGATGAAGATATTCTCGACCGGCACATCCTGCATCCGCGTGCCGGGTTCGAGACCCATGTACGCCAGCGACTTGGCGGCGGCGACCTGTTTGGATGGATCGGCGAAGCTCGCAGGGTCGGGAACGACGCCGGTGATCGGCACGACATCCTCGGGGCTGGTACCCCAGGTGACGCTCGGCGCGATATCGGCGGCGTCGATCACCACCACCTTGTCATAGGTCGCGCCCGGATCGGTCGTCAGGCTCTTCCAATAAGCGACCGCGGCGTCCCAGTCGGCACCCTTGGGCGCATAGGGGCGGCCCTTGAGATATTCGAAGGTCGTCTCGTCGGGCGCGATCAGCCCGGCGCGTGCGCCGCCTTCGATGGCCATGTTGCTGATCGTCAGCCGGCCCTCGATGCTGAGGCTCCGGATCGCGCTGCCGGTATATTCGATGACATGGCCGGTACCCCCTGCGGCGCCGATGGTGCCGGTGATGTGGAGGATGATGTCCTTGGCCGAAACGCCCGGACCGACCTCGCCCTCGACGCGGACTTCCATCGCTTTCGACGGCTGGAGCAGCAAGGTCTGCGTCGCCAGCACATGCTCGACCTCGCTCGTCCCGATGCCGAAGGCGAGCGCGCCGATGCCGCCGTGGCAGGCGGTGTGGCTGTCGCCGCAGACGATCGTCGTGCCAGGCAGCGAAAAGCCCTGTTCCGGACCGACGACATGGACGATACCCTGCTCGGGCGCGACCGCGTCGATATAGCGGATGCCGAACTCTGGGGCGTTTTTCTCGAGCGCCGCAAGCTGTGCCGCGCTTTCGGCGTCGGCGATCGGCAGCCTGTGCCCGCTTGCATCCCTGCGGGCGGTGGTCGGCAGATTATGATCGGGCACCGCGAGCGTCAGGTCGGGGCGGCGCACGATGCGCCCGCTCGCGCGAAGTCCGGCAAACGCCTGCGGGCTGGTGACTTCATGGACGAGATGGCGGTCGATGAAGATCAGGGCGGTACCGTCGGGGCGCTGTTCGACGACATGCGCGTCCCAGATTTTCTCATAGAGGGTGCGGGGCCGAGTCATGCGGGTTCACTTAAGCCGACTGCATAACAATGCAAGCGAGTGGCGTTCAAAAACGCAATTTTCGGTCGCGCGCCTTGCGTTATAATCAAAGCATGTCGCCATTCGCTGTCATCCTGCTCGTCCTCGCCACCGTCGTGGCCATGGAATTCGTCGCCTGGGGCAGCCACAAATATATCATGCACGGTTTCGGCTGGGCATGGCACCGCGACCATCACGAGCCGCACGACAATCTTCTGGAGAAGAACGATCTCTTCGCGATTTTCGGCGCCGCGCTCAGCATTTCGATGTTCGCGTTCGGCAGCCCGATGATTATGGGTTCGTCGGCCTGGGAGCCGGGGACGTGGATCGGTCTCGGCGTGCTGTTCTACGGCATCATCTACACGCTGGTGCACGACGGCCTCGTCCACCAGCGCTATTTCCGCTGGATCCCGCGCCGTGGCTATGCGAAGCGGCTGGTGCAGGCGCACAAGCTCCACCATGCGACGATCGGCAAGGAGGGCGGGGTCAGCTTCGGCTTCGTCTTTGCGCGCGATCCCGCGAAGCTGAAGGCCGAGCTGAAAGTCCAGCGCGAGGCGGGTGTTGCGGTGGTGCGCGAGGCGCTGGCCGATTAACCGGTGCGGTAATCGGCCGTAATCACCCCCGCCGCGGCCAGCTCTTCCTCATGGCTCTCTTCGCGCCATTCCTCAAGCAGCGCCTGCCGCTCCCATTCCTGCATCGCCGGATGCGCGAGGATATGGTCGACCCACGCCTGTCCGGCGCCGACATCAAGGCCATAGGTGCGGATACGGAAAGCGACCGGCGCGAAAAAGGCATCGACCGCGGAGAAATCGGGCCCCGCGAGCCAAGGCCCACCGAAGCGCGCCAGCCCCTCCTCGAACAATTCGCGGATTCGCGTCACATTCGCGCGCAGCGCATCGGACATCGGCTTCGGCGTCACGCGCACCCCGACATTCATCGTGCAGTCGTTGCGCAGCGCCGCAAAGCCGCTGTGCATCTCGGCGGTCGCGCACTGGACCCAGGCGCGCGCGTCGGGATCGCCCGGCCACACACCCTCATGCCGGTCGGCGAGATAGAGCGTGATGCCCAGCGAGTCGTAAATCGTCCGCTCTTCGTGGAGCAGCGCGGGCACCTGCCCGGTCGGTGAGAAGCTGCGGAACGCTTCGTAATTTACCGGCTGCGCGAACGGCTCGATGCGGTCATCGAACGCGATGCCGAGGCCCTGCATCAGCATCCACGGGCGCAGCGACCAGCTCGAATAATTGCGGTTGGCGGTGATCAGCACATACATGCTTCGCGCTCCCGGGCGACGAGGGGGGAGGTGTAATCGGGGTCGTGCGCGAAGGGCAGTTCGGTGCCGTCGCGCAGCGCAGTCAGCATGCTGCCGAAATCGGTCGCCGCGCGCCAGCCGAAGCGGCGCTCGGCGCGCGACGGGTCGTACACCCGGTCGATCGTCTCGGGCAGCACCCAGCCCGCGGCGGCGTAAAGCTCGGCGGCGTCGGGATGGTGCCGCGCGATCACGGCGCGGGCATCGCGCGCCAGTTCCTCGGCCTCCTCGCGCGCGAAGGGCGGCGGGGCGGAGAGGATGAAGGTGTCGCAGCCGATTTGCGGCGCCGCCTCCAGCGCGGCGAGATGCGCCGCCGCCGCATCTTCGACCGTCAGGCGGCGGTTGAGCAACTCATTGGCCTTGAGATTCGGGCCGCTCGGCACCGCATGCGTGTCGTCATCCTCGGGGAAAAAGCGCCCGGTGCGCAGGATCGCGACATCGATGCCATGCTCGCGGTGGACGAGCCGGCATGCCTGCTCGGCGGCGAGTTTGGTGACGCCATAGATATTGCGCGGCTCGATCGGGCCGAAATCCTCGTCCATCCACCACGCTCCAGCTTTACCCGCGCCTTCGCGCACGTCGGCGCGCACCATCAGCGAGGTGGTCGAGGTGAAGAGGAAACGGTCGTGGCCCGCCGCGACCGCGGCCTCGATCAGGTTGAGCGTACCGGTCACATTGACGTCGATGAACGCCTGGCGCGGATAACGGACGATGTCGGGCTTGTGCAGCGCACCGCCATGAATGATGGCGTCAATGCCATGTTCGCCGATCGTCCGTTCGACGAGCGCGCGGTCGGCAACGGTCCCGATCACTTGCGTGTCGGCGCCGGGCACGACGTCGAACCCGGTCACGTCATGGCCGTTCCGGGTGAGCAGCGGCGCGAGATAGCGCCCGAGCCAGCCCGACGATCCGGTCAGCAACACGCGCATTTCTCATTCTCCTCTGCTCTGCGTTGCGGGCCTAATACACAGGCGGCGGGTCAGTGGGCAAGATCGACCGGTGCGATCGTTTTGGGCGCGCCGCCGGCGGCCGGGGGCAATTCGCTGAGGTCGAGCCAGTTCGCGCCCGCGCGCTTGTGATAGCTGTCGATCGCCGCAAAGGGGATGCGGAAGGGGAAGCCCCAGTCGCTGTTCCACATGGCGACAACGCCGGTCCGCGTCGACGGTTCGAAAATCATGGTGGCGCGATAGCCCGACACCGCGCCCGAATGGCCTTCGAGCCGGTGGCCGTCATAAGTGAAGCTGCGCCAGCCGAGGCCATAGCCCGCGTCGCCCGTGGCCTGGCGCAGCGCCCCGCCATAGAGCCGCGCCGTGCCGACGCGCGGGCGGTGCGCGATCTGCAACGCCGCGTTCGGCAAGATGTCCGGCCGCGCGCCCATCATCGCCTGCATCCAGGTCGCAAAATCGACGATATCGCTTTCGACCCCGGCCGCGGCGGGAACGCGCCAATAGGATTCCTTGACCCCGCGGACATGCTGCCCGTTGCGGTGCGGCCGCGCCCAATCCTTGGCGCCGGTCAGCCGCGCCATGCCGTAACCCGCGCTGACCATGCCGAGCGGGCGGAAGAAGCGGTCCTCGACCGCGTCGGCGAAAGGCTCGTTCGCGGCCTGCGCCAAAATCTCGCTCGCGGTATCGAAAGCGATATTCTGATAGGTGTGGCAGGTGCCGGGTTCGCATTGCAGCGGCGCGGTGGACAGACCCATGCGCAGCAGTGCGGGGTCCTGCCCTTCCTCCAGCTTTTCGTCATAAGCGTTTTTGGTGAGGCCGGTGCGCTGCGCGAGCAGGTCGCCGATGCTGATCTTTTCCTCGGCACCGCCGGGCAGGCGCAGCGACGTGCGCCAGCTGGCCACCGGGCGGTTCAGATCGACGCGCCCGTCATTGGCGAGCGCGGCCGCCAGCACGCCGGTCGCGGTCTTCGATACCGAGGCCCAGCGGAACAGTGTGTTCGGGGTGACCGGCGCGCCGGTCGTGCTGTCCGAAACGCCATAGGTACGGACGAAGGTCAGCTTGCCGTCCTCGACCACCGCCACAGCGAGGCCCGCCATTTCGGGGCGCCGCGACAGGTCGGCCAATTGCCCGTCGAGCGCGCGATAGTCGATCCGACCGTGCCACTCGGCGGGGGTGTCGGGCAAATCCTGGGGCGCGCTCATCGGAATGGCAACGCTGGCGAGCGGGTGTTCGCCGCCAAGGGCACGAAGGCCGAGCCAGCCGGCCAGGCCCAGCACGGCGACCGCGAACAGGACGATAAAAATGCGTTTCATGGTGTCAGGGATCAACTGCGACCTTTTGTTTGGGCGCCGTCTTAGCGGCGACTTGTGCCGCCGTCACCCTCGCTCAGGCGCCGGGCGCCAGATGCGGCCAGGCGCGGCAAGTGCCGACCGCATAGACGATGCCATAGGCAAGGACGATCGCCGACGACCAGACCGCGAAGCTGTCGCTGTGCGCCGGGCGCCACAGGTTCATCGGCACGAAGGCCAGCCCGCGCAGCAGATAGATGGCGGTGATCGCGACCAGCCCGGTGCGCAGCAACGGCAGGCGCGGCAGCCATCCCGCGCCTGAAAAGGCGAAGGCTGCCCAGATCAGCAGCACCGTGGCGATCACCATCGTGATCGCGGCCGGGGTCCACATCCCGCACTCGGCGGCGCGCGCCATGTCTTCGCCGGCGCCGAAGAATCGATACCAGTCGGGTCCGCCGAAGATACAGGCGATATGCAGCAGCGCCGCGACCACCGACAACCACCCGCCGACGATCAGCCAGGTCGAGCCGGGGTTCGCCGCGACGTCAGGCAATATAATGCGCCGTCGTCTTTTCGGCGACTTCCTCGGCTGTCACGCCCGGCGCCAGCTCGATCAGCCGGAACGGGCTGTCATGGTCGTCGCGCTTGAACACTGCGAGGTCGGTGATGATCATGTCGACGACATTCTGGCCGGTCAGGGGCAGCGTGCACGCCGGGATGAACTTCGGGCTGCCGTCCTTGGCGTTATGCTCCATCACGACGATGATCTTCTTGACCCCGGCGACCAGGTCCATCGCGCCGCCCATGCCCTTGATCATCTTGCCGGGGATCATCCAGTTGGCGATGTCGCCATTCTCGGCGATCTCCATCGCGCCCAGCACCGTCAGGTCGATGTGCCCGCCGCGGATCATCGCGAAACTGTCGGCGCTGGAGAAATAGGCCGATTGCGGCAGCTCGCTGATCGTCTGCTTGCCTGCGTTGATCAGGTCGGCATCCTCCTCGCCCTCAAGCGGGAAGGGCCCGATGCCGAGCATGCCGTTTTCGGACTGGAGCGTTACCGTCATCCCGGCGGGGATATGGTTCGCGACCAAGGTCGGGATGCCGATGCCGAGGTTGACGTAATAGCCATCCTGCAGTTCCTTCGCGGCGCGTGCCGCCATATCGTCGCGCGTCCAGGGCATTATTTCTTCTCCTCGGCCGGGTCGGCCCATCTCTTGTCGGCCGGAAAAACCGCGTCCTGATCGCCCGCGAGCGCGGAGCCGTAGACGGGGTTGGGAACAATAAACCAGCCCTTGCCCCATTTGCCCGCAGCCGAGCTGTGGATCGCAAGGTCGCGGCGTTCGGCCACCGGTTTGACGGCCGCGAACAGGTCGGAAAAGTCGCCGAGCTGGTCGCCCACCATCGCGACGACGCAAAAGCGGCTGGCGATGATCGCGCGCCGACCGTCCTTCGCCGACCCCAAGCTATCGTCGCCCTTCAGGAACAGGGTCTCGCCGTGGCGGGCCTCGCCAAGTCCCGCTGCCTTGATTGCGGCGACCGTGCCGGCGGCGTTGGCGCTGCTGCGGTTGCTGTTGAAAACGACGGTCACGCCCAGCTTGCGCAGGTCGTCGACCGCATGGACCGCGCCCGGCATCGCCGCGACCGCCTTGTCGCCGCTCTGTTCCCAGCGCGACCAGCGCGCCTGGTCATAGGCTTCGCCCGTCGCGGCGCGCGCCTCGAACCCCAGATTCTGGATCAGCGTCTCGTCGACGTCGAACACGACCGCGAGCGGTTTGTCGCCGCATGGCGCCCAGCTCGCGCCGCGCATCGCCGAATCGGCGGCCAGAACGACCGAATCCGTCGGGCGTTTCGCGGCCTGTTCGGTGACATAGGCAATCAAAGAATGAAAAACGCCAAGCGCGACCGCGCCGCCTTCGCCCGATCCATAGAGATATTGGAACTGCGGCGGGACGGCGTTTGTCGGTGCGGGCGGAACGGCCGCAAAGGCCGCAACGGGTTCGGTACCCGTCGCCGCGCATCCGGCCAGCAGCAGCGCACCGGTCAGCGCCCCCGTCAGCGCCAGGCTTCGCATCACGCCGTCTCGCGCGGGCGAGTGGTGCGGAACTCGATCTTCTTGTCATAGGGCGCGCCGACGATCATGCGTTTCACATAGATGCCGGGCAGGTGGATCGCGTCGGGATCGAGGCTGCCGGTCGGCACGATTTCCTCGACCTCGGCGACGCAGATCTTCGCCGCGGTCGCCATCGGCTGGTTGAAGTTGCGCGCGGTCTTGCGGAAGATCAGGTTGCCGCTCTCGTCGGCCTTCCACCCCTTGACGATCGCCAGGTCGGCAAAGATGCCGCGTTCGAGGATATAATCCTGCCCGTCGAAATTCTTCACGTCCTTGCCCTCGGCCACCAGCGTGCCGACGCCGGTCTTGGTATAGAAGCCGGGGATGCCCGCGCCGCCGGCGCGGCAGCGTTCGGCTAGCGTGCCCTGCGGGCAGAATTCGACCTCGAGCTCGCCCGCCAGATATTGCCGCTCGAACTCCTTGTTTTCGCCGACGTAGGACGAGATCATCTTCTTCACCTGCCGCGTGCGCAGCAGCTTGCCGAGGCCTTCGCCGTCGATCCCGGCATTGTTGCTCGCGATGGTGAGGTCCCTGATGCCCGCGTCGCGGATCGCGTCGATCAGCCGATCGGGAATGCCGCAGAGGCCGAATCCCCCCGCGCAGATATGCATGCCGTCGAAGAGCAGGCCTTCGAGTGCGGCGGCTGCGTCGGCATAGCGCTTGTTACCCATGAACACACTCCTCGTGATTGCGGCGCGGCGACTTTGGCGCATTTGATCCATCAATTCTAATTTTTCTAATTTTCGATTATTCATAAACAATGTCTATCAATCGCGTCTCGCTCTACCATCTCGAAACCCTGCTCTGGATCGACCGGCTCGGCACCTTTTCGGCGGCCGCCGAGCGGCTGAACACCACCCAGCCCGCGGTGTCGGCGCGCATGCGCGAGCTAGAAGCGCGGCTCGGGTCGACCCTGTTCCGCCGCGACGGGCGGACGATGTCTTTGACCGCCGCGGGGCGCAAGCTCGTGCGCGACTGCGACCCGCTGCTGCGCGATGTGCAACTCGCGCTGCTCGGCAGCGGCGGATATGGCGAGGCGAGCGGGGTGGTGCGGATCGGCGCGGGCGAGATCGCGGCGGCAAGCTGCCTGCCCGGCTTCGTCGCGGCTCTGAAGGCCGACATGCCGGGGGTCGGACTCGAGATCGAGATCGACCTCACCGCGAACCTGATTCAGCAATTGCTGACCGGGCGCATGGACATGGTATTCGCCGCGGGTCCGATCGCCCACCCCGCGCTCAAGACCAGCCCGATCGGTCAGGTCGCGCTCGTCTGGCTCGCCAGCCCCGCGGTCGCGGCGGCCTTTGCGCAAGGGGCAAGCGTGCCCGTCTGGTCGCTCGCCAGCCCGTCGCCGATCCACGGACGCATGCGCGAGGCGATCGCCGCGTCGCGGATCGCGCAGAAGTCGCTGAACCTGTGCAACAACGCGCGCACGATGATCGACATCGCGCGCACCGGCGGCGGGATCGGTATCTTCCCCGAACCGATGGTGCGGACCGAGTTGGCGTGCGGTGCGCTGGTCGAAATCGGCGGCATGCCGGCGCTGGCGCCGGTCGCTTTCCACGTCGCGATGCGCGTGTCGGACAGCGAGCCGGTGCTGGCGCAGATCTTCGGCCGCGCGGCGGCGCTCGATCTGGCGGATGCCGTTATCTGAGATTGGTTCTGGATGTCCGCTATCGGGCGTTAGCGGCCGAGCTGCCCTTTAACTCCCGTTCGTGTCGAGCGAAGTCGAGACACCCGGAAGGCAGGCGCTTCCCAAACATGTCTCGACTTCGCTCGACACAAACGGAAAGAGGGATGGTCTTGAATCCACCCCAAAACCGCCACCTGCTTCGTGGCCGGGAAATCGGTTCTCAGGGCAGCGCAACCCCCAGCACCATCGACAGGTCGGCCAGCGCTTGTTCGCCGCTCGTCACCTTGATCGCGTGCATGCCGAGCTGGCTGGCCGGTTTGCAGTTGATGCCGAGGTCGTCGAGATAGACGCACTCGGCGGGTTCGACGCCGAGCTTTTCGCACATCATCAGGTAAATGCGCGGGTCGGGCTTGCGCACCCCGGCCTTGCTCGATTCGATGACATGCTCGAAGCGCGCCATGATGTCGGCAACCTCGTGCGCGGCTGCTGCGCTGCGCGTCATGCCCGCGCCCTTAATGCCTTTGCCGTCGGGGACATTGTTGGTGATGCAGCCGATACGAAAGCCCCTGGCCTTCAGCGTGTCGAGCGCCGCGACCATCGCCGGGCGCACCGCGCCGGCGATCACCGCCAGCACCGCTTCGCCCTGCAATTCATGTCCCAGCGCGCGAGCTTCCTCGGCAAACAGGCTGTCGAACGCCGCCGCGTCGATCTCCGCCCGCTCGAACTTCGCCCAGGCATTGTCGTCGGGGTTGGCCGCATTGACCCGCCGCACGAAATCGCGCGGCAGCCCGCGTTCTTCCTCCAGCCGGTTGAACGCCTCGAAGGGCGAGGCGGTGATGACGCCGCCGAAGTCGAAGATGACGGTGGTGAGGCTCATGGGAAAACGACGATTCCCGCCTTGGGATCGGCCTGCCCCGACAGCATCTCCCGATAAGCGCCGAGCGCCGCTTCGCCGCCGCGGCGCTTGTCGATCGTCGCCAGTCTGGGCGCGACCTCCATGAAACCCAGCCAGGCGTCGGCGATCTTTTGCCCGAAGGCCGCGCCGCCCCAGTCGGCGATGCGTTTCTGGCTGCGACCGGGGGCGAAGAAACCCTGGCGCTCGGGTCCGGGCAGCCCCTCGACATCGGCCTGCGCGTCCCAATGCGACTTGCCGACGATGATCGAAGCCTGAAGCTGGCTCCCGAAATGGCTGTGCACCACGCGCGTGACCGCGCCATTGCCCGCCATGTCGACGAGCGCCGAAGGCGTGGCGGCGTTGAGCGTCATGATCTGGTCGTAGCTGATCACGCGGTCGTAGATGCCTTGTGCCCCCAGCGCCTCGACATTGGCGGCGCTGGTCAGGCCGATCGTCTCCGGGCGATGCCCGCTCCGCTGGGCAAGCGCGAAGCCGAGGCCGATCGCGGTCTTGCTCGACGCGCTCGCGATCAAAATCTGCTGGACGCCATAATCGCCTTCGTCCTCGAACTGGTCGGCGATCAGCCAGCCGGTCAGGAACAGCGGGCGGAACACCGGCCAATAATCATGGTCGGCGGCGCGATAGTCGTGGAGCGCGCCGATGCGCTGATAATTGTTGTAGATGGGGGGCAGGGTGGTGCGGCGCGGGGTGACGTCGGTGAAACCGCCGGGACCGACATTGCCGGTGGTCAGCACCGCATGGCTCGCCATCGGATAATAGCCATAGAAAGTATCGCCCACTGCGATTCCGTCGGCGGCGCTCTCGGACACCGTCGCGAAACCCCAGACGGGCAGGCGGCCTGGCGTTCCGCGCTCGGCGAAGAAATCCCAATAGCCCTGGTCGTTGCCGAACAGCCCGGCGGGCTTGCCGAACACGGCGTAAGTGATGTTGTTCGCGGTCATCGCATAGCTGTCGATCGCCACGCGGACCTGCCCCGGCGCCAGCGGCGCCGCAGGGTCGTTCACCAATTCAGCGCGCGCAATATCGTCGCGATCGATGTCGATCGCCCATCCGGTTTCATTCATCTGCGGACCCCTCCGGCTGCTTGCCCGCGGACGCGGGATGGCCGATAGTCATACAGATGGCAGCGCCCCTGACAATCGCGGTAAAACGCATCCACGAACCGGCCGGTCCCAGCGACGGCGCGCGCTTCCTCGTCGACCGGCTGTGGCCGCGCGGCGTGTCGAAGGAGAAAGCCGCGCTGGCGGCGTGGCTGAAGCCGCTGTCGCCGAGCGATGGCTTGCGCAAGACCTATCATGGCGCGACGGCCGATTCGGACGAAGCATGGGACGCGTTCCGGCGCGACTATTGCGCCGAGCTCGATGCGGGAGGCGAGGAGGTGAGGGCTGCCCGCTTTACCCTCGACGCGGCGGCGAGTGCGGGGCCGGTGACCTTGGTCTATGCGGCGAAGGACCCCGAGCGGAACAATGCCGTCGCGCTTCGCGAGTGGTTGCTGGCGCGCTAACCCGGCGTCGTCCCGAACAGCGACCCGATCGCGATCGTCGCCGCCATCGCCATCGCGCCCAGCCCTGCCGCGCCGGTGACGAGGATCGCCGAGGGCGCCTCGCCCGACGCGCCGACGCCGCCCAGCCGCGTGCGCCCATCGGCGGAAAAGACGGGAACGCCGCCCGGCACGGCGACGACATGCGGTGCGTCGGCGAAGCCCGGCGTGCCTTTGGCCGCTTCTTCCATGCCGCTCGTCGCGAAACCCCAGGCGGCGACCACGCGCGCCTTTTCGAGCGAGAAGTCCATCATGCCAAAGGCGTTGCCGTCCATCCGCCACAGCGCGACGCCTCCCTTTCGAGGGCGGTGGTCAGTATTGCAGTTGCAGCCCCGGTCTCGCCCAGCGCGTCTTCACCAGGCGGCCCGTCCCCGACAGGGTGATATAGGCATCCTGCCGATCGGGTCCGCCAAAGGCGATGTTGGTGGTGAAGACATCGTCGGTCGCGACAAATTCGACGAGCGACCCGTCGGGGCCGACGACCGAAATCCCGCTCTCGCCGATCGTCGCGACGCAGATATTGCCATTGGCTTCCATCGCCAGGCTGTCGAAGAATTTGTAGCCGGCGGGCCGGTAGAGCGGGATGCCGGGGCCGCCGGGTCCTGCGCTGTCGTCGACCTTGCCGGGGGCGACGATGTTGAACTGGGTCAGGCGGCAGGTGTAGGTTTCGGCCACGTACAGCTTGCTGCCATCGGGCGAGAGGCCGATGCCGTTGGGGTTATAGCTCGGGAAGATCACTTCCTCGATGAAGCTGCCGTCGGCTTTCGCGTAGAAGATGCCGACGATGTCGTGGCAGCGTGCAGCATAATCGACCTTGCCATGGTCGGTGAACCAGAAACCGCCATGCGCGTCGAACATGATGTCGTTGGGCCCGCGCAGCACCACGCCATGGTCGCCCGATTTGTAGAGAATCTCGACCGCGCCGGTTTCGATGTCGATACGCTCGATCCGCCCGCCCGAATAATCCTCGGCGATGCCGTGCGGCGCGAGCATGCCGTTCGATTCGACATAGTGGAAGCCGCCGTTGTTGCAGCAATAGAGCTTGCCGTCGGGACCGATCGCGAGACCGTTGGGACCGCCGCCGGGGGTCGCGATGACCTCCTTCTTGCCGCCCGGCCAGCAGCGCGTGATGCAGCCGCGCTCGATCTCGACGACGATGACGCTGCCGTCGTCCATAACCACCGGCGCCTCAGGAAAGCGCAGTCCGCTCGCGATCAGTTCAAACTCGGCCATCCTCGTCTCCCTTGCTCTTGCGTCTTTGCTATGCTTTGCGCGCATCATGCCCGTTCGTTCGCTCTTCGCCAGCCTTTTCTACGAGGCCGATATCGGTTCGCCCGACCTGCTCGAAGATCTGGAGGAAAGCAGCCGCCTGTTCGCCGAGGAAGATGGCGCAGGGCGGCGCTGGAGCCGCGACAATGGTTACAAGGGCTACACCAGCTACGCGAGCCTCGGCGACCTGCCCGAGCGCGATCCCGCGTTCCACGACCTGAAGAAGCTGCTCGACAAGGAGGTCAAAGCCTTCGCCAAGACGGCGCATTTCGATCTCGCCAAGCCGCTCAAGCTCGACAGCCTGTGGGTCAATATCCTCAAACCCGGCGGCACCCACAGCGGCCATATCCACCCGCACAGCATCGTGTCGGGCACCTTTTACGTTGCCGTCCCGCCGGGATCGGGGTCGCTCAAGCTCGAGGACCCGCGCCTCGCGATGCTGATGGCGGCGCCGGGCCGCACCGACGATGCGCCCGAGCATTTGCTGCCTTTCGTCTATGCCGAACCCGCGGCTGGCCGCGTTTTCCTGTGGGAGAGCTGGCTTCGTCACGAGGTTATGCCGCACAGCGGCAAGGGCGAGCGCATCAGCATCAGCTTTAACTATCGCTGAGGCGGACTATATGGGGCGCATCTGACCAACCCCATCCCGTTCGTGTCGAGCGAAGTCGAGACATGCCGGCGCAGCGCGAGAGGCGTCTCGACTTCGCTCGATGCGAACGGAATAGTTAGAAAGCCCCCCATGACCGACACCGCGACCTACGACGCCGACCTTCAGCTTTTCATCGCCGGTGCCTGGCGGAGCGGCGAGGGGCGCGAGGCGCGGCCGGTGTTCAACCCCGCGACTGCGGGCACGCTCGCCGAGCTGCCGGTGGCGACCGCCGCCGACCTCGACGAGGCGCTCGCCGCCGCGACACGCGGCTGGCCCGCATGGCGCGCCAAAACCCCCGACGAGCGCGCCGCGCTGATGCACAAGGCCGCGGGGCTGATCCGCGAGCGCGTCGATCATATCGCGACGCTGATGACGCTCGAACAGGGCAAGCCGATCGGCGAGGCGCGCGGCGAGGTGCTGTCGGCGGCGGGGCTGCTCGCCTATTTCGCCGAGCAGGGCAAGCGCATCGAGGGCCGGGTGCTCCAGCGCCCGCTCGGCCAGCGCGCGATGGTCACCAAGCATCCCGTCGGCCCGGTCGCGGGCTTCAGCCCGTGGAACTTCCCGGTCAATCTGATGATCAAGAAGATCGCCCCCGCGCTCGCCGCGGGCTGCGTCGTGATCGCCAAGGCGCCCGAGGAAACCCCGGGCTGCACCAGCGCGGTCATGCGCTGCCTGATCGACGCTGGCATCCCCGGCGATGCGGTGCAACTCGTCTATGGCGATCCCGACATGATCAGCCGGCACCTGCTGGCCAGCCCGGTGATCCGCAAGATCAGCTTCACCGGTTCGACCGCGGTCGGAAAACATCTGATGAAGCTCGCTGCGGACAATGTTCAGCGTATCACCATGGAACTCGGCGGCCACGCGCCGGTGCTGGTCTTCGACGATTGCGATCTCGAGGCGACGCTCGACAAGGTGGTGTGGCAGAAATTCCGCAACGCCGGACAGGTCTGCATCTCGCCGACGCGCTTCTATGTCCAGCAGGGCATCTATGATGCCTTCGTGAAGGGCTTCGCCGAACGCACGGCGAAGGTGAAGATCGGCAGCGGCCTCGACGCCGACACCCAGATGGGCCCGCTCGCCAACGCGCGCCGCGTGCCCGCGCTGGAGGCTCTGGTCGCCGATGCCAAAGCGAAGGGTGCGCGCGTCATCGCGGGCGGCGAGGCGACGGGCAACGGCTATTTCTTCCAGCCGACCGCGATCGCCGACGTCCCGGTCGAGGCCGATGCGATGAACCACGAACCCTTCGGCCCGATGGCGCTGATCCGCCCCTTCGGCACCGAGGAGGAAGCGCTCGAACAGGCGAACCGGCTGCCCTATGGCCTTGCAGCTTTCGCCTTCACCGAGAACGGCCGCCGCATCAACCGCATCGTGGATAGCATCGAAAGCGGCCTGGTGGGCGTGAACAGCTTCGTCATCTCAACGCTCGACATGCCGTTCGGCGGCATCAAGCAATCGGGCTTCGGCAGCGAAAGCGGACCTGAGGGGCTGGATGGATATTTGGTGACGAAGGCGGTGCATATTTACTAGGGTCCGGACCCAATAAGCGGGTTCCCGTGCCGCTGTGAATGTGATTCAACGGTTTCTGTGAGGAGGCGTTGAGAATGGCGGATTTCTTTTGGTTTTCGGACGATCAGTGGGCTCGGATCGAGCCGCTTTTGCCGG
>JAEULK010000010.1 GCA_016793775.1 Sphingopyxis sp. | reverse complement strand
GAAGGGGATAGCCCCAGGGTTCAGGAGAGAGCGCCTGGCGGCTGCCCTTCAACGCCTCTCCAGGATATTCCCGCCATGCGAACCATTTTGCCCGACGCCGCAGCCGGCGCCGCCCCCATTTCCTCATCTCTTTCCTCACCTGCAGCCACCCCGGCGGCGCGGCTCTTCGATGCGGCCCAGCGCCTGCTTCCGCTGCTTGAGGACGGAACGCCCTTCGACACCGGGCAGATCCGGATCGCGATGACGTCGGCCTACGGCCAGAAGGATGCCGAGGGCGCATGGGACTGGAAGATGGCCTATGACGCGTGCGAGGCGGCGCAGGTCCTGCTGCTGCGCCGCTATGGGCGCGCGCTGGCCGCGCGCAGCCGCTCGCCGCAGCGCCAGCTCGCGATGTGGCAGCGCATCGCGGCGCGTGTCCCGACCCAGACGCGGCGCTCCGAGGAAGGACAGTCCTTCCAGCAATTCTCGACCCCGCTGCCGCTCGCCTTTGTCGCCGCCTTCGCTGCCGCGATCCGGCCCGGCGATTGCGTGCTCGAGCCCTCGGCGGGGACGGGCATGCTCGCCGTGCATGCGGGTCTTGCGGGCGCGACGCTCGCGCTCAACGAATTCGCCGAACTGCGCGCGGGCCTGCTCGAGCTGCTTTTCGCGCCGACACCCGTCAGCCGTCACGATGCCGCGGCGATCGACGACCGGCTCGATCCGGCGGTTGTGCCCGATGTCGTTTTGATCAATCCGCCATTCTCCTCGCTCGTGAATGTCGACCGCAAGATGAAGGGCGCGGCGCTTCGCCATATCGCCTCGGCGCTGGCGCGTCTGAAAGACGGCGGCCGTCTCGTCGCGATCCTCGGCGCCGGCTGCTCACCCGAGGCGCCGGCATGGCGCGACGCCTTCATCCGCTTGCAGGAAAGCGGCACGCTTCGTTTCTCGGCGGCGATCACCGGCCAGGTCTTTTCGCGGCATGGCACGACGATCCCTACCCGCCTCATCGTGATCGACAAGATTCCCGCGGGCGATCCCGCGCAGCTTCTACAAAGCCGCGGTGAAGCGCCCGACCTTTCCACATTGCTCAAATGGGTCGAGGAGGATCTGCCGCCGCGCCCGGCACCGCCCGCTTTGCTCGCCGCAACGACGACGGTCGGGCCGGCCCGTACGGTCGCGAACATTGATCGCGCATGGGCCCCGGCTTCGGCAAAGGCTGCGCTGCCCGCCGATCCCGGCGTCGAGCTTGGCTATGAAATATTGGACTGGATGCCGCCCGAGGGCCAACTCGGCGACACCATCTACGAGCCCTATGCGCTCCAGTCGCTCCTCATTCCCGGCGCGAGGCCGCATCCCACCGCGCTGGTCCAGTCGGCCTCGATGGCATCGGTCGCGCCTCCCAAGCCTGTCTATCGACCGCATCTGCCGGCGCGGCTGGTCAGCGAAGGCATGCTGTCCGACGCGCAGCTCGAATCGATCATCTATGCGGGTGAGGCCCATGCCGGGCATCTCTCGGGCGCGTGGACGGTCGATGCCACCTGGGACGTCGTCGGCGCCGCATCCGATGACGCGGAAGGCGCGGTGCAGTTCCGGCGCGGCTGGTTCCTCGGCGACGGCACCGGCGCGGGCAAGGGCCGCCAGGTCGCGGGCATCATTCTCGACAATTGGTTGAAAGGGCGCCGCCGCGCGCTCTGGATCTCGAAGTCGGACAAGCTGCTCGAAGACGCCCAGCGCGACTGGTCGGCGTTGCAGCAGGAGAAACTGCTCGTCACCCCGCTGTCGCGCTTCCGCCAGGGGGCGCCGGTGAAGCTCGGCGAGGCCATTCTTTTCACCACCTATGCGACATTGCGTTCGCAGGGGCGCGAGGGGAAGGCGAGCCGGATCGAGCAGATCGTCGAATGGCTCGGCCGCGACTTCGATGGCGTCATCATCTTCGACGAGGCCCATGCGATGGCCAACGCCGCGGGCGGCAAGGGTGAGCGCGGCGATCAGAAGCCATCGCAGCAGGGGCGGGCCGGGCTTCGCCTCCAACATGCGCTTCCCGAGGCACGCATCGTCTATGTCTCGGCGACGGGGGCCACCACCGTGCAGAATCTCGCTTATGCCCAGCGCTTGGGTCTCTGGGGCGGCAGCGATTTCCCGTTCGTGTCACGGGCGGATTTCGTCGCGGCGATCGAGGACGGCGGGGTTGCGGCGATGGAAGTGCTCGCGCGCGACTTGAAGGCGCTCGGCCTCTACGCGTCGCGGTCGCTCTCCTTCGACGGCGTCGAATATGAACTGCTCGAACATGCGCTGACGGGCGAGCAACGGCGCATCTACGACAGCTATGCCGCCGCCTTCCAGGTCATCCACAACAATCTCGATGCCGCGATGGAGGCGGCGGGGGTGACGAGCGCCGAACATGGCACGCTCAACGCGCAGGCCAAGTCGGCGGCGCGATCGGCGTTCGAGAGCACCAAGCAGCGCTTTTTCAACCATCTCATCACCGCGATGCAGACGCCGAGCGCGATCGCGAGCATCGCGCGCGATCTCGAGGCGGGCCATGCGGCGGTCGTCCAGATTGTCTCGACCGGCGAGGCCTTGCAGGAGCGGCGGCTCGCCGAGATCCCGGCGGACGAGTGGAACGATGTGTCGGTCGACATCACGCCGCGCGAATATGTGCTCGATTATCTGGCATCGAGCTTCCCGGTCCAGCTGTTCGAACCCTGCACCGACGGCGACGGCAATCTTTCCTCGCGCCCGGCCTATGACGGCGATGGCAATATGATCGTCAGCCGCGAAGCCTGCCGCCGCCGCGATGCGATGATCGAGAAGCTGGCGAGCTTGCCCCCGGTGCCGGGCGCGCTCGACCAGATCGTCCAGCATTTCGGGGCCGACAAGGTGGCCGAGGTGACCGGGCGCTCGCGGCGGATCGTGCCGCGGGTCGGCGATGACGGTGACCTCCGTTTCGCGGTCGAAAACCGGCCTGGCAGCGCCAATATCGGCGAGACCCATGCCTTCATGGACGATGAGAAGCGAATTCTCGTCTTTTCGGAAGCCGGCGGCACCGGGCGGTCCTATCATGCCGACCTTGGCGCGAAGAACCAGCGCCGCCGCATCCATTATCTGCTCGAGGCGGGCTGGAAGGCCGATGCCGCGATCCAGGGGTTCGGACGCACGAACCGCACGAACCAGAAGCAGCCGCCGATGTTCCGCCCGGTATCGACCGACGTGAAGGCGCAGAAGCGCTTCATCTCGACGATCGCGCGGCGGCTCGACACGATGGGCGCGATCACGCGGGGGCAGCGGCAGACGGGCGGCCAGAATATGTTCAGCGCGCACGACAATCTGGAATCCTTCTATGCCCGCGACGCGCTCCGCCAGCTCTACATGCTGATCGTGCGCGGCAAGGTGGAGGGCTGTTCGCTGCTCAGCTTCGAGACCGCAACCGGGCTGTCGCTGCTCGATGCCGAAGGCGGGATTCGCGACGAACTGCCGCCGATCACGACCTTCCTCAACCGCATGCTCGCGCTCACCATCGACCTTCAGAATATATTGTTCGAGGCGTTCGAGGCGCTCCTCATCGCGCGGATCGAGGCGGCGGTGGCGGCGGGCAGCTATGAGGTCGGTCTCGAAACGCTGCGCGCCGAGAGTTTCGTCGTCACCGATCGCCGGACGATCTACACCCATCCCGGCACCGGCGCCGAGACCCAGCTTCTGACCATCGACCGGAGGGACCGCGTCGTCCCGCTCTCGCTCGGCAAGGCGCTCGATCTCGCACGGACCGAGGACGCGGCGTTGCTGGTGAACGGGCGTTCGGGCCGGGCAGCGGTCAAGCTGCGCGCGCGCAGCCTCATCGACGACGAGGGTGCGGTGCATCGCCGTTTCCGCCTGATCCGCCCGATGGAGACAGTGCTGATCCTCGCCGAGCAGTTCGGGGCGAGCCACTGGACTATCGTCGATGCGGAGGCGTTTACCGCGGCGTGGGAAGCCGAACTTGGAGAGCTTCCCGACTATGAGACCGGAACACTGCACATGGTCTCGGGGCTCCTGTTGCCGATCTGGCGCAGCCTGCCGAACGAGTCGACGCGGGTCTACCGGCTGCAAACCGATGCGGGCGAGCGCGTCATCGGCCGCCGCGTATCGCCCGCATGGGCCGCGCGGATCGTCGATGACGGGCCGCCGAAGCTGTCGGCCGAACAAGCCTGGTCGACGCTGCTTGCGGGCGAAGCCGTCCTTCACCTCGCTGAGGGTCAGCGCGTCGCGCGCGTCCGCTCGATGAACGATTGGCGGATCGAGCTCACCGGTTTCAACGATCTGGGGATCGAGCGCCTCAAGGCATTTGGCTTGATTTCGGAGATCGTCTCGTGGAAATTGAAGCTCTACGTGCCGGCAGGGGCTGCTGGCGCCGATGTGTTCGCGAAGCTCGTCGATCGGTTTCCGATTGAACGGGTCAGCGACCGCAAGGCCGCCTGAAGGAGCCCCGCATGGAAAGTCCAGCCCGTGAACTCGCGCGCCGTCTCGGTGAAAATGCCGAGGCGGTGTGCCGTCACTATCTCTCGAACGGTCGCCGTGAAGGCCATTATTGGCTGGTCGGCGATGTGCATAATGCGCCGGGGCGAAGTCTTTATGTCCGTCTCAGCGGTGACGACGGCAAGCCGCGCGCTGGAAAATGGACCGATGCGGCGACCGGCGACCATGGCGACTTGCTCGACATCATCGCCGCGAGCTGCACGCATATGAGCCTCGGCGAAACGCTTGCCGAGGCGCGGCGCTTCCTGAGCCTGCCTCCGCCTGACCTGGTGAAGCGCAACCCGCGTCCGCGGCGGGCGAGCCCGGGAAGCAGGGAGGCGGCCGCGCGGCTTTGGGCGGCTTCGAAACCCATCGCCGGGACGCTGGTGCCAATCTATCTCGCGGGCCGCGCTCTTCGGCGGGGCGGGGATTTGCCGGCGCTGCGATATCATCCGCATTGCTATTATCGCCGGTCCGAAGAGGATGCCCCATCGGTCAAGCCGGCATTCCCGGCGATAATCGCCGCTGTCACCGATTTGGACGGCTCGCTCATGGGCGTCCATCGCACCTGGCTCGATCCGGCACGGCCGGCCAAGGCGCCGGTGGCCTATCCGCGGCGCGCGATGGGACATCTTTTGGGGCATGGCGTTCGCTTCGGGCTGGCGGGAGAGGTCATGGCTTTCGGTGAGGGCATCGAGACCATGCTGTCATTGCGCGAGGTCGCGCCATCGCTGCCGCTCGTCGCCGGCCTCTCGGCGGCGCATCTCGCGGCGCTCCTGTTTCCGACAGGCTTGCGGCGCCTCTACGTCGCGCGCGACGATGATCCCGCGGGGCGCGCCGCTTGGGCCGCGCTGAACGAACGCGCCTTGCCGCTGGGCATCGCGGTCCACGCGCTTGAGCCGCAGCGCGACGATTTCAATACCGATCTCCGCCGCGTCGGCCCGGCGCGGCTGGCAGAAGGGCTGCGGTCGCAGTTGACGCCTGTCGATGCGGGGAGATTTCTTGGACGATGATGCCTGACAAAAACCGTTCGGCTTGGAGCCCGGACGCTATCGTGCCCTTTTACGTATCGAGGCTCTTCTTTTCATAGATGGTCGTGATGGCCGTGCCGTCCCACATATAGCAGAGATGCCGTTCCTGCCGGCAATTGGACAGGAGGCGCGGCCGGAAGGCGGCGGCGCATTCGCCGCCGGGATGGCGGACGCTCTGGTAGCGGATACCGTCCGAACCCGCATCGCGGAGCTCCGCCCCGAGCCCTTGCGCATGGATATAGCTGTCCGGATCGTAGAGATGCGCATGGCTGTCCGCGAGACCGCGAATGTCGTGGAGACTGGCCTCAAGGTCGATGGCATAGACGCGCATGTCGATCTCCTGGGCAGGCTCGTCGGTCGCGGTGAGGAATCTGGTGCGGTGATGCCGCGTTTCGGCGATCGCGGTGTCGAGCGTGTGGCCGGCGTAGAAGACGCCGAAGCTGCCGTCGGTAAAACGGCTGCCCTCGGGATTGAGATGGGTGAAGGCCGCCATGATCGGTGTCGTGCCGGGGCCCGAAACACGGTCCTCGGGCGGCACCAGCGCGAGTATGCCGACTTCGTCGCGGAGGCGATCTTTGTTCATCGCGTCGATCTGGAATACCGCCTCGAGATCGTCCGTATGGGCGACCTTCTCGATCAGGCCGATCGGCGGGAAGCGGCTGGTGATG
>JAEULK010000066.1 GCA_016793775.1 Sphingopyxis sp. | reverse complement strand
CCACTGTCTCCACGATCAACATCCCGTTCTCGCCAACTGATCAAAACCAGTCGGCCGACTAAATCCCCGGGATGAAGGGGTCCTTTTTGCACGCCGATCACCCCACGAAGGGGGTGCCTATTGCACGCTGATCCTCAGGCTGGGTTTCGCAAGATCAATTCTTCCTTCACTGCCCAGTTCAAAAGGGTAGCCAGCTTATTCATATATTCGTTCGTGTTTGCCGGGCTCATGGGGGCAATGCCTTGGACGCGTGCCATTGATGAGATTTCGGTCAGCGTGAGTGTTGGCCAGCGCTTCCGCGCATGTGGCGGCAGATATTGGAGCACCGATAGGGCGTCGCGGCAAACCGCGCGAGTTATCGATCCCACGGGAATCTCCGGACCGATCAGTTCAAGAAAGGCGGCATAAGTGGTTCGGTATACAGAGGCACTTTTGCTCGTTCGACCGGAGGTAGGGTCATTGAGAAAGCGGTCACAGAGATCAGCGAGCGTTATGGCGGATGCCGACTGTATTCGATCGTGGCCAATGTTGAGCCGAGCCGACGAATTAAAGGGAGACGACGCGAGGTGATTAATCGGGCCGCCTCCACTTCGGGCATCTTCAAATTGCTTTTCGATTTCGAAAGCCATCGTCCGGACGCATCGTGCTGCAACGATAAAAGAAGCTGTTTTCAGAGACCTATTAATGTGGCTTGCGCCCAGCAATCGCCTGAGATCGGCAGGGACCCGCACGCGATACTGATAGATCGCGCCTCTTCGCCATAGGCCGGGATAGCGTCTGTGCGACACATGTGTGCTACAGTTCGCGAGACGATTTATCTCATCTTTTGAGTATCTTATGTTCGGTTCAGTGGTGGGTTTGTGCAACAGTCGTGTGTCACAGTTGCGCGCCAATCGTCGATTAAACGATGGTTTTTCAACGATTTGGGGGTAGCTGGTGCCGCTTACAGGACTCGAACCTGTGACCCCATCATTACGAATGATGTGCTCTACCAACTGAGCTAAAGCGGCAACGAGTGGCGCCTCTACCAGTGCCGCCCGGCGATGACAAGCGTCGTTCGGGGCTCTTCGATCACGGCCGCCTTCCGCCTCGGCATCCGCCATTCCGTGCCCCCGGCCCAGGCCATCGGGCGTAGGCCGTCCGGGTGATGCGGCGCGCGCGCGGTGCCGCGCGACTGTTGCCGATTGAAGGGGAGTCGACGATGCGGCCTGACCCGGATGGTCTTTTCCGGTGCCTTGCTCTGGCGGCGGCTCCCGCGGCCGAAGCCGGGGTCGCCGCGGTGTGCCAGTGCCCGCGCCATGAACGGATGATCGTCGCAAATCAGGACCTGGATGGCCGCCGTTCCCCCGCGCCGCAAGCTACGGAAAAGGGGGCGGCGTTTCCAGCGCTATTCGGCCTCGGTGCTCAGCCCCAGTTCGGGGATGCCGATCGAGCGGCGCCCGCCGAAATCGGAGCGCAGGACGATCGCGCCCTGCTTTTCCATATATTCGACGAGGCGACGGATGCGGCCGGGCGAGCGGCTGCCATAGGCGCGGCCGAGGATCCCGTCGTCGGGACAGGGTTCGCCGTCCATCGCCGCGCGCACGATCTGCAGGAAGGGCGCGACCATCTCGTCGGGCAGCCGCCCCGCCACCGCCAGCGCCCCGCGCCAGCGCGGCTCGCTGGGGTCGAGCACGCCCCCTTTGGCGAGCGCGAAGCGGCGGCGGAAGGCGGCGAGGTCGAGCGGAACCTTGTGCAATCGCTGCATGCGGCAGCGGACGGTGAAATCCTGATAGAGGAACGCTTCGGGGTGGAAGGCGCAGTCGGGGTCGGCGAGCATTTCCTCCAGCGTCGCGACGATCACCGCGTCGCTCGCCTCGGCCACCTCGACCGCCGCGACGATATCGAACACCGGCGGGCCGTCCTCGCCCTCGTGCGGTGGGTCCTGCGCGGCGATGCCTTCGAGCAGTTCGTCCGCCGCGACGGGTTCGGGGTCGGGCGCAAAGGCGCGGGGCGCGGCGGGCGCCTCCATCTCGGTGAACAGCATCGAGCGCATGTCGGCGCCGTCGGTGCTCGGCAGCGGCATCAGGCTGTGCGTTCCCATCCGCGTCGCGGTGCGGGTCGCGCCGATGCGCACCGACAGCGGCCGACGCGAGATCGCGGGGCCGAGCCCCAGGAAATGACCGCGTTCGAGGTCGCGGATCGCCTCGGCCTGGCGGCGCTCCATCCCGAGCAGGTCGGCGGCGCGTGCCATGTCGATGTCGAGGAAGGTGCGCCCCATCAGGAAATTGCTCGCCTCGGCGGCGACATTCTTGGCGAGCTTGGCGAGCCGCTGCGTCGCGATCGCGCCCGCGAGCCCGCGCTTGCGACCGCGGCACATGAGGTTGGTCATCGCGCCGAGGCTCGCGCGGCGGACGGTGTCGGAGACGTCGCCCGAGACACTCGGCGCGAACATCTGCGCCTCGTCGACGACGACGAGCGCGGGGAACCAATGCTGACGCGGCGCATCGAACAGCGCGTTCAGAAAGGCCGCGGCGCAGATCATCTGCGCCTCGAGGTCGAGCGATTCGAGGCTGAGTACGACCGAGGCGCGATGCTCGCGGATGCGCGCGCCCATCAACGCGATCTCGCGCTCATCATAGTCGCCGCCGTTGATCACGACATGGGTATAGGCGTCGGCTAGGGTGACGAAATCGCCCTCGGGATCGATGATCACCTGCTGCACCATCGCGGCGCTTTCCTCGAGCAGGCGGCGCAAGAGGTGCGACTTGCCCGACCCCGAATTGCCCTGGACGAGCAGCCTCGTCGCCAGCAGTTCCTGGACGTCGATCTGCACCGGCTGCCCCCCGGCGTCGGTTCCGATTTCGATGCTGATGTTCACGCGCGCCGCCCTATCCGGCGCCCTTGCCGATGACAACCGGAGCGCGGCGCGGTCCGTCCGATTTTTACGCGAGCGGTGCTTGCCAAGCGCGGCGGGCGGGGCGAGGAGGGGCGCCATGGATTTCGACGACCAGCTCCGCCGCTATTTCGGCACCGCCGACCTTGGCGCGATTCCGCCCGCCGCGCTTGTGGCAGGGACCGAGCGGATGCAGGTCGATTTCGGGCTGGAGATGAACGGCGCGCGGCGGTTTGCGTTATGGGCGCTGCTCTACATGCTCGGCGCGGCGCCCGATCTGGATGTGGCGTTCAAGGACGAGGCCGACAGAAATTCGGCACGCGATTTCATGGATTTGATCGACAGGGCGGGGAAGGACTGAGCCGTCGCCCCCGCGAAGGCGGGGGCCGCAGGCGGCCTTGCCCTGCGTCGCCGCGTAAACCGACTGCGGCCCCCGCCTTCGCGGGGGCGACGGTTATTCTAAAGCCCGCCCTCGCCATCGGCATGCAGGCTCATCAGCGAATCCATCAGCCCGTCGTCGGCGCTCGAACAGACGCCGAGTACCAGCGCCTCCTCGCATCCCTCGGCGACGACATAGGCGTGGCCCATCGTCGAATCGAGGTAGATGCCCTGGCCCTCCTCAAGCACGACGGGGTCGTAATATTCGGTGTGCACCGCCATGCGGCCCTCGAGCACATAGATGAATTCCTCGCCATGATGGTGGACGAGTTCGCCGAATTCGGTGGCGCTATGCGCGCGGATGCGGGTCAGGATCGGGATCATGCGCTTCTGGCGCAGGTCGGTGCAGAGATAATGATAGTCGTAATTGTCGGTGGTCACGCGCACCGCATTGTCGATCGTGCCGACGCTGCGCCGCCCGGTCACGCGCGGCGAGGTTTCTTCCGAATCTTCGGCGAACAGGTCCGACATCCGCAGGTTCAGCCGCTGGCTGAGCTGCTGCAACTTGTCGTAGCTCAGCGTCAGCCGGTCGTGCTCGACCTTCGACAGCGTCGACACGGGGATGCCCGACTTCGCGCTCATCTCCTTGAGCGTCCAGCCGTTTCGCGAGCGAATGCCGCGCATCACCTCGCCGAGCGTCGGCGGTTTTGTCCGCTTCGCCATCAAGGTCGCCATAAGCCGTTTGACAATTTTCTAATCAGGATCATTATGTCCCTATTGCGCAAATTGGTGTTGGTCCCTTGGTAAGGGGTCGCGCGGCTCGCTGCAAGGTTAAGTGAGCGCGCCAGCAAAAGGGAGGTCGCGATGCGTGTGTTTCGCAAGCTGATGATCGGACTGGCCGCGCTCGCGGCGGTGCCGTTGATGGCGCAGGGGCCGGTCGCCGCGCCGCCCGTCAAAAAGGCCGAGGCCGCCGCCGTGCCGGCGATCACGCCACCTGCCGCGCCGGTTGCGCTCGACAAGGCCGATCTGGAAGCCTGGCTCGACGGTTACCTTCCTTACGCACTCGAACGCGGGCGGATTCCCGGCGCGGTCGTTGTCGTCGTGAAGGACGGCCAGGTCGTGCTCGAAAAGGGCTATGGCTTCGCCGACGTCGCCAAGCGCGCGCCGGTGCTGCCCGAAACCACCTTGTTCCGCCCCGGTTCGGTGTCGAAGCTGTTCACCTGGACCGCGGTGATGCAGCAGGTCGAGCTTGGCAAGATCGACCTCGACAAGGACGTCAACGCCTATCTGGATTTCAAGATTCCGGCCTATCAGGGCAAGCCGATCACGATGCGCAACATCATGACGCACACCGCGGGTTTCCAGGAATCGGTGCGCTACCTGATCAGCAACGATCCCAAGGCGGCGATGACGCTGACGAAGCAGATGCCGCTGGCGCTGCCCGATCGCGTCTTCGCGCCTGGCACGACGCCGGCTTACTCCAATTATGCCACAGCCTTGGCGGGCTATATCGTCGAGCGGGTCAGCGGCGAGGATTTCGACTCCTATGTCGAAAAACATATCTTCCAGCCGCTCGGCATGGCGCATAGCTCGTTCCGCCAGCCGTTGCCCGCCAATCTCGTCGCGCATATGTCGAAGGGCTATCCCGACGTCACGCAAAAGGCCAAGCCGTTCGAAATGGTGATCCCCGCGCCCGCGGGCAGCCTGTCGGCCTCGGGCGCCGACATGGGCAAGTTCATGATCGCGCAGCTGAACGACGGGGCGGGCCTCATGAAGCCTGAAACCACGGCGATGATGCATGACTTCAAGGCGCCGGGTGTCGGCCCGCTCAACAGCATGGCGCTGGGTTTCTACGAACAATGGGTCAACGGCCATCGCGCGATCGCGCATGGCGGCGATACCGTGTGGTTCCACAGCTATTTGTGGCTGTTCCCCGACAGCGACATCGGTCTCTACATCTCGATGAACAGCCCCGGCAAAGCGGGCGATGCGGGCGCGGTGCGCAGCGCCTTGTTCCACAAATTCGCCGACCGTTACCTGCCCGGCACCGAAAAGCCCGGCACCGTCGACGCCAAGACCGCCGCCGCGCATGCGCAGATGATGGTCGGCAATTATGTCGGCAGCCGTGGCAGCTTCACCAATTTCATGAGCCTGTTCGGCCTGCTTGGCCAGGCGCAGATCGGGCTGACCGAGGATGGCAAGATCACCTTGCCGGGGCTCGACGGCTTGGGCGCCGGCGCGCGCGACTGGGTCGAGGTCGAACCGTTCGTGTGGCGCGACACCGGCACCGGCGAGCGGCTCGCCGCCGAGGTCAAGGACGGCAAGGTAACGCGCTGGAGCCTCGATGCCGGTTCGCCCTTCATGGTGTTCGAGCCTGTGCCCTTCGGCACCAATGCCGCCTGGCTGAACCCCGCGCTGATCGCCGCGCTCGCCATCGTCCTGCTCGCGGCGCTGGCCTGGCCGGTGCGCGCGCTGGTGCGCCGCAGCTACAAGGCGGAGTTCGCGCTAACCGGCAAATCGCGGCGTGCCTATCGCCTGTCGCGGCTCTTCGCCTGGCTGGTGCTAGCGGCGCTGGCGGGCTGGTTCGGGCTGATCGCGGCCTTCTCGGCCGATATCGGCAGCATCGGCGGCCCGCTCGACTGGCTCATCCTCCTGCTGCGCATCCTGACCCCGCTCGCCACCTTCGGTCTGCTGATCGCGGCGGGCTGGCATCTGGCGATGACCTTCAGGGACAAGCGCCGCTGGACGATGAAGCTCGGCGCGGTGCTGCTCGTGCTCGCCGCCTTGCCGCTGGTCTGGGTGACGCTCGCCTTCCACCTCTATGGCTTCAACATGGTCTATTGATGGATACGATGGACAGGCAGAAACTGGCGCTCGACCTCCGGGTCGAGCGCTTTCCCTATCACCAGCCGTTCCGCATTTCGGGGCATGTCTTCACCGAGACCGCGCTGCTCGTCGCCGAAATTTCCGACGGCGCCCATGCCGGGCGCGGCGAGGGGGCAGGGGTCTATTATCTCGGCGACGATATAGACCATATGCTGGCCGAGGCGCAGCGCGTGCGCGGGGCGATCGAAGCGGGGGCGACGCGCGCGGAATTGCAGAATCTGCTCCCCGCGGGCGGCGCGCGCAACGCGCTCGACTGCGCCTATTGGGAGCTGGACGCGAAGCGGGCGGGCAAGCCGGTGTGGGAGCTTGCCGGACTGGACGCGCCGCAGCCCCTGCGCTCGACGCTGACGCTCGGCGCCGACGAACCGGGCCGGATGGCGCGCGCGGCATTGGCGATCGACCCGGAGGCGCCGGTTAAGGTCAAGCTCACCGGCGATCTCGGCGACGATATCGCGCGGGTCGAGGCGATCCGCGCCGCGCGGCCCGCGGCGTGGATCGGGGTCGATGCGAATCAGGGTTATGACGCCGCGACGCTGCGCCGGCTGCTGCCGGTGCTGACCGCCAACCGCGTCGCGCAGCTCGAACAGCCGCTGAAGCGCGGGCGCGAGGCCGATCTCGACGGATTGAAGCGACCCTTGCCCTTCGTCGCCGACGAAAGCGCGCTGACGCTCGCCGATACGGCTTCGCTCGTCGGGCGCTTCGATGTGGTGAACATCAAGCTCGATAAATGCGGCGGGCTGACCGAGGGGCTGGCGATCGCACGGCAGGCGAAGAAGCTGGGGCTCGATGTGATGGTCGGCAACATGATGGGCACCAGCCTGTCGATGGCGCCCTCCTATCTGGTCGGCCAGCTGTGCGACATCGTCGATCTCGACGGCCCGACCTTCCTCGCGCGCGACCGCGCGCCGGGGGTCGAATATCGCGGTGGGCAGATCCATTGTGCCGGCGAAATTTGGGGTAGCTAGGGTTTTGATGTCCTATTTGGGTTGACAATTCTCTGATTAGGACAATAGTCTCGAATTTGTAATTTCAGGAGGTCGGATCGGAATGGCCATGTCATTCCCAGTGACGCGCCGCGCGGTCATCGCGGGCGCGGTCGGTGCCGGTTTGTCCGCGCCGATGATCAATCGGGGCGCCTTCGCTTTTGCGGGCGCGCCGGCGAAGAGCTATTCGCGCCGCGCGATCGACCTGGTCACGTCGTCGCTCGTCATCGACATGCTCGCGCCGCTCAAGATCACGATGTCGCCCGATTATGTCGCGCACCGCTTGACCGACGCCGAAGCGGCCGAGTTCCGGGCGAGCGGCATCACTGGCTTCCACAATGCCTATGGCCTCGGCGGACCCGATGCGCGCGCGCAGGCGCTCGAATTTCTGGCGGGCTGGCAGGGTTTTGCCGGGCGCAACAGCCATGTTTTCACGCTTGTCGATGGTGCCGAGGATCTCGACCGCGCCAAGGCCGACAGGACATGCGCCGTCATCATGGGCATCCAGAACGCCGAGCAGTTCGAAAAGATCGAGGATGTCGCGACCTTCCGCCGCCTCGGCCTGCGCTGCGCGCAGCTCACCTACAACAGCCAGAACATGATCGGCTCGGGCAGTACCGAACGCGTCGACGGCGGGGTCAGCGACTATGGCGCCGCGATCATCGCCGAGATGGAAAAGCAGCGCATGCTGGTCGATGTCTCGCATTGCGGCGACCGGACGACGCTCGACGCGATCGAACTGGCGAAAGGCCCGATCGCGATCACCCACAGCAACGCCCGCGCGCTGGTCGATCACCCGCGCGTCAAGACCGACGCGGCGATCAAGGCGCTGGCGGCGAAGGGCGGGGTCATGGGCATCACCGGGGTGCGCATGTTCGTCCGGCTGACCGACCCGACCAATGTCGGGCATATGGCCGACCATATCGACCATGTCGCGAAACTCACCGCGATCGAGCATGTCGGCATCGGCTCGGACGCCGACCTCAACGGCTATGACGACATGCCGCCCGACCAATATGCGCTGCTCAAGGGCAGTTACAAGGCTAGCTACGGCTTTCGCGACAGGATCGACATCGACGGCTTCGACCACCCGCTCAAGGTATTCGACCTGACCGAGGAACTCATTCGCCGGGGATATTCCAACAACAACATCACCGCCGTGCTCGGGGGCAATTTTCGCCGCCTGCTCGGCCAAGTCTGGGGGTAAGACGATGAAAAAAGCAGTTCTGATGGCCGGAAGCATGGCCGCGATGCTTGCGACGACGCCGGCATGGGCCGCAGAGGCGGAGGGCGAGAGCGAAAGCGATATCGTCGTCACCGCGCAGAAGCGCGAGCAATTGCTGATCGACGTGCCGCAATCGGTGAGTGTGGTGTCGGGCGACGCGCTGGAAAATATCCAGGCGACCAGCTTTGCCGATTATCTGAAGCTCGTCCCGGGCCTGCAGCTCAACCAGACTACCCCCGGTTTCGGGCGCCTTGTCATCCGCGGCGTCAACACGGGCGGCGTCGCCTCGACCGTCGCGGTCTATCAGGACGAAATGACCTTTGGGTCGAGCAGCGGACTGGTCAATGGCGCCATTTTGGCGGGCGACTTCGACACCTTCGATATCGAGCGCATCGAGGTGCTGCGCGGGCCGCAGGGCACCATCTATGGCGCCAGCTCGATGGGCGGCGTGCTCAAATATGTGACCAAGAAGCCCGACACCGGCGCCTTCGAAGTCCGCGCGCGCGGCAGCGTCGAGGCGACCAAGGGCGGCGACGAATCCTTCCTCGGCAGCGCGGTGGTCAATGTGCCGCTCGGCGACACGCTCGCTTTCCGTGCCTCGGGTTTCTACCGCGACTATGGCGGTTATATCGACTCGATCGGCACCGCCGGGTCGGACGTCGAGAAGAACATCAATGATTCGAAGAGCTATGGCGGCCGGGCCTCCTTGCTGTTCAAGCCCAGCGAAGGCCTGTCGGTCCAGCTGAGCGCCTATCTCCAGAACCTGAAGACCAGCGCGTCGAACAATGTCGACAGCAACCCGGCGACCGGGCGCACCCTGTACGGCGGGCTGACCCAGTCGCAGTTCGTGCCCGAGGGCACCGATGTGCGCTACCGCGTTTATAGCGCGGTGATCGACGCCGACCTCGGTTTTGCGGACCTCGTCTCGGCGACGAGCTACAGCACCCTGTCACAGAATTTCCGCGGCGACCTGACGACCCAGTTCGGCGGGCTGATCGAGGCGATCTTTGGCACCCCCAACGACTTCTTCCAGGGGCAGCTGACCCGCGTCCGCCGCGTGTCGCAGGAAGTGCGCCTGCAATCGCCCGCGAACGACAGCTTCGAATGGCTCGTCGGCGCCTATTATACGCGCGAAAAGGGCGTGATCGACCAGAGTTTCAATGCGGTGAACCCGGGCACGTTTACGCCGGTGGCGGGCCTGCCGTTGCTCGGCGTCGCGAATCTCGGTTCGCGCTATCGCGAGGTCGCGGGTTTCGCCAACGCTACGCTGCATCTGGGCGATCGGTTCGACCTGACCTTCGGCGGTCGCTACAGCGACAACAAGCAATCGGCGCTGCAGGTATCCGATGGCGTCCTCGCGGGCGGCCCGAACACGCTGCCGGTCGCGCGTTCGTCGGAAAATGTATTCACCTTCTCGGTCGCGCCGAGTTTCGAGATCAGCGATCAGGCGACCGTCTATGCCCGCGTCGCCAAGGGGTTCCGCCCCGGCGGGCCGAACGTGCTGTCGCCGGGCGCGCCGCCCGAACTCGGCACCTATGGCTCGGATTCCCTGATCAGCTATGAGGTCGGGGTGAAGGCCGAAACCGCCGACCGGACCTTCGGCATCGACATCGCCGCCTTCCACATCAACTGGAAGGACATCCAGGTGTTCGGCATCGTCAACAATTTCGGGATCAACTTCAATGGCGGCAAGGCCGAGAGCAATGGCCTGGAATTCACCACGAATCTGCGCCCGACGCCCGGCCTCGTCTTCTCGCTGAACGGCGCCTACACCGACGCGACGCTGAAGGACGCGACGCCGCCGCAGGTCGGCGGCCTCGCCGGCGACCGGCTACCCTACACCCCCAAATACAGCATTGCTGCCAATGCCGATTATGAGTGGGAACTGGGCGGCGAGACCAAAGCCTATGTCGGGGCGTCGGTGCGTAGCCTGTCGAAACAGCCCGCGGGCTTCGACTTCGCCTTCCGCAGCGCCAATGGCCGCCAGCGCTATTTGCCCTCCTATGAGGTCGTCGATCTGCGCGCCGGGGTCGAGTTCGGCAAATATTCGCTCGAACTCTATGCGAAGAACCTGTTCGACAGCGAGGGCAAGACATCGCTCGAGGTTCCGGGCAACATTCCGCTCGGCGCCGCCGGCACCGCGGTCATCCGCCCGCGCACGATCGGCGCGACGCTGACGGCCGGTTTCTGACGGGCGAGGGAGAGATCAAGATGAACGCGCCCACCGGACGCTTGTCCGAACGATTGACCCTGCCGCAGCCCTATCTGCTGTTCCTCGGCGACACCACGGAGGCGAGCTTCGCGAAGACCGCCTTCGGGCTCGCCGACTGGGCGGCGGACCGCTGCGTTGGCGAATTCGCGGCCGCCGGCTGCACCGTCACCACCGGCCTGCCGCGGCTCGACCCCGCGGCGGCCAAGGCGGCGGGGGCGCGGTCGCTGGTGATCGGGGTTGCCAACCAGGGCGGCGTGATCGGCGAAAGCTGGGTCGCGATCCTGATCGAAGCGATGGAGGCGGGGCTCGACATCGTCGCCGGGCTGCACACGCGGCTGACCAGCGTGCCCGCGCTGGTCGAGGCGGCGCGGCGCACCGGGCAGCGGTTGATCGACGTCCGCACCCCGCCCGCCGACATCCCGATCGGCACCGGGATCAAACGCACGGGCAAGCGCCTGCTGACGGTCGGCACCGACTGCGCGCTCGGCAAGAAATATACCGCGCTGGCGCTGCACCGCGCCTTCGCCGAGCGCGGGCTCGACGCCGATTTCCGCGCGACCGGCCAGACCGGCATCATGATCGCCGGCGGCGGCATCCCGATGGACGCGGTCGTCTCGGACTTCGAGGCCGGCGCCGCCGAAATCCTGAGCCCCGATGCGCCCGCCGATCATTGGGATGTCATCGAGGGGCAGGGGTCGATCTTCAACCCCGCCTATGCCGCGGTGTCGCTTGGGCTGCTCCACGGCAGTCAACCCGACGTCTTCGTGGTCTGCCACGACCCGTCGCGCAAGGTGATCCTCGGCATGGAGAGCTTCGCGCTGCCGACGGTCGACGAGGTCATCGACCTGACGATCCGCCTCGGTAGCCGCACCAACCCCGCGATCCGCTGCGGCGGGGTGAGCCTCAACACCTCGAGCCTCGGCGCGGGCGAGGCCGAGGCGCTGCTCGGCGCCGAAAGTCGGCGGCTCGGGTTGCCGGTCGCCGACCCGATCCGCGGCGGTGCGGCTTTCGCCGCGCTTGTGGACGCCTGCCTCGCATGAACGCCGCCGAGCCAGCCGGGACGTCGAGCTGGTTCCAGCGCTTCCTGCTCCCGGGCTTCGCGCTCAAGGCGGTGATCATCGGCGGCGGCTACGCCACCGGGCGCGAGCTCGCCGAATATTTCGTGCCCGCGGGGCCGTGGGGCGGGCTCGCCGCGATGCTGCTCGCGACATGCGTGTGGAGCCTCGTCGCGGCGGTGACCTTCGCGCTCGCGCGCAAGCTCGGCGCCTATGACTATCGCGCCTTCTTCCAGGGGCTTCTCGGTCCCGGCTGGATCGCGTTCGAGATCGCCTATCTGATCTTCGTCGTCCTGATCCTCGCGGTGTTCGGCGCTGCTGCGGGGGCGATCGGCGCGGCGACCTTCGGCTGGCCCGAATGGGCTGGGTCGTTGCTGCTCGGCGTCTCGATCACCGCGGTTGTCGCCTGGGGCACCGGCGTCGTCGAGCAGATGTTCAAATATGTCTCGATCCTGCTCTACACCGTCTACGCCCTGTTCCTCGTCATCGCGCTCGCCAGCTTCGGCGACCTGATCGGCGAAGGCTTCGCGAATGCGCCGTCGCCGTCGGGCGACTGGATATCGGGCGGCCTCACTTACGCGAGTTACAATATCGTCGGCGCGGTGGTGATTCTGCCGGTGCTGCGCCATCTGACCAGCCAGCGCGACGCGATGCTCGCCGGCATCATCGCGGGGCCGCTGTCGATGCTGCCCGCGATCCTCTTTTTCGTCGCGATGATGGCCTTTTATCCCGCGATCGGCGCCGAGACGCTGCCATCCGATTTCCTGCTCCGCCAGATGACGGTGCCGGGGTTTCATGTGATCTTTCAGGTGATGATCTTCGCCGCCTTGCTCGAAAGCGGGGCGGGGGCGGTGCATGCGATCAACGAGCGCATCTCGGGCGCGATCGAGAGCCGCGGCCGTGCGCCGCTGACCACCGGCGCGCGCGCGGTCATCGGCGCGGTGATCCTCGCGGGCTGCATCTTCGTCGCGGGGCGCATCGGTCTCGTCGACCTGATCGCCAGCGGCTACCGCTTTCTCGCCTGGCTGTTCCTCGGCGTGTTCGTGCTGCCCCTGCTTACCATCGGCGTCTGGCGCCTGCTGCGTCCTTCCCCCCTTGCCCCCCTGGAGACCGTGTCATGAAACACGCCCGCATCATTGCCCTGTCGCTGCTCGCTTCGACGGCGGTCCCCGTCTGGGCCGAACCGCCCAGGGATTTCGGGACCGAGGTCGAGACGCTGCGCAAGGAGATCGGCGCGACCGGGGTGTCGATCGCGATCGTCGAGGACGGCAAGACGACGATGTCGCGCGGCTGGGGCGAGCGCAAGCTCGGCGAGCGCGCGCTGGTCGACAAGGAGACGATCTTCCAGACCGGATCGACCGGCAAGGCGATGACCGCCGCGGCGCTCGCGATCCTGGTCGACGAAGGCAAGATCGGCTGGGACGATCCCGTCATCAAGCATATGCCCTGGTTCCGCATGTACGATCCGTGGGTCACGCGCGAGATCACGATCCGGGACCTGCTCGTTCATCGCAGCGGGCTGGGGCTGGGGCAGGGCGACCTGATGTTCGTGCCGCGCACCAACCTGACGCGCAAGCAGACGGTCGAGCGCGTCGCCTATCTGAAACCCAGGACGAGTTTCCGCTCGGCCTATGCCTATGACAATATCCTCTATGCGGTGGCGGGGCAGCTGATCGAGGAGGTCAGCGGCCAGACGTGGGAAGCTTTCATGCGCGACCGCGTGCTGCGACCCGGCGGCATGAAGAATGCGACCAGCGACAGCGAGGACCGTTTCCGTATCGCCAACCGCAGCTGGCCGCACGCGCGGCTGAACGGACCGCTGCGCGGGCTCGGCGATCAGCAGGCGCTGAACGAGCGCGACGAACTCGGCCGCAACGGCGCGCCGGCGGGTGGGCTGGCGCTCAGCGCCGACGACATGGCGGCATGGCTCAAGATCCAGCTCGCGCACGGCGCGCTGCCGAACGGCAAGCCGCTGTTCAGCGAGGCGCAGGCGGCCGAGATGTGGAAGCCGGTGACGCCGATGCCGATTACCCAGCTGCCCGAGCAGCTCAAGGCCGCACAGCCGATGCAGCAGGCCTATGCGCTCGGCTGGCAGGTGCAGGATTATCGCGGCCACCGCATCATCTCGCACGGCGGCGGGGTGTTCGGCTCGATCACCCGCGTCGTGATGATCCCCGACAGACAAGTCGGCTTCGCGATCATGATGAACAATGAAGAAAGCGGCATGCTGCTCGGGCTGACCTACCGGCTGCTCGACCATTATCTGGACCAGCCCGACACCGGCTGGACCACCAAATGGCAGGATTGGTACAAGCAAAGGCTCGCTGGCGGCGTCGAATATCTAAAGCAGGCGCAGGCTTCGCCCGCGAAGGTCGGCCCGTCGCTCGATCCCGCGCGCTACGCGGGCCGCTATCGCGACCCCTGGTATGGCGACATCGTCGTAGCCAACACGCCCAAGGGGCTGACGATCGACTTCACCTCGACCCCGCGCATGGTCGGGCGGCTCAAGCATTGGCAGTATGACAGCTTCGTCACGGAATATGACGACCCCGCGATCGAACCGGCCTATGTGAC
Organism: Sphingopyxis sp.; assembly: GCA_016793775.1. Taxonomy (GTDB): domain Bacteria; phylum Pseudomonadota; class Alphaproteobacteria; order Sphingomonadales; family Sphingomonadaceae; genus Sphingopyxis. The sequence continues at coordinate 1,610 of JAEULK010000066.1, read as the reverse complement.
CTTCGCGCTTGACACCGACGGCAAGGTCACCGGCGTGACGATGAAGGCGGTGAGCAAGATCGCCGACTTCAGCTGGGACTATCACGACCTCGACCTGAAGCCGGTGGAGGAGAAGAAGTGAAATACGTCGCGATCCTGCTGGCCACCGCCTCGCTCGCCGCCTGCACCGCGGTGAAGGAGGAAGGCGCGGCGGTGCCCAAGGACGATCGCCCGCTGCACAGCCGCTTACTGACGCTCGACACCCACCTCGACACGTCGCTCCATTTCGAGCGCGCGGGATGGAGCTTCGCCGATCCGCACACGCTGGAGGGCGATATCGTCCAGGTCGATATCCCGCGGATGAAGGCGGGCGCGCTCGATGGCGGCTTCTTCGTCATCTACACCGAACAGGGGCCGCTGACGCCGCAGGGCTATGCCGACGCGCTCGCCTTCGCGCGCACCCGGTCGGACCTGATCGACGCGACGATCGAGAAGCACAGCGCGCTGATCGGTCCCGCGCGCACCGCCGCCGATGCCCGCACGCTCGACAAGGCGGGCAAGCTGATCGCGTATAAGTCGATCGAGAACAGCTATCCGCTGGGCGAGGATGTCTCGCTGCTCGCCGAATTCCACCAGAAGGGCGTCCGCATGGCGGGCCCGGTGCATTCCAAGACCAACCAGTTCGCCGACAGCGCGACGGGCGAGGCGACGTGGAAGGGGCTGAGCCCGCTCGGCAAGCTATGGGTGGCCGAGATGAACCGGCTGGGCATGGTGATCGACGCGAGCCACGCGTCGGACGCCACCTTCGACCAACTGCTGGTGCTGTCGAAATATCCGATCATCCTCTCGCACTCGAGCCTGCGCTCGGCGAACGACCATCCGCGCAACCTCGACGAGGGGCGGTTGAAGGCGCTCGCGGCGAAGGGCGGGGCGATGTGCATCTCGACGATCTTCCTATCCCAGATGAACATGACCCCCGCGCGCGGCGAACTGTTCGGTCGCTATGAGCGGATCGGCAAATTGTCGCCAGCCGAGCAGGCCGAACTCAACCGGAAATGGCGCGAACTCGACAAGAGCGAGCCATTGTGGGCGGCTGATTTCGAAGCCTATATGAAGATGGTGCTGCGCGCGATCGAGGTCGGCGGGGTGGATCATATCTGTTTCGGCGCCGACTGGGACGGCGGCGGCGGCCTGCCGGGGATCGAGGATATTTCGGCGCTGCCCAAGGTCACCGAGCGGCTGAAGGCCGCGGGCTATTCGGACGCCGACATCGCGAAGATGTGGAGCGGCAATATCCTGCGCGTGCTCGCGGCACAGGGGAAATAGGGAGGCGTGTCGCTCATCGCACTGGCGGGTCTCGGGCGGTCGCTGCCGTTCCCTTATCTTGCATTCCCGCGAAAGCGGGAACCCAGTGTGGGGCAAGCCGACGCACGCCCTGGGTCCCCGCTTTCGCAGGCACACCACTGTTATAGCTTGATCGAGATCGCCATTTAGGAGGCGTTGACAAATTGGCGCATCCACAGGCGGATTGAGACGATGTGGATGAAGCCGAGATAGCTGGCGGCGGTTTTGTCGTAGCGGGTTGCCAGTCTGCGGGCGTTCTTGAGCTTGTTGAAGCAGCGTTCGACCAT
>JAEULK010000065.1 GCA_016793775.1 Sphingopyxis sp. | reverse complement strand
GGGCGGTGGGGGAGCGGGCGGGTGCCGTTTCCGGCGTCAGCCGGAAATCACTCGGCGATCCCGCCTGCCGCCAGCACCGCCAGCGTCACCAGGTCCGACGCGGTCGAGGCCATCGTCGCGACCTGCACCGGCTTTTCCATGCCGACCAGCATCGGCCCGATCACCGCGCTGCCGCCCAGTTCGCGCAGCAGCTTCGCCGACAGATTGCCCGACTGCAGCCCCGGCATGACCAGCACATTCGCGGGTCCCGACAGGCGGCAGAAGGGGTAGTTCGCCATCACCTTGGGGTTCAACGCGACGTCGGGCGACATTTCGCCTTCATATTCGAACCCCGGCTTGCGCGCGTCGAGGATCGCCACCGCCTCGCGGATATTGTCGAGCCACGACCCCGGCGGGTTGCCGAAGGTCGAATAGGACAGGAATGCGACGCGCGGCTCATGCCCCATCCGCCGCGCGACCTGTGCGGTGCGCTCGGCGATGTCGGCGAGCTGCTGCGACGAGGGGCGCTCGTTGACCGTCGTATCGGCCATGAACACCGTGTGATGCTGGCCGACGAGCACATGGATACCGAAATTGGTCTGCCCCTCGGCGGGGTCGATCACGCGGCGGACCTCGCGCATCGTCTGCGCATAGGTGCGCGTCGTGCCGGTGATCATCGCATCGCCCAGCCCGAGCTGGAGCAGCAGCGAGCCAAAGATATTGCGGTCGCGGTTGACCATGCGCTCGACGTCGCGGCGCAGATAGCCGCGGCGCTGCAGCCGTTCGTACAGCATGTCGACCATCTGCGGCACATGCGGCGAATTGACGCTGTTGTGGATCTCGAAGCTTTCGGGATCGGCCACGCCCATGTCGCGCAGCTGGTCGTGCAGCCCTTCGCGCCCGACGAGCACGGGGATGCCATAACCCCCGTCGCGGAACTGGATCGCGGCGCGCAGCACCACTTCCTCCTCGCCCTCGGCAAAGACGACGCGCTTCGGATTGGCGCGCGCGGCTTCATAGGCGAGGGTGAGTACCGACGTCGTCGGGTTGAGCCGCGCTTTCAGCGAATTGCGATAGGCCGCCATATCCGCGATAGGCTGCTGCGCGACCCCGGTGTCCATCGCCGCCTTGGCGACCGCGGCGGGCACGATTTCCATCAGCCGCGGGTCGAAGGGCGAGGGGATGATATATTCGGGACCAAAGCTCGACGCGCGCCCGCCATAGGCCGCCGCCACCTCTTCGGGTACCTGCTGGCGCGCCAGGTCGGCGATGGCGTAGGCGGCGGCGATCTTCATCTCCTCGTTGATCGCGGTCGCCCGCACGTCGAGCGCGCCGCGGAAGATGAAGGGGAAGCACAGGACATTGTTGACCTGGTTCGGATAGTCCGACCGCCCCGTGGCGATGATCGCGTCGGGCCGCGCCGCGCGGGCGTCGGGGGGCGAGATCTCGGGATCGGGGTTCGCCATCGCGAAGATGATCGGCGCCGGCTTCATGTCCATGACCATATGCGGTTTCAGCGCGCCCGCGGCCGACAGGCCGAGGAAGACGTCGGCGCCCTTCAGCGCTTCTTCCAGCGTCCGCGCCTCGGTCGGCACCGCATGCGCCGACTTCCACTGGTCCATGCCCTCGGTACGGCCCTGCCAGATGGTGCCCTTGCGGTCGCACATGACGACATTTTCGTGCCGCACGCCCATCGCCTTCATCAGCGCGGTACAGGCGATCGCCGCCGCGCCGGCGCCGTTGACGACGACCTTGACCGTGGCCAGGTCGCGCCCGGTCAGATGACAGGCGTTGATCAGCCCGGCGGCGGTGATGATCGCGGTGCCATGCTGATCGTCGTGGAACACCGGGATGTTCATCTTCTCTTTCAGCGCCGCTTCGATGATGAAGCAATTGGGCGCCGCGATATCTTCCAGGTTGATGCCGCCGAAGGTCGGTTCGAGCAGTTCGACCGCCTCGATGAAACGCTGCGGGTCCTCGGTCGCGACCTCGAGGTCGATCGAATCGACATCGGCGAAACGCTTGAACAGCACCGCCTTGCCCTCCATCACCGGTTTGGAGGCGAGCGCGCCGAGATTGCCGAGGCCGAGGATCGCGGTCCCGTTCGAGATCACCGCGACCAGATTGCCCTTGATCGTATAGTCATAGGCGGTCGCCGGATCCTCGGCGATCGCCTTCACCGGCACCGCGACACCGGGCGAATAGGCGAGCGACAGGTCGCGCTGCGTCGCCATCGGCTTCGACGCGACGATCTCGATTTTTCCCGGGCGCCCATATTCATGGTAAAGCAGGGCCTCGCGATCCGAAAATTGTATCTTGCTGCCGCTGTCCATCAGTTTGTCCCCTCGGTTCGATTCCACAGACGCGCGCCCATTGCCCCGATCCCTAGCGTCACGACGCGGCGATTGGTACCGCAATGTTACGGCCTGGCGACTTCCTCACACGGCTTGCCATGCGCCCTCCAATCACTAAGCAGGGCGCGATGTCCGCGACCGCCGCCCTTCCCGCCGCCAAGCCCGCCGCGCCGACGCCGATGATGGCGCAATATTGGTCGCTCAAGGAGCAAGCGGGCGATTGCCTGCTCTTCTATCGCATGGGCGATTTTTTCGAACTCTTCTTCGACGATGCCAAGGCGGCGGCGGCGACGCTCGACATCGCGCTCACCGCGCGCGGCGAACATGGCGGCGAGCCGGTGCCGATGTGCGGCGTGCCCGTCCACGCCGCCGAATCCTATCTCGCGCGGCTGATCCGCGCCGGCCACCGCGTCGCGATCGCCGAACAGGTCGAAAGCCCCGCCGAGGCCAAGGCGCGCGGCGGGTCGAAGGCGCTCGTCGCGCGCGCCATCGTCCGTTTCGTCACCGCGGGCACGCTGACCGAGGAAAGCCTGCTCGAAGGGCGCAGCGCCAACCGCCTTGCCGCGCTCGCCGAGGTCGGCAGCGACGGCGAGGTCGCGATCGCCGCCGCCGATATCTCGACCGGGCGCTTCGAGGTCGTCGCGGTGCGCCGCGAGGCGGTCGATGCCGAACTGGCGCGGCTCGCCCCTGCCGAGCTGCTGGTCAGCGACAGCGTCGGCGAACTTCCGGCGTGGAGCGTGCGGCAGGTCGTCCGCCGCCCGCAGGCCGGTTTTTCGAGCGGGGCAGGGCAGAAACGCCTCGAAAGCCTCTTCGGCGTCCAGACGCTCGACGGCTTCGGCCAGTTCAGCCGCGGCGAAATCGCCGCGATGGGCGCGATCGCCGCCTATCTCGACCATGTCGGCACCGGCACTTCGGTCTTCCTCCAGCCGCCCGTCCGCCACCTCGCCTCGGGCCGCATGGCGATCGACGCCGCGACGCGCGAAAGCCTCGAACTCGTCCGCACGATGACGGGGTCGGGGGCCGGCGCGCGCGAGGGCAGTCTGCTGGGCACGATCGACCGCACGGTCACCGCCGCTGGCGCGCGGCTGCTCGCCGACGATCTCGCCAGCCCGCTCACCGACAAGGCCGCGATCCTCGACCGGCTCGACCTCGTCGATGCGCTCGCGCGCGACGCGCTGTGGCGCGCCGACCTGCGCGCCGCCTTGCGCGCCCTGCCCGACGCCGGCCGCGCGCTCGGCCGCCTCGTCGCCGGGCGCGGCGGCCCGCGCGACCTCGCCCAGCTGCGCGACGCGCTCGGCGGCGCACGAACCTTGCGCGAACGGCTCGCCCGCCGCGCCGACCTGCCGCCTCTGCTCGCGCGCCTGCTTCCCGGGCTCGACGGCCATGGCGCACTCATCGACCAACTCAGCCGCGCCTTGATCGAAACCCCGCCGGTCGACGCGGCGCAGGGCGGCTATGTCGCCGAGGGCTATGACCATGCGCTCGACGCGCTGCGCGAAAGCGCGCGCGACGGGCGCAAGGCGATCGCCGCTCTGGAAGCGGGATATCGCGACCGCACCGGCATCGCTTCGCTCAAGATCCGCCACAATGGCGTGCTCGGCTATCATGTCGAGGTGCCCGCGAAGCACGCCGACGCGCTGATGCTGCCCGAATCGGGTTTCACCCACCGTCAGACGCTCGCGGGCGTGGTGCGCTTCAATTCGTCCGACCTCCACGAGGCCGCGAGCCGCGTGACGCAGGCGGGGGTGCACGCCATCGCCGCCGAGGCCGCGCATCTCGAGGCACTCACCGACGCGGCGGTGGCGCGCCGCGAGGCGATCGCCGCGTCATGCGACGTGCTCGCGCGGCTCGACGTCGCCGCCGCGCTTGCCGACCATGCGATGAGCCATAATTGGTGCCGCCCCGACCTCGCCGACACCCCGTGCCTCGACGTCACCGGCGGCCGCCACCCGGTGGTCGAGGCGGCGCTGGCGAAATCGGGCGATCGCTTCGTTCCCAACGACGTCTCGCTCGCCGAAAGCGACCGGCTCTGGCTCGTCACCGGCCCCAATATGGGCGGTAAATCGACCTTCCTGCGCCAGAATGCGCTGATTATCGTGCTCGCACAGGCGGGCGGTTTCGTCCCCGCCTCGGCGGCGAAGCTCGGCCTCGTCGACCGCTTGTTCAGCCGCGTCGGCGCCAGCGACAATCTCGCGCGCGGGCGCTCGACCTTCATGGTCGAAATGGTCGAAACCGCCGCGATCCTCGCGCAGGCGACCCCCGACAGCTTCGTCATCCTCGACGAGGTCGGGCGCGGCACCTCGACTTACGACGGCCTCGCACTCGCCTGGGCGGTGGTCGAGGCGGTGCATGAGGTGAACAAGTGCCGCTGCCTCTTCGCGACCCATTATCACGAACTGACGCGGCTGGCCGAAAGCCTCGACGCGCTCTCGCTCCACCATGTCCGCGCGCGCGAATGGCAGGGCGATCTGGTGCTGCTCCACGAACTCGCCGACGGCCCCGCCGACCGCAGCTACGGCCTCGCGGTCGCGCGCCTCGCCGGCGTCGCGCCCAAGGTGGTGAAGCGCGCCGAAGCGGTACTCGCCAAGCTCGAAGCGGGGCGCGAAAAGACCGGCGGGCTCGCCGCGGGGCTCGACGATCTCCCCCTCTTCGCCGCGACGCTCGCCGCCGAACCCGCGCCGGTGAAGGATGCGCTGCGCGAGGCGCTCGCCGCCATCGACCCCGACGCGCTCACCCCGCGCGAGGCGCTCGACGCGCTCTATCGGCTCAAGGCTGCCGAGGGCGAGGCATGAGCGACATCTTCGCGCATCTCGACGGCCGCCGCGCGATCATCGACCGCCGCGCGCTCGCCGAACGGCTCGAGGCCGCCGCCGCCGAAACCGGCGACACCGGCAAACGCCGCCGCGCGCTCGTCGATCTGCTCAAAGTGGCGCTCGACGACGGCCGCGCCGAAATCTCGCGCCGCCTGCTCGCCCAGCCCTCGGCGGGCCGCCTCGCCGCCAGCGCGACCGCCTTTCTGATCGACCAGATCATCCGCCTCTCCTACGACTTCACCGTCGATCATCTCTATCCGGCGGGCAATCGCTCGGCGGGCGAGCGCATCACGATCATCGCGGTCGGCGGTTATGGCCGCGCCGAAATGGCGCCCTACAGCGACATCGACATCGGCTTCCTTACCCCGTTCAAACAGACGAGCTGGACCGAACAGGTGATCGAGGCGCAGCTCTATACCTTGTGGGACCTCGGGCTGAAGGTCGGCCATTCGTCGCGCTCGCTCGACGAGATGATCCGCGCCGCCAAGGACGACCTCACCATCCGCACCGCGCTGCTCGAGGGGCGTTTCGTCTGGGGCGACCGCCCGCTCTACGACCAGGCCTCGGCGCGTTTCGATGCCGAGGTCGTTGCGGGCAATGCCCGCAGTTTCGTGGCCGAAAAGCTCGCCGAGCGCGACGAGCGGCACAGGCGCATGGGCGATTCGCGCTATGTCGTCGAACCCAATGTGAAAGAGGGCAAGGGCGGGCTGCGCGACCTTCACACGCTCTTCTGGATCGGCAAGTTCATCCATCGCGTCCGCACCGTGCCCGAACTGGTCGACGCCGGACTGCTTTCGACCCGCGAATTGCGCCAGTTCGCGCGCGCCGAGAATTTCCTGCTCGCGGTGCGCTGTCACCTCCATACGCTCGCGGCGCGCGCCGAGGACCGGCTGACCTTCGACGTCCAGCGCGAGATCGCGGCGCGCATGCATTTCGCCGACCGTCCGGGCAAAAGCTCGGTCGAACGCTTCATGCAGCTCTATTTCCTCCACGCGAAAAGCGTCGGCGACATCACCGGCACTTTCCTCGCGCATCTCGACGACCAGCTCGCGGCGCGCGGGCGGCGCTTCCTGCCCTCGATCCGCCGCCGCCCGGGACGGCTCAACGGCTTCGTGCTCGATCGCGGCCGCCTCGCCTTGCCCTCGGACGACTTCTTTCAGGCGGACCCGGTGCGCCTGATCGAAATCTTCGCACTCGCCGACAAGCATGGCCTCGAAATCCATCCGCTGGCGATGCGCCAGGCGCGCCACGATGCGAAGCTGATCGATGCGCGCGGGGTGCGCCGCATCGCGCGCGCGAATGCGCTGTTCCTCGACGTGCTGACCAGTCCGCGCGACCCCGAAACGGTGCTGCGCTGGATGAACGAGGCGGGGGTGTTCGGCCGTTTCGTGCCCGATTTCGGCCGCGTCGTCGCGCAGATGCAGTTCGACATGTATCATCACTATACCGTCGACGAACATACGATCCGCGCGATCGGGCTGCTCTCGGACATCGAACAGGGCCGCCTCGGCGATGATCATCCGCTGTCGACCGCGATCATGGGGCAGATCCATTCGCGCCGCACCGTCTATTGCGCGGTGCTGCTCCACGACATCGCCAAGGGGCGCGGCGGCGACCATAGCGTGCTCGGCGCCGAACTCGCTTTGCGCGTCTGCCCGCGGCTGGGGCTCAGCGAGGCCGAGACCGAGACCGTGTCGTGGCTCGTGCGCTATCACCTGCTGATGTCGGCGACCGCCTTCAAACGCGACCTCGCCGATTTCAAGACGATCCTCGATTTCGCCGGCCAGGTGCAAAGCCCCGAGCGCCTGCGCCTGCTCCTCGTGCTCACCGTCGTCGATATCCGCGCGGTCGGCCCCGGCGTGTGGAACAGCTGGAAACGCCAGCTCTTGACCGAGCTGTTCGACGCTGCCGAAGAGGTGCTGCGCCTCGGCCACAAGCAGAAGGGCCGCGAGGCGCGCATCGCCGCCAAGAAGGAGGATGCGCAGGCGCTGCTCGCCCTCGACGACAAGGCGTTCGCCAAGCTCGCGAAGCGCCTTCCCGAAAGCTATTGGATCGCCGAGCCGGTCGAGGTCATCGCCGCCAACCTCACCCATATGCAGGCCGCGGGCGGCGCCCCGCTCCATATCGCGGCCGTCCCCGATGCCGACCGCGGCGCGACGCTGGTGATGGTGCTCGCCGCCGACCATCCCGGGCTCTTCTATCGCATCGCGGGGGGCATCCACCTTGCCGGCGGCAATATCATCGACGCGCGCATCCACACGACGCGCGACGGCCTCGCGCTCGACAATTTCCTCGTCCAGGACCCGCTCGGCCGCCGCTTCGACGAGGCGGGGCAGATCGACCGCCTCACCCGTGCGATCGAGGATGCGCTCGCCAACCGCCACAAGCTCTTGCCGAAACTCGAAGCCCGCGCCCTCCCGCGCACCCGCGCCGAGGCGTTCCGCATCGCCCCCAATGTCTTCGTCGACAATAAGGCGTCGAACCGCTTCACCGTGATCGAGATCAACGCGCAGGACCGCCCCGCGCTGCTCAACCAGCTCGCCTATGCGCTGTTCCAGTCGAAGGTCACGGTGCACAGCGCGCATGTCGCGACCTATGGCGAACGCGCGGTCGACACCTTCTATGTCACCGACCTGATCGGCGACAAGATCGACGGCCCGGCGCGCGTCAAGGCGCTCGAAAAGCGCCTGCTCGAAGCCGCGACGAGCCAGAGCGAAGAGGCGGTCGCCGCCTGATCGGCACGTCCCGTCGCGGCGTCATGGCGTCGTTCCTCGCCTCGTCCCCCGAATCCCACCTTTGGCCGCACCCCGCCCCAGCCCACGAAACATGCACCCGCGCGGCGGGTTGGACTCTCGGTCGCGCCCTCGGGCGCCTTGTTCCAGGGAGTGAAATCATGCGAAACCATCTGCTATTCATGGCCGGCGCCACCGCGCTGCTGCTGTCGGCCTGCTCGAACAGCGAGGAAGTCGCCTACGCCCCGCCGCCGCCGCCCGCCCCCGCCGGCGCGGTTCCGGGCAGCGTCGCCGCCGACCGCGACGGCGACGGCATCATCGACGGCTATTATACCGCCGATGGCGTCTATCATCCCAACGCCGTCTATGCCCCGCCGCCCCCGCCCCCGCCGACCCGCGTCGGGGAAAAGGGCTGAGCCCCATGACCGGGGGAGCGTGGCACCGCCGCGCTCCCCTCTGCCTCGCCGCGCTGCTGCTCGCCTTCGCCGCGAGCCCGCCTGCTTTCGCCAAGCCCAAGGCGAAGGCCCCGGTCGCCGCGCCGGCGAACCCCGCCGTCGTCGCGCTGCTGCGCGCCGAGGCCGATGGCGACCTCAAGAAATTCTACGCCGAACGCGGCTACCGCCCGCTCTGGCTCAGCGGCAGCAAGCCGGGCCCGCAGGCGCAGGCTTTGCTCGGCCACCTGTCATCGGCCCGCCTCGACGGCCTCGACCCCGCCGACTACCGCCTCGAAAAGCTGCGCCAGTCGCTCGCGATCGCCAGCAGCGGCGATCCCGCCGCGCTCGCCGCGGCGGAACTCGCGCTATCGGACGCCTTCGCGCGCTACGTCCGCGACATGCGAACCCCCGGCAAGGCGAAGATGACCTGGGCCGACGACGACCTCAAACCCCGGCGCCCCGACACCCTCGCCGTCCTCCGCGCCGCCGCCTTCCCAAAGGATTTCGCCGCCTACATCGGCGGCATGGCGTGGATGAGCGAACATTATGTCCGCCTCCGCACCCTCGCCGCCGCCGCGGAAAAGCGCGGCACCTCGAAGGACAATATGGCGCGCCTCCGCCTCAACCTCGACCGCGCGCGGCTGCTCCCCGGCCCCTGGACGCACCATGTCGTCGTCGACGCCTCCTCGGGCCAGCTCTTCTATTATGGCGGCGGCAAGCGCGCGGGCATGATGAAGGTCGTCGTCGGCGCCCCCGCCACGCCGACCCCGATGCTCGCGGGCAAGCTGCAATGGGCGATCCTCAACCCCTATTGGAACGTCCCCGACTATCTCGCGCAGAAAAGCGTCGCGCCCAAAATCCTCGCCGGCCGCAGCCTCGCCTCGCTGCGCATGGAGGCGCTTTCCGACTGGGGTCCCAATGCCCAGAAACTCGATCCCGCGACGATCGACTGGCCCGCGGTCGCGGCGGGCGACCGCGTGCTGCGCCTGCGCGAACTTCCCGGCGGCGCCAATTCGATGGGCCGCGTCAAATATCTCTTCCCGAACAAGCTCGGCATCTACCTCCACGACACCCCCGAGCGCGACCTGCTCAAGAAGCCCGACCGCCATTTCAGCAACGGCTGCATCCGGCTGGAGAATGCCGCCCAGCTCGGCCAATGGCTGCTGCAACGCCCGCTGAACAGCAAGTCGAAGACCCCCGAGCAGGCGGTGGCGCTCCCGGTCGAAGTGCCGGTGTACCTCACCTACCTTACTGCGGTTGCGACCGAGCGCGGGGTGGCGTTTCGGCCCGATGTCTATGGGCGCGATGGGTAGGGCTGGCTACTTACCACAACGGTGTCAGCTTCCCGCGGAGGCAGGATTAACAATTGAGTGAAGTTTAACCGCTGGCTTCAAATTGACCGATGTGCGCTTGCTTGCCTTCCTGATCCCAACGTCGCAGTGTATAGGCATTGCTCAGATGGATAGGGGCTTTTAATGTCTGAGCGATGCGTTGGTTTGGTTATCGTGGGGTTAGCGTCCGCGCTCGTGGTGTAATTTCCGGTGTAGGCGATGGTGTATTCCGGGGTGGGGCATGCCCCACCCCGGAATGCGGCGTCGCTGGTGGCCACCGGGTTCATCGTTATGGTGGAGTTTGCACACTTCAACCGT
>JAEULK010000064.1 GCA_016793775.1 Sphingopyxis sp. | reverse complement strand
AGGCTGGATCACGACGGCTCCCCCGCCTGCGAGGCCGAGACAAGTCGACCAAACACCCCTGAAAAGACGGACACCCATCCCCGCCCGATACCACCGGTTGACAAACGTGTCATGCTAAATGTTCCAAGGGGATAATCGCCCGCGATTTGGCATGTTGCTACGATGTTCTCAATACTGCGCCTGACGGCGCGCTTGACGACGCCGGGCCAAACTGGCAATCGCCGCGGCCTTGGCGACGCGGGTATAGCATAGTGGTAATGCTCTAGCCTTCCAAGCTAGCTAGGCGGGTTCGATTCCCGCTACCCGCTCCAGCCTATTCTCACAGCGTGTGCCCAGCAAACGCCGGGAACTTTCCGCAGCTATCCCGTTTTACCAAGGCACTCATTATCCAGACTTTCGAGGCGCGGCTTTGGGTCGTTTCTATCTGGCAGGGGCGTTGTTGCGCTGCTTCGGAGGGCGGCGTCGCGCGCAATTGATTTTTCCGTGAAGGAGATTTTCGATGTTCAAATGGGCTTTGATCTTTGCCGTGATCGCGCTGCTCGCCGCGCTGCTCGGTTTCGGCGGCATCGCGGGCGCGTCGGCGGGTATCGCCAAGATCCTGTTCTTCATCGGCCTGGCCTTTGTCGCGCTGTTCGTGATCCTCGGCGCCTTTGCCGCGAAGAAGGTCGTGTAAAAAATCGCGCCGACAGGAACAAATCGGATCCTGCGGCGTTTTATGGTTCTACTTGACCGAAAGTGAGAGTGGAATTTGGCTATTGTCTTCGGACGAAGCCTAGGGAGCCCCGCCGCAGAAATGCGACGGGGCTTACTCGTTTCGGGCCTCCGGTATGCCGCCGCCTTGCGGCCGCATGAACCGCGCGGCGCTTTTGCGACAATTTGCGACACTTTTCTGCCAAAGCGGCACGCGGCTGGGACAAGTCGCGCCTACACGGGGCTTCATCGAGAGCCGGCCCCTTCGGCTCCGCGACCGAAGGAGTTCGTGACGTGATGAAGAAGATTTCGCTTTTGACCTTGGGCGCCGCGCTGATCGCCGTGCCCGTTCTCGCCGCCCCCGGTGTCGGCGCCAAGGCCGATTCCGACGGCAACGGCACGGTGACCCGCGCCGAAGCGCAGGCGGGCGCGACCGCGATGTTCGCGAAGATGGACGCCAATGGCGATGGCAAGCTCGACGCCACCGATCGCGCCGCGAAGCGCGCCGAAATGCAGGCTCAGGCCTTCGAGCGGCTCGACGCGAACAAGGACGGCAATGTCAGCAAGGCCGAATGGGATCAGGCCTCTGCCGATCGCGCCGCGAAGCGCGGCGAAAAGCGCGCCGAGGCCGGCGAACCCGGCAAGCGCGACGGCCACCGCATGGGCGGCCATCGCGGCAAGCGTGGCGGTCATCATGGTGGCCCCGGTGGTCGTGGCGGCATGATGAAGGCCGATACCGACGGCGACAAGGCGATCAGCCAGGCCGAATTCCAGACCGCGGCGCTCGCCCGCTTCGATGCCGCCGATGCGAACAAGGACGGTCAGGTGACCGCCGAGGAACGCAAGGCCCAGCGCGGCGCATGGAAAGCCAAGCACGACGCGCCGCCGGTTCCCCCCGCCGGCGAGTGATCGGCAGCGGACCGGCGGCGGGGGCAGGCTCTTCCCCCTCCCTGGCATTGCCTTTGCCGCCGGTCCCTGCCAGCTATCGCCCACCGGTCCCGCGACCGGTGGGCGAACTATTTGCAGGATCGAATATCCGATGAACGACCGCGACGCCCCCCGGATCCTGCTGATCGACGACGAACCGTCGATCCGCGAACCGCTGACCGAATATCTGTCGGCGCAAGGCTTCGTCGTCACCGACGCTGCCAATGCGGCCGAGGCGCGATCGGTGCTCCGCGCGCAGAGTATCGACCTGGTCGTCAGCGACATCATGATGCCGGGCGAAGACGGGCTGTCGCTAACCCGCCATTTGCGCGAGACGAGCAGCATCCCCGTCATCCTGCTCACCGCGCGCGCCGAAGATACCGAGCGGATCATCGGGCTGGAGATCGGCGCCGACGATTATGTCGTCAAACCCTTCAATCCGCGCGAACTGGTCGCGCGCATCCGGACCGTGCTGCGCCGGACGCAGGCGGGTGGACGCGCACTCGACCCCGGCGGCACAGCCTTCGCCTTCGGTCCATGGGTCCTGCGCGAAGTCGAGCGCGTGCTGGTGGATGAGGCGGGCGAAGAGGTCGCGCTGTCGTCCGGTGAATATCATCTGCTCCACGCGCTGGTGCGCCACCCGCGCCAGGTGATGAGCCGCGACCGGCTGCTCGATCTGGTGCGCGGGCGCGAGGCCGATATCTTCGACCGCGCGATCGACAATCTCATCAGCCGGTTGCGTAAGAAGATCGAGGTCGATCCCGCGCATCCGCAGCTCGTCAAGACCGTGTGGGGCGGCGGCTATACGCTGGCATGCGAAGTCAAGCGGCTGGGCAACGCGGCGTGAAACTGCGGCTCTGGCCCCGCAGTCTGGTCGGCCAGCTCGTGCTCGCGGTCGCGGCGGCCTTGTTCATCGCGCAGGCGGTGAATTTCGTGCTGCTCGCGCGCGGGCAGCGCCAGCAGGCCTATGCCAATGGCGGCGGTATGGCGGTGGCGCGGATCATCGACGCGATGGAACGCGAGCGCCGCGGCGGCATCGACGAACCCGACAAGGCCCCGCCGCATCACCCCTTCGCAAAGCGCCTGCCGCGGCTGCAAATCCTCGATACACCCTTCGTGCCGCCGTCGCGGGCACGTCCCGACGACGATCTCGCCGCGCATGTCGGCGCGCAGCTCGAGCAGGCGGGCATCGACGCCGGGCGCATCCGGGCCTGGGTACTCCCCGAACGCCGCCGGAGCGTGAAGATGCGCGGCCCCGCGCGCACAGCGATCGTGTCGGCGGAGATCAAGGGCCGCTATGTCGTCGTGCGCAGTTGGCTCCCCGCCGAGGGCAAGAGGCTCCAGGGCTTTCTGGTGTGGCAGACCCTATCGCTCTATCTGCTCATTCTCATGCCCGTGCTGCTCATCGCCTGGCGCGCGGCACAGCCGCTCCGGACGCTGACGCAGGCGGTGCGGCGCGACCCGACGGGCGAGGGCCCGCCGCTGCTTGAAGAGGGGCCGTCGGACGTGCGCGACGTGATCGGCGCGTTTAACGCCTCGCGCGCGCGGATCGGGACGATGCTCGCCGACAAGGACCGGATGCTCGGCGCGGTCGGGCATGATTTGCGCACACCGCTTGCCAGCCTGCGCGTCCGCGTCGAGGCCGTCGACGACGAAGCTCTGCGCGACAAGATGATCGCGACGATCGACGAGATGACCGCGATGCTTGCCGATATCCTCGCCGTCGCGCGCAGCGGGGCGGGCAAGGAGGCAGCGGAGGATTATGACGCCGCTACGTTGCTCGCGCAGCTGGGCGAGGAATATCGCGCCATGGGCAAGGCCGTCGCCGGGCCCGGCCCGTTACTGTCGCTGCCAGCGCTCAGCGGCCGACCCTTGCTGGTGCGCAGGGCGCTGCGCAACCTTGTCGACAATGCGCTCGCTTATGCCGGCAGCGCGACCCTGTTCGCCGAACAGGTCGATGGCGCGGTCCGGCTGGTGGTGCGCGACGATGGGCCGGGCATCGACCCGGCGCGGATCGCCGATCTGGTCGAACCCTTTGCGCGCGGCGAGGCGTCCCGCAATCGCGCCACCGGCGGCGCCGGGCTGGGCCTCGCGATCGCCAATGCGCTGGCGGAGGGCGAGGGCGGGCGGCTCGATATCGCCAATCGTGGCGACACGACAGGACTGGACGCGGCGATCGTGCTTCCGGTGACGGATCAGGCGTAGATCGCGATTCCCTGGCTGCCGCTCATCACCGGCTCGCCGGCGCGATTCCAGATCATCATGTCCTGCACCGAAAAGCCGCCGCGTGCGAAGCCGGTCCTCGCCGACAGCAGCCACCAGCCGTCATCGGTCTCGGGCTTTCCGGTCAGCATGTTGACCGTCCAGTTCATCGAGCTGATCGGCCCGAATTCGGTAAACAAGGCCATTGCGGCGGGGGGCAGGGCGTCGCCCATCGCGAGCAGCGCGACTGCGGGGTGGCACGCCGGTTGCTCGACGAAGCGCACCCAGGTCAGATAGTCGCCAACATCGCTCTTCCAGTTGAAGCGTGGCCCGGTGGTGGGGCGCATGTCGAAATGGCGCACGAAGCTGGGCCGCGCCTTGTGATCCGGAACCGGCTCGAGGCTTTCGGGCGCGGGCGTATTGGGCATCTTCAGACTGTTATGATCGAGATGGCTTTGCCGGTCGCCCGAGAAAGCGAAGGTCGCGGCGGTCCCGAAACCCTGGTCGCTCGACACCCCGGCATCGACGAACAGGCTCGATTTCGACTGGCGCAGCACGCGCGTGTTCACGGTGCAATCGCCGCCGACCGGGCCGACGAAGCTGATCTGCGCGTAACGCAGCGGCGTCTCGGTCGGGTGTAGCGCCATCGTGCCGGCGAGTGCGACCGCCGAACTGATGCCGCCATAGGCGGTGCGGCCCTGCATCCAGCCGTCATCGATATGCGCCTTGGCCACGCCCGCTTCGGTGCGCAGCGTCGCGAGCAGCGCGTCGAGCGCGCTGGGGGAGGTCGTCATCTTGGCCTTAATCCTCGATCTGGAACGTCAGTCCGGCATTGGCGATCAGCCGGTCGATCAGCGCCTCGCCGAGCAGCGCGCCCGGGGTCCACACCCCGCCGTCGCCCTTGTTCGCGAGCAGCGCCATACCCGTTTCGGCGAGCATCTTCGACGTCGAGCCATAGCCTGGGTCGCGGTCGCCCTGCACGCTGGCGCGGATGCTGGTGCCGTCGGGATATTCGCCGATGAAAAGAATGTCATAGAAACCGTTCTCGCGCTCTTCCTTGCTCGGCCCTTCGCCGGGCTGGAGCTTGGATTCTCCGAACGGGTTGGCCTTGGCGATCGCCTCGGCCATCGCCTTGCCGGCGTCGCCGATGGTCGTCATCATCATCTCGTCATAGACGAGGTCGGCGCCCCATTTGTGGCCGAGCAGGAAATTGCTGCGGTGGACATTTTTGGTGTTGATGGTCGCCATCACGAAGGGCGCGGTCCAGGTCCCCGTCGCGCTGTCATATTCGGGGATCAGCCCGCTCGGCTGCGACGGGCCGTCGAAGCCGGGGGTGAGCGCGAAGCTCGACTTGAGCAGCAGCGCCAGCGACGGTTTGCGCGCCACCGCCTTGATCGTCTCGGTCAGGCTGGCGATGGTGCCGCCCGATGCGCCGCCCGCCATCTTGCGCACGCGGCCCTTGACGCGCGGCGCGGGCTTGCCGTGGCGTTTGACCGCCTCGGCCTGAAGAAACAGCACGCCCAAATCGAAGGGGATGGAATCGAAACCGCAGCTGAATGTGATGCGCGCGCCCGACGCCTTGGCCGCGTCCTGATGTTCGTCGATCATCTCACGCATCCAGCCGGGTTCGCCGCACAGGTCGGCATAGGCGGTGCCCGCCTTGACGCAGGCGGCGACCAGATCGCTGCCGTAAAGCTGGTAGGGGCCGACTGTGGTCAGCACCACCGACGTGCGCGCCGCCATCGTGTCGAGGCTCGCAAGATCGCTCGCATCGGCGACGACCAGCGGGGTGTTCTTCGGCGCGCCGATGAGGTCGCGTATCTCGGCGAGCTTGTCGGCGCTGCGCCCCGCCATCGCCCAATTGGGAGCATCGGCGCGGCCGCCATAATGTTGCGCGAAATATTCGGCGACGAGGCGACCGGTGAATCCGGTCGCGCCATAGACGATGATATCGAATTCGCGGGTCCGCGCCATGCCAGCTCTCCCTTTACGTAAACGTTAAGTGGAGGCTAGCGCAGGCCGATGGTCTTGCCAAGCGCGAAGCGCGGTCAACGCCGCCAGAAGGGCTTCTTGACCGCGACCGGTGCGCCGACCGCTTCGGCCCGGCCCTCGGCGCGCGCGGCGCGCAGTTCTGCCTCGGTCAGCCGGGTTTCGGCATTGTGCCGCGCGATCTCGTCGCGGCGCCGCGCCCGCATCGCGTCATAGCTCCAGCGCGTATGGCCGTAACCGAACAGGCAGAGCAGCCCGCCGGCGATCGCCAAGTTCTTCATCGCCGCCATCGCCTGCATCGGGTCGGTGAACTCGCGGTGGAAGAAAAGGATGGTGAGCAGGACGAAGCCCGCGAGCAGGATCGACACCAGCCGCGTCGCGATGCCGAGCGCGACGCACACGCCCGCGATCAGTTCGAACAATCCGGTCGGGATCGCGAGGCCGGCGGGCAGGCCCGCGGCCGAAATCATGGCATTGGTGTCGGCAACATGGATCAGCTTGTTGACCCCCGACACGACAAAAATCACGGCGATGAACAGGCGGCCGATAAAGACGGCAATCATGGACATGGGTCATCCTCCACTCAGCGCCCCATCCGCTTGTGCGAACAGGACGCGCGGGAGGGGCGGGAGGTTCCGCCGGTCAGCTCAGGTCGTAGATGATGTCGTCGGTATCGCCATTCTGCTCGCCGCTGCCGCCGCGGGTGCGGCGCGTGGGCACGATTTGGCGGATTTGCGGCGGCGACCAGCATTTGCGGTCGCGCCGGTCGGAACTTTGGTGATCGGTCATATCATGAACCCCTCCAGAACCGCGCAAGTATGCGGGAGGCAACGGACGGGGTCAAGAATCGGGCTTGAGCATCAAATCACTGATTTCGCAATCATTGCAGGCAACGGCATGCAGGGTAAGGGCGTTGGCACCCGACTGCAGCGCGACAGCGGGCAGGGAAATCGCTTGCCAATCGCTTCCGGCGGTAAGGGTGATCTCGCGATTGCCGAGCGCGATCTTGCCACCCGCGACCGACCGCGCCCGGATGGTCACCGACCACTGACCGACCGCCGGGGCATCGAGGCCGTAGCGCATCCATTCACCGGTGACGAAATCGCCGACATAGGGGGTGCCATCGGCGTCGCGCGCGATATCGACGCCGTCGTTGCGGTATGTCGTGCCATTGTTCCACGGCGTGCGTTCGCCGCCGGTCGCGACATGATAGTTCGCGTCGACTCTGTCGCTATAGGCGACGCCTGAGGAACCGAGGTCGTAATCGACCGCGTGGATCGTCAGTGGCGCCGTGCCGATCTTGCGCTCTACAAACGCCTTCGGGCTGGCGTCGCGCGGCTGGCGAAACATCGCGTCGATCACGTCGGGCTTGACGATGTTCCGGTCAAAGCGGGCGTTTGCGGCGAGCTGCATCATCGCCGCATAAGCCTCGTCGGCACCGGGCTTCGGTCCCTCGCCGGTCGCCCACGCCACGATCTTCATCCAGCCGTTGCCGAGGGCGATTTCCAGCGGCTGGTTGAAGCCGATCTTCTTGAGCGGCCAGAAGTTCCAGCCGATGCCTTCGCCCTCGACCAGCGCGATCGCGTCTCGGAACCAGACATTGCTGTTCTCGCCCGACTCGCCCAGCCATATCGGACGCCCATAATCCGTCCGCAGCCTGACGATATCGGCGATGCTGGCGGCGTCGTTGCGGTTCCAATATTTGTGGAAACTCAGCACCATATTGGCGTCCCACGCCGGCGGCAGGCCCTTGTAATTATTGCCCCAGCAATTGCCCTCGACGATGATGATGTGCCGGGGATCGACGCCGCGGATCGCGGCCGTGATCCGCTGTTGCAGCGCCCACACCGCCTTATTTTCGGTCTCGTCGCAGCCATTGCCCTTGCCCGGCGTCGCGAAGCTCCAGTTCGGCTCGTTGATCAGGTCGTAACCGCCGATCCACGGCTCGTCCTTGTAGCGGGCTGCGAGTTTGGTCCACAGCGCGATGGTCTTGCGCTGATTCTCCTCGCTTTCCCACAAAGACGGCTTGGCGGGGTCGCGGTCCGAAATCGCGAGGTCGTTGCCCTGTCCGCCCGGCGCGGCGTGAAGGTCGAGGATCAGATAGATGCCGTTCGCCTTGCTCCAGGCGAGCAGCTTATCGATGCGCTGGAACCCTGCCTCGTGCCAGGTATCGACTCCGGCCTTCGGTTCCTTGTCCACGGGCAGGGTGAGTTGGTCGAAATGGATCGGCAGGCGCACCGAATTGAAGCCCCATTTCGCCATCTGCGCGATGTCGGCCTCGGTCGTGTGATTGTCGAGCCAGGCGCGGTAAAATTCCGCCGTGCGCTCCTCGCCGACCAGTTCGACGAACTTGGCGCGGATGCGATGCTGCTGCCCGACCTCGCCGAGCTTCAGCATATAGCCCTCCTGCAGCATCCAGCCGCCGAGTCCCATGCCGCGCAGAATCACCGGCTTGCCGCTGTCGTCGACAATCTGGGTGCCCTCGACTTTCAGCCAGCCCTCGGCCCACGCCGCGTTGGAGGAAAACAGCGCCGCAAGCGCCAGCAAGGCCGATCCGAATTTCATGGCGGCATCCCCTTTTATGATTTGTGGGAACGTTATCAATTTTTGATGCGAGGGCAAGCGGCGGATTCTCGACCGGCGTCATTGCGAGCGCAGCGAAGCAATCCAGGGCTGGTTTATGCCACACTGGATTGCCGCGTCGCTTCGCTCCTCGCAATGACGAGGTGATTTAGAGCTTGGGCAGCGTCACGCCCTTCTGCCCCATATATTTGCCCGCGCGGTCGGCGTAGCTAATCTCGCACGGCTCATTGCCCTGCAGGAAGAGGAACTGGCACGCCCCCTCATTGGCGTAAATCTTGGCGGGCAGGGGGGTGGTGTTGGAAAACTCCAGCGTCACATGACCTTCCCAACCGGGTTCGAGCGGGGTGACGTTCACGATGATGCCGCATCGCGCATAGGTCGATTTGCCGAGGCAGATCACCAGCACGTCACGCGGGATGCGGAAATATTCGACCGTGCGCGCCAAGGCAAAACTGTTCGGCGGGATGATGCAGACGTCGGTCTCGCGATCGACGAAATTCTTGGGATCGAAATTCTTGGGGTCGACGATCGTGCTGTCGACGTTGGTGAAGATCTTGAACTCGGGCGCGACGCGCGCGTCATAGCCATAGGACGACAGGCCATAGCTGATGCAGCCGTCGCGGCGCTGCGCCTCGACAAAGGGTTCGATCATGCCCTGATTGAGCGCGGCGTCGCGAATCCAGCGGTCGGAAAGAATGGCCATGGCGCTGTCTTGTCGGGGTGCTGCGTTTTAGGCAAGCGCCAGTCGCCAACGAAGCCCAGATCCCCCAATAAATAGGGACTGTCCCTATTTATTGACCACGCCAAGATCTTTTGGACCGAAGCTGTGCGGCAGCAATTCGCTGAGCTTGTAGCTCGCAACCGTCGAACCGTCGCCCGACGCACAATGGACGTCGATATCGGTCGACGACTGTTCGGCCGCTTCGTTCAAAATCTGGCGGCAGCGCCCGCACGGATGCACCGGATCTCTGCCGAGCAGCGCATCGCCCTCGGGCCGCCCGCCGACGATCGCGACCGCGACCAGTTCGCCGATCCAGCCCTCGTTGGCGATCTTCGCCATCGCCGCGGTTTCGGCACAGAGCGTCAGGCCGTAACTCGCATTCTCGACATTGGCGCCGGTGACGACGCTCCCGTCCTTGAGCAGCAGCGCGGCGCCCACGTGAAAGCCCGAATAGGGCGCATAGGCCCGGCTCGCCGCGTCGCGCGCGGCATCGATCAGGCCATCGACGACGTCGTCGGTCATTTTATGTCTCCGTCGGGGCGCACCACGTTCCAGCCGATCGTGCCGTCGGCGCCCGAGATGCGCATATAGTCGTTCGCCTGCCACATCGCCCAGGGGTGGGCGCCATAATCGGGGGCGAAAAAGTCGCGGCGCAGCCAGGCGGTGCGCGCAATGCCGCTGGTCACGCGGTAGTCGGCCTCGAAGGCGGGGCTGGGCGCGACGAGGCTGGGTTTGCCCATATGCGCCTCGATCTGCGCGAGAAAAGTGGCGAGTTCGCTGAGCAGCAGCGCGCGCGTCGGCCGGTCGGGGCAGCGGTCGTCATAGTCGAGCCACACCGCGGCGGGCAGCGTGTCGGCCTGGCGCGGGACATGGCGGATGAAATTCGCCGCCTGATCGGTCGCGAGGCGGCAGAGGTCGTAGCGGTGGATCGGCCCGAACTGGATGCCCGCCGCCGCGGCGCCCTTGATATTCCGCGCGAACATCGGGTCGGCGCGGTCGGCGCCGCTCGTCGCGGCGATATAGGCGAAATCGGCGCCTGCGGCCTTGACCGATCCCCAATGGACCCGACCGTTGCTGGCGTCGATCGTCGCCCCCTGCCACGGATACTCATCGCGCGCCGGCGTCCAGCGCGCCGCCCACCACAAGGCGATGCCGACCAGCAGCAGGATGACCAGCAATATGGCGCCGGTCCGCCGGAGCAGCCGCATCAGCGACGCGCGCCAGCTGCGTCCGGGCCTGACCGGTTTTTTCCCGCCGCGGATCGCCCCCGTCGCCATCGTCAGCCCTTGATGTGCAGCACGCAGATCAGCGTGAACAGCCGCCGCGCGGTGTCGAAATCGACCGCGATCTTGCCGTCGAGCCGGTCCATCAGCATCTCGGCCGCCTCATTGTGCAGCCCGCGGCGCGCCATGTCGACCGTTTCGATCTGCTGCGCGGTCGAGGTCTTGATCGCCTGATAATAGCTATCGCAGATCGCGAAATAGTCGCGGATCGGGCGGCGAAAACGTCCGAGGCCGAGGATGATCGCCTCGAGCGGCGAGCCGTCCTCGCGCGCGATCTCGAAGATCAGCCGGCCTTCCTCGACGCGCAATTTCAGCCGGTATGGCCCGGCATAGCCGTCGGCATGGCCGCGCTGCGGCACGAATTTATTGTCTTCGATCAGGTCGAAGATCGCGACGCGCCGCTCCTGCTCGACGTCGGCATTACGCCACACGATCGAACCCTCGTCGAGGTCGATCGAAATGATGCGCTGCAGGGAAGGGTCGGCGTCGGTCATCTAGCCGTGCTTCTACTTGGCGCGCCGCGAAGGGCAAGGGGGCTGCGAGGGGAGGGGCACTCCCTTCTCCGTTTGTGTCGAGCGAAGTCGAGACACCCATGGGGAGCGCCTGACTTCGCGTGTCTCGACTTCGCTCGACACAAACGGGAGTGGGTGTTTCAAACTTATCCCCAAGGCGCCCCACAGTCATGCGGCGCAGCACATTATAGCCGGTTGCGCCCGCCGCGCGTCGGTAGCATGAGGAGCGCCATGGCCGAACTCGCCCTCTTTCCGACCGCCCCGTCCGCCGGGGACGACCGCCAATTGCCGCGCAATATCGAGGCCGAGGCCGCCTTCCTCGGCGCGATCCTGATCGACAACCGAGTCGTCGAGGACCTGCCCGTCGCGCTGACCCCCGATCATTTTTTCGAGCCGCTGCACGGGCGAATTTTCCAGCAGGCGATGGCGCTGATCGAGCGCAACAGCATCGCGACGCCCGTCACCCTAAAGCCCTTTTTCGACGCCGACGAGGCGATGAAGGCGGTCGGCGGCCCCGGCTATCTGGCGCAGCTCACCGGCAGCGGTGCGGGCCTGATCGGCGCGCGCGACTTCGCGCGGCAAATCTATGACCTCGCGCTGCTCCGCGAACTGGTCGGGGTCGGCCGCACCCTGGTCGACAGCGCGCTCGACACCAGCGAAAGCGTCGATCCGCAGGCGCAGATCGAGGAAGCCGAGACCGCGCTCTACCGCGTCGCGGGCGGCGAGGCCGAAATGGGTTCGGTCAAAAGCTTCAACACCGCGAGCCTCACCGCGTTGCAGGCCGCCGAACGCGCACTCAACTCGGGCGGGCATCTGTCGGGGATCACCACCGGCATCGCGAGCATGAATGCCAAGATCGGCGGCATGCACAACAGTGATTTGATGATCCTCGCCGGGCGTCCGGGCATGGGCAAGACCTCGCTCGCGACCAATATCGCCTTCAACGCCGCCGAACGCTGGCGCCGCGACGAGGACGACCAGATTCCGCCCGAGAAGAATATGGGCGCAAAAGTCGCGTTCTTCAGTCTCGAAATGTCCGCCGACCAACTCGCGACACGCGTGCTCGCCGAACAATCGGGGGTGTCGGGCGAGGCGCTGCGCATGGGCAAGATCAGCAAGGACCAGTTCCAGCAATTGAGCCGCGCCGCGCAAGCGCTCCAGACCTTGCCCCTGTTCATCGACGACACGCCGGGCCTGACCATCGCCGGGCTGCGCACCCGCGCCCGTCGCCTGCAGCGCCGCCACGGCATCGGCTTCATCATCGTCGACTATCTGCAATTGCTGCAGGGCTCGTCGCGTAGCGGTGATAATCGCGTACAAGAAATTTCGGAAATTTCGCGCGGCCTCAAGACCTTGGCGAAAGAACTTAATGTCCCGGTGATGGCGCTGTCACAGCTGAGCCGCCAGGTCGAAAGCCGCGAGGACAAGCGCCCGCAGCTTTCCGACCTTCGCGAATCGGGGTCGATCGAACAGGACGCCGACATGGTGCTCTTTGTGTTTCGCGAGGATTATTATGTCGCCGCGAAAGAACCCAAGCGCCCGGTCGAAGGCGACGATGTCAAGATCCACGCCCAGCATGAGGAATGGGCCGCCGAGATGGAGCGCGTGTTCGGTCTCGCCGAAGTGATCGTCGCCAAATCGCGTCACGGCTCGACCGGCAAGATCCGCATGCACTTCGAGGCGAAGACGACGAAGTTCAGCGATCTTGCAGATGACAGCATGGCGTATGAGGATTATGAATAGCTCCATCGCCAACACGTCATCCCAGCGAAAGCTGGGATCGCTGGCGGGATAGGGGAGCGGTCACCGAATGCCCAAAGGCGGCTATGTCTATATCATGACGAACAAGCCGCGGGGCGTGCTTTATACCGGCGTCACCGCCGTAATGGCCGCCCGGAATTTCCAGCATCGCACCGGGACAGGTTCGGCATTCTGCCGGAAATATGGGCTGGATCGGCTCGTTTTGATCGAAGTTTTTCCGACAGTCACCGAAGCGATTGCACGCGAAAAGGCGATCAAGGCATGGAAGCGGGCTTGGAAAAATGGAGCTGATCGAGGCTTCCAATCCCGGTTGGGAAGATTTGGGCGCGACCCTTCTTTGAAATCACGCCTTTCGCACGGGCACGCGCCTGCGACAATGCCTCTTGGCGAGAGCGGCCCCAGCTTTCGCTGGGGCGACGGCTATCTCAAAACGCCGGATCGTTCGCGGGATCGTCGTCGATCGGCGACACCACGCTTTCATGGATGCCGCATTCGGTCTTGTCCCAGCCGCGCCAGCGCCCCGAGCGCGGATCCTCGCCGGGCTTGACCTTGGAGGTGCACGGCGAGCAGCCGATCGACGGATAACCTTCCGCCTCCAGCGGATGGCGCGGCAGGCCATGCGCCTCGAAATAGGCGTCGAGATCCTCCCGCGACCAGTTGGCGAGCGGGTTGAACTTCAAGCGGCCCGTCGAACCATCGAGCTCGAAGCGCGGCAGGCCGGTTCGCGTCGACGACTGGAAACCCTTGCGCCCGGTGATCGAGGCATCGAAATTCGCCATCGCCTTTTCGAGCGGCCTGACCTTGCGGATCTCGCAGCAGCCATCGGGGTCATACGACCAGCGCAGTTCGGTCGCATCCTTCTTGGCCAGATCCTCGGGATCGGGGCTGAGATTGACGAGGTTGAGGCCCAGCCGCGCGGTCAGTTCGTCGCGATAGGCCAGCGTCTCGGGAAAATGCTTGCCGGTGTCGAGAAACAACACCGGCATGTCGGGTGCCACGCGGCTGATGAGGTGCAGCAACACTGCGCTTTCGGCGCCGAAGCTCGACACGATCGCGGTTTCGCCGAGCAGCCCGGCGCCGATGACGCTCGCAACGACCTCGGCTGCGTCCTGACCGCGGAAGAGATTGTTGAGGCGTATGACGTCGGTCGGCGTGAAGCGCGGCGCGACGTCGATGCGGTCGCGTTTCCTGTCATTCCCCCCGTTTCCGTTCGTGTCGAGCGAAGTCGAGACACCCATCGCTCGCGCTTGACCGTGGGGCATCTCGACTTCGCTCGATGCGAACGGGATTTTGGGATTGTCAGCCATGCCTCAGCTTCCAGATCGGCACCGCGCCGTCGGCCGCGCCCTGATAATGTTCGGGCCAGCGCGCCAGCGCCGCCTCGACATCGGCGGGGTTGAGGTCCTTTTCGGGCGCGAAGCTGTCGAAACCGCAGCGCTTCATATAGGCGATCTGATCGACCAGCACGTCGCCCTGCGCGCGCAATTCGCCGGCATAGCCTGCCTCGCGCAGGATGCGCGCCGACGAATAGCCGCGCCCGTCGCGGAACTTGGGAAAGGCGACTTCGATCAGCGCGAGCCGGTCCAGGTGCGGGATCAGCGCGCGCGCATCCTCATCGGGCTCGAGCCGCACCGCGGTCGCGTTCGACTGCGAGAGGAAGGCGTCGAGGGTGACTGCGGGCTCTTCGCCGTTGGTGTGCCACCCTTCCGCCTGCGGAGGGGACTGATTATCGGCGCGCTCAACCATAGATGGCCTCCTTGAAGGGCGCCATGCCGATGCGGCGATAGGTATCGACGAAGCGCTCGCCGTCGGCGCGTTCGGCCAGATATTTATCGGTGACGCGTTCGACCGCATCGACGATGCCGTCCTCGTCGAAACCGGGGCCGGTGATCGTGCCGAGACTGACGTCCTCCGCCCCCGATCCGCCAAGCGACAACTGGTAATTTTCGGTGCCCTTACGATCGACACCGAGGATGCCGATGTGGCCGGCATGGTGATGTCCGCAGGCGTTGATGCAGCCCGAAATCTTGAGCTTGAGCTCGCCCAATTCCTTTTGGCGGCCGAGGTCCGAGAAGCGCGTCGCGATCTTTTGCGCGACCGGGATCGAGCGCGCATTGGCGAGGCTGCAATAATCGAGGCCCGGACAGGCGATGATGTCGCTGATCAGGTCGAGGTTCGGCGTCGCGAGCCCCGCAGCGTCGAGTTCCTGCCAGATGACATGGAGATCGGCCTTGCGGACATGCGGCAGCACGATGTTCTGCGCATGGGTGACGCGCAGCTCGTCATGGCTATATTTCTCGGCAAGGTCGGCCATCAGGTCGATCTGCGCCGACGACGCATCGCCCGGAATGCTGCCGACGGGCTTCAGGCTGATGTTGACGATCGCATGGCCCGGCACCTTGTGCGCGGCGACATTCTGGTCGACCCAGACCGCGAAATCGGGATCGCTGCGGTCGATGGCGTCCGAAGCCGAGGCGTCGAGCGGCGGCGAAGCGAATTGCGCCGCGATGCGGTCGAACTCGGCCTTCGGCGGGTCGATGCCGAGCGATTTTACATGCGCGAATTCTTCCTCGACCTGGCGGCGATATTCCTCGGCGCCGAGCTCGTGGATCAGGATCTTGATCCGCGCCTTGTAGATATTGTCGCGGCGACCGTAGCGGTTGTAGACGCGCAGGCACGCCTCGGCATAGCTCAGCATGTCGTCGAGCGGCACGAAATCCTTGATCAGCGGCGCGATCATCGGGGTGCGGCCCATGCCGCCGCCCACGTAAAACGCGGCGCCGTGCCGCCCGTCCTTCTCGACGATCTGGATACCGATGTCGTGCAGGCGCATCGCGGCGCGATCCTCGTCGGCGGCGATGACCGCGATCTTGAACTTGCGCGGCAGATAGCTGAATTCGGGGTGGAAGCTCGACCATTGGCGAAGCAGTTCGGCCCAGGGACGCGGATCGGTGATCTCGTCGGCGGCGGCGCCCGCCCATTGGTCCGAGCTGATGTTGCGGATGCAATTGCCGCTCGTCTGGATCGCGTGCATCTCGACCGAGGCGAGGTCTTCGAGGATCGCGGGGGCGTCCTCCAGCTTGATCCAGTTATACTGGATATTCTGGCGCGTGGTGAAATGGCCGTAGTCGCGGTCGTATTTGCGCGCGATATGCGCCAGCATGCGCATCTGGCGCCCGTCGAGCGTCCCATACGGCACCGCGACGCGCAGCATATAGGCGTGGAGCTGGAGATAGAGGCCGTTCATCAGCCGCAGCGGCTTGAACTGGTCCTCGGTGATCTCGCCGGCGAGGCGGCGCTTCACCTGATCGCTGAACTCGGCGACGCGGGCGGCGACCATCGCATGGTCATATTCGTCATATTTATACATGTCAGATCACCCAGTCGCCGGCCGCGGGATCGGCGGGTTTCAGTGTCAGGTCGGGGCGCACGGTCGGGCCGAGAGCGCGGATGCGGTCCTTGATATGCGCGGGGCGCGGGCCCTCGGCGGTCGCTTCGCCCGCGATGATGTAGGGCGCGTTGACGCGGCGCGCGGCTTCCTCGACCGCCAGGATCGCCTCGCCATGCTCGCCGACGTCGATGGCGTCCTCGATGTGCAGCGACCAGTCGGCGCCGGTCCACCAGGTGACGAAACCCGTCTTCAGGTCGTTGCCGGTGAGCAGTTTCATGTGAAGTCCCTTATTCGAGCGGCGACGCCCGGCGCGCCGAGGCAGTCGAGCGCATCGGCGCGCGCCGCGACCTTGCCGACGACGATCAGCGCCGGGCTGGCGACCTTCTCGCGCGCCACGAGGTCGCCGAGGTCGGTGAGCAAGGTGCGCAGGACGCGTGCATCGGCGGTCGTGCCGCGCTCGACCACAGCGACCGGCAGATCGGGGGAGACGCCGTCGGCGATCAGCTTGTCGGCGATCGCGCTGGCGGTCGCGAGGCCCATGTAGATGACGAGGGTGCGGCCATGACCCGCAAGCCCCGACCAGTCCTGGTCCGACAAATCCTTGCATTGGCCCGCGACGAAGCTGACCGCGCTCGCATCCTCGCGGTGGGTGAGGGGAAGGCCCGCCTGTGCGGCGCAGCCTGCCGCCGCGGTGATACCGGGCACGACCTCGACCGTCACGCCGGCTTCGCGCGCGGCTTCGAGTTCTTCGCCGCCGCGGCCGAAGATGAAGGGATCGCCGCCCTTCAGCCGCACGACCTGCTTCCCCGCCAGCGTCTCGCGGACGAGCAGCGCGTTGATCAGTTCCTGCTTCATCGTGTGGCGGCTGCGTTGCTTGGCGACACCGATGCGCTCGACATGCGCCGGAATCAGCGCGAGCACGCCGTCGCCAACCAGCCCGTCATGCACGACCAGATCGGCGCTGGCGAGCAGCCGCGCCGCGCGCAGCGTCAGCAGGTCGGGATCGCCGGGGCCGGCGCCGACGAGCCACAATTTGCCCGAAGAAGGGAGAGGCTTTTCCATGCAGCGTAGATGGTCTCACGCCGCCGATATGGCAAAGCAGGCTTTATTGACGGTGATGAAGGTAAAATTTCCCCGACCATAGCCGCGTCAGGGTCACAGATATTTCTTGGTCACCAGCTGCGATTCCTCGGGATCGCGCAGCCCCACACCGATCGACGCGCGCATGGAATCACTTTCCGAACTCGCCACCGGGTACGCGCAATAATCGGCGGCGTAAAAGGCGCTCGGCCGGTGGTTGCCCGACAGGCCGATGCCGCCGAAGGGCGCCGCCGACGAGGCGCCGTTGGTCGGGCGGTTCCAGTTGATCACCCCGGCCCGGGCGTTCGCCCAAAACTGGTCGTAAAGCTGGGGCGATCCACCGACCAGCGCCGCCGACAGGCCGAAGCTGGTGTTGTTCGCCTCGGCGATCGCGGCCTCGAAGCTGTCGACGCGCACGACCTGCAGCAGCGGGCCGAACAATTCGATGTCGGGGCGTTCGGGCATCTCGGTGACGTCGATGATGCCAGGGGTCAGGAAGGGGCGGCCCGGCACCGGGCGCGTCATGTGGCGGATCACCTTGCCGCCGTTCGACATCAGGATCAGGAAGCTTTCGGTCAGGCCGTCGGCGGCCTCGTTATCGATCACCGGCCCCATATAGGGGGCGGGGGTCGCAAAGGGTTCATCGACGATCAGCCGTCCGGTCAGCTTGCGTACCTCCTCGACCAGCCGCTCGGCCATGCTGTCCTTGACGATCAGGCGGCGCGCGTTGCTGCATCGCTGCCCGGCGCTGAGGAAGGCCGATTGCACGACCAGGATCGCGGCGGTGTGGACGTCGGGGGTGTCCCAGACGACGATCGGGTTGTTGCCGCCCATTTCGAGCGCGAGGATCTTGTCGGGGCGATTGGCGAACTGACGGTTGAGCGCGAGCCCGGTGCGCGCCGATCCGGTGAACAGCAGCCCGTCGATGCCCGGATGCCCCGCGAGCGCGTTGCCCTCGTCGGGACCGCCGACGACGAGGCGCAGCACGTCGGCCGGCACGCCGGCGCTGTGGAACAGGTCGACGAGCATCGCGCCGGTCGCGGGGGTCTTTTCCGACGGCTTGAACGCCACCGAATTGCCCGCGATCAGTGCCGGGACGATATGGCCGTTGGGCAGGTGCGCCGGGAAATTATAGGGGCCGAGCACCGCGAGCAGCCCGTGCGGCTTGTGGCGCACCGCATTGCGCAGCCCCATCGCGCCCTCGTTGCGCCGGTTTGCGGTGCGTTCGGAATAGGCGTTGATCGAGATGCCGACCTTGTTCGCGACCGATTCCACTTCGGTGCGGGCTTCCCAGAGCGGCTTGCCGGTCTCGCGCGAAATCAGCGTCGCCAGCGTCTCGGCCTCGGCCTTCACCCGGTCGGCGAAGCGGCGCATCGTCTCGGTGCGGAAGGTCAGGGGTTTTGCCGCCCATTCGGGCCAGGCGCGGCGGCCGATTTCGACCTCATGGTCGACATCGCTGATCGCGCGGCGCCAGATTTCGGCGCCGGTCGCCGGCTCGTGGCTGACCAGTTCGGCCGTCATGACGTCACCGCCCGTACCGCAGGATCGCCGCAGGGCTGAACGGGGGGCATGTCGGGAAGCGGTCGCTGCATCGTCCAACCTCTTATCGGTGAAAGGGTAAAGCAGCAAGCCGAGGACCAAGCATCGCTTGCGCGGCGCCGCCGGGTTGGCGATAGGTGCGGCGAGTCCCGGTACGGCGGGGAAAGGAACGGACGATTTCGGGGAAGCAGGCGAGCGGCGGCGACTGGTCGGACCATTATTGGTGGTCGCACGACGGGGTGCGGCTGCACGCGCGCATCTATGCTGGTCCTGCCGGGACCGAGGACGCGCCGCCGATCCTGTGCATGCCCGGCCTGGCGCGCAATGCGCGCGATTTCGAGGCGCTGGCGCCGCATCTGGCGCAATATCGGCGCGTCATCGTCGTCGAATTCCGCGGTCGCGGTGAAAGCGCCTATGCCAAGGATCCGATGACCTATGTTCCGCTGACCTATATGCAGGATGTCGTCGCGCTGCTCGACGATCGCGGCATCGCCCGCTTCGCGGCGGTCGGCACTTCGCTCGGCGGGCTGGTGGTGATGCTGATCGCGGCGAGCCTGCCCGGGCGCGTCATCGGCACCGTGCTCAACGACGTCGGCCCCCAATTGCAGACCGCGGGGCTCGAACGCATTCGCGACTATATCGGGTCGGGGGGCAGCCAGCCGACCTGGATCCACGCCGCGCGCGCCTTTGCCGAAATCAATGCGGCAATCTATCCGGGCTTCGAAATCCACGACTGGCTGCGGCTGACCAAGCGCACCCACCGGCTGACCCCCGAGGGGCGCGTCGTCACCGATTATGACAAGCAGATCGCGGCGCCGCTGCGCGCGCCCGGCGGCGGCGATGCCGGGGTCGATCTGTGGCCCGCCTATCGCGCGCTGGGCGGCGGGCCGGTGCTGATCCTGCGCGGCGAACTGTCGGATATATTGGCGCGGAGTGCCGCCGAAAAAATGGTGGCGGAACTGGGCGGCGCGCGGCTGGCCGAGGTGCCGGGCGTCGGTCATGCGCCGACGATGGACGAGCCCGCGGCGCTGGCGGCGATCGACGCCTGGGCGGCGGACCTGCCCGCGGCATGACCGAACCGGCACGGCTGCTCCACCTCCACTCCAGTTTTTCGCTCGGCGGCAAGGAGGCGCGGGCAACGCGGCTGATGAATTTGATGGGACCGCGCGCGCGCCACACGATCCTGTCGGCGGTGCCCGACGCGCTCGGCGCGCGCCACGCGATCGATCCGGCGATTGCCATCGAATTTCCGGGCGATGCTGCGCCGGCGCTGCACGGCAAGCCGGGGCTGGCACGCTACCGCGAACTCGCCGCCTATATGCCGCAATTCGACCTGGTGCTGAGCTATAATTGGGGGTCGATGGACGGGGTGATGGCGCATCGCCTGTTCGCCCCCTTCGGCCGGCTGCCGCCGCTGATCCACCATGAGGACGGGTTCAACGAGGATGAGACGGCCCGGCGTAACTGGAAGCGCAACGCCTTTCGTCGCCTCGCGCTGCCGACGGCGGAGGCGCTGGTCGTGCCGTCGGTGCTGCTGCGGAATATCGCCGCGCGCGAATGGGGCGCGCGACGCCGGACGGTGCTGATCCGCAACGGCATCGACGTCGCGGCCTATGGCGGTGCGCCGTCGGTGGCGATTCCCGGTTTCGAGCGGGGGCCGGGCGAAGTGGTGGTCGGCACCGTCGCCGGGCTGCGCAAGGTCAAGGACCTGCCGCGCCTGGTGCGCGCGAAGGCGGGGCTTCCCGACTATGTGCGGCTGGTGATCGTCGGCGAGGGCGAGGAGCGTGCAGCGATCGAAACCGCCGCCCGCGGCCAGCCAACACCCGTCATCATGCCCGGCTTCATGGCCGATCCCGCGCGCTGGATCGGCCATTTCGACATCCTCGCGCTGTCGTCGCAGAGCGAGCAGGCGCCGATCGCGGTGATCGAGGCGATGGCGGCGGGCCTGCCCATCGCCAGCCCCGACGTCGGCGACATCGCCGCGATGGTGTCGGAGGAAAACCGACCGTTCATCGCCGCCGACGACGATGGCTTTCGCGCCGCGCTCGCCGCGCTGGTCGCCGATCCCGCGCTGCGCCGCTCGGTCGGCGCGGCAAATCGGCGCGTCGCCGCTGCGCGCTTCGATGAATCAGCCATGGTCGCCGCCTATGAAAATCTCTATGGTCGTGCGCTTCAGGGTCGTCGCCTGTTCGGCTGAAACCGGGCTGCGCACCCATTGACTTTCCCCGCCGCCTTCCGCTTACGGAAGCCGGTAAAGGGGCCTGGTCGCGACACGCAGCCGGGCGGAGAGAAAGAGGTTTTTGTGTTCAAAGGTTTGAAGCCCATCCTTTACGGCGGACGCGAAGTCTGGCCGTTGGTCGAGGGCGGCAAGGGCGTGTCGGCGACCAACCATATGTCGAGCGGTGCCTGGGCCGCGGCGGGGGGCATCGGCACCGTGTCGGCGGTCAACGCCGACAGCTATGACGCCGACGGCAAGATCGTGCCGCAGGTCTATAATGCACTCACACGCAAGGAACGCCACGAGGAACTGATCCAGTACGGCATCGACGGCGCGGTGGCGCAGGTCGAGCGCGCTTATGAACTGGCAGGCGGCAAGGGCGCGATCAACATCAACGTCCTGTGGGAAATGGGCGGCGCGCAGCAGATCCTCGAAGGCGTGCTGTCGCGGACCAAGGGCATGATCGCCGGGGTCACCTGCGGCGCCGGCATGCCGTACAAGCTCAGCGAAATCGCCGAGCGCCACGATGTGATGTATCTGCCGATCATCAGCTCGGCGCGCGCCTTTCGCGCGCTTTGGAAGCGCGCCTATCACAAGGTGCCGCACCTGCTCGGCGCGGTGGTCTACGAAGATCCCTGGCTCGCCGGCGGCCACAACGGCCTGTCGAACGCCGAGGACCCGCTGGTGCCGCAGGATCCCTATCCGCGGGTCGCCGCGGTGCGCGAAACCATGCGCGCAGAGGGGATTTCGGACGATGTGCCGATCGTGATGGCCGGCGGCGTCTGGTACCTGCGCGATTGGCAGAATTGGATCGACAATCCCGAACTCGGGCAGATCGCTTTCCAGTACGGCACGCGCCCGCTTTTGACCGAAGAGAGCCCGATCCCGCAGGCGTGGAAGGATCGCCTGCGCACCCTCGACGACGGCGACGTGCTGCTCCACCGCTTCTCGCCGACCGGCTTTTATTCGAGCGCGGTGCGCACGCCGTTCCTGCGCGATCTCGAAGCGCGCTCGGAGCGCCAGATTCCCTATTCCAAACAGTCGGCGGGCGACCATATCGTCCAGCTCGACGTCGGGGTGAAGGGCAAGAATTTCTGGGTCACCCCCCACGACCGCGCCCGCGCGCGCGACTGGGCGGCCGAGGGCTATACCGACGCGCTCAAAACCCCCGACAACACGGTCGTGTTCGTGACGCCCGAGGACAAGGCGGTGATCCGCAAGGACCAGACCGACTGCATGGGCTGCCTGTCGCATTGCGGCTTTTCGTCGTGGAAGGACCATGACGACTATACCACCGGCTATCTCGCCGATCCGCGCAGCTTCTGCATCCAGAAAACGCTGCAGGACATCGCCCACGGCGGCGACCCCGAGCAGAATCTGATGTTCGCGGGCCACGCCGCGTTCAACTTCAAGACCGATCCCTTTTATTCGAACAACTTCACCCCGACGGTGAAGCAGCTCGTCGATCGGATTTTGACGGGGGATTAAAAACCTCGTCATTGCGAGCGAAGCGAAGCAATCCAGAGCAGCCATGCGCGAACGCCTGCCAGCGGTTTACATGATGGGGAACCGGCGTAACGGGACGGCTTATACCGGCGTGACCTCGAATTTGATGCAGCGCGTTTGGCAGCATCGCGAGGGAATCGTGGACTTTTCGCAGCGCTACGACTGCAAACTGCTCGTCTGGTTCGAGATGCACGCAACAATGGAAACGGCGATTGCGCGCGAGAAGCAGATCAAGGGCGGAAGTCGCGCGAAAAATTGAAGCTGATCGAGACGGAAAATCCGCTCTGGCACGACCTGTGGCCGACGATTCTCGACGGTAGTGAGTGACGCTCTGGATTGCTTCGCTTCGCTCGCAATGACGAAGAATCATAGAGCCCCGTCATTGCGAGGAGCGTAGCGACGAAGTAATCCAGAGTGGTCTTTTGCGGCGCCGTCGGTTTCTAAGCCCAACCCTCCAGCACCTGATCGGGCGGGCGATGCCCGTCGCTCCACGCGCGGATGTTCGCGATGACCTTCTCGCCCGACGCCTCGCGACCCTCGATCGTTGCGGAACCCAGGTGCGGGAGCAGCACGACATTGTCGAGCGCCAGCAATTCGGGGTCGACCGCGGGTTCGTGGGTATAGACGTCGAGTCCGGCGCCCGCGATGCGACCGGTCTTGAGCGCCGCGATCAGGGCGCCCTCATCGACGATCTCGCCGCGCGCGGTGTTGATCAGATAAGCGGTCGGCTTCATCGACGCGATGCGCGCCGCATTGACCATCTCGTGCGTCTCGCGGGTGTGCGGGCAGTGGAGCGTCACGACGTCGCTGACGCGGAGCAAAGTATCGACGCTGGCATGGTAGCTCGCACCCAATTCCTCCTCGATCGCTTCGGGCAGGCGGCGGCGGTTGTGATAATGGATCGACAGGCCGAACGCGCGCGCTCGCCGCGCGACCGCGAGGCCGATGCGCCCCATGCCGACGATGCCGAGCATCTTGCCGCCGACGCGGTGGCCGAGCATCGCGCTCGGCGCCCAGCCCTGCCACTGGCCCGAACGCATCAGTTTCTCGCCCTCGGCGAGCCGGCGCGGGACGCTGAGGATCAGCGCCATCGTCATGTCGGCAGTATCCTCGGT
Source organism: Sphingopyxis sp. (assembly GCA_016793775.1). Taxonomy (GTDB): domain Bacteria; phylum Pseudomonadota; class Alphaproteobacteria; order Sphingomonadales; family Sphingomonadaceae; genus Sphingopyxis. The sequence goes on along the minus strand of JAEULK010000064.1, from coordinate 6,602 downwards.
GAACACGCCGGGCGTGTTCGAAACCATGATGCCTTTGTGGCGCGCGGCGGCGAGGTCGATATGATCGACCCCGGCGCCGAAATTGGCGATCAGTTTGAGCCGCTCGCTTGCCGCCGCGATGACGTCGGCATCGATCTCGTCGGTCACTGTCGGCACGAACACGTCGCAGTCGGCGACCGCGGCCTTCAACTCGTCCTTGGTGAAAGCATGGTCCTGCGCCGACAGCGCGACGTCGAACAGTTCGGCCATGCGCGCCTCGACATGCGGCATCAGCTGGCGGGTGACGATGACGCGCGGGCGGCGGGGGCGGGATGAATCGGGCATGGCGCCGATAGAGCGTGCGATGGGGGAGGGGTCAAGGGGCGCCGTGCCGCGCCGCCTGTGGACAATGCGCCGCACCCATGCGGTCGCCGGTTGAAAAGCGCGGCGTTTTGGGCAAGGGTCGGCCATGACCAGCCGCAAATTACCGAGCCTTTTGTTATGCCTCGCCGTTGTGGGACCGGCGGCGGCGCAGCAGGACGACGTCGGCTTGCCCTATTGGGCGTCGATCAGCGTCGACGAGGCGCGGATGCGCAAGGGGCCGTCGCCCGATGTGCCCGTGATCTGGGAGTATCGGCGCAAGGATTTGCCGGTCAAGGTCGTCGCGCGCCACGAAACCTGGCGCAAGATCGAGGATCCCGACGGCACCCGGGGCTGGATGGCGGCGCGGCTGCTGAGCCGCACGCGCACCGCGATCGTCACCGGCAGCGACGTGCGTCCGCTATACGAGGCGGCGAGCACGTCATCGACGGTCCTCTACCGCGCCGAGCCCGGCGTCGTCGGCAAGATCAGCGATTGCGCGGGCGGCTGGTGCCAGTTCGACGTCACCGGGCGCCGCGGCTGGATCGAAACCGATCATATCTGGGGCGACTGACGGCAGGCCGATCGACCCGCCGCCCGCGCGGTGTCAGCCCTTCTTCGGCGTCACCGTCACGACCGTGCCGTCGTCGGCGGTCGCGGTGAAGCTGCCGTCGGCGCCGGGCTTGCCGACCGCCCAGCACATGCCCATTTCGTCGCCCTCGGGATCGAAACAATCCTTGCCGTCGTGCGTGGCATACCGGCCCTTGACCTGCTTGCCCTTGGGATCGGTATCGACATAGGTGCCGTCGGCGTTGATTACCGTGGTCGCCATCGTGCCGTCGGCCATTTTGACGTCATAGGTTCCCGGCGCGGTTGTCGAGGCGGCGGCGGGCGCCGCTGCGGCCGCTGGTGCGGGCGCCGCTGTCTCGGCCGGTACGGCGTCGGCTTTTTCTTCGGTCTTTTGCGAACAAGCCGACAGCGCGGTGAGCGCGGCCAACAAGATGATCTTCTTCATGTCCCTATCTCCCCATCATGCCCCCGCAGGCTATGCCTTTCGGCCCGGCGCGGCAACGGGAATCGATCGCTTTGCGCGTCCCTGAAAATGGGGCCGGACACTGGCGTGACCGGCCCCTTTCGTCATGATCGGTTAGCGGCGATTAGCGGCGCCAGTTGAAGTGGTTGCGATACACCTTGACCACCCGGCCGTTGCGCTCGTTTACGAGCAGCAGGTCGTTGTAGTGGCGGACATAGGTCAGGTTGCGGCCCGCGCGCGGCACGCCCCAGCGGCTGTCATAGGTCGGGCGATACGACGCGCCATAATAGTTGGAGCGAAGCGTCGAACCGACGCGGAACTGCTGGTATTTGAACGGCGCGCGATAGTTTGAATAGCGGCGGTCCTGGCGCCAGTCCTGACGGCTGTCGCGCAGGTCACCCTTCGCGTCGCGCAATTCGCGGCGTTCCTCGCGGATATCGCTGCGGTCGCCACGGCGCTGGGCATTGCGCAGTTCGCGCTGCTCTTCGCGGACGTCGGCGCGGTCCTTGCGGATTTCGCGGGTCTGCGCCTGGGCCGCGACCGGCATGGTGGCGGGAACCATCATCGCGGCGATCAGGCCGGCGGTGAGAAATTTGCTCTTCATTGTGCCATTCCTTTTTCCGTCAGGGGGGAGGGGATCTGCCCGATGACTGATGCTGGAATAGGCGAGTCGATTTGAACAGACGCGGAATGCGCAGTTTATTTTCAGGACATTAGTGTCGCAAATTGTCGCGGCAGAACGACCAAAGGGCGCCGTCTTGCGACGACGCCCCGGAACTTTTCGCCGAAAGGGAAATCAGACGAGCTCGATCGCCACCGCGGTCGCTTCGCCGCCGCCGATGCACAGGCTGGCGATGCCGCGCGTCTTGCCGTGGCGCTGGAGCGCCGCGATCAGCGTTGTGATTATGCGCGTGCCGCTGGCGCCGATCGGATGGCCGAGCGCGGTCGCGCCGCCATGCACATTGATCTTTTCGCGCGGGATGCCGAGGTCGTGCATCGCGAACATCGCGACGCAGGCAAAGGCTTCATTGACCTCGAACAGATCGACGTCGCCGATCGACCAGCCGGTCTTGGCGAGCAATTTGTTGATCGCGCCGACCGGGGCGACGGTGAAATCCTTGGGCTCTTGCGCATGCGCGCTGTGCGCGACGAGGCGCGCGACGGGCTTCGCGCCCTTCGCATCGGCGACCGACTGGCGCGTCAGCACCACCGCGGCGGCGCCGTCGGAGATCGAACTGCTGGTCGCGGCGGTGATCGTGCCGTCCTTGGCAAAGGCGGGCTTCAGCGTCGGAATCTTGTCGGGCATCGCCTTGCCCGGGGCCTCGTCGGTGTCGACGACGACATCGCCCTTGCGGCCGGCGATCGTCACCGGCGCGATTTCATTGGCGAAGGCGCCGTCGGCGATCGCCGCCTTGGCGCGGCTCAGCGATTCCAGCGTATAATCGTCCTGCGCCTGGCGGCTCAGCTGATAGGCGTCGGCGGTATCCTGCGCAAAGGTGCCCATCGCGCGGCCGGCCTCATAGGCGTCTTCCAGTCCGTCGAGGAACATATGGTCATAGGCGGTGTCGTGCCCGATGCGCGCGCCCGAGCGATGCTTCTTGAGCAGATAGGGCGCGTTGGTCATCGATTCCATGCCGCCCGCGACGACCAGGTCGATGCTGCCTGCGGCCAGCGCTTCGGCGCCCATGATGACGGTCTGCATGCCCGAACCGCACACCTTGTTGACCGTGGTCGCCTGCACCGACTTGGGCAGGCCGGCCTTGATCGCGGCCTGGCGCGCCGGCGCCTGCCCAAGTCCGGCGGGGAGGACGCAGCCCATATAGATACGCTCGATATCGTCGCCCGACACGCCTGCGCGCTCGACCGCCGCCTTCACCGCGGTGGCGCCCAGATCGGTCGCGCTGGCGTCCGAGAGAGCTCCCTGCATGCCGCCCATCGGGGTGCGCGCATAGGAAAGGAATACGACGGGATCGGTGGCGGTCATATCGAGAGACTCCGTAGGGGAAAACAGGATCGGCGGGTCGATTAGCGGTTTTGCTGCAGTTGCGAAAGGGGCATAGGATAGATGGGAAGCCGGTTTCAACTTGCAACCGGCCGCGCGCCATGGTGAATTGGCGCCCATCAATCAGGGAGACGGATCATGGCCACCGCGATCAAGCAGGATCTAGCCGGCGAAACCGCCCGCATGCACGAGGTACTCGCGGCGCAGAAGGCGAGCTTCACCGCCGCGATGCCCGAGAGCCTTGGCGTTCGCACCGACCGCATCGACCGCGCGATCGCGCTGCTCGTCGACAATGCCGAGGAGTTCGCCAAGGCGGTGAGCGAGGATTTCGGTCACCGCAGCCGCGAACAGACGCTGATGACCGACATCATGCCCTCGGTCAGCGCGCTTAAACATGCGAAAAAACATATGGCGAGCTGGTCGAAGGGCGAGAAGCGCAAACCCACCTTCCCGCTCGGGCTGCTCGGTGCCAAGGCCGAGGTCGTCTTTCAGCCCAAGGGCGTCGTCGGCGTCGTCGCCCCCTGGAACTTCCCGGTGGGCATGGTATTCGTGCCGATGGCGGGCATCCTCGCCGCGGGCAACCGCGCGATGATCAAGCCCTCTGAGTTCACCGAAAATGTCTCGGGCCTGATCGCGCGGCTGGTCCCCGACTATTTCGACGAGAGCGAGATCGCGGTGTTCACCGGCGACGCCGAGGTCGGGGTCGCCTTCTCGAAGCTCGCCTTCGACCATATGATCTTCACCGGGGCGACGAGCGTCGGCAAGCACATCATGCGCGCCGCCGCCGACAATCTCGTCCCCGTGACGCTCGAACTCGGCGGCAAGTCGCCGACCTTCATCGGGCGCAGCGCCAACAAGGAACAGGCGGGGCAGCGCGTCGCGCTCGGCAAGCTGATGAACGCGGGGCAGATCTGCCTCGCCCCCGACTATCTGCTCGTCGCCGAGGACCAGGAGGGCGAGGTGATCGACAGCGTCACTAAGGGCGCCGCGGCGCTCTATCCGACCCTGCTCGCCAACGACGATTACACTTCGGTGGTCAACGTCCGCAATTACGACCGCCTCCAATCCTATCTCGCCGACGCGCGCGAGAAGGGCGCCGAGGTGATCGAGGTCAATCCGGGGGGTGAGGACTTCGCGAGCGCCAACGGGCACAAGATGCCGCTGCACATCGTGCGCAACCCGACCGACGACATGAAGGTGATGCAGGAGGAGATCTTCGGCCCGATCCTGCCGGTGAAGACCTACAAGAGCATCGACGACGCGATCGACTATGTGAACGCGAACGACCGCCCACTCGGCCTCTATTATTTCGGGCAGGACAAAAGCGAGGAGGACCGCGTCCTGTCGCGCACCATTTCGGGCGGCGTCACCGTCAACGACGTCTTGTTCCACAATGCGATGGAGGACCTGCCCTTCGGCGGCGTCGGCCCGTCGGGCATGGGCAATTATCACGGCCTGGATGGCTTCCGGACCTTCAGCCACGCCCGCGCGGTGTATCGCCAGCCCAAGCTCGACGTCGCCGGCCTCGCGGGCTTCAAGCCGCCCTATGGCAAGGCGACCGCCAAGACTTTGGCCAAGGAACTCAAGAAATAGCTTGGCAAGTCAGGGCGTCCCGGATTATCGGGGCGCCCTTCCACGGGCCCCTGTGGTGAAATTGGTAGACGCGCTCGACTCAAAATTGCGTTTAGCCTAAAATAGTAAGCCAAAAACCACGCAAAACCAATAGTTTGAGCAAGGACGAGACCTCCAAAAAGACTTACACATGTCTTACACATTTTGGAGTTTTCGCAATGCCGACAGAAAGCCATCTGCCGATGGATGGTGCGCTGCACGTCTATCGGCGTGAGAACAGCCGCTACTGGCAATGCTCGACTTATCTTGGCAGCCGCAACTACAGGCAGACGACCAAGGAGGTCAGCCTTGCTGCCGCCAAGGATTTCGCGCGCGACTGGTATATGGAGCGTTGCGTAGAGGATCGCCGACGCCGACGTGGTGGTGTTGCCTTGCCGGACGGCACCGTCCAGCCCCCGATCGCCGCAACCGGCTCGCCGACCGATGGTCGGCGTCGGCGAACGCCTACTGGCCCCAGCTTCAAGGATGCCGCAGATGCTTTCACCAGCGAGTTCGAGGTAATCACGCTGGGCGAACGCAACGCGGAATATGTGGCATCGAAGTCAGATCACATCCGCGTTCACCTGTTACCCTTCTTTGGCGATACCGCGCTTGAGGACATAACGGTCGGCAAAGTGCAGGAGTATCGGGCGCACCGTCAGACATCGAGGGTCGATCCCAAAACCGGCAAGCCGAAGAAGCCAGCACGCGCGACCTTGCACGGCGAGATCGTCACGCTTCGTCAGGTGCTGAAGACGGCCAATCGCAAGGGCTGGATTGCGGCAATCCCGGATATGTCAGCGCTCTACAAAACGTCCGGCAAGGTGGAGCATCGCGCATGGTTCTCGCCCGAGGAATACAAGATGCTTTATGAGGCCACACGCGAGCGGGCCAAGAACCCGCCGAAGCCGCGCTGGCGAGAAGTTTGCGAGACCTTCCACGATTATGTTCTGTTCATGGGCAATACCGGACTTCGACCCGATGAGTCCGCTCGGCTTGAGCTGCGAGACGTCAAGATCGTGAACGACGAGTCGACCGGCGAGCGCATCCTGGAGATCGAGGTGCGCGGCAAGCGCGGGGTCGGCTTCTGCAAGTCGATGCCCGGTGCGATCCTGCCCTTCGAGCGCGTTCGCAAACGCAAGCAGCTCAAACCGACCGACCGGATATTCGGAAAATCGCCGCGCGAGCTGATGAACACCGTCCTCGACGAGCTGAATCTGAAGTTCGATCGCGATGGCCACATCCGCACCTGCTACAGCCTGCGGCATACCTATATCTGTCTGCGCTTGCTCGAAGGGGCGGACATTTATCAGGTCGCCAAGAACTGCCGCACCAGTGTCGAGATGATCGAAAAGTTTTACGGACGGCATTTGAAGAACAACATCGACGCATCCGCCGTCAATGTTCGCAAGGCTAAGCCCCCGAAAGCTGCCGTTCGAAAGAAAGCCTCGATGCCAGCAACATAAGGCAAATAGCTTAGGAGGCGTTGACAAATTGGCGCATCCACAGGCGGATTGAGACGATGTGGATGAAGCCGAGATAGCTGGCGGCGGTTTTGTCGTAGCGGGTTGCCAGTCTGCGGGCGTTCTTGAGCTTGTTGAAGCAGCGTTCGACCAT
>JAEULK010000063.1 GCA_016793775.1 Sphingopyxis sp. | reverse complement strand
GCACCACGCTCGATCACGAACGGCTCAAGACAGGCCCACTCCTCGTCGCTCATCAATCCCCGGATCACGGCAGCCTCCTCAAAAGCTACCGTGAATCAGAAACTACCACGCTTGGGAATCCCCTTTGTCAACGCCTCCTAGAGAGGGTGCAATTTTCTTAATTTCAGCTTCGGCGACGTCTTGCGCTGTTTCCTTCGTGAGGCCGCGAAGTGCCCAAAATCCAGCAAATGCAGCGACCCCGAAAAACGTCTGAAACACGCTCAATGACACGGCGATATGGTCGAAATCCGGCAGTCCTTGCTGACCCCACAACATCAAGATAGCTGCAACCAGAAACGGGAATATGATAAGCATCGCGTATATGAAATAGCTTTGCTGTTGGACCGTTTTTTCAAGCTGTTTTATTCTCGCTTCCATCAGCGCCTCCCATATAGGCGATGGCTAAGACGGATCATTCAGCCGGTCAACCGGGGCTATCTTTATCTCAAAGAGACGAATACCAAGGACCCAATCTAAATTCGCCCCTAAATCCCGCTCCCATGCCCCGCATCGCCATGGCGGATGCTCGGGCGCTTTACCCCATATTCTGCCCCCCACCGATCCGTCATTGCGGCGCGCACCGCCCATAGTTCCGGGAAGAAACGATGCCGCGCCCCCGCATCCAGCAGCTCGACCGCGCGGCCGCTGATCGCTTTCGATCCCATGCCGATCGAGCGGTGGACGAGGTAGATGTGGTGGGCGCGGAATTTCTGGAAGAGTTCGTCGAACTCGATCAGCGCCTCGGCGACCATATAGGCGGTGTCATGGACATAGCCGGTGTCGTAAACATCGGCGAGCGTTCGCCCCGTCGGTTCGAGATAGAGCGCGCGGTAGCGGTCCCACAGCGGCGCGGGCAGGGTGAGCAGGAGCTGGAACCCCGGGCTTTCCTGTCCCGACCCGTTGCCGAGCTGGAGGCGGATCGCCTGATAGTCGTAAGGGCTCATCGTCTCGATCAGCGCGAGCTGTTCGGTCATCATGCGCAGCAGCATATGAACGCGGCCGAACAGCGTCAGCGCGCGCATGATCTGGCCCTCCGCCAGCAGCCCGTCGATCTCGCCCAGTGTGAAGGCGGCGAGTTTCATCCACAATTCCTCGACCTGGTGGACGATCTGGAACTGCAGTTCGTCGGGGGTGGCGAGGGTGGCGAGCGGCTTCTGGCAATCGAGCAGGCGATCGACGGCGAGATAGACGCCATAGTCTTTCATCACCGGGGCTTCGAGGCGGGCGTGGAGGTCGGTCTTGTCGAGCATGGGGCTATCCCTTGCAAAATGGCACGGAGGAACGATCGGCGCGCGGGGACGCCAAGCGGTCAGCCGCGCGGCATCACCCCCGCCGGCGGACGGCGGGGCGAACCCGACTGGCCGAGCCACAGGGTCACGCTCGCACTCACCGCGCCAGCAAATCCGACGGCAGGGTCGGCTCGCCGATGATCAGCGCGAAGCGGCGCCAGATCTCGTCGCGGTCGGGCGCACCGCGCTCGATATAGGCGCGGACGATGTCTTCGCCGAGGCCGTAGTTGATCACATAGCTGCGGTACTGGTCGGTGAAGGTCACCGACTGTTCGGCGCGCGCGGGCGAGACGAGCAGATATTTTTCGGTCAGCTGGACGGCAGTGGCGCGGTCGATCACCCCATCGAGATATTGCTGCGCGATCGTCAGCCGCGCGCCGGTCAGCGCCTTCATCGCGTCGAGCAACTGCCAGTAACGGTCGTCGGTCGGCGGCTCGATCCCCGCGAGCGGCATCAGCACATCGCGTTCGGTGTCGGGGCGCGTCTGGCCGGGGAAGGCGAGGTCGATGCCGTAATTGGCGGTGCCCTCGGCTATCAGGCTCTGCGGGCTGTAGAGCGGATAGACGCTATATTCGACCCAGCCGCGCCCCTTCACCATCTGCTCCTCAAGCTTCATGTTGAGCAGGTGATGGCCGGGGTAACCCTCGTGGCAGCCGAGGTCGAGCGCGCGCGACAGGCGGATCGGCAGGTCGGTGTTGACCTGGATGATGCTGTGGTAGCCGCCCTGATAATAATTATAGCCGCTCCAGCTCTTGCCGGTGACAAACTGCAGCTCGAAACTGTCGCCGGGCGCGAGCGCGACATGCGCGACGGTGCGCCCGCGGCAGCGCGCGATCGCCGCCTCGAACACGCCCTGCAACCGATCCTTGGGGATGGTGAAGTGATCGAGATAGGCCTCGACGCGCGTCGCGAGCGGGCCTTCGCCGGGGACGAGCGCGTCGATGGTGGCGAGCGCGGCGTCATAGCTTTTGAGCGGTTTGAGTACCGGGCGCACCCCGAACAGGCGCTCGGCTTCCTCGGCGAAGGAGAATCGTGCGCCGCCCATCATCATCAGCCGCGTTTCGGCGGCGCGCAGCTGCGCGGCGAGGAAGGCGCGGCGCTGGCGTTCGATCGGGTCGGTCAGGTCGGGGGCGACCTCTTCGAGCTTGGCGATGAGCTGGCGTACCGACACGAGCAGCGCCTTCTGGTCGCGCGGTGCCGCGGTCGACGCGTCGAGCAGGCTTTGCGGGCCGTAATAGGCGTCGATATAGCCCTTTTCGTGCGTTCCGATTTCCAGGCTGAGCGAAACATAGGCGGTCGCGATCGCATCGACCGTCTGCCCGGCGAGCGTAGCGGCGGCGGGGTCGGCGGACGTCGCGGGGCGCATCGTCCAATCGGGAGCGGCGGCGGGCGCGGGCGGCGGCGGCAGGTCGGGCAGGGGTTGGCCGGGTGCCGTGTCCGAAGGCGGGGGCAGCGCGGTGAGCCCGGGGATGATCGTCGCGCGCGGCTCGCCGGGCTTTGCGGGCGCGGCCGCCGGCGCCCCCGAGGGTGGCGGCAGCGCGGTCATACCCTTCACCACCTCGATGCGGCGCACGCCGATTTCGGCGATGGGCGTGGTCGTCGGCTGCGCGGTGGTCGCGGGCGGTGGCGCGGGGCTGGCGGCGGGGCCGCCCGCCTGCGCCTTGCGCGCCTCGACCTGCCGCTTCATCTCGGGATCGAGCGCATAGCAGCCCGACAGCGTCGCGGCGGCGAGCAGGGCAGCGAGAGGAAGGCGCAGGCGGTGGATCATGCGGGAAGCGGCTCCGAAGTGTCGCGGACGTCGCCGTCGCCGATGATCTCGTCATCGGACCGGGCTTCGACCTCGCCATGCTGTGGGTGCAGCGGCGCGAGGCGCAGTACCGCATAACCCGCGAGCGCGGCAACCAGCGATCCCATCAAAATGCCGATCTTGGCTTCGTCGATGCGCAGCGGATCGGCGGGAAAGGCGAGGCCCCCGATGAACAGGCTCATCGTGAAGCCGATGCCGCAGAGCAGCGAGACGCCATAGACCTGGAGCCAGGTCGCGCCGCGCAGCCGGCCCGCGATGCCGAATCTGACGGCGAGCCAGACGCTGCCGAAAATGCCGACCTGCTTGCCGATAAACAGCCCCGCCGCGATGCCGAGCGGCAGCGGGGCGAAGATCTGATCGACGGTGAGGCCCGAGATATCCACCCCGGCGTTGGCGAAACCGAACAGCGGCACGATGGCGAAGGCGACCCACGGGTGCAGGCCATGTTCGAGCCGGTGGAGCGGCGAGGTCTGGCTGTCGGGACCGCCGGGGGTGCGCTCGAAGGGGATCGCCATCGCGGCGAGCACGCCGGCGATCGTCGCATGGACGCCCGACAGGAGCATCGCATACCAGAGCAGCAAGAAGAGTAGCAGATAGGCGATCAGGCTTTTGACGCCCATCCGGCCCAACGCGACCATCGCCGCGAAGATCGCCGCCGCCGCCGCGAGCGCGACGAGGTCGATCTTGGCGGTGTAGAAAAGCGCGATGATCGCGACCGCGCCCATGTCGTCGACGATCGCGACGGTGACGAGGAACAATTTGAGCGAGGTCGGCGCGCGCTTGCCGAGCAGGGCGAGTACGCCGATGGCGAAGGCTATGTCGGTCGCGGCGGGGATCGCCCAGCCCGGCGCCAGCCCCGGCGTGCTGCCGGCGAAGAGCATGTAGAGCAGCGCCGGCACCGCCATGCCCGCCGCTGCGGCGATGAAGGGCAGGCGCCGCCGGTCCCAGCTCGCGAGGTGACCATCGACGAACTCGCGCTTGATCTCGAGCCCGACGAGCAGGAAGAAGATCGCCATCAGCCCGTCGTTGATCCACAAATGGACGGACATCGGCCCCAGCTTGGCCGACAGCGTCGGCCCGGTCACGGCGTGGATGGCGTGCGCATAGCTCTCGCCGAGCGCCGAATTGGCGACCAGCATCGCCAGCGCCGCCGCGAAGATCAGCAACATGCCCCCCGCGCTCTCGCTTTCGAGAAAGTCGCGCAGCGCGCTGGGACGGGTCGAACGGCGGGTCATCGCACGACGTCCTAGCGTGCGTCGCCCATGTCGTCATCCTTTGTCCGCCGCCCGCTTTTTACTGGCCAACGGCAACTATCGGCGGCATGAGGTACACGGGGGCCGGGACGCATGATAGGGATGTCGAGCGCAGGACTGGAAACGCTGGCCGGGCTGGCCAGTCACGAGATGATGCTCTTCGCATCGGTCGGCATCCTGTTCATCGGTTTCGACGATCTGCTTTTCGATATATTGTGGTTCGTCACGCGAAGGCGCGGCGCGCGTCCGCATTATTTGCGCGACAACAGCGTGCGCGAGCCGCTCGCCGGGCCGCTGGCGATCTTCGTGCCCGCGTGGGACGAGGCGAAAGTGCTCCCCGCGATGATCCGCCGCACGCTGTCGGCGTGGCAGGGCGAGGATTTCCGGCTCTATCTCGGCTGCTATCCGAACGATGCCGCGACCTTGTTCGCCGTGTCGCCGCTGGTCGCGCATGATCCGCGCCTGCGCCTGGTGATCGGCGACACCGACGGGCCGACGACCAAGGGCGACAATCTCAACCGGCTGTGGGCGGCGATGGGCCGCGACGAGCGGGCCGAGGGACTGCGCTTCGCCGGTGTCGTGCTGCACGACGCCGAGGATATCGTGCACCGCAGCGAGCTCGCGCTCTACCGCGCCGAACTGACCCGCCATGCGATGGTGCAGATTCCGGTGCTGCCGCTGCTCGGGATCGGGCGGCAGTGGGTGGCGGGCCATTATGCCGACGAATTCGCCGAGGCGCACGGCAAGGACCTGGTGCTGCGCGCGCGCCTCGGCGCGCCGCTGCCGTCGGCGGGGGTCGGCTGCGCACTCACCCGCAACGCGCTGACCCTGTTGTCGATCGAACGCGGCGGTTCGCCGTTTCGTCCCGACAGCCTGACCGAAGATTATGAGATGGGAATCCTCATCGGCACCCAGGGGCTTGGCACCGCCTTTGTCGCGGCGGTCGACGACGAGGGTGAGTGGATCGTATCGCGCGGCGCCTTTCCCGCAACGATCGACAGCGCGGTGCGCCAGAAATCGCGCTGGATTGCCGGCATCGCGCTCGCGGGCTGGGACCATCTCGGCTGGGCGGGACCGCAGCAGGGCGGCTGGTTCGCGCGCTGGATGTTGTGGCGCGACCGCCGCGCGCCGCTCGCGGCGCTGATCCTGCTCGCCGCCTATGTCGCGCTGTTCGCGGGGGCGCTGGGCTGGGCCGGGCAGGCGCTGCTCGGCTGGCAGGCGCGGGTGCCGGGCGTGACGCTACAGTGGCTGATGGCGCTGTCGGGGGCACTGCTGCTCTGGCGGTTGGCGATGCGCGGCCATTTCGCGGCGCGCGCCTATGGCTTGCGCCAGGGGTTGTGGGCGATCCCGCGCGCCTTCGTCGCCAATGTCGTCGCGATGCTCGCGGCGCGCCGCGCCGTCCTGATCTATTGGCGCATGCTGCGCTCGGGCGAGGTCGTGTGGGACAAGACCGAACATGAGGCGAATGAGGCGCTGTTGGTGGCGGCGGCCTTGCCGCTGCGCGCGCCATGATCGGCATGGCCACCCGGCGGTTGCGCCGCGACGCCCGCGCGCTGCGTTTCCTGGTTCTGCTGCTCGGCGGCTGGATGCTGGTGCGGGTGCTGGCGCATTGGGGCCCGGCGGTTCCGTCGCCGCCCGCTGGTTTGCCGCCAGCCCCTTGGGCGCCCGAGGCTCCGCCGCCCTGGGCCGCGGCGCCGATCATCGTCCCGGACCGTGTCCATGACGAACCGACGCCGCTCGCCGCGACCATGTGGATGACCGCACCGCCCCGGCGCATCGCCGACCGGCCCTCCGCCGAGCCCGCCGGCGGCGGCTGGGGCGGCTCCGGACGCCACAGCCTGCGCCTCGCGCTGATGGCGCACCTGCTGGCGCCGCGCCCCGGCGCACTCCGTGCGGCGCCCGCCGGGCGGTCCGGCTGGATCACCGCCGCCGAACCCGGTGCCGCGCCGCCGGGGCAGGGCCAGCCCTATTGGATGCAGCGCCAGCTCGCAGGCTGGTCGCTCGGCGGCTGGGCCTATGTGCGCGGCGGATCGGGGTCGCCGCCCGGTGGCATCGCGGCGGCGGGCCAGCTCGGCGGCAGTCAGGCCGGGGCGCGGTTGGCATACGGGTTTGGCGACAGCGGCCGCCTGCGCGCTTATGGCCGCGCGACGCTGGCGCTGACCGAGCCGCGGCAGCGCGAGCTTGCTTTCGGCTTCGCTTTTGCGCCGATCGCGGCCCTGCCGGTCGATGTCGCGGTCGAACAGCGCGTCGCCGTCGGCAGCCAGGGGCGCACGGCGCTCGCCGTGATGGCGACGGGCGGGGTCGGCGACGTCGCGCTGCCGGGGCGCTTCCGGCTCGAAGCCTATGGGCAGGCGGGCATCGTCGGCGCCAACCGCCGCGACGGCTTTGCCGATGCGGCGGTCGTCGTCGACCGCGAGGTCGCGCGCGGTCGCGACGCCAGCGTGCATCTCGGCGGCCTCGCGGCGGGGTCGGTCCAGCCCGGCGCGGCGCGGGTCGACGTCGGCCCGCGGCTGACCGTCCGCCTGCCGCAGGTCGGCGAGGGCAGCCGCGTCGCGCTCGACTGGCGGCAGCGCGTCGCGGGCGACGCCCGGCCCGAAAGCGGTCTCGCCCTGACCCTCGCCGCCGACTTCTGATTTTTGCCGATTTTGTGCGCCGCGGCGATTCCCCGCACGCACAAACTGGTCTAGGGTTGGCGGCGTCGCCCGCGTCGGGGGCGCCACTTCGCATCGGGGCCCATGGATCTTTACCTGCCTGTCGCCAATTTGTCGGTCAATGCGCTGGTCATCATCCTGCTCGGCGGCGGGGTGGGCTTCCTGTCGGGCATGTTCGGCGTCGGCGGCGGCTTCCTGACCACCCCGCTGCTCATCTTCTATGGCATCCCGCCGACGGTCGCGGCGGCGTCGGCGGCGACGCAGGTGACCGGCGCCAGCGTCTCGGGCGCGCTTGCGCATCTCGACCGCGACGGGGTCGATCTGCGCATGGGCACGGTGCTGATCGTCGGCGGTCTGTTCGGATCGCTGATCGGCGCGGGGCTGTTCGAACTGCTTACCGCCTGGGGCCAGATCGATACGACGATCAACATCCTCTATGTCGCGCTGCTCGGCTCGGTCGGCTCGCTGATGGCGCGCGAAGCCTGGGGCGCGCTGCGCGCGATGCGGCAGGGCTTGCCCGCCCCGGCGCGCAAGCGGCGCCACCATCCGATGGTCGCCAATCTGCCGCTGCGCTGGCGCTTCTATCGCTCGGGGCTCTATATCTCGCCGCTCGCGCCGCTGTTGCTCGGCATGGCGGTCGGGGTGCTGACGATGCTGCTGGGGGTTGGCGGCGGCTTCATCATGGTGCCCGCGATGCTCTATCTGCTCGGCATGGGGACGCAGGTCGTGGTCGGCACCTCGCTGTTCCAGATATTGTTCGTCACCATCGCGACAACGATGGTCCATGCGATGACCACCGGCGCGGTCGATATCGTGCTCGCCGGACTGCTCCTGATCGGCAGCGTCACGGGCGCGCAGGTGGGCGCCCGCTTCGCGCAAAAGGTGAAGCCCGAATATCTGCGCATGGCGCTCGCCGCGATCGTGCTGCTCGTCGCGCTGCGCATGGCGGTCGATCTCTTCATCCGCCCCGAAGAAATCTATACCGTGCAATGAGGCGGGGCGCCGCCTTGCTGCCGGCGCTGGCCGCGCTGCTGCTGGCGGGCAGCCCGGCGCGCGCGGTCGATCCGCGGCTGGTGCCCGACGTGTCGAGCCGCGCGATCGACATCCAGTACAGCTTTACTGGCGAGGAACTGCTGCTGTTCGGCGCCATCCTCTATCCCGGCCAGCGCCTGCCCGACGATCGCGCCGACATCGTCGTCGTGCTGAAGGGACCGGTGCGCCCGATCGTCCTGCGCGAAAAGCGCCGCGTCGCGGGCATCTGGGTCAATGCCAACAGCATCCGCCTGCGCACCTCGCCGGGCTTTTATGCGATCGGATCGTCGCGACCGATCGACAAGCTGGTCGACGAACGCACCGCCGCGATTTTCGAGCTCGGCCTGTCGAACCTGTCGATGTCGCCGACAGGCTTTTCGGAAAGCGAAAAGCTCGAACGCTTCGAGAAGGGGCTGGTCGATCTCTATCGCCGCATGGGGCTCTTCTACGAAAATCCGGCGGCGGTCGAAATCACCGAAGGCGTGCTCTATCGCGCGCGCATCCCGGTGCCGGCGCGGGTGCCGGTGGGCACCTATCGCGCCGAGACCTTCCTGATCAGCAAGGGCCGCGTCCTCGCGGTCGCCTCGCGCAATGTTGAGATCCGCAAGGCGGGCTTCGAACGCTTCGTCGCGCTCGCGGCGCAGCGCCACGGTTTCCTCTATGGCCTCGCCGCCGTCGCGCTGTCGTTGCTGCTCGGCTATGTCGCTTCGGCGGTGTTCAAGCGGCGCTGAACCGCCGATTTCGCGCATCATAAGCGCTTTCTTTACCATCCGATGCGATACCGGTGTCCGGGGTCACGAAAAGACACAGGCGGGGCTATTTGATGGATATGCAAGGTGGTGGGTACAAGGCGGGCGAAGCCGCGCCGGTGCAGCACGTCCGGCTTGCCGGCGGCGGCGTCGCCGCGACGGCCGTCAATCCCGCCGCGGTCCACCACCGCGACGACCTGCTCGTCGGCGAAGTCATTGATATTTCGGGTTCCGCGTCGCGCATCCTGCTCGATGCGGCGGCGCTGCGGCGCCTGTCGGACTCGGGCGACCCCTCGGTCGCCATGGCCGGGCAGGTCGGGGCGCAGGTCAAGGTGCGCGTCGGCAATGTCTGGCTGCTCGCCAGCATCCGCGACCAGCATCTGCACGAACGCAGCGAAGGGCTGATCGTCGCCTCGATCGACTTTCTCGGCGAAGGCGACGAGGAAAAGATCACCGGCCGCATCCATAATTTCCGCCGCGGCGTCACCCGCTATCCGGTGCCGGGCAGCCAGGCCTATGCCGCGACCAGCGCCGACCTCAAGCAAATCTATGCCGCCGACGAGCGCGCGCATGTCGAAATCGGCACCGTCTATCCGACCAAGGATATTCGCGGCTCGCTCTATGTCGACGCGATGCTCGGCAAGCATTTTGCGCTGCTCGGTTCGACCGGCACGGGTAAGTCGACCAGCGCCGCGCTGATCCTTCACAAGATCTGCGAACTCGCGCCGCAGGGCCATATCGTGATGATCGACCCGCACGGCGAATATTCGGCGGCGTTCAAGAATACCGGCGCGCTGTTCGACGTCGACAATCTCGCCATGCCCTATTGGCTGATGAACTTCGAGGAACATTGCGAGGTGTTCGTCACCAGCGAAGGGCGCGATCGGCAGGGCGATTGCGACGTGCTCGCGAAGTGCCTGCTCCAGGCGCGGCAAAAGAACCGGCTGGCCGAGGGCATGACCAAGCTCACCGTCGATTCGCCGATTCCCTATCTGCTCTCCGACCTGCTCAACATCCTGCAGAACGAGATGGGCCGGCTCGACAAGGCGTCGTCGAGCGCACCCTTCATGCGCATCAAGGGCAAGATCGAGGAAATGCGCGCCGATCCGCGCTATAATTTCATGTTTTCGGGCATGCTGGTCGCCGACACCATGTCGAACTTCATCGGCAAGATTTTCCGCCTGCCCTCGGACGGCCGGCCGATCTCGATCATCGACGTATCGGGGGTCCCGTCGGACATCACCGCGGTCGTCGTCGCGGTGCTGTCGCGCCTGACCTTCGACTATGCGATCTGGTCGCGCGGCGAACCGCAGCGCCCGATCCTGCTCGTCTGCGAGGAGGCGCATCGCTACATTCCGGCAAAGGACGTCGGCCAGGGCCAGGCGGTCCGCAAGATCCTCGAGCGGATCGCCAAGGAAGGCCGTAAATATGGCGTGTCGCTGGGCCTCATCACCCAGCGCCCGTCGGACTTGGCCGAAGGCGTGCTGTCGCAGTGCGGCACGATCATCTCGATGCGCCTCAACAACGAGCGCGACCAGCAGTTTGTCAAGGCGGCGATGCCCGAAGGCGCGCGCGGCTTCATCGATTCGATCCCGGCGCTGCGCAACCGCGAATGCATCGTCTGCGGCGAAGGCGTGTCGATCCCGATCCGCGTCTATCTCGACACGCTCGAAGAGGACAAGCGCCCGGCATCGAGCGATCCGCTCTTCTCGAAACTGTGGCGCGAGACCGGCGGCGAGCCGGAAATCCTCGAACGCGTCGTGAAGCGCTGGCGCAGCCAGGGGCGCTGATTTTCGCCTGACGGCGAAGGCGGCACCGGCCCGCTCCCCCACCCGGCCACCCACAGGGTAAACTGGTTTGGGAGGCCCTCCGGCGCCACGCGTCGCCTTCGGGCGGTGGGGGAGCGGGCCGGTGCCGCGTCCGGCGTTAGCCGGACAAAGACGCTACCCCGCCGGCGGTTCCCATAATTCGATCGGATTGCCCTCGGGGTCGTGCACGCGCGCGAAGCGCCCGACTGCGGGATCGTCCCATTCGGGTTTGGTGATGATCGCGTCGCCCGCCTCGCGGAACGGCGCCAGCACCGCGTCGAGATCGTCGACACGCAGGTTCAGCATGTGCTGGCGGTCGGCGGGGAAATAATCGCTGTCGGCCTTGAACGGCGCGAAGACCAGCGGGCCGGCGGTGACGTTCCATACCCATTCGTTCGGCGGTACGCTGTCGTCGGCGCTGCATCCGCCGCCGACGCCCAGCCGCTCGCGATACCAGGCACTCAGCTTCTCGGGGTCCTGCGAGCGGAAAAACAGGCCGCCGATGCCCTTCACATGTCCCATGCCAGCACTCCTCTCGTCGAGGCGCCAGCCTAGGACGATCGGCTCAGCGAATCCACTCCCCGCTCTTGTTGAACTCCTCGCGCACCTGTCCCGACTGGTTGAGGCGGGGATCGGCGTAGGTCTTGGCGGGGGCGGCCGGCGCCGCAGCGGGCGTGCCGATCGGACGCTCGGCCTGCGCCATCGCCTGCGGGGTCGGGGCCGCCGCCACATTGGGGAGCGGGGCGAGGGTGCCGCTGCCCACGGGCAGCATCCCGGTCGCCGCGCCGCCCTGGCCGCGCAGCACCGCGAGCTGCTGCGCCACCGGCGTATAAGGCCCGGGCACCGGTTCGCGGCCCAGATAGGGGGCGCGGAAGGCGTCGGGCATGCCCCAGCGGCCGCGCCAGCGGTGGAAGATATGCGCGCCGACGATATTGGTCATCACCAGGCTTTTGCCCCAGCGCGGCCAGATCGCCTGCGTATGATAATGGGTGGCGAGGCCCACCCCCGGAAACACATAGCCGTTCAGCGCCGCCGATGCGATGCGGCTGGCGCGCAGCCAGTTCGCCTTGCTCGGCGCGCGCGCCATCGCGCCGTCGCAGCTGAAGGTGAACTGGCACACGCCGACGCGCTGCGACCCCTGAAACACGACGCCGCAGATGGTGTTGGGGAAGCTGGGGTGGCGGGCACGGTTGATGATGACCTGCGCGACGCCGCGCATGCCGTCGTCGCTCTCCGACGCCGCTTCGTAATAGATCGCCGAGGTCAGGCAATAATGGGCGCGTTCGCGGTCGAGCGCGGTGACCCCGCGAAAGACATAGCTTTTGGCCGGCGGGCCGACGAAGGCCTCCTCGCGCAAGGTCGCGGGATCGACGGCCGGGGTTGCGGTGGCATCCGCCCAGCCGACGCTGCCCGGATCGGGCAGCGTCGGATCGAGCTTCAGCGCATCCTCATAGTCGCCGGCGTTCATCACCGCCCAGCGAGCGGGGTCATAGACTTTGAAGGTCAGCGGAACGCTGACGCTGTAGGGACCCGGCACAAAGGCGCGCAGCTGGCCGGTGGTCGCGACGAGCGCGAGGCACGCGAACAGGCTGGCGAGCGCGAGGCCGATCCACCACCGCCGTTTCGGCCCGCGCGGCACAGGCTCGGCCGCCGGGTCGAGCCAGGGCGATTGGGCGCTGAGGTACAGTTCGGGCTTCATGCGGGATCGGCGTCTCGTGCCCGCGCCCGCGCGACCGATTCGCGCGGGACATGGGGCAGCCTGTCTTATGCGCCGAGGTGCGAACAAAATGTTGCGCGGCGGTCAGGGTGTCCCACGCGGGGACAGCAATGCGCCGGAGCGTGAATCGCCGCGCATCGCGCTTTTCGTCGCCCCCGTCCTATACGCCCGCGCTTGTCGCGCGCTACCAACGGCCATCGACGGGGGGAGGATATCGTGCCGGAAACCGTGACACTGCCGCGCAAGGTCCAGAATATCTTCGACAATATCGAGCAGATCACCAAGAAGATCGAGGCGATGAAGAAGATCGGCGGCGACACCGGCGCCGTCGAGGGCCAGTTGCAGGCCGCGATGAAGGATGTCCCCGCGCAGCTCGCGCTCGAGGCGCAGCACGAGATCGTCGACCTCTCCAAGGCGGCGCCGCAGCGCGCGCACCGATTTTCGGATGTGGCTGCTGCTGATCTTCGGCGCGACCTTCTTCTGGGCCGGCTCGGTGATCGACCCCGAGGATAATTGCAGCGAGGACGGCCGCGAATGCGCGCCCTGGCTGGTGCCGCTGGCGCAGGGACTCGGCGCGCTGGTGGGGCTGGCCGCGGCGCTCAACATGCTCGCCAACCCGAACCGGGGCAGCTTTGTCGACCCCGCGACCGGCGAGCTGGTCTGGTGGCAGGGACGGATCGGCAAAGTGGGCGGCGACGAAGGCCGCATCCACCCCTCGCGCATCGCCACGATCCGGATCATACGGCACGAGGATAGCGACAACAGCGTGTCGCTTTACGACCAGGAGGGCGAACGAATCTTCTTCTTCGATGAGGAGGTCGTGCCTTGGCCTTATGAACGATGGGCGGAAAGGGTGGTGGCGAAATGGCCGCATATAGCGGTCGAGATCGCGGATTGAGGGCGCCGGGCGACGCCGCTAGCATCGCGGCGGATGAGAATGATCTTCTTAGCAATAGGATTTGTGCCGTTCCTGACGGCTTGCGCCGACGGCTGCGCGAACAGCATCGTTGCGCAAAGCCGCTCCCCCGACGGACGTCATCGTGCGGTGCTGGCCCCCGATCGCTTGCAGATCATCTATGCGGCAAAGTCGCGCATTTTTGCTCAGGATGATAGCGTGTCGGGGGTCGCCATTTCGTACCAGCCCGTTTCGCGCTGACCCGGACCGGCGGGCCTTGCCATTCCCCCTTGCCGACTCAGGCGTCTCGGCCTATATGCGCCCTACTTCTTGACATGGTTAGCCAGTTGGGACGTCGGGGCCGCGGGCCGCGGCGGCTGTTCCTGCATGGTTTTCCGTCATGCGAATTTGAAAGACCCGCTTGGCCGACCTCGACGTCCTCAACGCGATCATCGCCCCCGAAGCCGAAGCCCTCGGCCTCGCGCTGGTGCGCGTCGCCTTTTTCGGCGGCGAGAGCGATCCGACCTTGCAGGTGATGGCCGAACGCCCCGACACGCGCCAGCTGACAATCGACGATTGCGCCGCTTTGTCGCGCCGCATCTCGGAGCAGCTCGACGCGCTGGAAGAGGCGGGCAAGGACCCGATCGATATCGCCTATCGGCTCGAGGTGTCGTCGCCGGGCATCGACCGGCCACTGACCCGCCGCGGCGATTTCGCCGACTGGGCGGGACATGAGGCGAAGGTCGCGCTCAAGGAAAAGCGCGACGGGCGCCAGCGTTTCAACGGCGAGCTCGTTGGCATCGATGCCGACGACGTCGTGACGATCGAAGACAAGGAAGGGGTGCAGCACAAGCTGCCGTTCGAGGCGATCGACACGGCGAAGCTCGTCCTCACCGACAAATTGATTGCCGCAACCATCCCGCTGTCGGCCGACGGCGCGGACGAACTGGAAGAAGAAGGACAGGACTGATGGCCACTGCCATTTCCGCCAACCGCGCCGAGCTGCTCGCGATTGCCAACAGCGTCGCCAGCGAGAAGATGATCGACAAGGGCATCGTGATCGAGGCGATCGAGGAAGCGATCCAGCGCGCCGCGCGCGCCCGCTACGGCGCCGAGAACGACATTCGCGCCAAGCTCGACGTCCAGACCGGCGATCTCCGTCTCTGGAGGGTTGTCGAGGTGGTCGAGCAGGTCGAGGATTATTTCAAGCAGGTCGATCTCGCGTCGGGCCAGAAATTGCAGAAGGACGCCCAGCTGGGCGACTTCATCGTCGATCCGCTGCCCGCGGTCGACCTCGGCCGCATCGATGCCCAGTCTGCGAAGCAGGTGATCTTCCAGAAGGTCCGCGAAGCCGACCGCGAGCGCCAGTTCGAGGAATTCAAGGATCGCGGCAACGAGATCATCACCGGCGTCGTGAAGTCGGTCGAATTCGGCCATATCGTCGTCAACCTCGGCCGCGCCGAGGGCGTCATCCGCCGCGACCAGCAGATCCCGCGCGAGCTGATGCGCGTCGGCGACCGCGTCCGCGCGCTGATCCTGTCGGTGCGCCGCGAGAACCGCGGGCCGCAGATTTTCCTTTCCCGCGCCCACCCCGACTTCATGAAAAAGCTGTTCGCGCAGGAAGTGCCCGAAATCTACGACGGCATCATCGAGATCAAGGCCGCCGCCCGCGACCCGGGCTCGCGCGCCAAGATCGGTGTCATCAGCTATGACGGCAGCATCGACCCGGTCGGCGCCTGCGTCGGCATGAAGGGCAGCCGCGTCCAGGCGGTGGTCCAGGAAATGCAGGGCGAAAAGATCGACATCATCCCCTGGTCCGAAGACACCGCGACCTTCGTCGTCAACGCGCTCCAGCCCGCGACCGTGCAGCGCGTCGTCATCGACGAGGATGACGGCCGCATCGAAGTCGTCGTTCC
Organism: Sphingopyxis sp.; assembly: GCA_016793775.1. Taxonomy (GTDB): domain Bacteria; phylum Pseudomonadota; class Alphaproteobacteria; order Sphingomonadales; family Sphingomonadaceae; genus Sphingopyxis. The sequence continues at coordinate 13,494 of JAEULK010000063.1, read as the reverse complement.
CGACGACCAGCTGAGCCTCGCCATCGGCCGCCGCGGCCAGAATGTCCGTCTCGCCAGCCAGCTGACCGGCAGCCAGATCGACATCATGACCGAGGCCGACGCGAGCGAAAAGCGCCAGCGCGAATTCGTCGAACGCTCGACGATGTTCCAGGAAGAGCTCGACGTCGACGAAACGCTCGCCCAGCTGCTCGTCGCCGAGGGCTTCAGCGAGCTCGAGGAAGTGGCCTATGTGCCGCTCGACGAGCTGGCGAGCATCGAAGGGTTCGACGAGGAACTCGGCCAGGAACTGCAGAGCCGCGCGACCGAAGCGCTCGAACGCCGCGAAGAGGCTGCGCGCGCGACGCGCCGCGAACTGGGCGTCGAGGACGATCTCGCCACCATGCCGCACCTGACCGAAGCGATGCTCGTCGTGCTCGGCAAGGCGGGGATCAAGACGCTCGACGACCTCGCCGACCTCGCGACCGACGAACTGATCGCCAAGAAGCGCCAGGACAATCGCCGCGGCCCGTCGCGCGAACGCACCGAGGACAAGGGCGGCGTGCTCGGCGAATATGGCCTGAGCGAAGAGCAAGGCAACGAGATCATCATGGCGGCGCGTGCGCACTGGTTCGACGACGAACCGGCAGCCGGGCCCGCGGCGGAGCCGCACAACGGGGAGGCCGCCGATGCGGACCCCGCGCAATGATCAGCTAAGCGAAACCGACCGCGCAAAGGGGCGCGGCCACCATGTGCCCGAGCGGCGCTGCGTGATCACCGGCGAGACTTCGCCGGCGGAGCATCTCGTGCGCCTCGCGCTCGGCCCCGATGGCCAGATCGCCCCCGATGTTCATGGCAAGGCGCCGGGGCGCGGCGCGTGGATCGGCGTCGATCGACCGACGCTCGAAGCGGCCCATGCCAAGGGCAAGCTCAAGGGCGGGCTGGCGCGCGCGTTGCACGAAGGCCAGTTCCTCATCCCCGACGACCTCGGCGCGCGGATCGAGGCGCAGCTTCAGCGCGCAACGCTCGACCGGCTCGGGCTCGAATCGCGCTCGGGCACGCTGATCAGCGGCAGCGAGAAGATCGAACAGGCGGCGCGGCGCGGGCAGGTGCGCCTGCTGCTCCATGCGAGCGACGCGGGCGAGGACGGGCGCAAGAAATTGGCGCAGGCGTGGCGCGTCGGCGAGGATGACGAGGGTTCGGGCCGCGAAGGGCATGTCTTGCCGGTGGACCGAAACACCCTATCTATGGCATTGGGACGCGAAAATGCGGTGCACCTGGCGCTCACCGACGCGCGGGCCGCCGCACGCGTGCTGGCGCATTTGAGCCGCTGGCAGTTTTTCACAGGATGGAGTAGGGACGCGACCAATCGCGATTCCGACCCGCAAATGCCGTCGTCCGACGACGGAGCAGAAATTGGGGCGGCGCCGGACGGCACCGCCGCTTCGGATGCGTTTTGAAGGAATGATGGTTTTCGATGAGTGACGAACAGGACAAGCCGACCCTTACCCGCAAGCCGCTCGGGCTGAAGCGGACGGTCGAGGCCGGACAGGTGCAGCAGCAATTCAGCCACGGCCGCCGCAACACGGTGGTGGTCGAGGTGAAGCGTCGTCGCGTGCTCGGCCGTCCCGGCGAAGCCGCGCCCGAACCGGTCGAGGAGGTCGTCGAAGCGGCACCGGCGCCCGCTCCCGCTCCCGCGCCGGCACCCAGGCCTGCGCCGCGCGCCACCGAAAACGACAGCCTGATGTCGCGTCAGGAACGTCAGGCCTTGCTGCTGCGCGAGGCCGAAGAAGCGCGCATGAACGCGCAGGAAGAAACGCGACGTCGCGAGGAAGCCGCCCGCGCCCGCGCCGCCGAAGAAGAAAAGGCGCGCGCCGAGCAGGCCGCCGCCACGCCCGTCGCAGCGGCTCCGGCGCCTGTCGCCGAAACCGCGCCGACCGCCGAAGCCGCGCCCGTTGCCGAGACGCCGGCCGAAACCGCCGGCGACGACACAGCCACGCCGCGCAGCAGCACCAGCGCGGCCCCCGCGCCCGCGCCGCGCCGCTTCACCCCGGTCGAGGCGCCGAAGCGGCCCGAACCCAAGCGCCCCGAACCGAAGACGGCGCGCGGCGCCGACAATCGACGCCAGTCGGGCAAGCTGACCGTCACCCGCGCCCTCAACGACGACGAGGGCGCGCGCGCGCGCAGCCTCGCGGCGCTGAAGCGCGCCCGCGAAAAGGAAAAGCGCTCGCACACGACCTCGTCGGGTCCGCGCGAAAAGCAGGTCCGCGAAGTCGTCGTGCCCGAAAGCATCACGGTCGCCGAACTGGCGAACCGCATGGCCGAAAAGACCAACGACCTGATCAAGGCGTTGTTCAAGATGGGCAGCCCCGCTGCCGCCGGCGACACGATCGACCAGGATACCGCCGAGCTGCTCGTCGCGGAATTCGGGCACGAGATCACCCGCGTCAGCGAAGGCGATATCGACATCCGTCACGACGAGGATGTCGACGATGCCGCGCATCTGAAGCCGCGCGCGCCGGTCGTCACGATCATGGGTCACGTCGACCACGGCAAGACCAGCCTGCTCGACGCGCTGCGCGGGGCGAATGTCGTCGCGGGCGAAGCCGGCGGCATCACCCAGCATATCGGCGCCTATCAGGTGAAGACGCCCGACGGGTCGCTCGTCACCTTCCTCGATACGCCGGGCCATGAAGCCTTTACCGAAATGCGCCAGCGCGGTGCGAACGTCACCGACATCGTCATCCTGGTGGTCGCGGCCGACGACGGGCTGAAGCCGCAGTCGATCGAGGCGATCCATCACGCGAAGGCGGCCGGCGTGCCGATCATCGTCGCGATCAACAAGGTCGACAAGGAAGGCGCCAATCCGCAGCGCGTCCGCGAACGCCTGCTCGAACATGAGCTGGTGGTCGAGGAAATGGGCGGCGACGTCCAGAATGTCGAAGTGTCGGCGCTCAAGAAGACCGGCCTCGACAAATTGCTCGAAGCGATCGCGGTGCAGGCCGAGATCATGGAGCTGAAGGCCAACCCCGACCGCGCCGCCGAAGGCACGGTGATCGAGGCCAAACTCGACAAGGGCCGCGGTCCCGTGGCGACGATCCTCGTCCGCCGCGGCACGCTCAAGGTCGGCGACATCTTCGTCTGCGGCGCTGAAAGCGGCCGCGTCCGCGCGCTGATCGACGACAAGGGCCAGCAGATCAAGGCCGCGACCCCGTCGATGCCGGTCGAGGTCCTCGGCCTCGGCGGCGTGCCGATGGCGGGCGACACGCTGACCGTCGTCGAGAATGAGGCGCGCGCCCGCGAAGTCGCGAGCTATCGCCAGGAACAGGCGACCCGCAAGCGCACCGTGCAGGCGCCCGTCAGCCTGGAGGGCATGTTCGAGGCGCTCGCCGACAAGGCCAATGTCATCCAGTTCCCCGTGGTCATCAAGGGCGACGTGCAGGGCAGCGTCGAGGCGATCGTCAACGCGCTCAACAAGATATCGACCGACGAGATCAAGGTCCGCGTGCTCCATTCGGGCGCCGGCGCGATCACCGAAAGCGATGTGACGCTGGCGGCGGCGACGGGTGCGCCGATCATCGGCTTCAACGTCCGCCCGAACGCCAAGGCGCGCGATATCGCGAAGCGCGAAAAAGTGCGCTTCATGTATCATGACGTCATCTATCATCTGACCGACGAGGTCCGGAAGGAAATGGCGGGCGAGCTGGGTCCGGAACGGATCGAAACCGTCGTCGGCCGCGCCGAGGTCAAGGACGTATTCCCGGCCGGCAAGCGCGACAAGGCTGCGGGCCTGCTGGTACTCGAAGGCGCGATCCGCAAGGGGCTGCATGCGCGCCTCACGCGCGACGACGTCATCGTCTCGGCAACGACCATCGCGTCGCTGCGCCGCTTCAAGGACGACGTCGCCGAAGTGCGCGCGGGCCTCGAGTGCGGTGTGGTCCTGTCGGATACCAACGACATCAAGGCGGGCGACAACCTCGAAGTGTTCGAAGTCGAGATGCGCGAACGGACGCTGTAAAACCAACTTTGTGTCTCCGCGCAGGCGGGGATCCAGAGCGGCATGGGGCCGAGGAAAATGGGATCACGACCCGGCTATGTCTACATCATGGCCAGCGGTCGCAACGGTACCATCTATCTTGGCGTCACCAGCAATCTTCCAAAGCGCGTCTGGGAGCATCGCGTGGGCGTCGTACCCGGATTTACCAAGCGTTACGGCTGCAAGCTGCTCGTCTGGTTTGCGGCGTTCGATGATATTCAGGATGCGCGAGCGTACGAACTGCGTATGAAGAAGTGGAATCGCGCGTGGAAGTTGCGCGCGATCGAAGAGATGAACCCGCTGTGGCACGATCTATATCCGACACTCGCGCCGTGACGCTCTGGGTCGCGTCCGGAGTCCCCTGCCTCCGGGCGCCCTTCGCGGGGACACAGTGATATGGCGCGTTACGTCGCCCTGTTCGGCAGCATCAACGTCGGCGGCAACCGGCTGAAGATGGTCGACCTGCGCTCGGCCTTCGAGGCCGAGGGGTTCAGCAGCGTCGAAACCGTCGTGGCGAGCGGCAATGTGCTGTTCGACCATGACGCGCGGCCGACGCGCGGGCTGGAGGAAAAGCTTGGCCTGATGGTCGACGACCGCTTCGACATGACCAGCGCGGTCGTGGTGCGCGACCGCGACGAGTTGGCGGCGGGTGTCTCCGACAATCCCTTTGCGGGCACCAACGAGGATCGCTTCGTCCATACCATGTTCCTGACCGACCAGCCGACGCAGGCGCAGTTCGATCAATTGGTGGGCGACCATCTGGGGCGCGGCGGCGAGAAACTGGCGCTCGGCAAGCGCATGCTGTTCCTCGACTATGGCGACGGGGTCGCCGACAGCAAGCTGACCGGTCCCTTCATCGAAAGGCGCTTGGGCTGCAAGGGCACCGCGCGTAACATGCGCTCGATCGCGCGCATCGTCGCGAAACTGGACGAAGAGAAGACAGCGAAGTGAAGAAGCCCGAAAAGGACAAGGGGCCCTCGGTCCGCGTGCTGCGCGTCGGCGAGCAGGTGCGCCACCTCTTGTCCGAAATCCTCGCGCGCGGCGACGTCCACGACGATGTGCTTGCGAAGCAACCCGTGAGCATCACCGAAGTGCGCATGTCCCCCGACCTGCGCCACGCGACGGTGTTCGTGAAGCCGCTGCTCGGCAAGGACGAGGAAGCGGTGCTGAAGGCGCTGCGCACCAACACCGCCTATCTGCAAAAGACGGTCGCGTCGAAGGTGCGGATGAAATATGCCGCTAAGCTGAAATTCCTCGCCGACGAAAGCTTCGACGAGGCGAGCCATATCGAAAAATTGCTGCGCGATCCGAAGGTGGCGCGGGATTTGGAGGACAGGGACGCCGAATGAGCGGCCGCTGGATCGCCGTGGTCAGCGCGACCCTGATCGCGATCGCCGTGGCTCTCAGCCTTCCCTTTCTTGGCGGCGAGCAGAAATGGCACGTCGCGCGCGGCGCGCTCGATGCCGATTGCAACAACAGCGGCGCCAACCCCGACGGCAGCGTGCAATTCATGGTCATGTGCCCGCGATCGGCCATGTCGCCCGACCGACGATGGAAGATCGTTCAGACGGCGGCCGCCGGCGGCGAACGGGAAATCTACGACGTTCGAATCGAGGACGCGCGCGGGCGCATCATCGGTTCGATCCCTGCACTCAATGACAGCATGCCGTTCGTGCTGCGATGGTCGCCGCGGCGCGACTGGTTTCTGATCAATCATTGGCTCGGGTCGGGTCTGGAGCAACCGCGTGTATTCCAGGTCACGCCGTCCGGCGTCGTGGAACATCGGCGTCATCTCGATGCTGGTCTTGCGCAAGCGCACCGCATTTCTCCGTGCCTTCCCATCGACAAGATGGAAGCATCGGGCAGCGGCGTCAGATGGTCGCGCGACGGGCGGCGGCTGGCCTGGGTCTATGCGACGCGCCCCGACATGTGCGTCTTCTATTGCGACATGTCCGGACCGATTCCCGCCGACAAGCAGTGGAAACCATTTCTGATGATCTCGGACGTCGAGACCGGCGCCATCGTGGCGGACTCGATCCGCCTGCTGCCGGATGACGGCAAATGGGATTTTCCGACCGACGGACCCTATGCCGATTTCTGAGTTGCGGCGCGCCTATTTCCCCTTCGGCGCCTTGATCCCCGCCGCCGCTTCCAGTTCGACCAGCGCTTCCTCCAGATAGTCGATCATCCGCTGCGCATGCGGCACGCTCCGCCTGCACGCGGTGATGCCGAAGTCGATATTCTCGAAATTCGACACCTGGGTGATGTTCATCGCCATGCCGTCGACGGGGATGCTGGCGGGATACATGCCGTCCAGCCGCGCGCCGTTCCAGTACATCTGTTCGCGCGGGCCGGGGACGTTGGAGATTGTCACCGAGTAAGCGGGGAATTTGTCGGCGGTGCGGGTCAGCGCGGTCAGCATCGTCGGGATGTTGGTGATCGCGGTGTAAAGCTGGATCTGCGCTGCGGTCATCGCGCGCAGCTGCGCCTTGGCTGAATTCATCGATTCCTGGATCGCCGCCATGCGCGTTGCCGGATCGTCGATATGCGTCGCGAGGTTCGCGGTCACCGACGCGACCGAATTGCCCGAATCGATATCGTCCTTGGGCCGGATCGACACTGGCGCCATGGCTTTGAGCGGCTTGTCGGGGAGCTCGTTCAGCGACTGCAGATATTTGCGCATCGCGCCCGCGCACATGCCGAGCACCGCATCGTTGATCGTCCCGTCATAGGCCTTGCCCATCGCGCGCACGCGTTCGAGCGACCAGCTTTGCGCGACGAAGCGGCGCGCGCCGGTAATGTTGCGGTTGAAGCTGGTGCGCGGCACGCCGCTGAACGGCGTCGCCAGCCCGTCGCCGCCGATGCCGAACATCGCCGCCAGATACTGGTTCAGCGCCTTCGTCACGCCGACGCTGTTGCCCCATTGCTGTTTTAGGAAATCGCCGATCGCCTTGATGTCGGTGAGGTCGGGGCGCGGCGGTTTTTTGGGCGTCGGAAAGCGGCGCTTGTACGCCTCATAGGCCTCGACCGACAGCGGTGAGGCGGCGCGGCGCTCGTCGGGGTCAGGCGACAGCATCGAATTATAGAAATGAATGCTTGCGGCGCCGTCCATCAGCGCATGATGCACCTTCTTGAAGGTCGCGATCTGGCGGCCCGGCAGACCCGAGATCAGCGTGATCTCCCACAAGGGCCGGGTGCGGTCGAGCAGCCCCGAATGGAGCCGCGAGGCGAGTTCGAACATTTCGCGGTAGCGCCCGGGCTTGGGCAAGGCGGAGGCGCGGACATGGTAATGCATGTCGATGTCGCGGTCGGGTTCGAGCCGGATCGGGCCATATTGGCCGAGCGCGGTGAGTTTGAGCACCTCGCTGAACGGCCGCCGCAACCCCTCGGACTGGCGCAGCAGAGCGAGCTGCTCGGTGAGCCAGTCGGTCTCGTCGACGTCGTCGGGCAGGGTGTAGAGGTTGATGCCGCCGATATGCATCGGCATCTCGCGGCTTTCGCCCACCAGGAACATCGCATCGCTGATCGGCATCAGGCGCATCGGCAGCTCTCCCCCACTGATTGTGCTGCATATTTGTGCGCAGCATGACAGGGGGGCGGGGGGAGTCAAGCGAAGCGCATGGGTCATCGTCACCCCGGACTCGATCCGGGGTCCCGTTCGGTGACGGTGAAAAGCGAAACCCCGGATCAAGTCCGGGGTGACGGACGAGAATTGGCGCGGTATCGCCGCACCCATGGCCAAGCTCTATTTCTACTATGCCAGCATGAACGCCGGCAAATCGACGACGCTGTTGCAGGCGGATTTCAACTATCGCGAGCGCGGCATGGAGACGATGCTGTGGACCGCGGCGCTCGACGATCGCTATGGCGCGGGGCAGGTGACGAGCCGCATCGGGTTGATGGCCGAGGCGCAAAAATTCGATCCCGACAGCGACATCGCCGCCGCGGTACTCGCCGAGAACCGCCAGCGCCCGCTCGCCTGCGTGCTCGTCGACGAAGCGCAATTCCTGTCGAAAGCGCAGGTGTTCCAGCTCGCGACGCTCGCCGACGAAGCGAATATCCCGATCCTCTGCTACGGCCTGCGTACCGATTTTTCGGCGGAACTTTTTCCCGGATCGGCGGCGCTGCTCGGCATCGCCGACGCGCTCGTCGAATTGAAGGCCGTATGCGAATGCGGGCGCAAGGCGACGATGAACCTGCGCGTCGATACGCAAGGCCGCGCGGTGGTCGCGGGCGCGCAGACAGAGATCGGTGGCAACGACCGCTATGTCGCGATGTGCCGCCGACACTTCATGCAAAAGCGGCGCGATGCCGCGGCGGTGCCAGGGGAGGCCGGCGTCGATGCTTGACCGTCTCTATGCCGAACTGGCCGACGGCGACCTCAAATTGGTCAAACTCGGCGAAGCGCATCGCGAGGCCCTGCGCACCGCCTGCGCCGCCGATGCCGACATATGGCCGATCTATTCGTCGAGCTTTGGTCCCGGTCATTTCGACAAGAGCTTCGACACGCTGGCCGGGGCGGGCGGCCGCATGCCCTATGCGGTCTTCGACGGCGACCGGCTGATCGGCATGACCGCCTGGCTGCGCCCCGACGTCTCGGCGCAGACGGTCGAGATCGGCAACAGCTATATCCACCCCGACGCGCGTGGAACCGGCTTCAACGGGCGGCTCAAGAAGCTGATGATCGATCATGCTTTCGCGGTCGGCATCCGCCGCATCGAATTCCGCATCGACGAGCGCAACAAAAGGTCGCAGGCCGCGGTCGCCAAGCTCGGCTGTACCAAGGAAGCGACGTTGCGGTCCGAGCGCATCACCTGGACCGGCCATGTCCGCGATACCGCGCTCTGGTCGCTGCTCGCGGGGGAGTGGCCAATGCGCTAGGATCAGCCCTAGTTCAGACTCACCCCGCTAAGGCGCCCCGCATCATGAAACAGAAACTCGCACTCTCCCTGGCCGCCTTGCTGCTTCCCCTTTCTGCAGCGGCGGCCGACGAGTTCGCCAAAGAAGCCCGCCAGATCGGCGTCGAGGCGAGCATCGCCTTTCCCGCCTATGGCACCGTCCGCAATTTCGAGGCCGACGGCAACGACGGCGTGTGGATCGAGGACCAGCGCCGCGACTGGTATTACGCCAGGTTCGTCGGTTTCTGTCCCAGTCTCGCCTTTGCCCAGGCGATCGGCATCGACACGCGGGGTACGTCGCGGCTCGACAAGTTCGGTGCGATCGTCGTGAAGGGCGAACGTTGCCAGTTTGCCTCCTTCGTCACCGCCGAAAAGCCGCTGCCGCGCAAGCTGCGGTTGAAGGCGGCCGAGGCGACGAAGGCAGCCCAAGAGGCCGTCGAGGCAAATTGACTTTACGGCTGCGCACCCGCAGGGCGCGCCGATGAACGGCTGGATCATCCTCGACAAACCTTTGGGGCTTGGCTCGACGCAGGCGGTCGGCGCGGTCAAGCGCGTGTGCCGCGAGGCGGGGCTGGGCAAGGTCAAGGTCGGCCATGGCGGCACCCTCGACCCGCTCGCGACCGGCGTGCTGCCGATCGCGCTCGGCGAGGCGACGAAGCTTTGCGGCCGAATGCTCGACGCGAGCAAGACCTACGACTTCACGATACGTTTCGGGGTGCAGACCGACGGGCTCGATGCCGAAGGCGAAATCGTGGCGACGAGCGGTGTGCGGCCGACCTTCACCGAGGTCGCAGCGGTGCTGCCGCGCTTCACCGGGCCGATCGAGCAGGTGCCGCCGGCCTATAGCGCGATCAAGATCGACGGCGAGCGCGCCTACGACCGTGCGCGCAAGGGCGAAGCGGTCGAGATGAAGGCGCGGGCGGTGACGGTCTACAGCTTGGCGATCCTCCCCGGAACGGGGAGGGGGACCAGCGAAGCTGGTGGAGGGGCACTCGCAGCGGAGCGCTCGGCTAATACATTGCACAAACCGCCTGTGCCCCTCCACCATCCTGCGGATGGTCCCCCTCCCCGTTCCGGGGAGGATTGTTCCGAAATCACCCTCACCGCCCATGTCTCCAAAGGCACCTATATCCGCAGCCTCGCCCGCGACATCGCGCTGGCGCTCGGCACCGTCGGCCATGTTACCATGCTGCGCCGCACGCGGGCGGGGCCGTTCACCGCAGAACAGGCGATTTCGCTGGACAAATTGAACGCCTTCGGCCAAGGGGCGCCGCAATCAGAAGTAATTCTGCCGCTCGAGGCAGGGCTGGTCGACATCCCGGCTCTGAACCTTTCCCCGGAAGCGGCAGGGGCGATCCGTCAGGGTCGTGTCTGGACCGGGGGTAGCACGGATGACGGGCTCTATTGGGGAAGGGACAGCGACATGCGTCCCGTTGCCCTGATCGAGGCTTTGGCGGGAACGCTGAAGGTCGTGCGCGGCTTCAATCTCTAAATCACGATGTTCGAAGGAAAAACCATGTCGATTACCGCCGAACGCAAGGCCGAAGTCATCAAGGAAAATGCCCGCGAAGCCGGTGACACGGGTTCGCCCGAAGTCCAGGTCGCGATCCTGACCGACCGCATCAACAATCTGACCGGCCACTTCAAGGCGAACCACAAGGACAATCACAGCCGCCGCGGGCTGCTGATGATGGTCAACAAGCGCCGCACCCTCCTCGCCTATCTGAAGAAGAAGGACGAGGCTCGTTACTCGGCGCTGATCGCGAAGCTGGGTCTTCGCAAATAAGAATAAGAGGGCGGCTCCGGATCACCGGGGCCGCTTTTATATGGGTCGCGCGCCTGGCGCGCGACCGCAGGGCCGCTCCCGCATCCGGCAGGACCGCCATTGGGGCATCAAAGCGCCCCGTACCGCCCCGGGCCGGATTGCCCGGAATCAGAGGCCCCGCCCGGCATAGGGCCCGGCGGGCGAAGGAAACATCATGTTTGACGTGAAAAAAATATCGATCGAGTGGGGCGGTGAAACGCTGACCCTCGAAACGGGCAAGGTTGCCCGCCAGGCCGATGGCGCGGTTGTCGCGACGCTCGGCGAAACGGTGGTTCTCGCCGCCGTGACCGCCGCCAAGACGGTCAAGGAAGGGCAGGATTTCTTCCCGCTCACCGTCCATTATCAGGAAAAATATTCGGGCGCGGGCCGCATCCCCGGCGGCTTCTTCAAGCGCGAACGCGGCGCGACCGAAAAGGAAACCCTGGTTTCGCGCTTGACCGATCGTCCGATCCGTCCGCTGTTCCCGGAAGGTTTCTACAACGAAATCAACGTCATTGCGCAGGTCCTGAGCTATGACGGCCACAACGAGCCCGACATTCTGGCGATGGTCGCCGCGTCGGCCGCGCTCACCATTTCGGGCGTGCCCTTCATGGGCCCGATCGGCGCCGCGCGCGTCGGTTATGTCGATGGCGAATATATCCTGAACCCGACCGACGAACAGGTTGCCGAAGGCGATCTCGACCTTGTCGTCGCCGCCACCTACGACGCGGTGATGATGGTCGAATCCGAAGCGAACGAGCTGTCGGAAGAGGTCATGCTCGGCGCCGTGCTGTTCGCGCACGACGCATGCAAGGAGGTCGTCAAGGCGATCGTCAAGCTCGCCGAACAGGCTGCCAAGGACCCCTGGGACATGGCCGAACAGGCCGACCTGACCGCCGCCAAGGACAAGCTGAAGAAGCTGATCGGCAAGGATATCGCCGCCGCGTACAAGTTGACCGACAAATCGGCCCGCTCGAACGCGCTGAACGAAGCCCGCGCCGCCGCCAAGGCCGCCTTCGCCGACGCGACCCCGCAGGACCAGATGGCTGCCGGCAAGTTGATGAAGAAGCTCGAAGCCGAAATCGTGCGCGGCGCCATCCTGAAGGACGGCAAGCGCATCGACGGCCGCACCACGACGCAGATTCGTCCGATCGTCGCCGAAACGCACTTCCTGCCCCGCGCCCACGGCTCGGCGCTGTTCACGCGCGGCGAGACCCAGACCATCGCGACCTGCACCCTGGGCACCAAGGAAAGCGAGCAGATGATCGACGGGCTCAACGGCCTGTCCTACTCGAACTTCATGCTGCACTATAACTTCCCGCCCTATTCGGTCGGCGAAGTCGGTCGTTTCGGGGCGCCCAGCCGCCGCGACATCGGCCATGGCAAGCTCGCCTGGCGCGCGCTGCACGCGGTGCTGCCGACGAAGGACGAGTTCCCCTACACGATCCGCATCACCAGCGACATCACCGAGTCGAACGGCTCGTCGTCGATGGCGTCGGTCTGCGGCGGCAGCCTCGCGATGATGGACGCCGGCGTGCCGATCAAGCGTCCGGTTTCGGGCATCGCGATGGGCCTGATCCTCGAAGGCAAGGATTATGCGATCCTGTCGGACATCCTGGGCGACGAGGATCACCTCGGCGACATGGACTTCAAGGTGGCGGGCACGTCCGAAGGCATCACCACGATGCAGATGGACATCAAGATCGCGGGTATCACGCGCGAGATCTTCGAAGCCGCTTTGAACCAGGCCAAGGACGGCCGCGCGCACATCCTCGGCGAAATGGCGAAGGCGCTGGGCGAAGCCCGCACCGAGCTGTCGGCGCATGCGCCGCGTATCGAGACGATGCAGATCGACAAGGCGAAGATCCGCGACATCATCGGCACCGGCGGCAAGGTGATCCGCGAGATCGTCGCGACCACCGGCGCCAAGGTCGACATCGACGACGAAGGCCTGATCAAGATCTCGTCGAGCGACCTCGACCAGATCGAGGCCGCGCGCAAGTGGATCAGCGGCATCGTCGAGGAAGCCGAAGTCGGCAAGATCTATGACGGCAAGGTCGTCAACCTCGTCGATTTCGGGGCGTTCGTGAATTTCATGGGCGGCAAGGACGGTCTCGTCCACGTCAGCGAAATCGCCAACGAGCGCGTCGAAAAGGTCTCGGACGTCCTCAGCGAAGGCCAGGAAGTCAAGGTCAAGGTGCTCGAGATCGACCAGCGCGGCAAGGTCCGCCTGTCGATGCGCGTCGTCGATCAGGAAACCGGCGCCGAGCTGGAAGACACCCGCCCGCCGCGCGAACCCCGCGGTGACCGCGGTCCGCGCCGTGACGGCGATCGCGACCGTGGCCCGCGCCGTGACGGCGGTGGCCGTGGCGACCGTGGTCCCCGCCGCGACGGTGGCGACCGCGGCCCGCGCCGCGAACGCAGCGAAGGTCCGGAAGACCAAGGCCATGTGCCCGACTTCCTGAAGGACTGAGCCTTCGCAAAACGAACAAGGAGGGGCTGCCGAAAGGCGGCCCCTTTTTGTTGCTCAAAGTTAAACGACTTTTGAATCGATTTCGTGACGTGGTGCGCTATCAAATGCTCCAATGCCCATTCATATTGTCATTTCTACGACGCCTACTCCCGCTGCTGTTAGCGGTCTAGGAGGCGTTGACAAATTGGCGCATCCACAGGCGGATTGAGACGATGTGGATGAAGCCGAGATAGCTGGCGGCGGTTTTGTCGTAGCGGGTTGCCAGTCTGCGGGCGTTCTTGAGCTTGTTGAAGCAGCGTTCGACCAT
>JAEULK010000062.1 GCA_016793775.1 Sphingopyxis sp. | reverse complement strand
TTCAGCACGCCCCCTTCGATCCGAACCTCGCCCGCCTCACCGCGGCGATCGGTCTCGATCGACAGCAGGTCGTCGGCAGCGAGGTGCGCATTCCCATGGCGCGCGACGGACATTTCTGGGTCGACGCCGAAATCAATGGCGTTAAGCGAAAGATGCTCGTCGACAGCGGCGCCACCGTGACGGCGCTATCGCAGGAGACCGCCCGCGCAGCCGGGGTCGAGGCCGATGCAACGCTGCTGCCGCTCCTGATGCAGACCGCGAACGGGACAGTGCGGGCCGAGGCCGGAACGGTCGATGCGCTCGCGGTCGGCGCCATCGAGGCAAAGCGGCTGAAGGTCGTGATTTCGCCCGCGCTCGGCAATACGGATGTGCTCGGCATGAATTTCCTGTCGCAGCTCGCCGCCTGGCGCGTCGAGGGCCGCACGCTCTTCCTTGTTCCTCAACCCGCCGAGGTCGACCCTTGATCGACATGGCACAGATTCGCCTTTGTTCCATTTTTGTTCTATGAACCTCGACCGACTCGCAGCGAAGGACCGGCCATGGGCGACGTAATCCAGTTCGAAAGATCCGACGGCGGCGACCGCATCCGAGGCCATGCGCCCGCAAACGATTTTTTCGCACCCGGCGGTTTTCTCGCCGCGATCAATGCGGTCCATATCACCGGCGCGCATCTAGCGCGCGCGATCGAGACGATCCGGCATCTCGTGGTGAAGAGCCCGAGCGACGTCGCGGAGCATGGCCGGCTGCTCGAGCGTTTCGCGCGTGAGCACGGGCTCGGCGATTATGGCGGCGCCGCGCTCCACGCGCGCGTGATCGCCCTTGATCGCTGGGCGCAGGAATTCGACCCGTTCGGCGAGAGCGATATCAGCGGCTTCTACGCCGCCGGCGGCAGCGCTCCGCTCGTCGAGACCGAGATCGGTCTCGGTTTCGAACCGGCGAGCTTTGCGGAACAAGTCGAAAAATGGACGAAGATCTTCGCCTGAACGCCGAGAGATGAGCCGCCTCTACACTCTGGCCGCCACGGCTTCGGACGTCGCCGATCATTTCGGCGCCGGCGGCTTTACCGATATCGCCGTTCCCTCGGAAACGATCGAGGCCCTCCCCGGCCTCGTCGTCCACGAAATGAACGGCCGACGGCACCTTCGCCAGATGCTCTGGGGCTTCCCGCGCCTCACCCGCGAGATGCGGCTGCGCGGCGATCCGCCGGGCCGCATCGGTCTCGTCGCCGATCTCACCAACCCGATGTGGGAAGGTCTCGTCGTCGAGCCCCGCTATCGCTGCCTCATTCCGCTAACCCACTTCGCCAACCCCAGCGGCTCGCCGGGTGAGAAGACACGCAGCTGGTTCTCTGCCGCAGGCCAACCGATCATGGCCTGGGCGGGCTTCGCCAAGAACACCCCCGAATTGGGTCCCGTTTACGCCGGCATGACGATGGACGCGAACGAGCTCGTGCATCCCACGAACGATCGTATGCCCGTCCTCCTCATGCCCCATGAATATGAGCGCTGGCTCCACGGCTCGATCAAGGATGTCATCGGCTTCCAGTTTCGTCCGCCACCGCCGGCAGAAAATTTTGTCGCCGAACATACCGACGATCTTTGGCGCAGCGGCAAATTGCCGCCGAGCGCGCGACCCCAGCAAGCGCTGCTCTAGCAGAGCGCCGTTTCCGCCCATGCCCTTCCTTCCCGGCCCGATGCTGATAGACTGACGTTCATGTGCAATCTCTACACCGAGCGCAAAAGCGCGGCTGAGGTTGCCGCGCATTTCGGCGTCGACCTCCCCGTACCGGCGTTCAACAGCGCCGAGGATGTGTATCCCGGCTATTCGGGCATGGTCGTCCGCGAAGAGCAGGGAAAGCGCGTCCTGCGCTCGATGACCTGGGGTTTTCCGCGCCACTCCAAAAGCAAGAAGACAGGTCTGCCCAACAAGCCGAGCCCGACGAACAACGCACGCGACGATCAGCTCTTCAATCCTTATGGTATGTGGAGCCAATGGTTTGCCCAGCCAGCGCATCGCTGCCTGATCCCGTTCACCGCATTTGCCGAAGCCGTCGGCGAAAAAGGCGCAATGACGAAGACCTGGATCAGCGTCACCGATCAGCCGCTTGCGGCCTGGGCGGGACTATGGCGCCCCACCGACGAATGGGGCGACGCCTATACCGGCGTGATGGTGGACGCGACCGAGGAACTGCTCGATATCCACGACCGCATGCCGGTGATCCTCCGTCCCGAAGATCATGAGACCTGGCTACATGCGCCCGCCGACGAAGCATTCGGGCTCGTGCGCAAATATCCCGGCGACCGCCTCGTTGCCGAGCATAGCAACGACCCCTGGAGCAACCGCGGCAGGACGTCGCCCCCCCTCCCCGATATGCCGACCCTGCTCTGATGCTCACCGAAGACCGCCATCTCTGGGCCTGCGCCCTCGCCGTCGAGAAGCAGCATGGCGCGGGCGCACCGCGCTTCGTCGCAGCGCGCATCGGTGCGCTCGCGCTCGCGGGGGATAAAGCGGGCGTCGAGCGCTGGAAAGCGATCGCGGCGAAACTGAACGCACTCGCAAGGACATGAAACACAACCCTGTCAGCAAAAGTGCCGCGGCGCAGGCCGATCTGTTTGGCCGTGCACTGCTCCCCGGTCTCGAAGCGGCCGAAGCCTTCGTCACGGAAGCCGAGGAAGCGGCGCTCATAGCCCATATCGAACATGCTGGGCTCGAGGCCTTCAAGTTCCAGCAATGGGAGGGCAAACGCCTCACCCGCTCATTCGGATGGAGCTATGATTTCCAGACGGGGGTTTTCGCACGCGCCGCGCCGATCCCCGACTGGCTCGCGCCGATCGCCGCTCGCGCCGAGCGTTTTGCAGAACTTCCGCCGGGCGCCCTCGCGCAGGCGCTGCTGATTTCATATGGCCCCGGGGCCGGCATCGGCTGGCACAAAGACCGGCCCGTCTTCGAGCATGTCGTCGGCATTTCGCTGGGAGCAGAGGCGGCGATGCGCTTCCGGCGCCGCCGCCATGACAAGTTCGACCGCCTCTCATTGCCGCTCGCGCCGCGCTCGATCTATCGTCTCGCTGGCGAAGCGCGGCACGCGTGGGAACATAGCATCGCGCCGATCGAGGAGGCGCGCTGGTCGATCACCTTCCGCAGCCTCGCGAGTTGATCGCGATAGCGAAGGCAAATATTCGCTCCTATAGAGACCGCCCGGTCGGCGAGGGGCCGACCGCATAAGGGAGATATTGAATGAACCATGCCGACCTTTCGGACGCAGTTGCTAGCGCGCTCGGAACCAGCAAGGCCGACGGCAAGAAGGCTGTCGACGCCGTGTTCGCCGCGATCGCCGACGCCGCCGCCAAGGGCGAGGAAGTATCGGTGAACGGCTTCGGCAAGTTCAAGGTCAAGGAAAGCGCAGCCCGCGAGGGCCGCAACCCTTCGACCGGTGAGACTATCCAGATCGCAGCCTCGAAAAAGCTCGGCTTCGGCGCGGCGAAGGCGGTCAAGGATCGCCTCAACGGCTAAGACCCGACGTCAGGCGCCGAAGGTCACATGGCCTTCGGCGTCGATCGGCCAAGCCGGATTCCAAGCGATTTCCCAGGCGTGATCGTCGGGATCGGCGACATAGCCGCGATAGCCGCCATGCGGCGGTGCATCGCCTGGCCGGAGAACCCGCCCGCCTGCAGCCTCCAGCGCCGCGATCACCGCATCGACCTCTTCCGCCGACCCGACATTATGGGCGAGCGCGAACGCCCCCGGGCCACCGAACGAGGTCCGCGTCATGTCCTCGGCGAGCTTTGCCTCAAGCCATGTGCCGAGGATCAGACCGTTCATCTGATAGAAGGCGATCTCCTCGTTCGCGAACACCGGCGTCCAGCCGAAGCCTTCGCTATAGAAGCGGCGGGACCGGACGAGATCCGCGATCCCGAGCGTCACGACTGCAATCTGCTGCTGCATGAATGGTCTCCGATATAGGCTCTTTAACAACGGCAAGGGAGCCAGCCTTGTTCCCGCGATCGCGAAGTCCCTATGAATCGCCGAAGCCAGACAGCAGGTCGCGCCGAGCAATGGATCACGAACCTCCTTGTTGGAAAGTCGAGTACCGCACGGCGGTTCGGGTAAACTGATCGAAATCAATATCATATTACACGTCATTCGGAACAATTCCTCGTAGGTGCGCATTCTTGTACTGCCTCGTCTCTCCCCCTGGTTCCCGGGAGACGAGGTTCTCTCCCCAGATAATATTGCTGCCAACGAAGAGGTTGAAAGCGCCCAGCGTCGCGGCCAGAAGCGCCCGATGAACCAGCGCCTCCTCTTTATAGCCGCTACTCTCCTTTCGCTCAGCGCTTACGCGGGGGCCGAGCAAGCTTCGCAGCCCTTTTCGCCCTCTGTCCTGCAAGACCGGCCGCTCACCCTGGCGAGCTGGAACCTCGAATTCCTTGCCGAGCGTAACGGCGACGGATGTCAGCCGCGAACCGACGCCGACTATGCCGCCATGCGGCAGATCGCCGATGGGCTCGACGCCGACGTGATCGCGTTTCAGGAAGCGGAGAGTGTCGCGGCGGCAGAGCGCGTGTTCGACCCCGCCCGCTATACCGTCGTCATGGAAGAGCGCGCCGGTGCGCCCAGCGGGACCTGCGGCGGCGAGCACAAGTCGCAGCGCGTGATCCGCCAGGCTGTCGGATTCGCGATCCGCAAGACCATCGCGTTCGACCGCCACCCCGATGTGACCAGTCTCATGCTCGGTAATCCGCAGCTGCGCTCGGGCGTCGACATCACACTCCGACCTGAGCGCGCGAGGCCGCTCCGTCTGCTTTCGATCCACTTGAAGTCGGGCTGCTTTGCCGGAGATACCGCCAAGGCGTGCCCGATCCTGTCCGAGCAGATCCCCGCGCTCGAGGCGTGGGTCGATGCGGCTGCCGAGGCGCCTGTGCGCTTCGCCCTGCTCGGCGACTGGAACCGCAGGCTCGGCCTTGCAGCCGACCGCGTCTGGTCCGAGCTCGATGATGGCACGCCCTTGAACGCCGATCTCCGTCTCGCAGATGCCGCGACGGGACCGAAGTGCGATCCGCGCTACGACAGTTTCATCGATCATATCGTCCTTGACCGGCGCGCCGGCGCGGACATGCTGAGCTTTGCCGAGACGCTCTACGGGTCGGGCACCAAGCATTACTCAGATCATTGTCCCATATCGGTGACGCTGGCGCGGTGACGGGAAGAACAACCATGGATCAGGACCTTGTCGAAGCGCTTGAATTCTTGCTTGGCCGGGATGACGACGGCGCCCTGTTCGATCGTGAAACGCCGGAAGGCGGATATCGCTCGCAAGGTCTCGAGAATGCGCTGAAAACGATCCGCCGCAAGCTTCGCGCCAGGCCGGATTGACCTTGGCAGCGAGAACGCTGGCCCGAAGTGCCGAAAGCCGCACTCTTGCCGGAGCCGCAGCCGGGGCGGCGTGCGGGCGGGAGCGGCGGGTCGGACGCGGCGGAGCCGTGGCCGGAGCCGCGCGCAGCGCGGCTTGCCCGCCGTGAAAGCGCGCGCCCGCACCGGCAAGAAGCGAGGCAAGTGTGCACGCGCGGCCCTACATCCGTGCGACCCCTGGCCGAGCTTGCGAGGCCAGAGCGCGCTCGACAGATGCCGCGCTCAACCTCCCCGAGGCAGACTTCGATCACAGCTCCGACGAGGCACAAGCCGTGCATTGAGCGAGAATAATCTGCCAACAGTCGCCCTGCTGCCTCCAGAGCCGGAGATAGGCAAAAGTCCCGACGAAAGCCGCGCCACCATAGGTTCCCGCGACATCGGCCGTTACGACGACGCTCGCCACGTCACCGTGGGACCAAATGCGGCGGTCGCCGCGAAAGTCGAGTGAACTCAGGTCGAGCAGGCCCGAACGGTGTGCCGCGATGTCGTCCCCGCGCGATCGCCTGACCCCCTGTTGATCGACGAAGATCATGTCCTCCGCAAGCAGCCGCTCCAGTGCCTCGACATCGCCGGCCAGCATCGCGGCCCGCAGCTCTTCCTCGCACCTCGCAATCGCCTCGATCAGCTGCATCCATCCTACTCCCGAATCTGGCCACCGGCCCGATCCGGCGCGGCCCACGTTCCCGCCGCCCTATCGATCAACGAGCAGGATGGGCAAATATTGAAAGACGATACCGAGCCCGCCGAACGCCAGCGCCAGCATGGCGGCACGCCGTCGCCACCGCGCGAAGGGATCGCCGGACGTTTTATGCCGCACCGCTACGAACATCCATGCCACGCCGCCGAGAATAACCAAGGTCAAGAGCGATGCCGCGAGGCGTATGCCGGGTCCGCTGCCTCCGAACTCGGCGAGGAGGTAGAGGAGGAAGAAATGTACGGCCCACAGGACGAGACCGCCCATCATGATGAACCAGCTCTTCATCCGCCAGCGCCGACCAGTCGCGATACGAGTGCGCCCGTCACCCCCTGTGCCGCGGTGTAGACGAAAAAGAGCATCGCGAGGTCGATGCTGTTGTTCCTAGGCTGCGGGACAAGGCCGCGCGCAGCACGCGCCGCGCAGTAAAGCGCCATCAAGATTGCAATCGCCGCTGCGCATGCCTGAAGGGCCAGCAGCGCATAGACGACAGCCCCCTGCCCGCTCGCAGTGGGATCAAGTTCGCTACTCGACCAACTCACGTAATCCAAGCCAAGCGCCGCACTCGAAACCGCCGCAGACAAAAGAAGCGCGAATACCGACCAGAAGGGCGAGCGTCGAAGGCCTGCGCGTGCCGTGAGCGCGAGACCGATTGCGACAGCGTAGAGCCCCAGGATCGCTATCGCCTCGCCGAGGGGCGGCGGCGGCCGCCAGAAGCCCGGCTGGTTCGAGGACAGGAAGGCAAGGCTGAACAGCGCCATGAGAAAGATCATGCCCATCACGACCAGCAGGATGACCATCGCCCACCAGCCATGGCTCGACGGCCCGGTAACGTAGGTCGGGACGCGGATGTCGGCGCCAATGTCGACACCCTCGATTTCGACCGGCCGGTCGGTTTCCCAAAGCCATCGCAGTGCCGAGATCACCGCGAGGACGCCGCTTACCGATGCGAACATATAGGCCTGCACCGTCAGCGCGAGGAAGAAGCCCGCGGTAAAGATCGCGGCGGCGAAGGGCCATGGCGACGGCCCCGGCATGATCTGCAGATATTGGGGCTCGGCGAGCAGCGGGCTGGTGACGATCGTCTCGCGACGGCCTGTCGCCGAGCGCGGGAGGAAATAGCGGCCCTGCTCGACCTCATCCGCGAGCGCAGGATCGTCCCACAAGGGCTCGCGGCTCGTGACGACCGGGATCGAGCGCGTCGAGTAGAGCTCGCTCGGCAACCATTCGAGCGTGCCGCCACCATAGACATTTCCGGCATTGCCCTCGCCCGGCGCGAGCCGGAAATTGCGCGCCAGGTCGACGAGGAAGAGGAGCACACCGAGCCCGAGCATGAAAGCGCCGATCGTCGATATGAGGTTGGGAAGTTCGAGACCCTGCCCCGGCAGATAGGTGTAGACGCGGCGCGGCATGCCCTGCAGCCCCGCCAGATGCATCGGCAGGAAGGCGACATTCATGCCGAGGAACATGAGGCCGAACACCCATTTCGCGAGCCGCTCCGACAGCGCCCGCTTGCTCACCATCGGAATCCAGTAATAGAAGGCGGCGAACAGCGGAAAGACCATGCCGCCGATCAGGACATAATGGAGGTGCGCGACGATGAAATAGCTATCGTGCGCCTGCCAGTCGAAGGGCACCATCGCTACCATTACACCCGTCAGACCCCCCGTCACGAAAATGACGATGCTGCCCATCACGAAGAGGCCGGGCGCATTGAACTTCGGCTTGCCGATCGCGAGCGTCGCGATCCACGAGAAGACCTGGATGCCCGCCGGCACGCTGACCGCCATCGAGGCGGCCGAGAAGAAGCCCGTCGTCATCGGTGGCATGCCGGTGGTGAACATATGATGCGCCCACACGCCGAAACTGATGAAACCCGTCGCGATCATCGCAAGGACGATGAGCCGGTAGCCGACGAGCCTCTCGCCCGCGACGGTCGCGACGATCATGCTCATCATCCCGGCGGCGGGCAGGAAGATGATATAGACCTCGGGGTGGCCGAAAAACCAGAAGAGATGCTGCCAGAGCAAGGGGTCTCCGCCGCGCGTCGCGTCGAAGAAGGGCCAGCCGAACGCGCGCTCGATCTCGAGCAGCAAGGTGCCGAGAATGATGCTCGGAAAGGCGATCACGATCATCACTGCGAAGACGAGCATCGCCCAGGCGAAGATCGGCATCCTGTCGAGGCGCATGCCGGGCGCGCGCGTCCGCAGCACGCCGACGATGATCTCGATCGCCCCCGCGATCGCGCTGATCTCGATGAAGCCGATGCCGAGCAGCCAGAAGTCGGTGTTGATTCCCGGCGAATAGGCCTTGGACGTCAGCGGCGGATACATGAACCAGCCGCCGTCGGGCGCGAGCCCGACGAAGATCGAAGCGAAAAAACAAAGTCCGCCGACGGCATAGGCCCAGAAGGCATAGGCGGACAGCCGCGGGAACGGCAGATCGCGCGCCGCGAGCATCTGCGGGAGCAGGAGCACGCCTGCCGCCTCGACCGCGGGCACTGCGAAGAGGAACATCATCACCGTGCCGTGCATGGTGAAGACCTGATTATAGGTGCCCTGCGGCAGGATCTCGAGCATCGGCGCGGCGAGTTGCGCACGCATGAGCAGCGCGAGCACCCCCGCCATCAGGAAAAAGAGAAAGGCGGTTCCGAGATAATAGATGCCGATATAATTATTGTTGACCGCGAACAGATATTCCCAGCCCTTGGGCTTGCACCAGATACGGCGGAGGTCCTCTTCCTCTTCCCTCGGTCGCTCGTCCCGGGTCGGGAAGCGGTCATAAAGCGCGGGATCGAACCCCGTTTCCGATCTCATTTGAGCGAGACCATATAGGCGGTGAGCGCCTGCAGTTCCTCGCCGCTGAACTGGTGATAGGCGGGCATACGGTTCGCGGGCTTGATCGCCTGGCTGTCGGCGACCCAGCCCGCCATCGTCCCCGGATTATTGGGCAATATGCCCGCGCCCAGCGTCCTGCGCGAGCCGACATGCGTCAGATCCGGACCGGCAAGCCCGCGCGCCGGCGTGCCGCGGATCGTGTGACAGGCAGCGCATCCGCTCGACAGAAAAAGCGCAAGCCCCTCGCCGCCCGCGCCTTGCGACGGGAGCCGCGAAGCCTGCCAGCGCGCAAAGTCTGCCGGGGTGTGCGCCACGACCACGAAACCCATCAGCGCGTGCGGACCGCCGCAATATTCGGCGCATTGCCCCTTGTAGACACCCGGCGCATCGGCCTCGATCAGCAGGCGATTGGTGCGCCCCGGGATCATGTCCATCTTGCCCCCGAGCCGCGGCACCCAGAAGCTGTGGATGACGTCGGCCGCTTCGAGTTCGAGCAGGACGGGCTGCCCTACCGGGATGTGGAGCTCGTTTGCGTCGCGCAGCGTCTCGCGGCCCTGCCCATCCTGATAATGGACCCGCCACCACCACATCTCGCCGATGATCTTCACGCGCATGGCGCCCACGGGAACGCGTGCCGCCGAAAGCGAACTGGTGAGCAATAGGCCCCATACGAGCAGGCCCGTGAGCACGACCGAGGGGAAGGCAAATCCCAGGATCCAGATCGCCTTCTCGCCGCCAAGCCGCGTCTTGAGCCGAGGCGATCCGCGCAGCGCTATCCAGAGAGCGCCAACCACGATCGCCAATATCACGGTTCCGCCGACAAGCAGCACCCAGGCAAGCAGGGTCACAGGCTCCGAATAAGGGCCGGCGGGATCGAGGACGGCGGGCGGCCAGCCTTCGGAAGGCAGTGTTCGCTCAGTCATCGAGGCTCAGCAGCCAAGCGGCGATATCGTCAGCTTCAGCTCTTTTCATTGGTATCGCGGGCATCGCGGTCCCCGGCACCATTGCCGGCGCGTCGGTGACGAAGGCGGCAAGTTGGGGCGCGCGATTGGGGAGGCGGCCAGCGATCAGCGGGCGGGCGCCGAAGCCCGCGAGCGGCGGTCCCACGCGTCCTTTCGGCCAAGCGATCCCGGGCATATCATGGCAGGCGCCGCAACCGAGGCGCGCCGCTGCGTCGCGGCCGCGCGCGACGGCGTCCGTGTCGGCGGGTGCCGTTTCAACCGGGGCGGGCGCGCAGGCGCCGAGCAGCATCAAGACCGAAATCGCAGCGCCCCCTTTCATAGCCGTTCACCGTCCTCGTTTCGCTTTGGGAACCACCTCGCGCGGCCATTGGTTCCCGAAGCGTGCGCAAAGCCCCCCTCCTCCTCCTCCTCCTGTTCCTCCTGTCCGCATGCCAAGCGCCCGCACCGCCCGATCGCTTCCGCGCGACGGGCGAGACGATCGCGATGAGCGGGGGCGATGCGGGCGCCGAAGCGGCCTGCTTCACCTGTCACGGGCTGCAGGGCGAAGGCGACGGGCGCGACGCGCCGCGCCTTGCCGGACTCGACGCGGGCTATCTCCATCGGCAGCTCGACGATTATGCAAATGGTCGCCGCGAGCATGCCGCGATGCGCGAGATCGCCCGCAAACTCGGCGACGGCGACCGATCGAAAGTGTCGGCATTCTACGCGGCGATCAGGCCCGCGGCGTGGCCCGTCGAAGCCGGCAGTCCGGCGGGTGCGCGCATCTACGACGAGGGCGATCCCGCGCGGGGATTGCCGTCCTGCGCCTCGTGCCACGGTGTGGGCGGCGTGGGCGATGCCGCCAATCCGCCGCTGGCCGGTCAGTCCGCCGCTTATATCGCGGGTCAGCTTCGCGCGTGGCGCGAAGCGAAGCGCAACAATGACCCGCTAGGCGAGATGCGCCGCGTCAGCCGCCTGCTCTCGGACGCCGAGCTTGCGGCGGTGTCCCGTCATGCGGCGTCCTTTCCGCCCCATCCTCCGGAAGCTCGGGCAACATCCCCCGCAGCACGTCGTGCCGATCCCAGAAATGATGTTTCAGAGCCGCGCCGACGTGCAGCGGGATCATCGCGACGAGGAGAATGATCAGGAGCGCATGGATTCCCTCCGCCCAGTCGAGAATCCACCACTGAATGCCTTTTTCCAGACTGTCGAAGGGCATGTGCGGCCAGGGAAGGAGCCCCGCCACTTCGAGCGGCTCGCCGCCGACCACCGACCACATCGCCCAGCCCGAGAGCGGCAGACCGAAAAAGCAGACGTAAAAGAGTATGTGCGTCACATAGGCTGCGACCGTCTGCCAGCCCAGCCGGTCGGCATCGTTGATGGGACCCGGCACGATCATCCGCCAGATCGCGCGCAGCGCAGCAAGCACGAGCATCAGCAGGCCGAGTTCGGCATGAACCCGAAACGCCTCCAGCTTGTCGCCACCCGCGTCGATGCGGCTCATGCGCCAGCCCCAGCCGAGCTGGAAGAGGATGAGCGCGGCCATCGTCCAGTGGAATAGCTGTCCGACGGGCGAGTAGCGGCGGTCGGCGGCATAACGCGCCGCCCACGCCTGGATCGCCTCGATCATGCTGCCGCCGGGGGCGGCTCGCCGAAGAGGCGCCACCCGGTCCAGAGCGCCGCGCCGAGATAAAGAGCCGCGGCAGGAGCCCACATAATGAGCCCCGCCAGTTGCTGATCTTCGAGCGGCGCCAGCCCCCAGGCCATCGTCGTCGCGAGATAGGGCGCATAGAGGGGCGTGCCCGCGAAGGTGATGAGCGCTCCGAGCAGCCCCATCTGCACCATCATGGCAAGCAGCAGACCGATCGCGAGCGGCGGCGACGACGAGCGGAGCGAAGCCCAGAAGCCGAACGCGGTCGCGAGCAACGAAAGCTGCATCAACCAGAAGGCGCCGTCACTCGCCAGCGCGAGAGCATAGGGCGCCGGCGCGTGCCAGACCCAGAAGGCGAGGATGTGCGCGGCGGCCCATAGCGGCGCACCGCCGCGCGGCCGAAGCCGCGGCAGGCCGAACGCGAACAGCGGAGCCGCAACCGCGGTCAAGATGATATGGTGCGCGACGCGCACCGAGAAGAGCGCCGACGACAGGGCGCATAGCGGCGACACGAACAGCAGGGCGATCAGCGCGAACCCGGCCCAGAAGGGACCGCGCGCTTTCCATCGCCACGCCATCAGCGCCGCGGCGCCCAGCGCCGCCAACAGCCCGGGATCGAGATTGCAGCGCAGCATCCAGTCAGCCGGGATCGGCGCGGGACCACAATAAGGAATCGAGGACGGATCCATCCAATTGCCAACGTCGCGCCCGGCGCGCGGGTTCCGGGAAACTATTGGGCGGTCGGCGCATTATCCAGACGGGGGCGTGCATGGAGATCAATATGGCAACGGCCCCATCGCCTCTCACCGACCCGCCCTATCGCCGACACGCGCCCCATCCGCTGCACGCCATTCTCCTCGCCTTTCCGGTCGCCCTGTTCAGCAGCGCGCTCCTTTCCGACATCACCTATCTCAACAGCGCCGAGATGCAGTGGAGCAATTTCTCGGCCTGGTTGATCACGGGCGGGCTGATATTCGGGGCTCCCGTGCTCCTGTGGTCCGCGATAGCCTTCCTCCGCCGCCGGAAGCTGCCCACGCGAACCCCCGCCCTCGCCTATTTCCTCCTGATCCTCGTTATGTGGATCGCGGGCCTCGTGAACGCCTTCAAGCATAGCCAGGATGCCTGGAGTTCGGTCGGCACGGCCGGCGTGACCCTCTCGGTCCTATCCACACTTGCAGCGATTGCCGCCGCCTGGCTTCTCCACGCAGCGAAGGAGCCCCGCGCATGAACCGCCAGACCTCGCTTGGCCTCGTCGCTGCGGCGGCGCTAGCGGCCGCGCTCGCCGGCTGCGGCAAAGGCGATGAAAAACTCGACCAGACGGGCACCAGCCCGAGCCTGCCGAAGATCGACGAGACGCTCGTCCCACCCATGAAGATCGCCAAGCCTGCAGGATGGAACGGCGAGCTTCCGACCGTTCCCGCCGGTTTCACGATCGTGCCGGTCGCGACGGACCTCAAGATTCCGCGCCAGATCCTCGTGCTCCCAAATGGCGATATCCTCGTCGCCGAAGGGTCCGGCGGCCATGCGCCGAAGCTCCGCCCGAAGGATGTGATCGCGGGCTATATCAAGAGCCTCGGAAAATCCTCGGTGAAGGGCGGCGACCGCATCACCTTGCTGCGCGACGCGAATGGCGACGGCAAACCCGAACTTCGTACCAGCTTCATCGAGGATCTCGATGCGCCCTATGGCCTCGCGCTCGTCGGGAACAACCTTTATGTCGCCAACCAGGGTGCGCTGCTGCGCTTCGCCTACACGCCGGGCGCAACGCGCATCGCTGGCAAAGGCGAGGAAGTGACCAAGCTCCCGGCAGCGGTCAATCATCACTGGACAAAATCGCTCGCCGCGAGCGCCGACGGGTCGAAACTTTATGTCGGCATCGGCTCGAACAGCAATATCGGCGAGCGGGGGATGAGCATCGAGGAAGATCGCGCCGTCATCTGGGAAGTCGATGCCGCTACCGGCGCGAGCCGCATCTTCGTCTCGGGCATCCGCAACCCGACCGCCCTCGCCATCGAGCCATCGTCGAACATCCTCTGGGCGGTCGTGAACGAACGCGACGAGCTTGGCGCCGAGCTCGTACCCGATTATCTGACCTCGGTGCGCGAGGGCGCTTTCTACGGCTGGCCCTACAGCTATTGGGGACGCCATCCCGACCCGCGCGTTCATCCGCAGAAGCCTGAGCTCGTCAGGACCGCTGTTACTCCAGACTATGCGCTCGGTTCGCACGTCGCGCCGCTCGGGCTGAGCTTTGCGACCGAAGGCGGGCTCCCGGGCTATGAGACGGGCGCCTTCGTTGGAGAGCATGGCAGCTGGAACCGCCAGACTCTCGCCGGCTACAAGGTCAGCTTCATCCCCTTCGCCAACGGACGTCCTGCCGGCAAGCCGAAGGATTTCGTGACCGGCTTCATCAAGGACGGCAAAGCGCGCGGTCGCCCGGTCGGCGTCACCTGGGACGCGGCGCGCGGCGCGCTCTGGATCGCCGACGATCTCTCGAACACGGTGTGGCGCATCTCCGGCCCTCACGCACTCGCGATGCGATCGCCGGTCTCGTCCGCGGCCGGTCAGAAATAATCAGCTGGCGCCGCCCGGCTTGAACCGGATCACGCGCCAGACATAATAAGCGAAGAGCGCCGCCATGATCGCTGTGCTTGCCGGACCGACCCACGTCTCGACGCCTTCGAAGCGCTCGGCGAGTAGATATCCCGCGATCGCGAGCGCTCCCGTCCAGACGCCTGCGCCGAGCGCCGACAGCAGAAGGAAGCGCGTCGGCGGCATCGCGAAGATGCCCGCCGGGATCGAAATGAGCGTGCGAAGTCCGGGGACGAGATGAGCGAGCGGCACCGCCCATGTGCCGTGGCGGCAGAACCAGCGCTCGATGCGCGCGATATCGTCGCCGCTGAGCGTGATCCAGCGCCCATGGTGGTCAGCCCAGCGGCGAAGCCGTTCGTCGCCGATCCTGCGCGCGATCATGTACCAGAAGAGCGCACCGAGAAGCGTTCCGGCAAGTCCTGCGACTATCACCAACGGCAGGCTGTAGCGTCCATCGGCGGCGCCGAAGCCCGCGAGCGGCATGATGACCTCCGACGGGATCGGCGGAAAGACATTCTCGAGAAACATGAGAAGGACGATCCCCGCATAGCCCATCGTCTCGACGAGGTCCGTAATCCAGTCGGTCATGCGACGGCTCCCTTACATGGCGGTCCGCAGTCAACGAGCGGTGAGCCGAATGGATGCTGCAGTCGAAAAAGGTGCTGGACGCAGCTTGTTACATCGCACCATTTCGAAACGGCGCCGGGCAGCGAACCCGGCGCTCGCGACGTGCAAGAGGCAACCGCCGGGCTAGCCGACCGTTTGCAGCGCATGGCTAGGAGGCGTTGACAAATTGGCGCATCCACAGGCGGATTGAGACGATGTGGATGAAGCCGAGATAGCTGGCGGCGGTTTTGTCGTAGCGGGTTGCCAGTCTGCGGGCGTTCTTGAGCTTGTTGAAGCAGCGTTCGACCAT
>JAEULK010000061.1 GCA_016793775.1 Sphingopyxis sp. | reverse complement strand
GAACCACTGTCTCCACGATCAACATCCCGTTCTCGCCAACTGATCAAAACCAGTCGGCCGACTAAATCCCCGGGATGAAGGGGTCCTTTTTGCACGCCGATCACCCCACGAAGGGGGTGCCTATTGCACGCTGATCCTCATACCATGCCGAGCAGAACGGTCTTGTTGTCGCGATAGTTGCCTGCACCAACGCCGGTGCGCTTGCCGCCGATCAGCGTTTCGTCAATCTCGACTTCCTTGCCTTCGCCGCCGATCAGCACGTCGCCGTCAACGTCGCCCATGTGCTTGCGGATAAGGTCGGCCATGCGCCACGCGGTCTTGTATGTGACGCCTAGCTGGCGCTGCAATTCCTTGGCGGCGACCCCGTTGCGCGTCGTCGTGAACAGGAAGATCGCGTAGAACCACGATTGCAGAGGGGTCCGCGTCTTTTCAAACGGGGTGCCAACGGTCGGGTGCAGGTGATGACCGCACCACTGGCACGAATAGGCACGCTCGGCTTTGATGCGGAACCATTTGGAAGCGCGCTCGCAACGCGGGCACTCGAAGCCCTGCCCGAAACGGACATCGAACAGGTGATTGAGGCAAGCTTCTTCGCTGGGAAACCGCTTGAAGAATTGTGCGATGGTTTGGGGCTTATTGCTCATTCCACGCTTTTACGCGGTTTCGTTACGTATGTAAAGGGGATAATGTCAAGAGCTCTTGACAGGCACGCTCGCCGGTCTGTAAAGAGTTCTTGACAGGCAAGGGAACGGCGGTTGGAAAATCGGGTGCGCGATCATCGCGAGGCGGCAGGGTGGAGCCAGGGCGAACTGGCGCGCCGGTTGCAGGTGTCGCGGCAGACGATCAACGCCGTCGAAACCGACAAATATGACCCCAGCCTGCCGCTCGCGCTACGCATGGCGACGCTGTTCGGGGTCGAGGTGCGCGCGCTGTTTATCGATAACTGGAAGCCGGAGGACGAAGGATGAACGCGGCAATGACCGACGAGCGGAAGCGCAAATGGAAAAAGGCGGGGGTCAGCGCGCTGATCGGCGCCGCGGTGGGCGCGGGCAGTGTGTCGCTCGCGCTGTGGGCGGCGGGCGGCGGACTGCTGGCGGCGATGGGGCCGTCGCGCATCGCGCTCGGCGGGATCGGGATCCTGTTCGTGTTGATCAGCGCGATGATCGGTTTCGGGCTCGCGGCGCCGCGCGCCGGGGCGCAGGTGCTGAACGTCGGCGATGCCGAGGAGTTGGTCGAAGACCGCCCGAAGCTCTTGAGTTCCGCGCTCTACATGGGCTGGATCGGGGTGACGCTGCTGCTGCTCGCGCTCGCGCGCACGCCCGACTTCGCGGCCGGAATCGTCGCGCCCGGCGTGGCGCTGGCGGCGCTCGCGGTGCTGATCGCGGTCAGCCTGCTCTCCTGGTACTGGATGCGGTCCTATGACGAGTTCGACCGCCAGCTGGGGCTGGAGGGCGCGTCCTGGGCATTCCTGATCGCCTGCGCGGTGCTGTTGCCCTGGGCGGCGTTCGACGCGCTCGGCTGGAACGCGCCGCTCGCATCGCTCGACGTCATCGCGGTGCTCGCGGTCGCGCTGATCGCGGGCAGCTTCGTCGCGGTCGCCAAGCGCGGCATGATGGTGCGCTAGGCGACGCTCCGCTTACGGGACGATCCCGTAACCCGCATATTCGGCGTCGATGCGGCCATGCTGCAACCGCGCCAGCGCAAGGTCCGCCTGCGCGCCTTCGCGATCGTTGCCGCGCAGGCGGACGATCGCGCGCATATAGAGCGAGGCGGGCAGGTCGGGACTGATCTTGAGCGCGGCGTCGAGGTCGGCGCGCGCCTCGTCCATGCGGCCGAGACGGTAATAGACGAGCGCGCGGCTGTCGAGCACCGACGCCGGCGTATCGGTCAGTTCGATCGCGCGCGTGCAATCCTTGAGCGCGGTGTCGAGCTGGATCGACCTTGTGCCCTTGAGCCAGCACAGCTCGTTGAGCAGATTGGCGTCGCCCGGCCGCTCGGCGAGCGCGGCGGTGAGCAGGGTCACGCCTTCCTCGGCGCGCCCGGCCTTGCCCAGCACATTGGCCTTGGTCGACGTCCAGCCGCGTTTGTCCTTGGCGATGCCGAGCTGTTCGTCGGCGAGCGCGATCGCCTCGTCATAGCGTTTCATCTCGGCGAGC
This sequence comes from Sphingopyxis sp., assembly GCA_016793775.1. Lineage (GTDB taxonomy): Bacteria > Pseudomonadota > Alphaproteobacteria > Sphingomonadales > Sphingomonadaceae > Sphingopyxis. The sequence goes on along the minus strand of JAEULK010000061.1, from coordinate 52,989 downwards.
ACCGAGGTCTTCCATGCCAGCGCATCTTCGGACCCCGGATCGAGCGCCAGCGCCTCGTCGGCGTCGGCGAGCGCCTTTTTGAAATCGCCGAGCCGGCTATAGACGCCCGACCGGCTGAGATAGGTGTCGACATCGCCCGCCCGCGCGATCGCCTGATCGAGATCGGGCAGCGCGGCGCGCAGCTCGAAAATCTGGATGTTGAAGGTGGCGCGGTTGAGATAGCCCGCGACCTCTTGGGGGTCGTCGTCGATCGCTTTCTGATAGGCGGCGAGCAGAGGTGCGAGCCTTTTGTCCTTGCGTGCCGCGGCGATTTCTTCGGCGGGCGAGGGGAAGCCCGCAGGGGCGCGAAGCTGGAACATGCGCTTCCTGGCCGCGGTGACCTGCGCGCGCGCCGCGGGCAGCTGGCTGGCAGGCACCTCGGCGCCGGTGGACCAGACGGTTTCGGTCTGTTCGACGCGATTGCCGCTGAGCTGCGCCTCGCGCTTCATCGCGATACCCGCGATCACCATGTCGGCGTCGGCATCGCCTTCCATCGCATAGCCCGCGCGCGCGGGCAGCTTGAGGCTGAACTTGTGAACGATCAGGCTCGACTCGCCGCCGGCGAACGGAATGTCGCGCCAGGCGGTGCGTGTGCGGTCCGCCTTGATGTCGAAATCGGCAACCAGCCCGTCGAGGCCGATATAGGGGCGCGGTTCGTCGCGCTTCCACGCGAGGCTGCCGATGCCCGAGGCGCGAATGGTCGCGGTGCCCGCCGCCTCGTCGACGTCGATCGAGCGGGTATGGATGCTGCCGCCATCGACGAAGCCGCCGAGCGCGCGGCGCGTCAGGTCGCGCATCTGCTCGGGCGTCGTCATGTCCTTCATGCCGGCGATCCGTGCCGCCAGGGCGCCGCGCATCGTGAAGGACAGGTCGAACAGCGGCGGAAAGGCGAGCCCCGCCGACTGGTCATAGGCAACCGTCATCGCGATGTCGGGGCGCGCCGGCTTGCGCACCGGCAGCGGCAGCAGGTCGGCGCCCGCCGCGGCGACGGGGAGGACGAAACGGAAGGGGGGCACGTCGGCCAGATCGTCGACATGCGTGCCCGCGGTCGTGCCGTCGAGCCAATAGTCGGTATCGCCGATGCGGGCCTGGACGACGACATGGTCGAAGGCGCCGAGCGCGGGCAGGCGGCCGGGCAGCAGGTCGCCGGCCTGCGAGCTGACGAGCGCGGGCTGCGCCGCGACGCCGAGCGTGTCGAGCATGGCGAGCAGCAGCATCGTCTTGGCCTTGCAATCGCCATAGCGCAGCGTCCAGGTTTCCTCGGGCGCCTGCGGCACATAATTGCCGTTGGCGAGGCCGTTGAAGAGATAGCGGATCTCGTTCTGCACGAAGGCCAGCGCCAGTGCCGCGCGCGTGCGCGGGTCGGTGCTCGCCTTGGCGATCTTGTCGATCTCGGCCGCCAGCGTGCCGCCCGCCTCGATCGTGCCGGCGGTCCGGTACAGCGGCGCGGTGGTGCGCGACAGGTCGCTCCACGAGGCGAAGGTCGAAAACTCCAGCCCCGGCGAGCGCCGGTAGCGCATCGGCGCATCCTCGGGCATTTCGTCCTGTTTGATTACCGGATCGCTCTGGGTCAGGATGTGATAGCTGCCGCGATCGGCCTCGACCGGCGCCAGGCCCTTGCCGAACGCCTTCCATTTCATCGGCAGCGCGCGCGGCCACAGCACGCGCACTGAACCCTGCGCGATCGTCGACGGCTTGGCCTGTACATCGACCATCGCCTCGCTGTTGCCCGCCAGCACGTCGCTGCGTTCGACGATCGTCGCCGAAAAACGCACGGTATCGCCGACGCGCAAATCCTCGATCGATGCCGTGCCGGTCAGCAGGCCGTCGATCGTCTTCTGCTCGAAATCGCGCTCGCGCCGCAGAACGGTGAGCTTCAGCCCCTGACCGAGCAGGTCGATCGTCTGGCCGCCGCGCAGCAGTTCGATCTTGTGGACGATCAGGTCGTCGCGGTCGGGATGCCAGACGAATTGCAGATCGTCCCAATTGCGCAGCGCCTCGGCCGACTGGATGCGATAGGCATGGTCGCTGAAGGTCGAACGCTTGTCGGCCTCGATCAAAATCTGCTGGTCGCTGAGCAGCCAGGGCGTCGCGGCGTCGCCCTGCGGCAGCGGCCCCGCATTGGGCACCACCCAGTCGGCCGGCGCCGCATAGGCGGGCGTCTGGGCGGCGAAGGCGGGCGCGGACAGCGCCAGGCAGGAACCGGCCAGAAAAGCGGCAAACAAACGCACGATGAAACTCCCCCTGAATGGTCGCTATCTAGCTTGGATCGGGAGCGTTACCAATGTCTTTGCGACGGCACTGCTGCGCAAAGGAAAAGGGCGCCCGGTCCCCCCAGACCGGACGCCCTTCTTACGCGTCGCTGACCCGAGGGATCAGGCGCTGTAATACATATCGAACTCGACCGGGCTCGGGGTCTGTTCGACGCGATAGACCTCGTCCCACTTCAGTTCGACATAGGCTTCGATCTGGTCCTTGGTGAAGACGTCGCCCTTGAGCAGGAAGTCGTGGTCGGCAAGCAGGGCATCGAGCGCTTCGCGAAGCGAGCCGCAGACGGTCGGGACTTCGGCCAGTTCCTCGGGCGGCAGGTCGTAGAGATTCTTGTCCATCGGGTCGCCCGGGTGGATCTTGTTCGCGATGCCGTCGAGGCCCGCCATCAGCAACGCCGAATAGCAGAGATAGGGGTTGGCCATCGCGTCGGGGAAGCGGAATTCGACGCGCTTCGCCTTGGCGCCCGCGCCGTAAGGGATGCGGCACGAGGCCGAGCGGTTGCGGCTCGAATAAGCGAGCAGCACCGGCGCTTCGAAGCCGGGGACAAGACGCTTGTAGCTGTTCGTCGTCGGGTTGGTGAAGGCGTTGAGCGCCTTGGCATGCTTCACGACGCCGCCGATGAAATAGAGGCACATGTCGCTGAGGCCCGCATAGCCGTTGCCGGCGAAAAGCGGCTTGCCCTTTTCCCAGATCGAGATGTGGGTGTGCATGCCGCTGCCGTTGTCGTCCTTGATCGGCTTGGGCATGAAGGTCGCGGTCTTGCCGTAAGCATGCGCGACCTGGTGGACGACATATTTGTAAATCTGCATGCGGTCGGCGGTCTGGGTCAGCGTGCCGAAGGTCAGGCCCAGTTCGTGCTGCGCGGCCGCGACCTCATGGTGATGCTTGTCGCACGGCAGGCCCATTTCGAGCATCGTCGAGACCATCTCGGCGCGGATGTCGACCGCGCTGTCGACCGGCGCGACGGGGAAATAGCCGCCCTTGGCGCGCGGACGGTGGGCGAGGTTGCCGCCCTCATAGCTGCGACCGGTGTTCGTCGGCAGTTCGATGTCGTCGATCTCGAAGCCCGACTTGTTGTAGCCGGTCTCGAAGCGGACGTCGTCGAACATGAAGAATTCGGCCTCGGGGCCGACATAGACGGTGTCGCCGACGCCGGTCGAGGCGACATAGGCCTCGGCGCGCTTCGCGGTCGTGCGCGGGTCGCGGGCATAGCCTTCGCCGGTCGACGGTTCGACGATGTCGCAGAAAATCACCATCATCGGCGTCGCCGAGAAGGGATCGTCATAGACCGCTTCGAGATCGGGCTTCAGGATCATGTCGGACTCGTTGATGGCCTTCCAGCCCTCGATCGACGAGCCGTCGAACATCAGGCCGTCCTCGAGCGAATCCTCGTCGATCACGCCGGCGCACATGGTCAGGTGCTGCCACTTGCCCTTGGGATCGGTGAAGCGGAGGTCCACCCACTCGATGTCATTGTCCTTGATGCGTGCGACGATATCCTTGGGCTTGGTGGCCATGGTCTGAACTTCCTTCTTGCGATGATGTCCGGGGCGACCCCGGTCTTGTTGAACAGGTTGGAGAGCGAAAGGGTCTAGAGCGCGTCCTCGTTGCGCTCGCCGGTGCGGATGCGCAGCGCGGTCTCGACCGGGATGACGAAGATCTTGCCGTCGCCGATGCGGCCGGTCTGCGCGGCGGCGGCGATCGCCTCGACCACGCGCTCGGCCATGCTGTCCTCGACGATGACCTCCAGCTTCACCTTGGGCAGGAAGTCGACGACATATTCGGCGCCGCGATACAGTTCGGTATGGCCCTTCTGCCGACCGAAGCCCTTGGCCTCGGTGACGGTGATGCCGCTGACCCCGACCTCGTGCAGCGCTTCCTTCACTTCGTCGAGCTTGAACGGCTTGATGATCGCCTCAATCTTCTTCACGCGTCTTGTCCCCCGCTTGGGTTTTTATCGATGCCCGCAGCCAAAGCCGGATCAGGCCCGCCTGTCCGGTTCGCACCACCTGAGTCGCTGCGAGGCCCCGTCATGTTGCACCAATCAAAAGCCGTGCCAATTGCCGAATCGCAAGCTTTCGGTAAGAAATTTGAAAGCAAATTGCGCCGCTGCCCAAGGGGTGGGCAGCGGCGCAACGACATTGCCTAAAAAAGCAGCAATCAGCGTCCCATCGGCGCCGCGCTGTCGGCCAGATTGGCCTTGGTCCAGATCGAGCGGTCGATGACATAGGCGCGGATCGCCTCGGCATCGGCGCGCGTCAGGACGTTGGCGAAGCTCACCATGCCGCGGTCCTTGAGCGCGCCGTCGAGGATGACGCCCTTCCACGCATCGGCATTGGCGAGCGCGCCCGAGACGCGCAGGTCGGGGGTGAAGCCGTTGCCGATCGCGCTGTCGCCGTGACAGACGATGCAATAGCGCCCGAAATGCGCCTTGCCCGCGGCGACCTGCGCCGGCGTGCCGAACTGCGGCGGCGGGTTCCAGGCGAGCGGGGGGGCGGTGGGCGGCGCGGGAAGCTTGGCGGTGCCGCCGATCTTGAGCACGACGAGGCGCGGGATGTTCGGCACCTTGCGCGTCACCCCGCCCGCGACCCCGGCGACGAGCGGGAAGGCGCCGCCCTTGCTGGTCATGAAGGCGACGTACTGCACGCCGCCGACGCGGAAGGTCGAGGGCGCGCTGACGATCCCCGACTGCATGTCGAGGTCGAGCAATTGCCGGCCGGTGTCGGCGGTGTAGGCGCGGAAGCGGCCGGTGCTGGTGCCCTGGAAGACGAGATTGCCCGCGGTGGTCATCGTGCCGCCGTTCCACGCGGCGGGATGGTCGACGCTCCACGCGACCTTGCCGGTGCGCGGGTCGAAAGCGACGAGGCGGCCGGTGGTCGCCGCGACCGCGGCGCGGAAGGCCGCCTTGTCGTCGGGCAGCATCGTGCCGGTCAGCGTCGTGCCGATGTTGAACCCGACGACCTTGCGCTTGTCGAGCTCGGTCATGTCCTGGAGATAGCCCTGCGGGATCTGCTGCGCGGGAATATAGACCAGGCCCGTCGCCGGATTGTAGCTCATCGGATGCCAGTTATGCGCGCCCAATGCCCCGGGGATCGCGATGAAGGGCTTGCCGGTCTTGTAGAAGCGGGACTCAGGAGTCTCGATCGGGCGCCCGGTCTTGAGGTCGTAGCCCGTCGCCCAGTTGATGCCGTCGACGAAGGGCTTGGCATCGATCAGCTTGCCCGTGGCGCGATCGATGGTGAAAAAGAAGCCGTTCTTCGGCGCATGGTACAGCACCTTGACCGGTTTGCCGTCGATCGCCTGCTCGGCGAGGATGATCGGCTGGGTCGCGGTATAATCCCACGTCTCGCCCGGCGTCTCTTGATAATGCCATTTATATTTGCCGGTGGTCGCATCGAGCGCGACGACCGATGAGAGGAACCAGTTGTCGCCCTCGCCATTCGAGCGGAGCCCGTGGTTCCACGGATTGCCGTTGCCGACGCCGAGATAGATCTGGTCGAGATCCTTGTCATAGACGATCGCGTCCCAGACGGTGCCGCCGCCGCCCGAAGTCTGCCACTCGCCCTTGTCGGACCAGGTGGCATTGGCTTTGCTCGCAAAGATGTCGTCGCTGACCGCGCCGTCCTTTTCGCGCCTGGGATTGGGGGCGGTGTAGAAGCGCCAGCGTTCCTTGCCGGTGTCGGCGTCATAAGCGGTGACATAGCCGCGCACCCCGAATTCGGCGCCGCCGTTGCCGATCAGCACCATGTCCTTCACGACGCGCGGCGCGCCGGTGATCGTATAGGGCTTCGACGCGTCGAACGTCTGGGTGGCCCACAGCTCCTTGCCGGTATTCTTGTCGAGCGCGATCAGCCGGCCGTCGAGCGCGCCGACGAAGAGCTTGTCGCCCCACACCGCGACGCCGCGGTTGACGACGTCGCAGCAGGCCGAAACCGCGCGTTCGCCGGGAACCTTGGGGTCGAATTTCCACAGCAATTTGCCGGTCGCGGCGTCCCAGGCGCTGACCTTCGACCAGGCGTGGCTGACGTACAGCACGCCATCGACGACCACGGGGGTCGCTTCCTGACCGCGCGCATCGTCGAGGTCGGCGGTCCAGGCGATGCCGAGCCGGCCCACGTTGGACGCGTCGATATCCTTCAGCGGGCTGAACCGCTGCTCGTCGTAGCTGTAGCCGATGCCGGCCCAGTTATCGCCATTGCCGCCGGTCTTGAGCAGGGTCTCGCTGGCCTGTTCGGCGGCGTCGAGCGAACCGCCGCCCGAGATGCTGTCGTTCTTCGAGGCGTTGCACGCCGCCAGTGCCAAAGCCGCGCAGCCCAGCAGCGCGGCCGAAAAGACCCGTTTCGCCATCCCAATCTCTCCCGACGTCTATGCTTGACGTTAACGTCAAGACTGCGCGCGAAGTGCCGGGGGCGCAAGCGGGAAAATGGGGGGTGGAGGGGGTGGCCCGGCTATTGCCAGGGCGGTGCGTTCAGGCCGGTCGGACTCGCGGTGAAAATCTCGCAGCCGGTCTCGGTGATGCCGATGCTATGCTCGAACTGTGCCGACAGGCTGCGGTCGCGGGTCACCGCGGTCCAGCCGTCGGCGAGCATCTTCACCGCATATTTGCCGGTGTTGATCATCGGCTCGATCGTGAAGAACATGCCGGGGCGCAGTTCGGGCCCGGTGCCGGGGCGACCGGCGTGGACGACTTCGGGCGCGTCGTGGAACATCTGGCCGAGGCCATGGCCGCAAAAATCGCGGACCACCGAATAGCGATGCTTTTCGGCATGGGTCTGGATCGCGTGCGCGACGTCGCCCATGCGGTTGCCGGGCTTGGCCTGTTCGATGCCGAGCATCAGACATTCATAGGTGACTTCGACGAGGCGCTTCGCCTTTACGCCCACGTCGCCGACGAGATACATGCGGCTGGTATCGCCGTGCCAGCCGTCGATGATCGTCGTCACGTCGATGTTGACGATGTCGCCGTCGCGCACCGGCTTGTCGTCGGGGATGCCGTGGCACACGACATGGTTGATGCTGGTGCAGCAGCTGTGCGTGAAGCCGCGATAGCCCAATGTCGCGGGAATACCGCCGCCGTCGAGCATCATCGTGCGAACGAGGTCGTCGATTGCGCCGGTGGTCACGCCGGGCTGGACGAAGGGGACGAGCGCGTCGAGGATCTCGGCCGACAGCCGGCCCGCCTTGCGCATGCCGGCAAAGCCGGCCTCGTCGTGCAGCTTGATCGTACCGTCGCGCACCGGGCTGGGCGCCCCGGGTTCGCGGGTGGTTACCGAGACATAGTCGTACATGAGATGGATATAATCGCTGGCCCCTTAAAAAGCGAGGGGGCCTCAGGACGCTCGGCTGAACAGGCCGAACAGCCCGCCGCGCGGCGCTTCGGGTTCGGGAACCGTGTCGGGGTCGTCGCCGATCTTCTCGGCGCGCTGGCGCTGCCAGGCATAGAGCAGCATCTCGAATTCATGATCCGACAGCTCGTGCGACGGGCGGCCGTCGCCGAGGCCGGTGATGCTGTGGAACATCGCATCCTGCGCGATGCTGAGATCGAGGAACGCCTGTTGCTTGTCGGCGCGCAGCTGGCGGCGCGTGATGACGTTGCGGCGGTCGCGCCACTCGGCGATCTTCATGTCGGTCTCGGCCTGGAAGCGCGCCCGGTTGGCGTCGTCGCGCGCGTCGAGGATCGAGGCGATCTTGCCGTCGTCGGCGCGCTCGGTTTCGCACCAATAGGCCGCTTCGTACCAGGGATCGACGTCGTGTGCGCCGCCGAGCAATATCATCGCGCGCGGCAGGCCCTCGTTTGCGGCATCGCGGATCAGCGCCTGATGGAAGCGCAGGGTGAGGAAAAAGCGACCGAGGCGGTCGGCGACGACATCGATCGGCGCGGGTTCGCCGAAGGGGATGCGGCCGGGCATGTTGGCGCAGATGGCGCGATAGATGCGGCCGAGGCCGACCACGGTCAGGCTGCCGACGATGTCGCGGAATTCGCCCTGCCAGGGCGTGCTGGTGTCGGCGGCGGCGGCGTTGATCTCGCCAAGGTCGCCATCGCCGAAGGGATAGGCCTCGTCGTCGTAGAAATTGACCTCGAGCGGCCAGGCATCGTCGTCGGGTTCGTTATGCGCCGACAGGTCGACGCCGATCGCGGTGACCGGGCCGGCGGCGGCGTGGCGGTCCTCGTCGCGCAGCATATCGGCGGCCAGCTCGTCCCAGCCCGTGACGCGCACCGCCGACAGCGGCCGCGCGAGGCAGAGCGAGGTGATCGGATGGACATGCGCGAGCAGTTCTTCGGTGAGAAACGCGTCCAGCTCCTCGAAATTGCCCGCGCGCATCACGCCGTCGAACCAGCGGTCGAATTCGCGCAGCGCGTTCGCCTCGCCCAGCCATTGCTGCAATTGTGTCGTCATCCTCTGCCCCGGCCCCACATTGTCAGGAGCGTCGGGCATAGCAGCAGGGGGTTGCGATCCGCTTAATTCGGCGGCCGGGCGGCGATCACTCGCGCGGCGGCGCCCAGTCGGTGACCGCGGCGAAGTCGGCGGCTTCGGGCAATTTCTCGAACACGCTGCCGACCGGCGAGTCGAGGAAGGCGATGATCGACGGATCGTAATTGGCGATGGTGTTGACGTCGTAGATGCCGTGGTTGGCGGGATCGTTCATATAGGCGTCGTCCTCGGTGCCCGACAGAAAGGCCCAGCCGCTGTCCTGATCGTTGCGCGGTTTTTCGCGGTACATGAAGCGGACGGGCAAGCCTTCGACGGTGATGCGGTCCGACGCGATGCAGCCGCCGCGCCCCATCGCGAGCGGGCGGATATCGTCGCGCGACAATTTATACTGTTTTACACGGGCCATCAGCATGGGCGCCCGCAATCCGGACAGGGCGACCGCCGCGAGCCCGAGGCCCGAGAGGATCGCCCTGCGTCGCATCACTTATTCGGCGGCCTTCTTCGACCTGTCGGCCTTGGGCGTCACCTTCTTGCCCTTGGCGCCCTTGGGCGGGGCCGAGACGATTTCGAAGGCGAGCGGGTTGCCGACATTGGCGTCGTCGCCGGTCTTCATCTTCACCTTGACCTCGCCGCCATGGACGAGCTTGCCGAACAGCAGTTCCTCGGCGAGCGGCTGCTTGATCTTTTCCTGGATCAAACGGCCCATCGGGCGCGCACCGTACAGCTTGTCATAACCCTTGCCGGTCAGCCACTGGCGCGCGGCATCATCGAGCTGGATATGGACGTTGCGGTCGGCGAGCTGCAGTTCGAGTTCGAGGATGAACTTGTCGACGACGCGCGCGACGACCTCGGGCGGCAGATAGCCGAAGGGCACGATCGCATCGAGGCGGTTGCGGAATTCGGGGGTGAAGAGGTTCTTCACCGCCTCCTCCTGCACATCCTCGCGCGTCGACAGGCCGAAACCGATGCCCTCGCGCGCCATGTCGCTGGCGCCCGCATTGGTCGTCATGATCAGGATGACGTTGCGGAAGTCGACGGTCTTGCCGTGATGGTCGGTCAGGCGGCCATGGTCCATCACCTGCAACAATATGTTGAACAGGTCGGGATGCGCCTTTTCGATTTCGTCGAGCAGCAGCACGCAATGCGGATTCTGGTCGATCGCATCGGTCAGCAGGCCGCCCTGATCGTAACCGACATAGCCCGGGGGCGCGCCGATCAGGCGGCTGACCGAATGGCGCTCCATATATTCGCTCATGTCGAAACGCTGGAGCGGGATGCCCATGATCGACGCGAGTTGCTTGGCGACCTCGGTCTTGCCGACGCCGGTGGGGCCGCTGAACAGATAATTGCCGATCGGCTTTTCGGGATCGCGCAAGCCCGCACGGCTCAGCTTGATCGCCGACGACAGCACCTCGATCGCGGTGTTCTGGCCGAACACGACGCGCTTCAGATCGGTCTCGAGATTGGCGAGCGTCGCCTTGTCGTCGGTCGACACCGACTTGGGCGGGATGCGCGCCATCGTCGCGATCACCGCCTCGATCTCCTTGGCGGTGATCGTCTTCTTGCGCTTCGACGGGGCGACCAGCATCTGCATCGCGCCGACTTCGTCGATCACGTCGATCGCCTTGTCGGGCAATTTGCGGTCGTTGATGTAGCGCGCCGACAGGTCGACCGCGGCGTTGATCGCGTCCTGGGTATAGCGCACCTGGTGATGCGCCTCGAACGCGCTGCGCAGCCCGGCGAGGATCTTCTTGGTGTCCTCCAGCGTCGGTTCGACCACGTCGATCTTCTGGAACCGGCGGAGCAGCGCGCGGTCCTTTTCGAAATGATTGCGGAACTCCTTGTAGGTCGTCGAGCCGATGCAGCGGATGACGCCGCCCGACAAAGCGGGCTTCAGAAGGTTCGATGCATCCATCGCACCGCCGCTGGTCGCGCCGGCGCCGATCACGGTGTGGATCTCGTCGATGAACAGGATCGCGTGCGGCAGGCCTTCGAGTTCGGTGACGACCTGTTTCAGCCGCTCCTCGAAATCGCCGCGATAGCGCGTGCCGGCGAGCAGCGCGCCCATGTCGAGCGAATAGATGACCGCGGGCAGCAGCACCTCGGGCACGTCGCCCTCGATGATCTTGCGCGCGAGACCCTCGGCGATCGCGGTCTTGCCGACGCCGGGATCGCCGACATAGAGCGGGTTGTTCTTGCTGCGGCGGCAGAGGATCTGGATCGTGCGGTCGACCTCGGCGGTGCGACCGATCAGCGGATCGACCTTGCCGACCTTCGCCTTTTCGTTGAGGTTGACGGTGAACTGGTCGAGCGCGGTCTCTTTCTTATTCTTGGTGTCGCTCTTTTCCTTCGCCTCTTCCTTTTCCTCGGGCTCGGCCTGCGGCGAGGGCTTGCCGCCCTTGCCGACGCCGTGGCTGAGGTAGGAGACCGCATCGAGACGGGTCAGGTCCTGCTGCTGCAGGAAATAGACCGCATAGCTTTCGCGTTCGGAGAAGAGCGCGACGAGCACGTTGGCACCCGTAACCTCGTCCTTGCCCGACGACTGGACGTGCAGGATCGCGCGCTGGACGACGCGCTGGAAGCCGCTGGTCGGCGACGGGTCGCTGTGCCCCTCGACCTTCAGGCTGTCGAGTTCGGTGTCGAGATAATGGACGACCGCCGATTGCAGGTCGTCGAGCGCGACGCCGCAGGCGCGCATCACTTCGGCGGCATGATCGTCGTCGATCAGCGCATAGAGCAGATGCTCGAGCGTCGCATATTCGTGATGGCGCTCGGAAGCGGCCTTCAGCGCATTGTGCAGGGTCTTTTCGAGGCTCTCCGAAAAGGACGGCATAGACTTATCTCCTTGGGGACAAGCCGGGGAGAGGCCCGCCCGATAGGCACAAGGTGGCGACGCCGCCGCCAGCCTGCAAGGGAAAAGCGGTCGGCGCCCCGAATTTGCGCAGACGGGGGTTGGAATATGGTTAACGCGGCGTTGAGAAATTCGCGCGGCGCGACCGGCATCGCCGCGCGCCGCTAGCGCCGCTTGATGCCGTAATCGATCTTGATCCGGACCCAGGCGCCGACCATCGGCTGTCCGCCGCGCCGCGGCGGCCGCACCCGGAATTGCCAGGCGGCGCCCAGCACCGCGCGCATGATCTGCGATCCGTTCGGATATTCGTCGAGCCCGACGCAATCCTCGACGCGATAATCGGCGGCGGTGCGGCACGCGATCAGCCCCCAGCCGGGTCCGCTGGCGGTCGACAGATAGCCGCGCAGTTCGTCGTCGCTCGGTTCGCGATACCAGGCCGCGCCGTACATCGGCTCGCCATTGGGCGCGGTACCCACCGCCACCGAATCGCCAGAGGCGGATGAGCCGCGCTTGTTGGGCGGTCCATAGACCTGCCCGCCGGGCGGGCGGACGCCGATCGGGGCGATCGCCGGCGCTTTCGGCGAAGGGATCGGCGGGGGCGGGATCGGCGGCGCGGGTTTCGCTTCGACCGGTTGCGGGGGCAGCGGTTCGATCGGTTCCGGCGGTGTCGGTATGGGCTTGGTTTCGGCCTGCGCGGGTTCGGGCGGGCTCGGTTCGGGGGCGTCCGCCGGAATCTCGGCCGCCTCGATACTTACCACGCTGATCGGCACCTCCTCGCGCTCGGGCTCCTTCTCGGCATTGAAATAGAGCAAGGTGAGCAGCGGCAGCGCGGTGATCAGGATCGCCAGGGCGACGGCGAGCGTGCGGCGGCCCACCCCGATGTTGAGCTGTTCGGTATAAGGATTGGCTGGAACAGGGCTCAGCGGGCGAATCTTTGATAGCGGCGTCCGCGGGCCGGGGCGCCCGGGCGGCAAGGGCGCGGAATAGGGGCGTGCCCGGCCTTTGACAAGCGCGAGCGATAGGCCTGCCCCAATATTCGGCGAGCCGGGCGCTCAGCCCTTTTTGAACAGGGCGTCGGCGCTGGCCTTGTGGCTGGTCGCGAAGGCGATCCGCGCGCGGGTGCGGGCGATTTCGCCTTCCAGCGCCGCGATGCGATCGTCCAGTTCGTCGACCGACAGCGGGTCGAGCGGCTGTTTGATCAGTGCCGCCAGCACATCGTCGCGGCGACGGGGAAGGTCTTCGTCGTCCATTGCGGGCATCCTCCTCTTTTGGCGGGCCGAACTTGTTGACCCGCCGCCCCGCGCTGTCAATAAGGCGCCGCCCCCAAGAGAAGATGGGGGAAGCAGGGGGGTGTGACGTGACCAGCGTGCCGGAAAGCATGACCGCCATCGCGATACGCGAACCCGGCGGCCCCGAGGTCCTGATCCCCGAAACCCGGCCGGTGCCGCAGCCGGGGCCGGGCGAATTGCTGATCCGCGTCGCCGCGGCGGGGGTCAACCGCCCCGACGTGCTGCAGCGCATGGGTTTCTATCCGCCGCCGCCGGACGCATCCGACCTGCCGGGGCTCGAGATCGCGGGGACGGTGGTCGCGATCGGCCCGGGCGGCGATCCCGAGATGCTGGGGCAGGCGGTGTGCGCGCTGGTCGCGGGCGGCGGCTATGCCGAATATTGCACCGCGCCGGCGGGAAGCTGCCTTCCCGTGCCCGCGGGTTTCTCGATGGAGGAAGCGGCGGCGCTGCCCGAAACCGTGTTCACCGTGTGGCACAATCTGTTCGAGCGTGCCTGGGTGATGGAGGGCGAGACGGTGCTGGTGCATGGCGGCACCAGCGGCATCGGCACGACCGCGATCGGGCTGTGCAAGCTGTTCGGCATCCAGGTGGTCGTGACCTGCGGCAGCGCCGACAAATGCGCCGCCGCGCTGGCGCTCGGCGCCGACCTCGCCATCGACTATTCCGCTGAAGATTATGTCGAGGCGGTGAAGGCCTTTACCGACGGCGCGGGCGTGAACGCGGTGCTCGACATGGTCGGCGGCGATTATGTGCCGCGCAACCTCGCGTGCCTTGCCGACGACGGGCGCCATGTGACCATCGCCTTCCAGCGGGGCGCGAAGACCGAGATCGACATTTCGCAGGTCATGCGCCGCCGCCTGACGATGACCGGATCGACGCTGCGGGCGCGCAGCGCCGACTTCAAGGCGGCGCTCGCCGACGAGATCGCGCGCACCCTGTGGCCGCGCCTGTCGGAGCGCGCGTGGAAGCCCGCCATGGACCGGGCCTTCCCGCTCGCCGAAGCCGGCGCCGCGCATGCGCGGATGCAGGCGGGCGAGCATGTCGGGAAGATCGTGCTGACGGCCGGTTAGGTCGATGCAGGACAGCGACGACCAGCCGCATTTCCGCTTCAACCCGCGCGCCTATGAGCCGGGGCAGGCATTCGAGGCGTCGGACAAGATATGTGGCAGCTGCGCGCGGCCGTGCGTGTGGGAACATGTGGCCGGCGTCTATGCCCGGACCGAGGTGACGCTCTGCGCGCGCTGCGTCGCGGCAGGCGGACTCGAGGGAGTGCTCGGTGGTCGCTACAGCTTCCACGATGGCGAGGTCGAAGATTGCGACCCGGCGCTCGAGGCCGAACTGATGGAGCGCTCTCCCGGGGTGGCCTGTTTCAACCCGTTCGTATGGCCCGCGCCGGGCGGCGTGCCGCTCGCCTTCCTCGGCTATGGCGAGGAAGGGGCGTTGCCGGCAATCCCCGCCGTCGAGGCGGCGATGGCGGCGGCATTCGCCGAATTGGGCTGGGACGCGGGGCCGTCGCCCCATGCGATGATCTTCCGGACGCTGGACGGCGAAACCTATCGGGTCGTCGTCGATCTCGACTGATCCGGCGCGTAGCGGGGAACGTCGGCGGCGGCCGGCCATTGCAGAGGCGACCAACAAAAGGAGCCTTTGTCGATGACCCTCTCCCGCCCCCTTCGCGCCGCCCCGACCGCCCTCGCGCTGTTGCTGGTGGCCGCCTGCTCGCAGCCTGCCGCCGATAAGGCCAAGGCGCCGTCGCCCGACGCCGCCGACAAGAGCGCCGCGAGCGACCTGCCACCGCCGATCAAGCCCGTCGATATCCCGACCAAGGGCGGCGACGGGTCGCCGATCGAGCTGGGCGGCCTGACCCCCGCCGATGTTTCCGCCGCCAAGCTGCCCGGCGAACTCGGGTGCAGCTTCGCCGCCGACGCCGCGACGCCGCCGATCCTGGTCGCGATGGGCAATGTCGCGTCGAGCGATCCGGCGCGCGGCATCGTCAAGCTTGGCACCAGCATCGAGAGCGTGGCATCGCCGGGCGGCTTCGACGGCATGACCAAGGGTGCGCGCTTCACCGGCAAGGGGCTGCAACTTCGCCTTGCACTGACCGGACCCGCGACGGGCGGCGGCGAATCGCCGCCGACCCCCGCGACGCTGACCGCCGATCGTGCCGACGGCGCGGTGCGGGTGTTTGCCGGCGAGTGGCGTTGCGGTCCGTAGGGGCCGCTTGCGGCGCGCGTTCGATCTCCGCATAGAGGCGCGGACGGTGCCGGGGGGCGCCGCCGCTGCCTTTGGGGGATGCGATGAGCGACTGGCCGATCCTTCACGAATATGCGCCAAGCGGCAATTGCTACAAAATCCGCCTGACCGCGGCGCTGCTCGATTATCCGATCGAGCGGCGCGCCTATGACATCATGAAGGGCGAGACGCGGACGGCGGCGTTTCTAGACCAGGTCAACCCGAACGGGCGCATCCCGGTGCTGCAGGTCGGCGCCAAATTCCTGCCCGAAAGCAATGCCGCCTGTTTCTGGCTCGCCGACGGCACGCATCTGGTGCCGCACGACCGCTTCGAGCGCGCCGACATGCTGCGCTGGATGTTCTGGGAACAATATAATCACGAGCCGAACGTCGCGACGCTGCGCTTCTGGATGAAATGGGTCGGCGAAGCGAATCTGAGCGACGTGCAGCGCGCCTTGCTGCCGGTGAAGCAGGAAGCGGGCGCGGCGGCGCTGAAGCTGATGGACGCGCATCTGACGGAGCGCGACTGGCTGGTCGGGGCGGGGCTGACGCTGGCCGACATCGCGCTTTATGCCTATACCCATGTCGCCGAGGACAGCGGGCTGTTCGCGCTGGCCGACTATCCCGCAGTGCAGACATGGATCGCGCGGGTCGAGGCCGAGCCGGGGTTCGTGGCGATGGGGGCATAGGAGCGAGGCGGCTGTCGGGCGGTCGCGGACGTTTGGCTCCCCTCCCCGCAAGGGAGGGGAATGGCTTATCCCCACCCCCAAACCGCCGTCCAATCCCCGCCCTTGCCCCTTTTCCCAATCCGGGCTACATCCGCCGCTGCACGGCCGCCCCGCGAGGGGCGGCCCTTATTATTTCCGCTTGGAGAAAACGGCCATGGCCAATCCCGATGCCACCCCGCTGATGCCGCATGCGACCGCCGCCTGGCTGGTCGACAACACAGGCCTCACCTTCATCCAGATCGCCGAATATTGCGGCATCCACATCCTCGAGGTTCAGGCGATCGCCGACGAGACCGCGGCGACCAAATATACCGGCCGCGACCCGGTGCGCGCCCACGAGCTGTCGATGGACGAAATCGAAAAGGGTCAGAAGGACCCGAATTACAAGCTCAAGATGAGCGCGCAGACGCAGGACACGATCCGCCGCACCCGCGGCCCGCGCTACACCCCGGTCAGCAAGCGCCAGGACAAGCCCGACGGCATCGCCTGGATCCTGAAGAACCACCCCGAGGTGTCGGACGGCGCGATCGGCAAGCTGATCGGCACCACCCGCAACACGATCGGCGCGATCCGCGACCGCAGCCACTGGAACAGCGCCAACATCGTCGCCAAGGACCCGGTGACGCTGGGCCTCTGCTCGCAGCGTGAACTCGATGCGCTGGTCGCCAAGGCTGCCAAGAAGGCGGGCATCGCCGCGCCGACCGACAACCGCTTCGAGGGCGACCGCGAGGCGCTGCTCGAGGAACTGCGCGCCGAGCGCACCGCCGCCAACGAGGCGCGTGCGGCCGAAGAAGCCGCCGCGAACGACGAAACGGCGGCGTGAACGGCAAGGCGCCAATAAATAGGGACTGTCCCTATTTATTGGCTCGCGGCGCATGATGGTTTCGACCGACGAAGAGGGCATACCGGCGGCCAGCGGCTCGCCGGATGCCTCGCTGACCCAGGACGACAGCTTTACCGCGACGAGCCGCGCCGGGCTGACCTATCCCTGGGGCGAAGCCGCGCCGGGGGCGGGCGAGACGATCCGTATCGCCAACGGCATAAGCTGGGCGCGCATCCCGATGCCGGGGTCGCTCGGCCATATCAACAGCTGGCTGCTCGACGATCATGATGGCGTCGCGGTGGTCGACACCGGCGTGTGCCTGACCATCTGTTCGGACGCGTGGAAGGCGCTCTACGCCGGCGCGCTCAGAGATGTGCCGATCACCCGCGTCATCGGCACCCACCTCCATCCCGACCATATCGGCCTCGCCGGCTGGATCGCGAAGAAGCAGGGCGTGCAGCTGTGGATGACGCGCGGCGAAATGCTGACTGCGCGCATGATCGTCGGCGATACCGGTGAGACGGTGCCCGAGGAGGCGCTGGTCCAGTCGCGCGCCGCGGGCTGGGACGAGGACCAGATCGACGCGCAGCGCCAAGGCGGCTGGGGACGCTTCGCCATGGTGATGTACCCGCTGCCGCGCAGCTATGTGCGGATGCAGGACGGCGATGTGCTCGACATGGGCGCGCATGAATGGCGCGTCGTCGTCGGGTCGGGGCACAGCCCCGAACATGCGTGCCTGTGGAACGAGCGCGAGGGCGTGCTGGTGTCGGGCGACCAGGTGTTGCCGCGGATCAGCTCGAACGTGTCGGTAGGCATCACCGAACCCGACGCCGATCCGCTGGGCGAATGGCTGGCGTCGATCGACAAATTGATCGCGACGGTGCCCGGCGACGTGATCACCTGCCCCGCGCATGGCGAGCCGTTCAAGGGGCTGCATGTCCGGCTGATGGCGCTGCGCGACGAGCATCGCATGCGGCTCTACAATCTCGCCGAAGCGATCGCCAAGGCGCCGATGCGCGCGGTCGAGAGTTTCCCCTTGCTGTTCAACCGGCCGATCGGCCCCGAGCAGCTCGGCATGGCGACCGGCGAGGCGCTGGCGCATCTGAAGCGGCTCGAGGTCGAGGGGCGGATCGCACGCGAGGACCGCGAGGGCGTGTGGTGGTACCACGGCGTCGCGTGATCGTTCGTAACGTCCTGATAGCGGCGCTGCTGGCGAGCGCGGCGCCCTATGCGTTTGCGGCTGAGCCCGCCGCCGAAACAACCGACGAGATCGTCGTCACCGCGCGCCGCTCGGGCGCACCGATGTGGACGATTCAGACGGACCGCGGCGTGGTCATCCTCGTCGGCGAAATCCGCAATGTGCCGAAAGCCACGCCATGGCGCCCCGAACGGCTGGAGGGCGCGACCGAGCGCGCGCAGCGGGTGATCCTGGGCACCAAGGCGAAGGTGTCGCCGGGCGATATCTTCCGGCTGATCTTTACCGGCGGCAAGCTGGCCAAGCTGCCCAAGGGCCGCGTCGCCGCCGATTATCTCGATGCCGGGCAGCTCGCGCGGCTGAAGGCGCTCGAGACGAAATATGAGCAGGATTATTCGCAGAAGAATTTCCTGATGACCGCCTTCGACCTGCTCGCGAAACGCCTGGCCTTCAATCGCGACACTAGCGACGATGCCGCGGACATCGTGCGCAAGGCCGCCGACCGCGCCGACGTCCCCGCGCAGCCGGTCGGCGAGATGCGCGGCGAGGATATGCTCGACAATCTGTTCGCGGCGGCGCCCGAGACGCATATCGCCTGCCTCGACGCGGCGATGACCGCCGCCGAGGCCGGACCCGATATCGTCACCGCGCGCGGGCGGGCGTGGACCGAGTTCGACGTGCCCGCGGTGATGGCGAACCCGCTCGAACGGGCGCTCGGACGCTGCTGGCCGTGGACCAATGACGGTTTCGGTCCCGAACTGCGCCAGCAATGGGTCGGCGCGATCAACGAAGCGGCGGCGCAGCCGGGGGCGACGCTGGCGGTCGTGCCCTTGCTCATCCTCGCCGAACCCGACGGGGTGCTCGACCGGCTGAAGGCGCAGGGGCTGACGATCACCGGTCCGGCATGGGCCGAACCCGCTATTTCGGCCGGTTCATCACCCAGCTGAACGCGAGTCCGTTGAAGATGGTGTAGAGGCCGTAGAGCAAAAGCCCGGTGAACCAGTTGCGCGTCGCGATCGCCATCGCGCCGACGAGCAGCAGGAACTCGAAGACATAGGTGATGTTCGGTCCGACCTTGTCGGCGAGCGGCCGGATCATCTGCTGGATCAGCGGGTCGTCGCTCTCCATGAAGGCGCGGTGCATCGCGAAATTGCCGATACCGGCGCCGAAAATGGCGATGATCGCGATCCACATGTTCGCGGATATGGGGCGGCGGGGGCCGCTAGTCCAGCACCCCGCCGCCGCTCCTATTCGATCGCTGCCAGCACATAGAGGAATTCGGCGAAGCCCATTGTCGCATCGACCAGCCCCGCGACCTTGGGATTGGTCGAATCGATCAGGAAATATTCGTCGGGGGCATGCGCGCCCGATCCGTGGCCGATGCCGAAATGCGCCGCGGGGATCGATACCGGCGGCGCGGTGAAGGTCGACCCCGGCCAGCTGCCCGCCATGCGCGGGTTGAGGCTCGTCGCGATGCCGAGCTTCTTGTAGGTCGCGAGTTCGGAGCGGACGAGGCGGCTGTCCTCGGCGACCTCGGTCGGGTCGTAGCCGCCCGACACATTGACCTCGACGTCGGTGAAGCCGTGCTTGTCGAGATGCGCGCGCAGCTTCTTCTCGGCCTCGGCGCGCGTCTGGTTGGGGACGAGGCGCAGGTCGAGCTTGGCGACGGCGCGGCCGGGCAGCACGGTCTTGCCGCCGGGGCCGGTATAGCCCGCGACGAGGCCCTCGATATTGACCGTCGGCTCCTGCGCGAGGCGGATCAGCGCGTCGTCGTAGGTCAGATTGTCGATCCAGTGGGTGATGCCGAGCGCGGCCTTTTGCTGCTCCTCGTCGCCGGCTTTCGCCGCAGCGCGGATCAGCTCCTTTTCGCGGGTCGTCAGCGGGCGGACATTGTCGAACCAGCCCTCGATCGCGGGCTTGTTGCCGCCGTCGGTGACGAGCGTCTGGAGTGCCTGCACCAGCCGCCAGGCGGGCGAATCGACCATCGCCTTAAGGCTGGAATGGACGTCGCCTTTGGGTCCGCGGCCCCATTTCTCGCCGCTCGCGACCAGTTCGAGTTCGATGATCCCCTTCGATCCCAGGTTGACCGTGACATTGCCCGACTTGCCCTGCGAGGCGAAGGGGATGAAGATGCCCTCGCACTTCCTGAGCGCGGCGAGGATATTGGGCTTGGTCGCGATCTGGCGGAAATGCGGCGAGCCGATCTCCTCCTCGCCCTCGCACACCAGCACGATGTTGACCGGTAGCTTGGCCTTGGCGGCGCGGATCGCGTGGAGCGCGGCGAGGAAGCTCGCCTCGGGACCCTTCTGGTTGACCGCGCCGCGGCCCATGATCGCCTGGCCGAAGCCGGGGCGATCGACCATCTTGCCCTCCAGCGGCGGCGACGACCATTCGGACGCGTCGAACTGCTTGACGTCATACATGAAATAGATGCCGAGCGTGCGCGGCGCGCCGACGTCGATCGTGCCGAACACGCCGGGATGGCCGTCGGTCGGCACGATCTCGACATTGGTGAAGCCCGCGTCCTTCGCCAGCTCGGCCATATAGGCCGCGCCCTCCGCCATGTTGCGGTTCTCGGCGGCGATCGAGGGCAGCGCGATCCAGTCGCGGATGCGCTTGAGCGAGGCGTCCTTGCCCGCCTCGGCCGCCTTGCGGATATCGACCAGCGGGCCGTTCGCGGCGAACCCCGGCAGCGGGCGCATCAGCATCGCCCCGGCGGAAAGCATCGCGCCGCCGCGAATCAGGTCGCGGCGATTCCAGGCATTGACGTTACGGAAATCCATTCAGCGTCCCCTCGAACTGTTCGTATGCGAAGCAGTTTGGCGCCTCGGGCGCGGAACGCAAGCCGTGTGGCGATCAGCCGGGCTTTGCCCAATATTCGGCCATCAGCTCGCGGGCCCAATCGGGCTGGTCGATGGTGCCGCGCGGCAGGAATTCGCGCATCACCGGTTTGATATCGAGCACCGGGGTGCCGTCGATCGCGTCGAGTCCCTCGACCGCGACCGACAGGCCCTCGACGCCGACGATGCGGCAGGTGGTGAGGCCGAGGCGGTTGGGACGGTTCTTGCCGCGCTGCGCGAAGATGCCGACCAGCGGCCAGTCGCTGCGGCCCCGCGGATGGCGCGCGCCGGTCTCGATCTTTTCAGGCGGCACCTGGTCGAAGACGAAGATCACTTCGGCGTGGCTGAAGTCGGCAAGCCCCGCGAGCGCGTCGGGGGTGAAGCGCGCGGGATCGAGGTCGATCGCTGCGCGGCTGGCGCCCCAATCGTCGTCGACCGCCGCTGCACGCCCGCCGCGGACATAGCCGATGGGGAAAAGGGTGAAGCTCATCGGTCCCTCCTTGCGCGATTGACGCCGCCGCTGTTCGGCGCATAGCCTTGCTGGGGCGAGGAGGCGAGCGATGGATTTTGCGGGCAAGAGCGTCGTGATCACGGGCGGCGCGACGGGCATCGGCTTTGCGCTCGCCAAGAGGCTGGGCGCCGCGGGTGCGAAGGTGGTCCTGTGTGAACCGCGCGCCGACAAGCTCGCCGAGGCGGTGGCGGGGCTGGACGCCTTGGGCGTCGAGGCGCGGTCGTTCGCGGGCGACGTCACCGACGCGGCTTCGGTCGAGGCGCTCGCCGATTTCGCCTGGGCCGCTCATGGCCGCATCGACGCGATCGTTGCCAATGCCGGGGTCGGCGGGCCGCGCACCAAAGTGATCGACAGCGATGCCGAGGCCGCGCGCGCGCTGTTCGAGGTCAATTTCTGGGGCGTGTGGAATTGCATCCGCAGCTTCGGCCGCCGCTTTCAGGCCGAAGGCCTGCCTTCCGCCATTTACGCCACCGCCTCCGAAAACGCGCTGTTCAACGCGGTGCGCACCAACGGCGGCGCCTATGTCGCGAGCAAGCATGCCGTGCTCGGCCTGATGGACATGCTGCGCAATGAGGCGCCGGACCATGTCGAAGTCGGTGTGATCATCCCCGGCTGGGTCAAGTCCGACCTGACGCGCCACGCCGAACCCGCGATGGACGCCGACGCCTTTGCGGACCGCATCGTACCGCAGATGGAGTCGGGCGAATTCTACCTCGTCAGCCACCCCTATAATGTGGTGCGCATGGAGGAACGCTGGGACGAGGCCTATGCCGCCTTTGCCAAATATGCCCCGCGCGCGCCGGGCGACGAGGCGATGGACGTGCAGACGGCGATAGAGTCGGGCCGTCCGGTGAAGCGCCGCGACTAAGGTGGATCGCCCGCTGCGAAAGGCTGCGCGTCGGCGACCCATTCCCAGCAGCAGCGGCTTTGCGGGGTCAGCTTGAACGCCGCATTGAGCGCCTCGACCGCCCCGCTCGGCAGCGCGCTGATCCACGCGCCCTGATCGGTCCACAGCCAGGCGAAGCGGCGGCCGATGTTCGCCGCTTCGAGGCGCGCGGCGAGCGCGTGGTGGAGATGGGTCGAGAGATATTTGGCGTCACCGGCGTAGGCGAGGCTCAGCGGTTCGCCGTTGACGGTCATCGTGATGGTGACCGGGATGCAGCGGGCGACCTCGGGGCCATGGTCGATGCGAAGGTCATCGACGGCGACTCCCCCGTTCGCGAGGCGGACGAGGTCGGCGATCTGCTGGGCTTCATCCTGTTCGGCCTTGCTGTCGTGCATTGCCAGATTGGCCATCCACGCCGCGGGATCGGCGTCGGGATTATAATAGCTTGCCTCTTCGAGAACGGAGAGGATCGTGTCGGGCTTCACGCTTTCGTCCATGTCGGCGACCCCGGCGTAGAGCAACGCCGGGTCGGGCACTTCGGGCGCGAACAGGCCATGCTCGGCCATGACCGCAACGACCTTGCGCACGGCCGCCTTGCGCGCCGGGGTCAGCTCGGCCGGAGGGCGGCGCGGCTGCGGCGATGCCGGCTGCGGCGCGTCGCGGCGGTGGAACAGGCCCGCGAGATCGCGGACGAAGGACAGAATGACCGCCGCTCCGCCGGCGATGAACGCGCCCATCAGGATCGAGAAGAAGATCCGCGCGCCGAGGCCCGTCCCTGCGCCGAAGGGGACGACGAGGAAGAACAGCACCGCCACCCCGATGGCGATGGTGAACCAGATCGGGAAGCGGCTCATGGCTGGGCGGCCTCACGCCTTCTCCAGCAGCCCCTCGTCCTTGATCCGCTTCTGCCACAGCATCGGCGCGTTGACGTGGACATTCTGGCCTTCGCTGTCGACCGCGACGGTGACGGGGAAGTCCTGCACCTTGAACTCGTAGATCGCTTCCATGCCGAGGTCGGCGAAGCCGACGACCTGGCTGCCCTTGATGGCGCGCGCCACCAGATAGGCCGCGCCGCCGACCGCCATCAGATAGGCGCTCTTGTGCTTGGCGATCGCCTGTGTCGCGGCGGGGCCGCGCTCGGCCTTGCCGACGCAGGCGAGCAGCCCCTGGTCGAGCATCATGTCCATGAACTTGTCCATGCGCGTCGCGGTGGTGGGACCCGCGGGACCGACGATTTCCTCGCCGACCGGATCGACCGGCCCGACATAATAGATGACACGGTCGCGGAAGCTGACCGGCAATTCTTCGCCCTTCGCGAGCATCTCGGCGATGCGCTTGTGCGCGGCGTCGCGGCCGGTGAGCATCTTGCCGTTGAGGAGCAGGCGATCGCCTTGTTTCCAGCTTGCGACCACCTCGGGGGTCAGATTGTCGAGATTGACGCGGATCGCCGCCTGGTCGGGCGCCCAGTCGATCTGCGGATAATCGGCGAGTACGGGCGGTTCGAGGAAGGCCGGACCGGAGCCGTCGAGCGTGACATGCGCGTGGCGCGTCGCGGCGCAGTTCGGGATCATCGCAACGGGCTTCGACGCGGCATGCGTCGGCCAGTCGGCGATCTTGACGTCGAGCACGGTGGCGAGGCCGCCGAGCCCCTGCGCGCCGATGCCGAGTGCATTGACCTTTTCATACAGCTCGATGCGCAGTTCCTCGGTCGGATTGCTCGGCCCGCGCGCGAGCAGCTCGGTCATGTCGATCGGGTCCATCAGCGACTGTTTGGCGAGCAGCATCGCCTTTTCGGCGGTGCCGCCGATGCCGATGCCGAGCATGCCCGGCGGGCACCAACCGGCGCCCATCTGCGGCACCATTTCGAGCACCCAGTCGACGATCGAGTCCGACGGGTTCATCATCTTGAACTTCGACTTGTTCTCGCTGCCGCCGCCCTTCGCCGCGACGTCGATCACGACCTTGGCGCCGGGAACCATCTCGACGTTGAGGACCGACGGCGTATTGTCCTTGGTGTTGACGCGGCTGAACGCCGGGTCGGCGAGGATCGAGGCGCGCAGCTTGTTGTCGGGATGGAGGTACGCCTTGCGGACGCCCTCGTCGACGACCTGTTGCAGGCTGCGCGGGCTGTCGAGGCGGCAGTCCATGCCCCATTTGATGAACACGGTGACGATGCCGGTGTCCTGGCAGATCGGGCGATGCCCCTCGGCGCACATGCGGCTGTTCGAGAGGATCTGCGCCATCGCGTCCTTCGCGGCGGGCGACACCTCGCGCTCATAGGCCGCGCCCAGCGCGCGGATATAATCCATCGGGTGGAAATAGCTGATATACTGGAGCGCGTCGGCGATGGTTTCGACGAGGTCCTCTTCGCGGATCGTGACGGTCATGTGCAGCCCCTTTTCGCAGGAATCGCGACTCCCCTAGGCCGCAGCGTCCGCAACGAAAAGGGGTTAGATGCCCCGATCGTCCCCGCGGCGGCCGAAATGACGGCGACGGTCGGGGGCGAGCGACACCTCGGGCTCGGCGCTTACCGCCTCGCGGCGGCGCGGCGCGTCGGGCTCGAAATCGACCAGCGGCTGGTTCCGCCCCAGCGCGAACCAGCTGCCGATCGCCGCCATGACGAGCAATCCGAACCAGCCTGCGCCAATCGCCGCGGTCAGCGTCCAGCCGAAGGCGGCGGGGGCGATCAGCGCCATGATCGTGGCGAGGCAGGGGATGAGGATGAGCGTGCCCGCGAACTGCCACCAGCGGCCCATCTGCATCATCGCATAGCCGATCGCGACATTGGTCAGGGTGAGCGCGAGGAATTTCGCCGCAACGGGATAAGGCAGGCTCGCCATGACGGGCGAATAGTCGCCGAGGGTGAAGGCCGCCTGGATATCGAGCAGCAGCCAATTCTCATAGGCATCGCAGAGCGCGGCGACGACCGGCAGCGCGACCGCTGCGAGCAGCCAGCGCAGCCGCAGTTCGCGCCACAGCCCGTAACAGCCGCTGGCGAGGAAGATGCCGTAGAGCAGCATGAAGATATAGTCTTGTTCATTGCCCAGCCGCATCGCGGCGAGCCGCGCGACCTGCATCGGGTCGCCCTCGGCGCCGAAGATCGCGAACAGATCGGCTTCGTTGCGCGCGAATTCCAGGGCGAGGACGGGGGTGCCATAACCGGGGTGCATTGCCGCCGCCTCGGCGGGAAAGACCTGCCCCAGATGGACGCTGAACAGCGCCGTGAACAGCCCGAAGATGAAGGTCGCATACCACCAGGGGGTGGGCGCCGGCGGGCGCGTGCGC
Organism: Sphingopyxis sp.; assembly: GCA_016793775.1. Classification (GTDB taxonomy): domain Bacteria; phylum Pseudomonadota; class Alphaproteobacteria; order Sphingomonadales; family Sphingomonadaceae; genus Sphingopyxis. The sequence continues at coordinate 27,605 of JAEULK010000061.1, read as the reverse complement.
TGCACCTCGATCCAGTCGTGAAAACCGCCCGTCATCTACCGGCTCGTCGGCGTCGGGCCGCTTATTGGCACTCGGCGCATTTGCCGCGCACTTCGATCACCGGGCGCTCGGCGGCGAAGCCGGTGGCGTCGGCGGCGGCGCGCACGCCGTCGGACAATTTGTCATTGTCGATATGGACCGCGGTGCCGCAGCTGTCGCAGATCAGGAAGATGCAGTCGTGCAGGCAGCCGGGGTGGCTGTTCGCGACAAAGGCGTTGGCGCTCTCGACCCGGCGGACGAGGTTGTTGGCGACGAACAGGTCGAGAATCCGATAGACGCTGTTCGGGGCGACGCGGCGCCCGCGCTTCTTCGACACGATATCGGCGATCTCATAGGCGCTGGAGGGCTTGCCGATTTCGGCGACCGCGTCGAAAATCTGCGCGCGCATGTCGGTCCAGGCTTCGCCCGCGGCTTCGAGCGCGTCCTGCGCGGCGCTGGCGAGCGAGGCGCCGCTGGCCTCGACGTGCGGATGATCATGCTTGCCCATTGGCTTGTCCTCGGGCGCGGGCAAATCCCGCGCTAACTGGCGTTCGATGTAGGCTCTTTGTGGGACACCCGCAAGCCGCGGACCGGTCCGTTCCGGCGCCGGGTCAGTTCCGCGCGCGGCGGTTGAGGTCGTGGCCGAGCGCGACGACCGCGACGCCGATCATCGTCGCCAGCACTTCGCTGCCGTCATGCGGCCGCGACAAGGCGCCCGCCATCATGCCGAGCCCGAAGCTGCCGACCGCGAAGGGCATGATATAGCCGTGGCTGAGCACCCCCGAGACGAGCGTCACGAGCGCGAAGCCGATCGCGATGACCAGCCCGACCTCGTGGACCAGGTGATTGTCGAGGAACACCCCGCCGACCGAGGCGATCGACGCGACGAAAACCGTCGTCGCGAGGCAGTGGACGAGGCAGAGGCCCGACAGGCCCATCGCCAACTGATCGCCGCTGAGCGAGGTCAGCGGCCGCGAATCGCGCGCAGCCCGAACCACCGCGCCGAGACGCGAGAGGACAGGGACAGGCTTGGCGACGTGGGTCACCCGATTCTCCATTGGGGCAATTGCGAAGCGGGATATGGCATATCATGACCAAGGTTACAATGTCTCATTGTAATATCGTCGTCAGGCAGAAGCGGCTTCCTCGGCTCGCAGCGCCTTTCGGTCGAGCTTGCCGATCATCGTCTTGGGCAGGTTCAGCCGCACCTCGACCGCGCTCACCCGTTCGTGCTTGCCGAGCCGGGGGTTGAGCCAGGCGGCGAGCGCTTCGCCTGACAGGTTGAAGCCCTCCTCGAGCGTGACGAACGCCTTGGGTACTTCGCCGCGATAGGCGTCGGGCACACCGAGCACGATCGCTTCCTTGACCGCGGGATGCGCGTAGAGATGTCCCTCGATCACGCTCGGATAGACTTTGAAGCCGCCGACCGCGATCATGTCCTTCAGGCGGTCGACGATGCGGACATAGCCGTCTTCGTCGATCGCCGCGACGTCGCCGGTACGCAGCCAGCCGTCGTCGGTGAAACTGTCCTTGTCCGCGTCCGCGCGGTTCCAATAGCCGCGCATGATCTGCGGACCCTTGACCACCAGTTCGCCGGGTTCGCCCGCGGGCGCATCCTGCATCGGGTCCTCCTTGTCGACGAGGCGGAGGCGCGTCGCGGGGAGCGGCTGGCCGATCGTGCCCGCCTTGACCGGGCCGTCATAGGGGTTGGTCGAGACCACCCCCGAGCTTTCGGTGAGGCCATAGCCTTCGACCAGCGCCGCGCCGGTCGCGGCGACGAATTTCTCGCGCAGCTCGGCGGGCATCGGCGCGCCGCCCGAGATGCAGACGCGCAGCGAAGAGAAGTCGGTCTTCGCTAGGTCGGGGTGATCGAGCAGCGCCTGGTACATCGTGGGCACGCCGGGCAGCGCGGTGGCCTTGGTGCGCGAGATCGTCTGGAGCGCCTGCTTGGCGTCGAAGCGCGGCAGCATCGCGATCATCCCGCCGTTGAGGACGGTGCGGTTGAGCACGCAGGTGTTGGCGAAGACGTGGAAAAAGGGGAGGACGCCGAGGATGCGGTCGTCGGCGGCGTGATCGGGATCGATGCTGTTCACCTGCCGCGCATTGGCGGTGAGATTCTGGTGCGTCAGCATCGCGCCCTTCGGCGTCCCGGTGGTGCCGCCGGTATATTGGATCAGCGCGACGTCCTGTACGGGGTCGATCGTCACCGGATCGGGCTTGCCGTCATTGGCGACGAGCGCCGAGAAGCGCGTGACGCGCGGATCGTCGGGCAGCGCCGACACCTCCTTGCGGTGGAGCATCCGGTACAGCAGCGACTTGGCGCCGGGCAGGCCGCCGGCGACCGAGCCGACGATCAGTTGCTTCAGGCTCGACCCGTCGAGCACTTTGAGCGCGGTCGGCAGCAGCGCGGTCGCGCTCATCGTGAACAGGATGTCGGTGCCCGAATCCTCGACCTGCGCCTCGAGTTCGGCGGCGGTATAGAGCGGCGAGAAATTGACGACCGTCGCCCCGGCGGCAAGTGCGCCATAATAAGCCGCGACATAATGGGGGACGTTGGGCAGGAACAGGCCGACGCGCGTGCCCTTGCCGATGCCCCGAGCCTGCAGGCCTTTCGCCACGCGCGCGACGCCGCGCGCGACCTCTTCATAGCCGAAGCGGCGGCCCATGAAGTCGAGCATCGCGGCGTCGCCGCGCTTCGCGACGCTGGCGGCGAGCATGTCGGGGAGCGAAAGTGGCGGGAACTCCTGAATCCAGGGCGTGGGGTGGTTATAATTGGTCGACCAGGAAAAGCCGCTGTCCATATTGATGCCGGATCCTTGCTCGGGAGGTGGGGGGAGCCTCCTGACACTAGGGTAAGCAAGCTTCGCCCGCAACCGGTCCGGGTTGCGGCGCGGCGGCGCGGGCGCTAGGTCGCGAATGGGGCAGCAACCAAGGGGATGACCATGCCGGCAGTGCAGCGACCGCGTTCGACGATCATGGCGGGCATCATGCTTGGCTTTGCGCTGATATCGGTTCCGGTGGCGGCGAAGGACAAGGAGCCGCCGCCGCCGCCCGCGCAGGTGCAAGCGGTCTATGATTGCCGCGCGATCGCCGATGCGGGCGAACGGCTTGCGTGCTTCGACGGACGGGTGGCGGCGCTCGCACAGGCGCAGGCCGCGAACGACATCACCATCTTCGACCGCGCGGCGGCGCAAAAGGCCCGGCGCGGCCTATTCGGCTTCACCTTGCGCGACCTGCCCTTTTTCGGCGGCGGCGACGATGACGAGGAAAAGATCACGCGCTTCGAGACGACGATCGTCTGGGCCCGGCGCGAAGGCTATAACAAGATGCGCTTCGAGATCGCCGACGGCGCGGTGTGGATGCAGACCGACAGCACCGACCTGCCGCGCGATCCCAAGGCGGGCGAAAAGGTCGTGATCTATCCCGGCGCGGTCGGCAGCTATTTCGCCGAAATCGGCAATATGAAGCGCATCCGCGTTCGCCGCGAACGCTGACGCCGCCTTTTCGGGCGCAGCGACAGAGCCATGACGTCGGTCGAGCCGATCAGCCTTGCGGGCGGCGCCTGTCCCCCCTTCGTCCTGCTCGACGATGGGCGCGCGGCGGGCGCCGTTCCCGCGCGACTGTTTGCCGAACCGGTCGAGATCGTCACCGCGCGGGGAGCGGCCGATATTCCCGCGCTGCTCGACGCGGTCGAGGGTGCGGCGGCGCGCGGACTGCATGTGGCGGGATATCTCGCTTATGAAGGCGGCAAGGGGCTGGCGCCGGCGTGGCGCGGCGCGTTGCCGGAGGGGGCGGACGCCCCGCTCGGCTGGTTCGGCCTGTTCGAGTGCGTCGAGCGGATCGACGCCGATGCCGTGCCCGGCCTGCTTCCCGACCCCGCGGCGAGCTGGATCGGCGCGGTCGAGCCGGGGATCGCGCGCGCCGATTATGAAGCCGCGGTCGAAGCGGTGCTGGCCTATATCCGCGCCGGCGACATCTATCAGGCGAACCTGACCTTTCGCGCGGCGGTGCCGGTGCTGGGCGACCCGCTCGCCGTCTATGCGCGGCTGCGGCGCACGGCGCGTGCGGGTTATGGCGGCTTCGTCTGGACGGGGAACCAGGCGATCGCGTCGCTGTCGCCCGAACTGTTCTTCGGCTTGCGCGGGCGCGAGGCGATCGCGCGGCCGATGAAGGGGACTGCGGCAAGGCTCGCCGATCCCGACGCCGATGCGGAGGCCGCATCCACCCTCGCCACCGATCCCAAGCAGCGCGCCGAAAATCTGATGATCGTCGACCTGATCCGCAACGATTTGTCGCGCATCGCGCTGCCGGGATCGGTCGCGGTCCCCGACCTGTTCCGCGTCGAAAGCTATCCGACGATCCATCAACTGGTGTCCGACGTCGCCGCGACCCTGCCCGTCGGCACTGGCGCGGTCGACGTGCTGCGCGCCGCCTTTCCCTGCGGCTCGATCACGGGCGCCCCCAAGGTGCGCGCGATGGAGATCATCGACGAGCTCGAGGACAGTCCGCGCGGCCTCTACACCGGCTCGATCGGCTTCATCGACCCCGGCGGCGATGCGGCGTTCAATGTCGCGATCCGCACGCTACTCTTCCCACCGCTTACCGGCTTGCAGGACGGCGTGATTCGCGCCACGCTGGGATTGGGATCGGGAATCGTCGCCGACAGCTTACCATCTGAGGAATGGTATGAATGTCTGGCCAAGGGGGAATTTGTGGGGGCAGCGCGCGAGAGTTTCGACCTGATCGAAACGATGCATTTCGACCCCGTCGAGGGCGTGCAGCGGCTCGAGGGGCATCTGGCGCGGATGAAGGCGAGCGCCGCGACGCTGGGCTTCACCTTCGACCGGCATGGCGCGCGCAACGTCCTGCAATCGGCGACCTTCCGCCTGCGCAGCGCGGCGCGGGTGCGGATGCGGCTCGCGCCGTCGGGGGCGCTCGCGATCGAGGTGTCGCCGCTGCCGCGGCTCACCGAGCTGCCGGTGCCCGTCGCGGTGCGCCCCGCGCCGATGGCGGCGGACGATTTTCGCCTCGCGCACAAGACCAGCCTGCGCGCCGCCTATGACGCGGCGCGGGGCGAGGCGGGTGCCGCCGAGGTCGTCTTCGTCGACGAACCGGGTTTCGTCACCGAAGGGAGCTGGAGCAATATTTTCGTCGAACGCGAGGGCGTGCTGCTCACCCCGCCGCTGTCGCTCGGGCTGCTGCCCGGCGTGCTGCGCGCCGAGCTCATCGAAAAGGGCCGCGCGGTCGAATCGCATCTGCGCGTCGCCGATCTGGCCGACGGTTTCTTCATCGGCAATTCGCTGCGCGGGCTGATCCCGGCGCGGCTGGCGGACGTGGCAAACTGAAATCGGCGGCGCGGGGGAAAATAGGGACAGTCCCCGCCATCGGTGACCGAGCGGCCTATCGAAAGTAATGCCTGCCTGTTGGGGAGGGGACTGTCCCCATTTTCCAGTCGCCGGCGTTTCAGTCCGATCGAATTACCCCCCCCGCTACGGCAATTATCGGCCTGCATAGGTAAATTATCCCGGCACCGCCTTGCGCATTGCGGGCATAGGCTTTACGCGCGGCCCCGCGCAATTTCCTGCCAATTACCGCCCTATCCGCGCAAGCCACGGAAAGCCGAACCATGTCGCTAAAGCCCCATGTCTCCGCCGCCCTCAACCGCATCCAGCCCTCGGCGACGCTCGCGATGACCGCACGCGTGACGAAGCTGAAGGCCGACGGCATCGACGTGATCGGGCTGAGCGCCGGCGAACCCGATTTCGACACCCCCGACTTCGTCAAGGAAGCCGCGATCGAGGCGATACGCAATGGCCAGACCAAATATACGCTGGTCGACGGCACCGTCGCGCTGAAGGACGCGATCCGCGGCAAGTTCCGCCGCGACAATGGCCTCGACTTCGGGCTCGACCAGATTTCGGTCAATGTCGGCGGCAAGCACACTTTGTTCAACGCGCTGGTAGCGACGGTCGATCCGGGCGACGAGGTGATCATCCCCGCGCCCTATTGGGTCAGCTATCCCGACATCGTCGCCTTTGCCGGCGGCACCCCGGTGATTGTCGAGGGCAGCGCCGCGCAGAATTACAAGATCACCCCCGAACAGCTCGACAAGGCGATCACCAAAAAGACGCGCTGGGTGATGTTCAACTCGCCGTCGAACCCGTCGGGCGCCGCCTATTCGGGCGAGGAGCTCGACGCGCTGGGCGCGGTGATCCGGCGCCATTCGCATGTCATGGTGATGACCGACGATATGTACGAGCATGTCTGGTACGCCGATTTCGCTTTCACCACCTTTGCGCAGCGTTGCCCCGACCTCGCCGACCGCATCCTGACGGTGAACGGCTGTTCCAAGGCCTATGCGATGACCGGCTGGCGCATCGGCTATGCCGGCGGTCCCGCGTGGATCATCAAGGCGATGGGCAAATTGCAGTCGCAGTCGACGTCGAACCCCTGCTCGATCGCGCAGGCCGCCGCCGCCGCCGCATTGGGCGGGCCGCAGCAGTTCCTCGACGACCGCAACGCCGCGTTCAGGCGCCGCCGCGACACCGTCGTCGCGATGCTCAACGACGCGCCGGGGCTGACCTGCCCGGTCCCCGACGGCGCCTTCTATGTTTATCCCGATGCGTCGGGCTGCATCGGCAAGAAGACCCCCGACGGCAAGCTGATCGACAGCGACGAGGCATTGATCGACTATTTCCTCGATTCGGCGCGCGTCGCCGCGGTGCATGGCGGCGCCTTCGGCCTGTCGCCGGCGTTCCGGGTATCTTATGCAACGTCGGAAGCGGTGCTGAAGGAAGCCTGCGTGCGCATCCAGCAGGCCTGCGCGGCGTTGACGTAACTTTCTTCGCCTGACGGCGAAGGCGGTACCGGCCCGCTCCCCCGCCCAGCCGCCCGACATTTTGTCCCAAAGGCGGATGGGCGGAGGAGCGAGCCGGTACCGCTTGGCTTCCTGAACCCCGCACAACCACTCGGTTCACCGGAAAGTAAGGCCTGATGCCTAAAGGTGACCGCCGTCACTGCACGACGGCTCGGGGCGCGTCATATCGTTCGGTGTAACCAACAAGGCTTCGGCCACGAACACAAGAGATGACAGGAAAAACCCATGCTCTCCATGATCCGCTCCGACTGGTTCCCGACGATGCTCTTGGGCTTCGCGATCGGCGCCTTCATCGTCATGCAGCAACCGGCGCTCGCGATGCCGCTGTGACGGTGGCGTCATGAAATTCCGGATGACCTTTGCGCGCCACGTCATCGTGGCGCTGGCGGGTGTCGCCATCTTCACTCACGTCCTGCCGGCGCAGGCCGAACCGGCGGTCAAGCTGCCCGCCGCGGCGCTCGACCCCGCAGTCAAGGCGAAGCGCGCCACCGCCGTTCTTGCCGGTGGCTGCTTCTGGGGCATCGAGGGCGTCTTCCAGAATGTGAAGGGCGTCATCTCGGTCGAATCGGGCTATCATGGCGGCAGCGCCGCGACCGCCAGATATGAGCTGACTCACGATGGCAAATCGGGCCATGCCGAGGCGGTGCGCATCGTCTATGATCCCACCCAGGTCAGCTATGGCACCTTGCTGCGCGTGCTGTTTTCGGTCGGCGCCGACCCGACGCTCAAGAATCGCCAGGGTCCCGACACGGGCACCCAATATCGCGCCGCGATCGTCCCGATGGACGCGAATCAGCGCCAGGTCGCGACCGCCTATCTGGCGCAGATCGGCAAGGGCAAATTTTACGCCAAGCCGATCGTCGTCCCGATCGAAAGCTACAAGCGCTTCTACCCCGCCGAGGCCTATCATCAGGACTTCATGAAGAAGAACCCGACCAACGGTTATATCGTCCGCTGGGATGCACCCAAGGTCGCGGCGCTCAAGCGGCTCTATCCGACCCTCGTCCGCGCGAAACCCGCGCCCTAGGGCCGATCGACATTCAGCCCTGACGGCCTGCAAATGGCGGCTTTCCCCGCTTCCGGTGCTCACATACTTTAAGTACGCTGCGCTCCGGGTCACGGAAAACCACCATTTTCGGCACGTCATCTTCTGAATGTCGATCGGCCCTAGGTCGCTTCATCTTCGCGACAGGTTCCGCGCCTTATCGTGCTGAGGGAATCGTTCGTCGCAAAGGGCTGGCCCGCGCGCCTTGGCTGCGGGACGGTCGCAGTCGGCCAATCGGGCCGGGGGAATGGAATGGCGGCCGTCGGCCGTGTCGGGACACGCATGATTTCTGGATATTCGGGCAGGCCCCTGCTCGCGGTGATTTTAAGTGCGGCGGTGCTCGCGGGATGCGTCAGCAGCGCCGCGGTGGTGTCGGCGCCGCAGCCCCACCCCCAGCCAGTGCGCAGTTCGACGGGCCCCGTCACCGTCCCCATCGGTCCGCCGATCCGCCGCGCAACGCCCGCGCCGCAAATCCCCGCCGACCCCGGCTTCCGCCGCGCCCCCGCCGGCCTCGACAACCGGCTGTTCGAGATATGGAAGGCCTTTCCAGGGCGGACCGGCATCGCGGTGCAGCGCATCGACGGCGAATGGGCCGTGGCGCAGCGCGGCGCCGAACTGTTCCCGCAACAGAGCGTGTCGAAGCTGTGGGTGACGCTGACCGTGCTCGACGCGGTCGACAACGGCCGGCTCAGCATGGACCAGAAGGTCCGCATCGGTCCCGAGGACCTGACCCTGTTTCACCAGCCGATCGCGGCGCGGGTCCAGGCGCAGGGGTCGGTGACGATGGCGGTCCGCGACCTCATCGAGACCGCGATCACCCAGAGCGACAATACGGCGAACGACAGCCTGCTGCGTACCGTCGGCGGTCCCGACGCGGTGCGGCGCTTCATCGACAAGAAGGATTTGGGTAAAATCCGGTTCGGTCCCGGCGAGCGACTGTTGCAGGCCGGCGCGGCGGGATTGAAGTGGCAGCAAAGCTATTCGATCGGCCGCAGTTTCCAGTCCGCGCGCGCTGCCTTGCCCGAGGCGACGCGCAAGGCGGCGATGGATGCCTATCGCGCCGATCCGCCCGACGGCGCGAGTCCGGCGGCGATCGCCAGCGCGCTGTCGCGGCTGGCGCGTGGCACCTTGCTTTCGCCCGAATCGACGCAGTTCCTGCTCGGCGTGATGACCCGCACCAAAAGCGGGCCGCAGCGGCTGAAGGCAGGATTACCCATGGGCTGGACCTTTCTTCACAAGACCGGCACCGGCCAGGATTATCAAGGCATGACCATCGGCTATAACGACATCGGCATCGCGACCGCGCCCGACGGCACGCGCTATGCGATCGTGGTGATGATGGGCGAGGCGAGTTCGCCGATCCCGGCGCGGATGGCGACGATGCAGGCGGTCTCGCGCGCCGTGGCCGAATTTCATGGAAGGTAAGGCGATGACGCGATGGATGCTGGTGCCGCTGCTGACGGCGCTGACGCTGGGCGGCTGCGCGACCCCCGAGACGCGGCTGCGCACGGGGCTGATCGATGCCGGCCTGTCACAGCGTGTCGCGGGCTGCATGGCCGAACGCATGGTCGATCGGCTGTCGCTACTCCAGTTGCGCCGCATCGGCTCGCTCGCCAGTCTCAAGGACAAGCGCGCGAGTGACCTGTCGCTCAACCAGTTTCTGTACAAGGTGCGGGCGCTCAAGGACCCCGAGATTCTGTCGGTGACGACCAGCTCGGCGGCGCTCTGCGCCTTCGGCTGAGCGGCGCGCTCAGTCGCCGAAGCGAACGACGATATTGGGCGGCGGAAAACTGTCGCGCACGATCTCCGGGCGATCCGCCGCCGGCCAGGCTTCGCCGCGGAAAAAACTTTCGATCGCCGGATATTGGCCGAGCCGCGTCAGCGACGTGAAGCGGTAGGGCTGGCCCTCCGCACCCAGGATCGACGCGCGATCGGCGAGGTGGAAATGCAGGTGCGGCGCGCTCGCCTGGCCGGTGAAGCCGAGGTGGCCCACCACCTGCCCCGCCTTGACGCGGTCGCCGACCGCGACCGGTGCGCCCTGTTTCAGATGTTCATAGGTCGCGATGCGTCCGCCGCCGATGTCGATCATCACATAATTGCCGCTGGCATCGGCGATGCTGGGATTTGCGCGACCTTTCGCGGCCGCCGGGTCGGGCACATCGTCGCGCAGCCCGACGATGGTGCCGTCGGCGACCGCGAGAACCTCGGCGCCGAAGCCCAGATGATTGGCGGGGATATTGGCGTCGCCCGCCGACAATTGGCCGTCGGTGTCGACCTTCATGAAATCGATGGCGAAGCGGCCCGGCAGCGTCGCCTTGCCCTCGGTGGCATAGAAGACGCGGCGGTGGCCGCGCTCCATCGCGGGGTTATAGACCGCGACCCACGGCCCGCCGCGCAGCGGCGGCGACAGGCGGGGCAGGGCGGCGGCTTCCGGCACTGCCGCGCCGCCCGAAATCGTGAAATCGCCCTCTTCGGTGTCGATCCTGTTCAGCGTCAGCCGGTGCGAGATCGGTCCGCGCGGAAAGGCGGCGGGGATGGGCGCGCCGATATAGACGATGGCGCGGCGGCCGGTCGGAATGATCCGCGCATTGGCTTCGGCGGGTCCGACGAGCGCGATCGCAGCGGGCAGTTCTTCTCTGTTATAGGTCTTGAGCGGCGTGCTCCGGTCACCGGCCTCGATCGTGAGTCCGTTGAGCTCGAGCGGGTGGCCGGAAAAATTGGTGAGGTGGAGTTCATAGACGAGCTGATCGGTCGCGCCGATGCGGGCGATTTTCGGCGCCTCGACGATCTGGACGTCGAGCGACTGGTTCACCTGCGCCGCCGCGTCGCCCCCGCCGGCGATCGCCGACATTGCCAAAACCAGAAGCTTTATCCGCATCTTCGCCTCCCTCATCCCGCAACGCGACGCTGCCCGACTATCAGCTCGGGTCGTGGGCGTCATCGGGAAGACGGACCGGCTGGCCGAAAGCCTTTGCCGCCGACAAGAATATCTGGGGGACCCGGGGGTAGAATTGCCGCCTGACTTGTGCTTAGGCGGCGCCGATCATCTCCCCTTCCAGAGTCGAAAGGCCCGGCAGACCTCATGAACATCCACGAATATCAGGCGAAAGAACTGCTCGCGAAATTTGGCGTCGCCATCCCCAGGGGCATCGCCGCCATGACCGTCGAGGACGCCGTTGCGGCCGCGAAGCAGCTTCCCGGGCCGCTCTATGTCGTGAAGTCGCAGATCCACGCCGGCGGTCGCGGCAAGGGCAAGTTCAAGGAACTCGGCCCCGATGCGAAGGGCGGCGTCCGCCTCGCCAAGACCATCGAGGAAGTCGAGGCGCACGCCAAGGACATGCTCGGCAACACGCTGGTGACCATCCAGACCGGCGACGCCGGCAAGCAGGTCAACCGCCTCTACATCACCGACGGCGCCGACATTAAGCAGGAATTCTACCTCGCCTTGCTCGTCGATCGCGCATCGAGCCGCATCGCGGTCGTCGCCTCGACCGAGGGCGGCATGGACATCGAAACCGTCGCGCACGACACGCCGGAAAAGATCCACACGATCACCATCGATCCCGCCACCGGCATCCAGCCGCACCATGGCCGCAGCGTCGCCGCGGCGCTCGGTCTGTCGGGCGATCTCGCCAAGCAGGCGGCCAAGGTCCTCGGCGGCCTTTATGCGGCCTTCCTCGGCACCGATGCCGAACAGATCGAGATCAACCCGCTCGCCGTGTGCGAAGGCGCGAATGGCGACGAGCTGCTCGTCCTCGACGCCAAGGTCGCGTTCGACGGCAATGCGATGTTCCGCCACAAGGACCTCGCCGAGCTGCGCGACCTGACCGAAGAAGACCCGGCCGAGGTCGAGGCGTCGGAATATGACCTCGCCTATATCAAGCTCGACGGCAACATCGGCTGCATGGTGAATGGTGCGGGTTTGGCGATGTCGACGATGGATATCATCAAGCTCAACGGCGAATTCCCTGCCAACTTCCTCGACGTCGGCGGCGGCGCGAGCAAGGAAAAGGTCACCGCGGCGTTCAAGATCATCCTCAAGGACCCCGCCGTGAAGGGCATCCTCGTCAACATCTTCGGCGGCATCATGAAGTGCGACATCATCGCCGACGGCATCGTCGCCGCGGCGAAGGAGGTGAACCTCTCGGTACCGCTGGTCGTCCGCCTCGAGGGCACCAACGTGCAAGAGGGCAAAGACATCCTCGCCAATTCGGGCCTGCCGATCGTCGCGGCCAACGATCTGGGCGACGCGGCACAGAAGATTGTCGCTGAGGTTCGCGCGGTCGCTTGATGGGGGTCTGCTATTATGCCGTTCATATCGGACGAGAATCATTACAACGCCAATTATTCGACCCATGTTTGGCGGGATGACGATGACGATGACGGCATAGGCAGCGCTTACTCATCAGAAGCAGAGGCAAGAGACGCGTTCGAGAAGCTGGAAGCTGGGAAGCTATATGGCTACGGCGCCCTGTATCGTTGGAATCCTAGTCAGCAGGAATGGGTCTGCCTCGATGCTTGGCCCGACGACTTCGATGGGGGCTAGTCCAGTTGACGTTTACGTAAAGCGCAACTATGGCGCAGTGCACAATTTTTGAGAGGAGCTGAAAGAGCCATGAAAATCCTCGTCCCCGTGAAGCGGGTGCTCGATTACAACGTCAAGCCGCGGGTCAAGTCCGACGGCACTGGCGTCGACCTCGCCAATGTGAAGATGTCGATGAACCCGTTCGACGAGATCGGCGTCGAAGAAGCGATCCGCCTGAAGGAAAAGGGCGTCGCGACAGAGATCGTAGCGGTGTCCGTCGGCCCGGCGAAGGCGCAGGAAACGCTGCGCACCGCGCTCGCGATGGGCGCCGACCGCGCGATCCTGGTGCAGACCGACGATGCGGTCGAACCGCTCGCGATCGCCAAGATCCTGAAAGCCATCGCCGACGCCGAGGCACCGGGTCTCGTTATCCTCGGCAAGCAGGCGATCGACGACGACAACAACCAGACCGGCCAGATGCTCGCCGCGCTGACCGGCTGGGCACAGGGCACTTTCGCCAGCGCGGTCAATGTCGACGGCGATAGCGTCAACGTGACGCGCGAAGTCGACGGCGGCCTCGAAACGGTGAAGCTGAAGCTTCCCGCGATCGTCACCACCGACCTTCGCCTCAACGAGCCGCGCTATGCCTCGCTGCCGAACATCATGAAGGCGAAGTCGAAGCCGCTCGATACCAAGACCCCTGCCGATTACGGCATCGACACCGCGCCGCGGGTGAAGGTCGTCAAAGTTTCGGAACCGCCCGTCCGCTCGGCCGGGATCAAGGTCGCCGACGTCGATGAACTGGTTGCCAAGTTGAAAGCCGTGGGAGTGCATTCATGAAAACTCTGGTTTGGGTCGAACATGACGGCAGCGCCGTCAAGGACGCCACGCTCGCGGTGGTCACCGCCGCGTCGAAGCTCGGCGAAGTTCATCTGCTCGTCGCCGGTTCGGGCGTCGATGCGGTCGCCAAGGAAGCCGCGGCAATCGCGGGCGTCGGCAAGGTCCATGTCGCCGACAATGCCGCCTTCGGTCACAATCTGCCCGAGAATGTCGCGCCGCTGATCGCCGATCTGATGGGCTCGCACGACGCGTTCCTCGCGCCCGCTACGACGACCGGCAAGAATATCGCGCCGCGCGTCGCCGCTTTGCTCGACGTGATGCAGATTTCGGAAATCCTGTCGGTCGAGGGCGAGAAGAGCTTCACGCGTCCGATCTACGCCGGCAACGCGATCGCGACCGTCGAGAGCAGCCACGCCAAGCTGGTCCTGACCGTGCGCGGCACCGCGTTCGACAAGGCCGCGACCTCGGGCGGTTCGGGCACCATCGAAGCCGTCAGCGCGGGCGGCGACGCCGGCACGTCGAGCTTCGTCGGCGCCGAAATCGCCAAGCAGGATCGCCCCGAACTCACCTCGGCCAAGATCATCGTGTCGGGCGGCCGCGCGCTGGGTTCTAGCGAGAAGTACGAAGAAGTTATCGTGCCGCTCGCCGACAAGCTCGGCGCCGCGCTCGGTGCGTCGCGCGCCGCGGTCGATGCGGGCTATGTCCCCAACGACTATCAGGTCGGCCAGACCGGCAAGATCGTCGCGCCGCAGGTCTATTTCGCGATCGGTATCTCGGGCGCGATCCAGCACCTTGCCGGCATGAAGGACAGCAAGACCATCGTCGCGATCAACAAGGACGAAGACGCCCCGATCTTCCAGGTCGCGGACTTCGGCCTCGTCGCCGACCTGTTCTCGGCGGTGCCGGAGCTGACCGGCAAGATCTGATCCTTCGGGCGACGAATAGGAATGCGAAAGGGCGGCCCCGGCGGGGCCGCCCTTTTTCTTTGTCCGCCACCTGCTAGTCTCGCCCGAAAGAAAAGGGGAGAGACGCATGCGTAAAACCGTCCTGGCGCTGGCCTTGGCCCTCGCGCCTGTCGTGATGCCCGCCCCTGTCGCCTATGCAAAAAACGCGACCGCCGAAACCGTGAAGATCGACAAGGCGCGCATCGACGCCGCGCTGGCGCAGATGATCGCCAGCGACCGCGCGGCGGGCGTGTCGGCCTTGGTGTGGCAGGACGGGCGCGAGGTCTATTATGGCAGCGCGGGCTTCGCAGACCGCGCCGCGAACCGTCCGATGGCGCGCGATACGATCGCGCAAATCTATTCGATGACCAAGCCGGTGACCGGCGTCGCGCTGATGCAATTGTGGGAGGCGGGCAAGGTCCGGCTCGACGATCCGCTGTCCAAATATCTGCCCGAATATGCGGACATGCGTGTCTATGCGGGCAAGGACGCGGCAGGTCAGCCGCGCTATGTCGCCGCCGAACGCCCGATCACGGTGCGCGACATCCTGCGTCACACCGCGGGCTTCGCTTATGGCGCCGGACCGACCCCCGCGCATGACGCCTATGTCGCCGCAGCGCCGCTCGCGCTCGACATCGACTTGGCTGAAGCGAGCCGCCGCCTGGCGACCGTGCCTTTGCTCTACCAGCCGGGCAGCCAGTGGGAATATAGCATCGCGGTCGATGTGCAGGCGGCGCTGGTCGAGAAACTCTCGGGCCAGAATTTCGCCGACTATGTCCGCACGCATATCTTCGAGCCGCTCAAGATGGGCGATACCGGGTGGCGCCAGCCCGATGCGCGGCTGCCGCGCTTTGCCGCCATGTATGAGAAGAAGGACGGCAAGATGGCCCAGCAGGACGCGGCCACCGCGCGGGTGCTGAACTTCCAGGATCACAGGCTGACCCCCGGCGGCTTCGGCCTCGCCTCGACGCTCGACGATTATCAGCGTTTTGCGCGCATGCTGCTGAACGGCGGCGAGCTGGAGGGC
Organism: Sphingopyxis sp.; assembly: GCA_016793775.1. Taxonomy (GTDB): domain Bacteria; phylum Pseudomonadota; class Alphaproteobacteria; order Sphingomonadales; family Sphingomonadaceae; genus Sphingopyxis. Next base: position 12,329 of record JAEULK010000061.1, on the reverse strand, counting down.
GCGCGTATCCTCAAACCCTCGACCGTGACGCTGATGGCGAGCGACCAGCTCGATCCCGCGATCAGGGAACGCGCCTGGCTGCCGGGCAAGGGCCATGTCGGTTTCGGCTTCGACTTCGCGGTGCGCAACGGGCCGCCGCTGACCGCCGAGGAAAGCCGCGGCGCGACCGGCGAATTTTTCTGGGACGGCATGGCCTCGACCTTGTTCTGGGTCGATCCCGCCAACAAGCTGACCGCGGTTTTCTTCGTCCAGACCCTGCCATATGACGGGACGCTCCACCGCGATTTCCGTGCTGCGGTCTATGGGCCGGGTTACAAGGGCCCGCCGGGCGAATGATTGTCATCCTATTGTCATGGGCATAGCCTTGGGGAACCCGAGGAGTTTCTGCCATGGCCCAGACCGACAAACGCGCACTCATCGCCGAAGGCCTCGCGGCGGGCGACGATGACGCGGCGCTGCACGCACGGCTCGTCGGCGCGGGGGTGTCGGCGGCGTCGGCGAAGTACGAGATCGACCGGCTGGGCAAGGATCCGATGGCAGTGATGCTGCGGCGGCAGGCGGCGCGCATGGCCAAGCAGGACTGGCTGTTCGCGAACCAGCGGCGGCTCGCCTTCGAGGCCGATGGTGGCTTCGCGCTCGATACGCTGGACAAGCCCGATCCCGATCTCTTCTATCGGCATTATTATGAGGCGGGGCGCCCCGCCAAACTGACCGGGCTGATCGATCACTGGCCCGCATTGGCGCGCTGGTCGCTCGACCATTTCGCCGTCGTCGCGGGCGATGCGGTCGTCGAGGCGCAGGTCGAGCGCGAACGCAGCGCCGATTACGAGATCGCCAAGGACGACCATCGCCGGCTCGTGCGTTTCGGCGAGCTGGTCGACTGGCTTCGCAAGGACGAGGCGAGCAACGACATCTATCTGACCGCCTATAACAGCGGCACCAACGCCGCGGCGCTTGCGCCCTTGTGGGACGATATGGCGCTTATCGACCTGCTCGATCCGCGGCCGCGCGACGGCTTTTTCTGGCTCGGGCCAAAGGGTACGCTCACGCCTTGGCACCACGACCTCACCAATAATCTGCTGGTGCAGGTGATCGGCCGCAAGCGCGTGCGCATGGCGCCGCCCTGGGCCTTTGCGCGGATGAAGAACAGCCGCCATTGCTTCTCCGACTGGGGCAATGAACCGCTGCCCGCGGGCGAAGGCGACGCTCAAATGCCGCCGGTGCTCGAAACGATCATCGGCCCCGGCGGGGGCGTCTTCCTGCCGGTCGGTTGGTGGCACCAGGTCGAGGCGCTCGACCTGTCGGCGAGCATGAGCTTTACCAGCTTCCGTCGGCCCAACATCCATGTAGAGGATTATGCTTCTTATGGAGAAATCGCCTGATGCCGCTTGTCCTGATCACCCGCGACGACGGTGTCGCCACCGTCACCCTCAACCGCGCAGAGGCGATGAACGCGCTGTCGAAGGCGCTGCGCGCGGAGCTCGCCGCCGCGATGCGCGAGCTCGCGGCCGATGAGAGCATTCGCGCGATCATATTGACCGGTGCAGGGGAGCGCGCCTTTACCGCGGGTCTCGACCTCAAGGAACTGGGCGCCGACACGAGCAACCTCGGCGCCGCCAACGCAACGAGCGCGGACGAAAATCCGGTGCGCGCGATCGAGCTCTGCCCGCAGCCGGTGATCGGCGCGATCAACGGCGTCGCGATCACGGGCGGGTTCGAAGTCGCGCTGGCGTGCGACATCCGTATCGCCTCGACCAACGCGCGCTTCGCCGACACCCATGCGCGGGTGGGTGTGATGCCGGGCTGGGGGCTGTCGCAGAAATTGTCGCGGCTGATCGGCATCGGCCGCGCGAAGGAATTGTCGCTGACCGGCAATTTCCTCGATGCCGAAACGGCCTGCGCCTGGGGCCTCGTCAACCGCGTCGTCGCCCCCGCCGACCTGCTACCCGCCGCGCAGGCGCTGGCGCGCGATATCGCGAGCGCCGATCCCGCGATGGTGCGCGCCTATAAAGCGCTGATCGACGACGGCTATGCGCTGCCCTTCGGCGACGCGATGGCGCTGGAGCAGGAACGGTCGTCAGCCGCGAACCGCAGCGTCAGCGCCGACGCGGTCGAGGCACGGCGCTTGGCGGTGATGGAACGCGGGCGGACACGCGCGGGCTGACCCATTATCGCGATGGTAACCGCCCGTCCGCTATGGCGCGCGAAACGGGGGCGATCCATGGCGTTCATGAGCGACTATCAGAAGAACCAGATCCGCGACGGCGAACTGCGGCGTTTCGACCGCTGGTTCGTCGATACCGCGATGGGACCCGCCTATCGCGGGCGCGACGGGCGGGTGCGCGGGGTGAGGGCCGAGGAGGTGGCGCGCTGGCGCGCCGATCTCGAGGCGCATATCGACGCGATGATCGCCGGGCTGCCGGTCCAGGCGATGTGGGCGATCGGCGGGCTGCTCGCGGTCGTCTTTCTCGGCGGCCGGTTGCTCGACACGCTCGGCATCGCGCAGCATCTGCACGGCCCCGCGATCGGCCTCGCGATCTTCATCGTCGAGGCGGGGACGGTCGGGCTCGAGACGTGGGACTATGTCGGCGGTTGGCGCGGACGCCGCGACGCCATCGAGGCGGCGGTGGCGGCCCGCGCGCCGTTGCCGGTCGATCCGCAGAACCTCGGCAGTGGGCATAATTGGTATCAGACCGGCGTCTATGTCGTCGCCGGCCTGATTATCCTGGTGGCGCTGTTCGGGCATGTCGGCGGTGACGCGATGATCGAAAGCGGGCCTTGGATGTGGCTGTTCCTGCTCGTGCCTATCGCCTGGGGGCTGCACTTCGCGGCGAAATGGCACGACCGCAGGACGAAGGGACGCTTGCGCCGCTGAAAGCCGAATCCGCCTTGCGGCGGAACAAAATCCTTCGCAGGGATGCGCGATGACCGATCTCGCCCCGCCGCTCGCCGCCTTCATGACCCGTATCGCCGGACCTGGTACGCTCTCGGGCCTCGGTCGCCTGTCGGGCGGCGCCAATATGGAAAGCTGGGCGTTCGACTGGGCGGGTGAGGGCTATGTGCTGCGCCGCGCGCCGTCGGCCGAATTTATGGCGGACCGCCCCTATGGCCATCCGACCGAGGCGGCGCTGGTAAAGGCTGCGCACGCCGCGGGGGTGAAGGCGCCCGAAGTCGTCGGTGTGCTCGCGGACGGCGACGGCATGGGCACCGGCTATGTCATGAAGCGCGTCATCGCCGAGGTGAACCCGGCGAAAATCCTCGCGAGTCCGCCGCCGTCGCTGGTCGCCGACCTTGGACGCGAACTGGCGCGCATCCATGCGATCCCGGCCGAGACCATCCCCGCCGAAATTCCGCATATGGACACCGCCGCGGCGCTCGCCGAATTGAAGGCGCGCTTCCTGACCTATGGCGGCGACCGGCCGGCGATCGCGCTCGCGATCAAATGGTGCGAGGACCATCTGCCGACCCCCGCGCCGCCGGTACTGGTCCATGCCGATTACCGCATGGGCAATATCATGGTCGACGCGGACGGCCTGGCGGTGGTGCTCGACTGGGAGCTTGCGCATCGCGGCGACGCGCATGAGGACCTTGCTTTCGGCTGCATGACCGTGTGGCGCTTCGGCCAACTCGACAAGCCCGCCTTCGGCGTCGGCAGCCTCGCAGACTATTTTTCCGCTTATGAGGCCGCGGGCGGCGCGCCCGTCGATCGGGATCGCTTCCGTTTCTGGCTCGTCTACCGCACTTTGTGGTGGGCGCTCGGCTGCTTGCAGATGGGACAGGCCTGGCGCAGCGGCGCCGACACCACGGTCGAGCGCGTCGTCGTCGGACGCCGCACGGCCGAGCAGGAACTCGACCTGATCGCGCTGCTCGAAGAAGAGGCGCCCGAGGCCGAACGCGCGGGCGCATTGCCGCCGCCACCTGCCGCTGCGACAGCGCCGTTAGGCGAGCCGACCAACCGCGAGATCGTCCAGGCGGTGCGCGACTGGATCGAGGGCGCGATCAAACCGCATGCCGAGGGGCATGCCAAGTTCGAGGCGGTGGTCGCGATGAACGCGCTCGGCATCGTGATGCGCGACCTCGATGCCGGCGCGCGCGCCGAGGATCGGGCGCTTTCGCAGGCGCTGATGGCGGGCACCACGACCCTCGCCGAACCCGGACTGCTCGCCAAATTGCGCCGCGCCGCGCTCGACAAATGCGCGGTCGACAGCCCCAAATATGCGGCGCTCGCGGCGGCGCGCAGCCGCTGGGGCGGATGACCGCCGCGGAGCATCCGCTCTGGACCCAACTTCGCGACTATCGCGTCGGTCCCGCCGACGCCGCGCTCAGCTTCGAGGCGCGGCTAGCGCGCGAGAACGGCTGGTCGGCCGCCCATGCCGACGCCGTGATGGACGAATATCGCCGCTTCCTGTTCCTCGCGATGACCGCGGGCCATAGGGCGGTGCCGTCGGAGGCGGTCGACCAGGCATGGCACCTGCACCTGACCTACAGCCGCGACTATTGGGATCGCCTGTGCGGCGAGATGCTGTAGGCCCCGCTCCACCACGGCCCGACCACGGGCGGCAGCGACGAGGGGGCGCAGTTCTTCGCGCTCTACGCCGAAACGCTGGCGAGCTACGAGCGCCTGTTCGGCACCATCCCGCCTGCGAATATTTGGCCGTCGGGCTGGCAGCGTTTCCATGTCGATCCGCGCGCGCGGCGCGTTTCGCCTGACGACGTGTGGATCGTGCCGAAGCGCGCGGTTCGGCTTGGCGCGGCGGTCGCGGCTGTGATAGCCTTGGCCGGGGTTGCACTGAGCTATTGGCTTTGAGCGGGAGGCGCGGGGCATGAATCCGCTGGATTGGGACGGACCGACTTTTCTGCTTTTCTATGTGCTGGCGCTGATCGCGGCGATCCCGATCGCGTGGATTCTCGGCCGGATCGCACGGCCCGGCGGGCGGGTGCAGGCGCTCGGCGACGCCGACAGCCTCGCCTATCTCGCGGGCCGCGACGATCGTTTCGCCGAGGGGGTCGCGGCGCGGCTGATGGCGTCGGGGGCAATCGAGGTCGAGGGTAACAGCTTCCGGCGCGGCACCGGCGAGGCGCTGGCGGCGCGCGACCGCGCGGTGCTGGCGCTGCCGTCGCCCTTCGGCTGGAAGGATATCGTCGCGGCGCTGCGGCCCGAAGGCGCCGCGCTCGAACGGCGGCTCGTCGCGAGCGGACTGCTGCTCGACAGCGGCGAGCGCCGCCGCCTGGCGCTGATCGCGACCTCGCCGCTGCTGCTGTTGCTTCTGCTCGGCGGGATCAAGCTGGCGATCGGCATCGCGCGCGGCGCGCCGGTGATGTTCCTCGTCGTGCTGCTCTTCATCACCTTCGTCGTCGCGATGATGCGCTGGTCGCTGGTCGCCGACCAGACCTGGGCCGGGCGCGCCGCGTTGAAGGACGCCCGCAAGAAGCACGACCGGCTGAAACGCGCACCGACGACGCGCGAAACCGATCTTGCGGTCGCCCTGTTCGGCACGACGGTACTCGCGGGATCGGCCTATGCCGCCTTTCACCAATTGCGCACGCCGGCAGACAGCGGCGGCTGGTCGAGCGACAGCAGTTCGAGCAGCGGATGCAGTAGCGGCGGCGACAGCGGGGGCAGCAGCGGCTGCGGCGGTTGCGGCGGCGGCGGGGACTGACGTCGTCCAAAAGATCAGAGTGCAAAGCTTATTGCCCTTTTGTCCGCCGCGCAGCGATGGCAAGGCGAGGCGATAGCAAGGGAGAGAGACATGGATTTTGCGGTGCCGACCGAACTGCAGGCCTATCTGGACGAGCTCGACGCCTTTATCGAGGCCGAGATCAAGCCGCTCGAACTGGCCGACGACAATATCCGCTTCTTCGACCATCGCCGCGAGCATAGTCGCACCGACTGGGACAATCAGGGGCTGCCGCGCCACGAGTGGGAGCAGTTGCTCAAAGCGGCGACGCGCAAGGCCGACGCTGCGGGCCACTGGCGTTTTTCGGCGCCGAAGAAGTACGGCGGCAAGGACGGGTCGAACCTGTGGATGGCGGTGATCCGCGAGCATTTCGCCGCCAAGGGCCTCGGCCTCCACAACGACCTGCAGAACGAGCATAGCATCGTCGGCAATTTCCCCTTCGTCGAGATGTTCGAACAGTTCGCGACGAGCGACGAGCAGAAGGCGGAATTCATCCTCGGCGGCTTCGAGGGCCAGCGCCGCACCGCATTCGGTCTGACCGAACCCGACCATGGCAGCGACGCGACGCATATGGAAACGCGTGGCGTTCGCGAAACCCGCGACGGCATCGACGGCTGGCGGATCAACGGGCGCAAGATGTGGATCACCGGCATGCACGTCGCGACCCACTGCGCGACCTTCTGCCGCACCGACGGCAAGAACGGCGATGCCGAGGGCATCACCTGTCTGCTGGTACCGACGGGCACGCCGGGCATGACGGTCGACGAATATATGTGGACCTTCAACATGCCGACCGACCATCCGCGCATGACCTTCACCGATGTGTGGGTGCCCGACAGCGCGCGCCTCGGGCCCGAGGGCGGCGGGCTGTCGATCGCGCAGAGCTTCGTCCACCAGAACCGCATCCGCCAGGCGGCGTCATCGCTCGGCGCCGCGGTCTTCTGCATCGAGGAAAGCGTCAAATATGCGCGGCAGCGCAAGCCCTTCGGCGAGGCGCTGGCGCGCAACCAGGCGATCCAGTTCCCGCTCGTCGAGCTGGCGACGCAGGCCGAAATGCTGCGCCTCCTGATCCGAAAGACAGCATGGGAAATGGACAATATGCCGCACAAGGAGGTCGAGCACCGCCTCTCCGACAAGGTCAGCATGTGCAACTATTGGGCGAACCGGCTGTGCTGCGAAGCCGCCGACCGCGCGATGCAGGTGCATGGGGGCATCGGCTATTCGCGGCACAAGCCCTTCGAACATATCTACCGCCACCACCGCCGCTATCGCATCACCGAGGGGGCGGAGGAAATTCAGATGCGGAAAGTGGGCGCCTATCTGTTTGGCTATCTGGGGCCGCGCAGGGGCACGCTGGGATGATCGCCCGCACCGCCGGGGTCCTGGCGATCGGGATCGCGGCGGCGGCGTGCGCGCCCGCAAAATCCGATGCTCCGCTTGCGATCATCCCGATGCCGATGGACATGGATTGCGGGTTCAACGCCAGCAAGGATTTGCGGCGGACGCGCGAAGAGCGCGAGAACCCACCCGCCTGCGCCTTGCCCGATGCGAAGGCCCTCGCGCAGAGCTGTGCCATCCATGACCTGATCCGGGCGCCCGGCTACCGCCCGGACGAAGAGGATGAAATAGGCGCGGTGCGGAACCCCACGCCGCTGCCCGCCTACCGCGTCACCGACCTTGTCTGCGCCTTCGACGGCGAAGGCCGCAACCGCGCGACGTGCCGCTTCGCGCTGACCGTTCCTGGCGCAGCCCCGGCGCAAACGATGGTCAGGCTGCGCCACAAGAACTCGGTGCACATTACCCCGCTGACCACGGAATATTGGGTGATGTGGCAGCTCGACGACGATTGCACGCCGGACGTCAGCCCGGCTTCCTGAACCGCAACGCGAACTGGTCGGTCTTGCCGCGGATTTCCTTGTCGAACACGTTGGCCGTGCGCGGATCGTCGATCTGTTTGTAGAGGCCGCTCTCCGCCTCCAGCACGAAGCCGGCCTTGGTCAGCGCGTCGATGACCGCCGCCTTGTCGATGCGGTGCAGGCTGTCGGACAGCGTCGTGCCGGTCCCTTCGGCGGCGCTATGGTCGACGACGACCAGCGTCCCGCCGGGCTTCAGCGCTGCGAACAGCGCCGCGCTCCCCTTGGCGCCGGTGCCCTCGGGAAAGGGCTTGAGGTACAGGTCGTGGAAATTCTGCACCGTGATGATCGTGTCGAGCGGTACCGGGAAAGCGGGCGCCGCGAACGGGCCGCCGACCGCATCGACATTGGCATAGGCCGCGTCGACCGCCGCCTGATCGGTGCCGTATTGCGCCTTGAACGCGATGAACTCGGCGGGCTGGAAGGCATAAACCTTGCCCTTGTCGCCCACCGCGGCGGCGAGCAGGCGGGTGACGTAACCGCCGCCCATCACATAGTCGCCGACCGCCTCGCCCGGCGCGATCTGCGCGAATTCGAGCAGTTCGGCGGGCTTGCGCGCGGCGTCGCGTTCGCGGTCGGCCGCCGGGCGCGCGGGGTCGGCGAGCGCCGCGCCATAGTCGATGGGGGCGGGTGCGGGGGTCTCGGCAGCGAGCGGGCTGGCGCATAGCAGGGCGAGCGTGGCGGCGAGGGTGAAGGAACGGATCATGGCAGCGACTCCCGATGTTTATCGCGCCACCATAGCGGCTTGCCGCATCGTCCGCGCGCTTATTTGCACTCTCCGTTTTTGATGATAGGTTTCTCCCTGAAACGAAAAAATCGGGAGAGCGGAGATGTATGATCTGGTGATTCGCGGCGGCACCGTCGTCGATGGAACGGGCGGCGACGCCTTTGTCGCGGACGTTGCGATCGACGGCGACCGGATCGTCGCCATCGGGCAGAGCCTGGGCGCGGGCCGCGAAGAGATCGACGCCGCGGGCAAGATCGTCACGCCGGGCTTCGTCGACGTCCACACCCATTATGACGGCCAGGCGACGTGGGACCAGGAAATGGCGCCGTCGAGCTGGCACGGCGTGACCACGGTCGTGATGGGCAATTGCGGCGTCGGCTTCGCCCCCGCCAAGCCCGACCGCCACGACTGGCTGATTTCGCTGATGGAAGGCGTCGAGGACATTCCCGGCACCGCGCTGGCCGAGGGCATGGCGTGGAATTGGGAGACCTTCCCCGAATATATGGACGCGCTGGAGGAACTGCCGCGCACGATCGATGTCGCGTGCCACGTCCCGCACGGCGCGGTGCGCGCCTATGTTCTCGGCGACCGCGAGAAGCCCGGCGCCGTGCCGACCGCCGAGGATATGGCCGAGATGTCGCGCATCGTCGAGGAGGGCATCCGCGCCGGCGCGCTCGGTTTCTCGACCAGCCGCACCGTGCTGCACAAGTCGATCGACGGCGAACTCGTCCCCGGCACCACCGCGACCGCCGAGGAATTGATCGTGATCGGCCGCGCGATGGGCCGCGTCGGCCACGGCGTGTTCGAAATGGCGAGCGACCTGCGCCGCGAATGGAACGAGTTTCAGTGGATGGGCGACCTCAGCCGTGAGACCGGGCTGCCGGTGACCTTCGCCGCGCTGCAATCGATCGCCAAGGACCTGCCGCTGACCGAACAGATTGCCGAAATGCGGCGCCAGAACGCCAGCGGCGCGAACATCGTCGCCCAGATCGCGCTGCGCGGCAACGGCATCATCATGGCGTGGCAGGGCACGGTGCATCCGTTCCGCTTCAAGCCGGCGTGGGAAGAGATCATCGACCTGCCGTGGGAGCAGCAGCTCGCCAAGCTCAAGGACCCGGCGTTCAAGGGGCGGATGATCGCCGAGCCGAACGTCTGGCCCGAAAGCGACATCATCGATTTCCTGAAGATCGTCGCCGAGGGCTGGCCGGTGCATTTCGAGATGGACCCCGACTTCAACTACGAACCGCGGATGGACGAGAGCATCATGGCGCGCGCCGCCGCCGCGGGGGTCAGCCCGTCCGAATATGCCTATGACCTGCTGATGAAGGACGACGGCAAGGGCTTCATCTATTTCCCGATCCTCAACTATCAGGACGGCAACCTCAATTTCCTCGAGGATCTGCAGCATTCGGACGACACGGTGAACAGCCTGTCCGACGGCGGCGCGCATTGCGGGACGATCTGCGACGCGGCCAGCCCGACCTTCATGCTCCAGCATTGGGTGCGCGACCGCAACGGCAATCGCATCGGGCTCGAACATGCGATCAAGCGCCAGTGCCGCGACACCGCGATGCTCTATGGGCTCGAGGATCGCGGCCTGCTCGCGCCGGGCTATCTCGCCGATTTGAACGTCATCGACATGGACGCGATCAAGCTCGGCAAGCCGTGGCTCGCCTTCGACCTGCCCGCCGGCGGCAAGCGCCTGTTGCAAAAGGCCGACGGCTATGTCGCGACGATCAAGTCGGGCGAGATCACTTTCAAGGATGGCGCGATGCAGGGGCCAACCCCCGGCGGCGTGATCCGCGGGCCGCAGCGCGTCGAAATGGCGATGGCCGCCGAATGATGCGCGCGCGCATCGCCACCGGCGCGGCGCTCGCCGCCGCGCTGCTGCTCGGCGCCTGCGGCGGCGCCGCCGAGGCCGAAAGCAAGGCGCCGACCGCCGATGATGCCGCCGCCTATCTCACCAAGCGCAAGGAGGCGGCGGGCGAGAAGGTGCTCAAGGCCGACCTGACCGCGCAGGCCGACGGCAGCTTCGAGGGCAAGGCCGTCATCCAGGCCGACGGTGCCGAGCCCGAGGAATGGGATTGTTCGGTGCGCATCGCCGATGCGCTGGGCAGCGGCAATGCGAGCTACGGCTGTTACCAGAAATAGCGCCGCGCTGCGGCTTTCGGGGAGAATATCATGGTGAAGGCCGTCCGCATCGGGGCGCCGGCGACGGTGGACAGCCTGACCGTCGATACGCTGGCCGATCCGGGCGATCCGGGGCCGGGCGAGATCCGCGTCAGGCTGGCGGCATCGTCGCTGAACTTCCATGATTTCGCGGTGGTCGCGGGCATGATCCCCGCCGCCGCGGGACGCATCCCGATGTCCGACGGCGCGGGCACCGTCGAGGCGGCGGGCGAGGGCGTGACCGACTACCGCGTCGGCGACAGCGTCGTTTCCTTATTCTTCCCCGACTGGGACGACGGCGCCGCGCCGTCGATGCAGGCCCTGACCAACGTACCCGGCGACAGCACCGACGGCTATGCGCGCGAGGTCGTGGTGAAGCCGCAGCACTGGTTCACCCGCGCCCCGACGGGATATTCGGCGGCCGAGGCGGCGACGCTGACCTGCGCGGGCCTCACCGCCTGGCGCGCCTTGTTCGTCGATGGCACGACCCGGCCGGGATCGACGGTGATGATCCAGGGAAGCGGCGGCGTGTCGGTGTTCGCGCTGCAATTCGCCAAGGCGGCGGGGGCGCGGGTGATCGCGACCAGTTCCTCCGATGCCAAGCTCGAAAAGCTGAAGGCGCTCGGCGCCGACGAGCTGATCAATTACAAGGACGTGCCCGCTTGGGGCGCCAAGGCGATGGAACTGACCGGCGGGCGCGGGGTCGATATGGTGGTCGAGATCGGCGGCGCGGGCACGCTCGACCAGTCGATGGTCGCGACGCGCGTCGGCGGCCATGTGGCGCTGATCGGCGTGCTCGCCGGCATCGCCGGCCCGGTCCAGACCGCGCTCCTGATGAGCAAGAATTTGCGCGTGCAGGGGCTGACCGTCGGTAGCCGTGCACAGCAACTCGCCATGATCGCGGCGATCGAGGCGAACGGGATACGCCCGGTAATCAGCGATCATTTCCCGCTGGAACAGCTGGGCGATGCGTTCCGGCACCAGATCGCCAATGCGCATTTCGGGAAGATTGTGTTGGATGTTTAACGAGCAAAAGCGTCGCGCGTCGCAATACACCAGAAGCGGCACCTTCTGTTCGCCTATTCGCGCGATATCCTAAAAAGCGAGGCCAAGCGTCTTTAGGCGGATTTCCATAGCGGCCTTCGAGACCCTAAAGTCTGAAGCAAGTTGCCCTGCATCGTGGCACTCGTAAAATTTCTGACGAACAAGCGGCGCGGGCATTAGGATTTGCGCAGCCAGACGGTTCGCCTGAATTTCGTGTTCGCGCGTGAATGGCGAAGCGGGGTTGTTTTCAGGAACACCGTACAGGCGATCCGTGTGGCGGTTCATCCTGTCGCCGTCGATATGCATAAGATCTCGGTGCAACAGATAGTGCGCGAGTTCGTGCGCCGCGCTAAACCGCTGGCGCGCGGTCCCTTCTGCCGAATTGACCACAACGCTAAAACGATCTCCCCGGCGTTCGATCCAAGCGGACTCCCCAGAGTGGATGGGTCGCTCACTATAATCGATACCAAGGGCATCGAAAATGGCAGGCAAATTGACCGGTGCCGTTCCCAGATAGCGGGCTACGGTCTGCATCTCATTTTCCAACGTCGCCCTCCTTTCCGGCGTCACCTGTCGCGCTGACAATTTGGCTCAGGTCCAAGTCAGATATAGTGTCCCTCGGTATATTCTGCAAACTGTCCTGAACCTCTCTCAAAACTAGGAGGCGTTGACAAATTGGCGCATCCACAGGCGGATTGAGACGATGTGGATGAAGCCGAGATAGCTGGCGGCGGTTTTGTCGTAGCGGGTTGCCAGTCTGCGGGCGTTCTTGAGCTTGTTGAAGCAGCGTTCGACCAT
>JAEULK010000059.1 GCA_016793775.1 Sphingopyxis sp. | reverse complement strand
GCGGTTGACCGGATTGGCCTGTTCGGCCGGGATCTTTCCGCGGATCAGCCAGCCCATCAGCACCGGGATGAGCGTGATCGAGAGGATCGCGGCCGCCGCCATCGCATAGGTTTTGGTGAAGGCGAGCGGCGAGAAGAGCCGCCCTTCCTGGCCTTCGAGCGTGAAGATGGGGAGGAAGGAGAAGGTGATGATGAGCAGGCTGAGGAAGAGGGCGGGGCCGACCTCGGCGGCGGCGTCGGTGATGACGCGCGAGCGTTCGGCGCCCTTGAGTTCCTCGCCCGGATGATCGCGCTCCCAATGTTCGAGATGCTTATGGGCATTTTCGATCATCACCACCGCCGCGTCGACCATCGCGCCGACCGCGATCGCGATGCCGCCGAGCGAGAGGATATTGGCGTTGAGTCCTTGCAGCCGCATCACGATGAAGGCGACGAGGATACCGAGCGGCAGCGTCAGGATCGCGACCAGCGCCGAGCGCGCGTGCCACAGGAACAGCGCGCAGACGAGCCCGACGATGATGAATTCCTCGACGAGCTTCGAGGCCAGATTGTCGACCGCGCGATCGATCAGCCCCGAGCGGTCGTAAGTGGTGACGATTTCGACGCCGGGCGGCAGGCTGCGCTTGAGCTCGGCGAGCTTGGTGCGCACGCCGTCGATGACCTCGCGCGCATTCTTGCCCTCGCGCATCACGATCACGCCGCCCGCGACCTCCCCCTCGCCATTGAGCTCGGCGATGCCGCGCCTTGTGTCGGGGCCGATCTGGACCGTCGCGACATCGCCGACCGTCACCGGGACGCCGCCGGCGGCGGTGCGGACGGGGACCGAACGGAAATCGTCGAGCGACTTCAGATAGCCGCCCGCGCGCACGATATATTCGGCCTCGGCGAGTTCGAGGGAGCCACCGCCGCTTTCCTGATTGGCGCGCTTGAGCGCGTCTGCGACGTCGGTTGCGGTCACGCCGAAGGCGGCAAGCTTCTGCGGATCGACGATGATCTGATACTGGCGCACCATGCCGCCGATGCTCGCGACCTCGGCGACGCCGGGGACCGATTTGAGCTCGAAGCGCAGGAACCAGTCCTGGAGACTGCGGAGCTCGGCCAGATCATGGCGGCCGCTCTTGTCGACGAGCGCATATTCATAAATCCAGCCGACCCCGGTCGCGTCGGGGCCGAGGCTTGCGCGGGCGCCTTCGGGGAGGCGGCTCTGAACCTGGCTCAGATATTCGAGGACGCGGCTGCGCGCCCAATAGGGATCGGTGCCGTCGTCGAAGAGCACATAGACGAAGCTGTCGCCGACGAAGCTATAGCCGCGCACGACGCGGGCGCCGGGCACCGACAGCATCGTCGTCGTGATTGGATAGGTGACCTGATCCTCGACGATCCGCGGCGCCTGGCCCGCATAGGTAGTGCGGATGATGACCTGGACGTCGGAGAGATCGGGTAGGGCGTCGACCGGGGTCGTGCGCACCGCGGCGATCCCGAGCAATGTCAGGATCAGCGCCGCCGCGACGACGAGCCCGCGCGCCGCGACCGAAGCGCGAATGATCTTCGCGATCATTGCGCGGGCTCCAGCGGGCGAACCGTGATGCCGGTCAGGCTCGCCTCGGAATCGAGCAGGAACTGACCTGAGGCGACGACCTTTTCGCCGGGAGCGAGCCCCCGCAATATCTCGGTCTTGCCGCCGCCTTCGCGTCCGGCGACCACTTCGGCGGGGTGGTAGCGTCCGTCGCCCTTCTCGAGCATCACGATGCTGCGCGTGCCGGTGCGGATCACCGCTTCGCTCGGGACCAGCAGCGCCGGTTTCGCGTCGCCGCCGAGCGCGACCACCGCGAACATGCCGGGGCGCAGGCGCCCGCCGCGGTTAGCGAGCTCGACGCGCACCGTCAGCGTCCGGCTGTCGGCCGATGCGGTCGGCAGGATGGCGATGACCCGGCCGGCGAAGCTCTCGCCGGGGAAGGCGGTGAGGGTCGCGGTCGCTCGCTGGCCGATCTTCACCAGTCCGGCCTGCGCTTCGGGAAGCGCGGCGTTGAGCCATACGGTGCCGAGCCCCGAGATTTCGGCGAGCGTCTGCCCGACGGCGAGCGTCACACCCGCGCGGGCATTCAGCGTCTGGACCACCCCGCCGATCGGCGCGCGTACCGTCAGCCTGCCGCCGGTGCGTCCGGTGCGGTCGACCTCGGCGATTACGCCTTCGGGTATGCCCATCAGGCGCAGCCGCTGCCGTGCGGCCGCGGTGAGTTCGGGGCGCCCGAGCTTTTTGACGCTCAGATATTCGGTCTGGGCGCTGCCCCATTCGGGCAATTGCAGATCGGCGATCGGCGTGCCCGCCCCGATCACGTCGCCGGGCGCGAGGCGATAGACGCGCTCGACGAAACCGCCCGAGCGCGCCTGGACGATCGCGACGTCGCGCTGGTTGAAATCGATGCTGCCATTGACGTCGAAGGTTGCCGTGAGGCTGCCCATCTCGGCGGCGACCACTCTTATGCCGAGGTTTTGCCGCGCGGCAGGGTCGACCGACACGCCCGGTGCCGCTCCGCCGCCCTCGTCGGCATATTTGGGCTCGAGCTGCATATCCATGAAGGGCGACCTGCCGGGCTTGTCGAACTTCTGGTTCGGGAACATCGGATCATAATAATAGAGGATCTTGCGCCCGCCGCTGTCTGTCGCCTCGGTCGGCGCATCGCTCTGGCCGCGCTGTCCCAGCCAGTAACCGCCGCCGCCTGCGATCAGCACCGCGGCCAATATTCCGGCGCGCCAACGCGCCGCTGATGTTGCATCGGTCATCGACCTGCCTCCCCATAGTTGTAGTTGATCCGGATCGCGTCGCGCGCGACCTCGGCTTCGCGCGCGAGCGCATCGACTTCGGCCTCGGTGAGCGCGAGGGTCGACAGCAGTGCGGTGCCGAGGTCGAGCTTTCCGGCGGCGTAACTGGCAAGATCGAGCTCGGCGCGCTTCTTCGCGAGCGGGACGAGCCGCGTGCGCGCATTGGCGAGCTGCTCATGATGCATCCGGTGATCGGCGAGATCGGCGTCGAGCGCCGCCGCGATGTCGCGCTTGGCGGCCTCGCGGTCGAGCCGGGCGCGTGTCGCCTCGCTGGCGCGCGCGGCGATTTTCGGGTCCTGCCGCTTTTTCGAGAAGAAGGGCAGGTCGACGGTGACGCCGACCGTGACAAGGTCCCCAAAATTCGGCTCGCGCCGGCCATAAGCCGCGTTGACGCTCCAGTCGGGGCGTTTGTCGGCGCGCGCGAGGCCGGTCTCGGCATCGGCCGCGAGGGCGCGGGCGTCGAGCGCCCTGAGCTTTGGCAAGGCGTCGATCCCGGCGCGCAATCCTTGTTCGTCGATCATTTGGGGCGGCAAGTCGCCGAGCGTGTCGGCTGCCGCGTCGCCGGTGAAGCGTGCGAGCTGCGCGCGCGCGCGAGCGATATCGGCGGCGAGCGCGCTGCGCCGATCGTTGATTGCGGCGCGAAGCTGATCGGGTTCGAGCGCCTGCGCCGGGCGCGCGGCACCGCTGGCGAGCCGCGCGGTGACCGTCGCTTGAAGGTCTTCGAGGCCGGTATCGAGCAGGTCGAGTTCCTTGAGACGCTTTTTGGCGTAGAAGAGATCGACCCAGGCAAGCGCGGTTGCGAGCCTGATGTCTTGCGCGGTGACCGCTTCGTCGGCGCGGGCGATTCCGATGTCGGCCTGCGCGCGCGTCGCGCGCGCGCGGCGTTTGGCGGGGTTTGGAAAGTCCTGGCTGACGCCGATCACCTGCATCGTGAAATCGTCGCGATTGAACCGGCCCGCATCGGGCCCGGTCACCGGGAAATCCTGCAGGACGACATTGAGTTTCGGGTCGGGCAGCCGGTCGGCGGCGATCGCCGCCGATTGGGCGGCATCGATGCCGGCTCCGCGGCCCTGCAATTCGGGCGCCTCCGATGCCGCGCGGGCAAGTGCCGCATCGAGCGTCATCGGCTCGGCATGCAGCGCCGCGGGAATCGGGATCAGCAAAATTGCCGCAAGATATATGCGCATAAGTCCCCCTCTTTCGAGACAGGCGGGAATGTCCCCCGGCACGCAGGCCGGGGGACGGAAGCCGTCAGCCTTTTGAGGGTGACATGCGCTGCCCAGGCATGGCGTGCATGCAGCCGGCCGCATCGGTCTTCATCATGGCGCAGTCGCAGCTTGCCATCTGATCGGACTTGTCGGCGACCCACACGCGAACCCGCGTCGTGGCGCCCGACTTGTTCGGGCCCGGGACTTGCCGCGATTGCCATTCATAATGGCCGCCCGCTTCCTGGGCGAAGGAGGGCGCAGTGGTGAAGGCCGCAAGCGCTGCGGCCATCGTAATGATCATCTTCATGTTGAATATCCTCGGTTGAAAAGCAGGAGGACACGCGGCGACAAGGGTCGCCGCGTGTCACGCGTTTCAGCCGAGGAATAAAGGCGGGTCGGGCTCGGGACCGTAGCTCCGGCCGCGCAGACGTGCGATCGGCAACCGGTCGGTTGGGGCCACGCGGTGGTCGGTTGCTTCCAGCATGGAAGCGGGCGTGGCGATCGCCAGCGGGAGGGCGCAACCCATCTTGGCGATGCAGTCGAGTGTCAGGCCTTTGCAGGGTGCACTGTCATCGGACTTGTCGATGCCCATCATTTCCGCGCACTCGTCGCTCATCGCGGGCGCGGCAATGGTCGTCTCCGACGCCATGGGCATCGCCGGGGCCGAGGCAAACGCCGCCTCCTGGGCCAAAAGGCCCAGCATCGCTCCCACCAGGAGCATAAGGGAAAGCCAGCACTTCACAGGCGACACATGATCCTTGTCCGACTTGCCGTCAATCCGAAACCGGCGCGGGACTGCCCGGCTGTTCGCCGGCGATCCCCCCGCGGTTACACCTCGATCTCGTTGCCCTCGCAACGGTGCAACCGGCTTCCCCACCCCCTTGTGATCCCCGTCGGATTTTCGGCGGCTCATCCGCTTATAGGATCTGTACCATAGTATGGAGTCAAGCTCGGAAAATATCGACGCCTGCGGCCGGTTCGAGCGTGCCGAGCCAGGCGACGAGCGCAAGGACCAAGACCGCAGCCGCCGCCTCGAGAAGCAGGCTTCGGCGCATGGCGTCGAGCGCCACGCCGGGATCGGCCCCGATAGTTTCGGAATCGCCCTCTTCCGCT
Organism: Sphingopyxis sp.; assembly: GCA_016793775.1. Lineage (GTDB taxonomy): Bacteria > Pseudomonadota > Alphaproteobacteria > Sphingomonadales > Sphingomonadaceae > Sphingopyxis. Next base: position 38,798 of record JAEULK010000059.1, on the reverse strand, counting down.
GCGGCTGCGAGCCTCGGCGTCAGCCGCCAACGGTTGGCCGCTGCGAGTGCCAGCATCAGTCCGAACAACGCGAGCTTGGCCAGCAGAAGCTGGCCATAACGCGAGCCCGACAACCGGGAGAAATTGTCGAGGCCGACGATCATCTGGCTGTTGATGAGCCCCGTCGCCGCGATAACGAGGACGCAGATCGTGCCGATGCGCGAAAATTGATCGAGACTCCGCGCCGCTAGTGGGAGGCCGTCCGGCAATTGGCAAAGGACTTGCGGCGATATCAGGAGAAGGAAGGTGCCGATCGCGCCGATCCAGACCGCGGCCGCGATCATATGCAATATGTCGCTGACCCGGTGCATGGTTCCGGCGACGCCTTCGGTCGCGCCAGCGTGGCCGGACCAGACCAGGGTAGCGACGGCGAGCGAGCCTGCAGCCGCGAGAAGGACGGCGGTGAACGTAGGCCAGCGCGTCAGCCAGATCGTGGCCGCCAGGGCGGCGAGAAGCGCGGTGCTCCGGTAAATCCAGGCCGCGCCGACATCGGTCTCGAGAACAAGGTCGAGAAAGGGCTGGAGTTCGAGCGAAAGGATGCTCACGCCCTGCATCGATGCGGCGAGAACGCCCATGCCGAGGGCCGAGAGAAACAGCCCGGCGGCACAGAGCCATCGCTCGATCCGCCAGATCGTCGCCATCAGCGCTGGCCTCAATCGCTCGGTTCGCGTCAGGGCATATAACGGGAAGGCGGCGAGGCCCGCGACAAGCATCAGGTCTGCGTAAAGCGCGAACCTGATGCTGATCAGGACGGGATCGCCCACCGCCTTACTTCACGGTGAAGCTGAATTCGCTGTCCATGCGGTGGGTATCAGCACCCGCGCCCGACCATTTGACCCTGTAGGTGCCGGGGACCAGCGCGCGCTTCAGCGCGAGCGTCATCGACTTGCCATCCTTGCCCATCGCCGAGGTGTAGGGGATCTTCATCGGGGCGTGATTCGCCATGCCGGGCATGCCCGTCATCACGAACTCGGTCTTCACCGTAGAGGCGATCACCTTTTCGTTGAATTTGAGGGTAACCGACGTCACCTTCGAAACGGTGGAATTGGCGGCAGGCGTGGAGCCGATAAGCTTGGTATGCGCATTCGCGGCGCCGGGCATGAGGAGCAGGGCGAAAGCGGCCGCCGCGGAGGGGAGAAGCGACTTGAACATAAAAATCTCCAATTGCGTGTCTGTCCTGCTAATACGCAAGACGATCGCATAACCCTCATCCGAAACGAAAAGATCGCAAGCGGTGAGGGATGATCTTCGCGGGTGCGTATGAGAAATGAAGGAAGGATAGGCGAGACAGGCCGATGGACGAAGAGCTTCGCATATTGAGCAGGATTGATCTGCCGCCGGCGCTCGACGCGCTGGACGATCGGGTTCTGGGCGCCCTCGCGGCGCGGCGCCGGGAATCGGTTGCGATCGGTCGCCTTATGGCGCTCGCGGCAGTCGTGTCGCTGGGTGGCGGCGTTATCGCGGGAAGCGCTTTCCCGGAGCCAGCCGTGGCCGCCGGTCCGCTCAGCCCGTTCGGACCCGCTAGCGCCCTGGCACCCTCGACCTTGCTGGACGTCGAATAGGGATGCCGTCGCGCCGCTTGCTCATCGTCGGCCTGATCGCATTCGCCGCCGCCATCGCGGGCGTCTTCATCGGCCGCATCGTGTCCGATCCGCCGCGCGCCAGTGAAACCGAACTGCATGCACTGCTCCACAGCGAACTCGACCTGACGCCAGCGCAGGAAGCCAAGCTCGAGAAGATCGAAGCCCGGTTCGCGGGACGGCGCCGCACGCTTGAGACCGAAATGCGCGCCGCCAACGTCCGGCTCGCGCAGGCAATCGAGGCCGAGCATGGTTATGGTCCCCGCGTCACCGAGGCGATCGACCATACGCACGACGTGATGGGGACATTGCAGAAGGAAACGCTCGAGCATCTCTTCGCGATGCGCGCCATCCTCGATGACGATCAGGCGCGCATGTTCGACAAGAGCGTGGTCAAGGCGCTGACCGCCGATGCGCGGTGAGCCCCGACCTATCGCAGCTTAGCGACCAGAATCTTGCGGCGCGTGCCCGCGCCAAGCATGAGGACGCCTATCGCGAGTTGCTGAGCCGCCACAAGGCGGCGGTGTACCGGCTGATCGTCAAGCATATCGGCGACACCGATGAAGCCATGGATCTGACGCAGGAAAGCTTTGTCGCCGGATTCTCGGCGCTCGATCGCTATGATGGCACGCGGCCGTTTCGTATCTGGATATCGCGGATCGCACTGAACAAATGCCGCGACTGGGGACGCCGGCGGAAGGTGCGCGCCTTTTTCTCCCGCGCATTGCCGCTCGATATCGCGCATCATGTCGCCAGCGAAACCCCGTCGCCCGACATGGAAGTGGGCGACCGGCTGGAGCTGGCGCGGGTTCGCGAGGCGGTTGCGGCGCTGCCCGCAAACTTGCGCGAAGTGCTCCTCCTTCGCGGCCTCGACGAGGTCAGCCAGTCCGAAGCCGCGGCGATGCTCGACGTCAGCGAAAAGACCGTCGAAACCCGCCTTTATCGGGCGCGGGCACGGCTCAAGCTGCTGCTTGGCGGAGCGAGCGAAAACGCGGGCGATTGACCGGCAGATGTCACGCGCATCCCTCTTTTTCATGCAGGCCGATGAGGGGCAGGCGCCGCGCCTGCGTATGGCATTAGGAACATTCGGAAACGGTCGGGAAGAACATGCAGGTAGACAGGCGTCGGTTCGTGGGTGCGACTTTGGGCGGCGGGGCAGTTGCCGCCGCGGCGGCATGGTTCCCCGCCTGGGCGCAGCCCATGTCGCAGGGTATCACGGCGCCCGTTCCCACCGTGTCGGGCAATGACATCACGCTGCGCATCGCACGGCAGACGATGCGTATCGACGGCAAGCTCAGCCGGGCGATCGGGATCAACGGCACCGTGCCGGCGCCGCTTGTGCGGTTGAAGGAAGGGCAGACGGCGAAACTCACCGTCATCAACGATCTCGACGAGGACAGCTCGATCCACTGGCACGGACTCATCCTGCCCTTCCATATGGACGGCGTGCCGGGGGTCAGCTTTCCCGGCATCAGGCCCCGCTCGCAATTCGTTTACGAATTCCCGGTCGTACAGTCAGGAACCTATTGGTATCACAGCCATTCGGGGCTCCAGGAGCAGCTCGGCCACTACGGACCGATCGTGATCGATCCGGCGGGCGCCGACCCGATCGGTTACGACCGCGAGCATGTCGTGGTGCTGTCCGACCACAGCCAGCTCTCCCCCGAGGCGATCTTCCGCAAGCTCAAGGTCAACCCGGGCCATTTCAACATGCAGCGCCAGACGCTGTCGGGGCTTCTCGCGGGCAAGGACCAGCCGCTGAAAGAACGCATCGAGTGGGGCGCGATGCGCATGGACCCGACCGACGTCGCAGACGTCAATGGATCGACCTACACCTTCCTCGTTAATGGTCACGGTCCCCGCGACAACTGGACCGCGCTTTTCAACCCGGGCGAGCGGGTGCGGCTGCGGATCATCAATGCATCCGCGATGACGATCTTCAACGTGCGTATTCCCCGTCTGCGGCTGACGGTCGTGCAAGCCGACGGCCTCAATGTCGTACCGACCGAGATCGACGAATTCCAGATCGCCGTCGCCGAAACCTATGATGTCATCGTAACCCCGGTCGAGGACCGCGCCTACACGCTCGTCGCCGAGGCGAACGACCGCTCGGGCATGGCGCGCGCGAGGCTCGCGCCGCGTGCCGGCATGGTCGCCGAGGTTCCGCCGCTGCGCGAGCGCCCCCTCGCGACGATGAAGGACATGGGCATGGGCGACATGTCGGGCGGTTCGATGGCGGGCATGAATCATTCGGGTGGCGGCGACATGGGCGCGATGCCGATGCCGGCGGCCGATCCCGCCTGTCCTCCCGAACATGCCAAAATGGGCCATTGCACTGCTGCGGGCGAAGGCGGCGCAATGGCCGGCATGGATCATGGATCGGGCGGCGCGATGCAGCACAGCATGCGCGATTTCAGCGTCGCGCCGCAGGTGAAGCGCGACCCGAGCGTCCAGACGATCTCGCCGATGCCCTCTGATCGCATGGGCGAGCCGGGGCAGGGGCTCGAAGGTGTCGGGCATAAGGTGCTGACCTATCACGATCTCGTCGCGCTCGAACGCAACCCCGACGTGCGCGCTGCCTCGCGTTCGCTCGACATTCACCTCACCGGCAACATGGAACGCTTCATGTGGTCGTTCGATGGCGTGAAGATGTCCGATCGTCACGAGCCGATCCCCTTCATCGAGGGCGAGCGGGTGCGGATCAACCTCATCAACGATTCGATGATGAGCCACCCTATCCATCTGCATGGCCATTTCTTCGAACTGGTCACGGGCAAGGGCGACCGCTCGCCCCGCAAGCATACGGTGCTCGTCCAGCCGGGCGGCACCGCGAGCTTCGATTTTACCGCCGACGCGCTCGGCGACTGGGCGTTCCACTGTCATTTGCTCTATCACATGCACGCAGGGATGATGCGCGTCGTGAGCGTCCGTCCGAAGGGAGACGCCGAATGACCCGCGCCGCCCTTTTTCTCGGCGGGACCGCTGCGCTCGCCTTCGCTTCGCCGGCTGCCGCGCAGTCGATGGATCACTCGTCGATGCCCGGGATGACGATGCCGTCCAAGCCCGCGCAGCCCGTCGCCCAACCGCCCGTTTCAGCGAAGCCGCAACCCGAGACCGAGCCGATGGCGGGCATGGATCATGGCGAGATGCCCGGCATGGAAATGGACCAGAAGGCGACGGACGCGCCGGACTGCCCGCCCGAGCATGCGAAAATGGGCCACTGCGTCCCAAAGGCCAGTGCGGCAAACGAACCGGCGCCCGGGGCCACCGGCACCGACCTTGCACCCGGCGACGCTCCCGCGCCAGCACCGCCGTCCGACTGGTATGCCGACCGCATCTATCCGGCGGCGGAGATGGAGCACTCGCGCCACGAGATGATGAAGGAGAATGGCGCGCAGACAATCGCTTTCATCAGCTTCAATCTTGCCGAGTATCAGGTGCGCAAGGGCGGCGACGGCTTCCGCTGGGACGGCGAGGCCTGGTACGGCGGCGATATCAACCGGCTTACGATCAAGAGCGAAGGCGAGGGCGTCTTCGGCGAAGGCATTGAGGGAGCCGAATTGCAGATGCTCTACAGCCGGGCGATCGGACCCTATTTCAATGCGCAGGCGGGTATTCGGCGGGATCTCGGGCCGGGCCCGGACCGGACCTATGCGACGATCGGCTTCGAAGGGCTCGCCCCCTATTGGTTCGAAGTCGAGGGCGCATTGTTCCTCTCGAACAAGGGCGATCTCCTCGGCCGGCTCGAAGGCTATTATGACCAGCGAATTACGCAGAAGCTGATTCTCCAGCCAATGGCCGAACTCAATTTCTCGGCTCAGGACGTGCCCGAGACGGGCGTGGGGTCGGGTCTCTCGGACGTCGAGCTCGGTCTCCGCCTGCGCTACGAGATCGTGAAGGAATTTGCGCCCTATGTCGGGGTCGAATGGGCGCGCAAGGTCGGCGACACGGCGCGTTTCGCCCGTGCCGCGGGTGAAGACCCTAGCGGCGTAAGCTTCGTGATGGGGGTGCGGGCCTGGTTCTAGACTCTCGCGGTGGGACGAACATGAAGATGGCATCTATCTACAGCCGGCGAAACCTTCTCGGCCTCATCGTGGCTGGCGCCGCCGCGGCGCTCGCCGGGTGTGATCGCAAGTCAGCCGCCGCGGGACCGTCCGAGGCCAGAGCATCTCCCGCGCCGGTCAAAGGCAAGCGCGACGTGCCCATTCTCGTCTATCGTGACCCGGAATGCGGCTGCTGCGAAGCATGGGCCGACATTGCTCGCGCCGAGGGCTATGCGGTCACCGTCGAGAGTCGCTCGGACATGCCTGCCGTCAAGGCGCGGCATGGTGTTCCCGCCGAGTTGGCGTCCTGCCACACCGCGATCGTCGGCGATTACGCGATCGAGGGCCATGTTCCCATGCGCCATGTCGCCAAAATCCTGGCCGACAAGCCGCGCGACATTCGCGGCATTGCCGTGCCCGGAATGCCGCGCGGGTCTCCGGGAATGGAAATGCCGGACGGAAGTATCGACGCCTTCGAAGTGATGGCCTTCGCCAAGGACGGCAAGGCTTCACAGTTCCGTGCGTGACCCGATGTACGGCAATAGGAAGATTTGATATGACGCGTTTCGTCCCCCTGTCGGCCGCCGCTGCGTTCATGCTTGTGCTCGCGGGCTGCGGCGCCGAGCCGCGACAGGAAGCCGACGTCGCCCCTGTCCAGGACGAATCCGCCGCAGTCGCGCTGGCGCCGGTCGAGGCCCCGCCAGCCGCGGAAAAGACGGCAGCCGAGGCCCCGGCGGTTTGAAGGCAGCGCCCCGGTCGCCCGAGATGTCGCGTCCCACGCCGAAGCCGAAGGTGGCTGTTCCGTCTCGAGCGAAGCCGGCGCCGGAGGTCCCCAAGCCTGCCGACCCCGAGCCCGATCCCCACGCCGGGCATGACATGGACAAGATGTAGGGGATATCCCCCCGCCCGATCGACCGATGACGGGTTCGACTCGCCTTCGGGCGACGCACGGCGATGCGCCGAAGCGCGGCGCGTGATCGGGGGGGTGTAATTAAATTACACGATTTTGAGCGGGCGCGACCTCTCTCGGGCGCTGTTCGACCCCATGTGCAAAAAAATATCGCGATGCATGAGGGGTAGGGCTTTGGGATGCGTATTAGCAATATCTGGTGCGACCTTCTGATTTAGAACTAAGATATTGAAGTTACGTCATATTTTATATTGACCTGTATATACAATTGATGCTCTCTGCGGTTCATCACGAACCAAAAGGGGGTTTCGCATGTCGATCAGAAAATCATTGCTCGCGAGCGCCGCGGTGGTCGCAACTATCGCAACGCCGGCTTTCGCCCAGGATGGAGCGGCCCCCGCGTCCGCCGCGGAGGCGAGCGAAGCGGGAAGCGACATCGTGGTGACCGGTTCGCGTATCCGCCGCCAGGATCTTGCCGGCGTCGGCCCCGCCACCGTCGTGTCGGCCGAGCAGATCGAAAATACCGGCCTGGTCAATATCGAGACCGTGTTGCAGCGCCTTCCGGCCAATGCCGGCTTCGCGGGCAACCAGACCTCGGCTTACTGGGCGAACAACGGCTATGGTACGGCTCAGGTCAACCTGCGCGGCCTCGGCATCAAGCGCACCCTCGTCCTTCTCAACGGCCGCCGCCTCGTCGCGGGCGGCACCGGCGCGAACTCGTCGCCTGACCTCAACATGATCCCGGTTGCCGCGCTCGCGCGCACCGATGTACTCAAGGACGGTGCCTCGGCCATTTATGGCGCGGATGCGATGGCGGGCGTGGTCAACCTCGTGACCCGCACCGACTATGAGGGGCTCGGGCTGAGCGTCCGCCAGGGCCTTACCGGAAAGGGCGACGGCTCGGATTTCACCGCCGACCTCCTCTGGGGCATCCGCAACGACCGCGGCGGCTTCATGGCGGCCGTCACCTACCAGAAGACCAAGGCGGTCAATATGGCCACGCGGGCGCCATGCTCGCTTGCCGAAACGACGCCGGGGTCATTGAGCTGCGTCAACAGCGCCTCGACCATCGGCGGGCGCGCCGTGCTGCCCAACGGTCAGCAAATCAATTTCAACCAGGTGCCGGGCGGCAACGGCAATTTCTTCGAGCCGTACAGTGCCGCGAAGCATAATTTCAATTCGAACCCATTCCTGAATGCGGTCAGCCCGGTCGAGCGTGTCAGCACGGCCTTTTTTGCGGACTATGACCTGACCGACAATATAGAGGCATTTGGCGAGTTCCTCTACACCTTCCGCAAGTCGAACCAGATCGCGACGCCGGGAACGCTGCGCAACCTGTCGATCGCGGCGAGTAATCCGACCAACCCGACGGGGCAGAATATTGTTCTTGTCCAGCGCCGCCTTGCTGAACCAGGGCCGCGCCAGTTCTTCCAGGAAACCGATACCTGGCAGGGCACCTTCGGTCTGCGCGGCAAGCTGGCTAACGATTGGGGATGGGAAGTCGCTGGAGCATTCGGGCGCAACACAGCCGTAGATGGTTCAACCAACATCGCCAACCTCGAGCGCGTTCGCAACACCATCAATACCGGCGTGTGCAGCCCGGCGCCGGGCGCGGCTATTCCGTGCGGCGACTATCTCGGGTTCGGCGATCTCACGCCGCAAGTTCTGGACTATATCCTCTTTACCTCGCGTGATCGCGGCGGAAACGAGCTGGCGACGGTCACGGCAGACATCAATGGCGATCTTTTCAAAATGCCTGCGGGGCCTGTCTCCTTCGCGGCGGGCGTCGTCTATCGCAAGGAGAAGGGCTGGCGCGATCCCGATCCGCTGACCGTGCTCGGCATCGCGAACACCAACCAGCAAAGTCCGATTTCGGGAACGAGCATCGCGAAGGAAGCCTATCTCGAGCTGTCGGTGCCGATCCTGGCTGACAAGCCCTTCTTCCAGTCGCTTACGCTCGACGGCGCGGTTCGCTACTCGAACTACGACCTTTTCGGGAGCGACTGGAACTATAAGGGTAGCATCGACTGGGTCATCAACGACAGTTTCCGCCTGCGCGGCACCTATGGGACGGGTTTCCGCATTCCGAACGTCCCCGAACTGTTCGGCGGGGTGTCGGAAGGCAATCTGACGACGACCGATCCTTGCTCGCGCTACTCGACCAGCGGCAATGCGACGCTGATGGCGAACTGTCAGGCATCGGGCGTGCCCGCCAATTATGTCCAGCTCGGGACCACGATCCTCACCACGGTGGGCGGGAACGAGAATCTGCAGCCCGAAAGCTCGACCACCTGGACGGTCGGCACGGTGATCTCGCCGAAGGGGCTGGTCCCCGGCCTGTCACTCACCGCCGACTGGTTTGATATCAAGATCAAGGACGCGATCCGTGCCATTCCTGGGTCCACGAAGCTGTCGATCTGCTACGCGAGCCAGAATCTGTCGCACCCCTTTTGCGACGATTTCACGCGCAGCCCGTTGACCGGCGAAGTCACTTTCCTGTCCGCTCAGCCGATCAACACCGGCCGCGAGGAAATGAACGGCCTTGATCTCGGGCTCGTCTATGCGGGCGGCATCGGCAGTGTGAACATCTCGCTCGACGTCAATCTCACCTATCTCAATAAATATGTCGTCCTGCCCTTTCCGGGCGGCGCGCCGATCGATTTCGACGGCTTCATCGGCGGCGGCAACGGCGGCTATTCGAAGTGGCGCGGCTATGGCGTACTGACCGCCGAGAAGGACGGCATCAGCGCGACCTGGTCGACGCAGTGGATCGGCAAGGCGACCGATTTCAACGCATCGCCCGGTGAAATCGGATACAGCACGCCGAACGTTTTCTACCACAATCTCCAGCTCGCTTTTGAGGTCGACGAGAAGACGCGCTTCCAAGTCGGCGTCGACAATCTTTTCGATCGAAAGGCGCCCTACATCCAGAGCTTCACGGATGCGAATACCGACACGATGACTTATGATCTGCTGGGACGGCGTTTCTACGTCGGCTTCCGGACGGCTTTCTGAGGGTATTCGATATGGCGATCCGTTGGCCGCTGCTCGTCCGGCGAACGCATAAATGGCTGGCTCTGGTGGTCGGCGTCCAGGCACTGCTCTGGACGCTGACCGGCTTCTATATGGTGGTCGTGCACATCGACACTATCCACGGCGACCATCTCGTCCGCACGCCGGCTGCGGAACCCTATAATCTTTCAGGTCTTGCGCCGCCGTCCCGGGTCGTTGCGGTCGCCCCGGGTGTCTCCGAGCTGCGCTTGCAGCGCTTCTTCGGCCGCCCCGTCTGGCGCGCCGAGACACCCGAAGGCGCGCGCCTGTTCGATGCCCGGTCGGGTGCGCCGTTGCCTGCTCTTACCGAGTCCCAGGTCCGCGAGCAGGCGCGGCGCATCTACACCGGAGACGGCAAGATCGTGTCGGTTCGCCTGCTGACGACGGCGCCGCAGGAAATGCAGTCGCGGAAACCACCCTATTGGCAAGTGGAGTTCGAGGGCTGGAATCGTCCGACGCTCTACCTCTCGCCCGCGACCGGCGAGCTGATCTCGCGGCGCCACGCGCTGTGGCGCGTCTTCGACTTCGCCTGGATGCTCCACATCATGGACTATGATGAGCGCACCGACGTCAACAATCCGCTGCTTCGCGTCGCGACCTGGAGCGCCTTTGCGATGGCCGTCTCGGGCGCATGGCTGCTGATCTGGTCCTTCCAGCGCCGCAAGAGGAAAAAGCCATGAAGAAGATCCGCCTGACGCCGCTTTTCTTCCGGCGCATCCACAAATGGGTCGGCCTGATCCTCGGACTTCAGTTCCTGCTTTGGGCCCTGAGCGGCTCGGTGATGGCCCTTCTCGACAAGGACAAGGTCGGTGGCCACGGCGGCGGCATGTCGCACGCGCATCCGCTGCCGGCGGGGGAATATTTCGACGTTGCGGCCTTGCCGCGCGGCGAGCCCGTCACGGGCGTGATCCTCAGGGATCTCGGAACGCGACCGGTCTATGAGGTGCGCTCCGCGAAGGGCGTCCGCCTCGTCGATGCTACGAGCGGCGAGAATATTCGCGTCAACGAAGCCATGGCGCGCGAAGTCGCGTCGATGATGAACGAGGCGCCGATCCGCGCTGTTAGCGTGATCGCCAAGCCGAACCTCGAATCACGCGATCATGAGGGTGCCATGTGGCGCGTCGATTTCGCGGACGCGGAGAATAGCAGCGCCTATGTTTCGCTCGACACCGCGCGTTTTCTGGTCATGCGCGGCGACACGTGGCGGACCTGGGACTTCTTCTGGATGCTTCACAACATGGACTATGTGAACCGGAAGAGCTTCAATCACCCGCTGATCATCTTCGTCGCCTTCGGCGCGCTGTGGCTGTCAGGGACCGGCTTCTACCTGCTCTTCAAAAGCTTTAGCAAAGCCGATTTTCGCTGGCTGCGGCGGCGCCGCAAGCCTGTCGTGACCTGCAGCACAGCCTGACGCGTCCGCGGTCAGTCGTCGATCGAGAAGGCGGCCGACAATTCGAAGCGCGAGCCCGGATGCGTCAGCCATGCGTGGCTGACGAGCCGCGAGTGGCTCCAGGTCCGACGGGTCATCCGCAGTACCGGTTCGCCATTCGACAGGCCCAACATGCTGTGAGTCTGCGCGTCGGGCACTTCGGCGCGAACGCGATGCTCGACCCGCTCCAACGGTGCCGTGCGCGTCAGATATTCGTTGGGCGTCATTTGCGTGAAGTCGATCTTGCCATAGTCGGGCGCGGCCGACGCCAGCACGAAACGCTCCTCGAGCTGAATCGGGAACTCGGCCTCGTGATGCACGATGATCGAGTGGAACAATCTTGTGCCGACCGGAACCTGAAAAAGGGCGGCCGTCTCGGCGTTCGCCCGTATCTCGTCATTCTGGACGACGCGGGCGCGATAGACATGGCCGCGATCGCGGATTTCCTCGGCGATATTCCGAATCTCGATCATCTGGCCGATTGGCTTCGGGTCCGCGACGAACGAACCGCTGCCAGCCCGGCGGACGAGGACCCCTGCGGCCTGGAGCTCGCGAAGCGCCCGGTTCGCGGTCATTCGCGACACATCGAATTGCTCGACGAGTTCGGCCTCTGACGGCACGCGATCGCCCGGTTTCAGATGTCCGTCGCGCACGGCATCGCAAATCCTCTGCTTGATAACGGCATAGCGGTGGGGGGGCTGATCCTCCTTCTCATCGGGGCGGGAGCGCCGCGCCGGAGTGGACTGGTTTGAGGGCCGGGACCCGTTGCCCGAGGTACGAGAGGGAAAATTCATAACCCGTCTATACAGGTTGGCTTCGGTCTTTTCCAAGCGCTCGGAAATAAAAATTGCGCCACACCGGATAGCGGAAGGTTTGCAAGGAGGCGGCTAGGCTCCGGGCAGTTCGGCGAGCTCGGCGGGAGTCACAACCGGCTCCTTCCGGTCTTTGCGCTCGGAATAGCGATCGACGAGCCGGTCGGCATGGCCGCGCGTCAGCACCGTGAAACGCACCAGCTCCTCGGCGACGTCGACGATGCGGTCATAATAGCTCGACGGCAGCATGCGGTCCGCTTCGTCGAACTCCTGATAGGCCTTGGCGACGCTCGACTGGTTGGGGATGGTGATCATCCGCATCCAGCGCCCGAGAATGCGTAGCGTATTGACGCTGTTGAACGATTGCGATCCTGCCGACACCTGCATCACCGCGAGCGTGCGGCCCTGCGTCGGGCGGAGGCCCTTGTAGGCGAGGGGGAGATGGTCGACCTGCGCCTTCATGATGCCGGTAATCTGGCCATGGCGCTCGGGGCTGCACCAGACCTGGCCTTCGGACCAGATCGAATGCTGTCTGAGTTCCTCGACCGCGGGATGATCGTCATCGGCGATCAAGTCGGGGAGCGGCAGGTCGGAAGGATCGAAGATGCGTGTCTCGCATCCGAAGAGCTGGAGCAGCCGCGCTGTCTCCTCGACGACCAGCCGCGAATAGGAGCGTTCGCGCAACGATCCGTAGAGCAGCAGGATACGTGGGGCGGGATCGAGCGGGCCAAGGCCGAGCGCCGGCTGCCTGCGGATATATTCCGCGTTCAGGGCGGGGAGGTGGTCGGGATCGGCCAGCGAGCGGAGGCGCGTATAGGTCTGTTCTGTCATGATACTCGGGCTTGTGAAGGAACGGTAATGGGGAACCAGCGGCGTCCGAGTCGAAAAGCGACGCCGACAAGCAGAATGAGGACGGGCACTTCGACCAGCGGGCCGATGACGGCCGCAAAGGCCACGGGGGAGGCGAGCCCGAAGGCGGCGATCGCGACTGCAATCGCGAGTTCGAAATTATTGCCCGCAGCAGTGAAGGCGACCGCGGTGGTGCGCGGATAGTCCGCCTCGATAAGCTTTCCCATCCAGAAGCTGATGAGGAACTGCACCACGAAATAGATGGTGAGCGGGATGGCAATCCGGATAACATCGCCGGGGATGGTGACGATCTCGCCGCTTTTAAGGCTGAACATCGCCACGATGGTGAAGAGCAGCGCAACCATGGTGATCGGCGCGATCTTCGGAAGGAAGTGCGTCTCGTACCAGTCGCCCCCCTTGGCGCGGGCGAGGATCTTGCGCGTGAGATAGCCAGCGAGGAAGGGGATGCCGAGATAGATGAGGACCGCCTCCGCGATCGTCCGGAAGCTCACGTCGATCATGCTGCCCTGGAGACCGAAGAGCGGTGGCAGGATGGACAGGAAGAGCCAAGCATAGACGCTGAAGAAGAGAATCTGGAAGATCGAGTTGAACGCGACGAGCGCGGCGACATATTGATTGTCGCCTTTGGCGAGCTGGTTCCACACGATCACCATCGCGATGCAGCGTGCGAGGCCGATCAGGATCAGGCCCGTCATATATTCGGGCTTGTCCGAGAGGAAGATGACCGCGAGCGCGAACATCAGCAGGGGACCGATGATCCAGTTCTGAATCAGCGAAATCGCGAGAACGCGCTTGTCCTCGAATACCCGCGGCAGCTCATCATAGCGCACGCGCGCGAGCGGCGGATACATCATCAGGATAAGGCCGATCGCGATCGGGATGTTCGCCGTGCCGACCGACAAGGCATCGATCGCGGCGGGCAGTCCCTTGAATACCGACCCCAGCAAAACGCCGAGTCCCATGGCGAGGAAAATCCAGAGCGTCAGATAGCGGTCGAGGAACGACAGGCGTTCGCGCTTTGCTGCGGCAGTCACGTCGATCTCCTAGGCCTGGACATGATTTCCGGCGGCATCGACGACCTGCTCGCCATCTTCCTTGGCGAAGGCGCCGAGCTGGCGGGCCGGAAGGATGTCGATCACGGCCTCGCAGGGGCGGCAGAGTTTGACCCCGAGCGGCGACACGACGAGCGGACGGTTGATGAGCATCGGATGCGCCATCATCGCGTCGACAAGCGCGGCGTCGCCGAGGCTCTCGTCGCCGAGACCGAGTTCGGCATAAGAGGTGCCTTTCTCCCGAAGCAGGTCTCGCGGGCTGATGCCGGCGCGTTCGATCAGCTGTTCGAGCAGCGCGCGCGACGGCGGGGTTTTCAGATATTCGACGATATGCGGCTCGATCCCCGCATTGCGGATGAGCGCGAGCGTGTTGCGCGAGGTCCCGCATTCGGGGTTATGGTAGATGACGATGTCGGCGATCATGCGTCCGCCTCCTGTCCGCCGGCGGCGCCTTCGGTGCGACCGATCTCCTTCAGCTTCCGGTCCATCGCCATCTCGTCGATGCTTTCGTGCGGGAGCGCGAGAAAGAGCGAGATGCGGTTCGAAAGATAATGGAGCGCATGCTCGAACGCCTCACGCTGGCCAGGGCCTTCCACCGCGGCGGGATCCTCGATCCCCCAATGCGCGTTCATCGGCTTGCCGGGCCAGATCGGGCAGGTCTCGCCGGCGGCATTGTCGCACACGGTGAAGATGAAATCGAAGACCGGGGCGTCGGGGCCGGAAAATTCGTCCCAGCTCTTCGAGCGAAGGCCCTCGGTCTCGAAGCCGAGTTCGTCGAGAAGCGCGAGAGCCTGCGGATGGACCTCGCCCTTGGGGAAGCTGCCCGCGCTGTAGGCGCGGAACCGTCCTCTGCCATCGCGGTTCAGCAAGGCCTCGGCAAGGATCGAACGGGCGCTGTTGCCGGTGCACAGGAACAGCACGTTATAAATCTCGTCGGTCATGAAAATCTCCCTCGGCGCGCGTCGCGCCGATCAGCGGCAGGAAAGTTCGGCGAGCAGTGGTTCGCAAAGTTCGGCGCGGCCCTGGCAGCAGTCTTTCGCTAGGAAGAGCATCAGGCCACGCAACGCATCGATATCGGCGCGCTGAATGACCTGGCGACCCCGCTTGTTCGATTTCACCAAGCCCGCTTTTACGAGCACGGCGAGGTGGGTCGAGAAGGTGCTTTGAGACAGGCCAGAAGCCTTCACGAGTTCGCCAGTGGAGAGCCCCTCAGGCTCGTGCTGGATCAAAAGGCGGAAAGCGTCGAGGCGGGTGGGATGCGCCAGCGCGGCGAGGGCGGAGAGCGCAGAGTCGATATTCATGCATCGGGATTAGTCGATGGATTTAACTTCGTCAATTTATATCGGGAAATGCCGATGCTTAACATGGGCGCCACTGACCGTAATGTTGTCAAAATGGGCGATCGACGGCTAGCTTAAAACTCGATTCGGTCGGTCCCTCGGAGATTCGAACAAGGGTTGGATCATCATAAATGTGAGGGTAAGTGCGGGGGTAGGAATTGCTCTATTGATCGCGGTGCGGGTTTGGATCCTGGCGCGGATCGAGGCGCGAGCGCCCTATTTCTTCTCCACCAGTTCTCGCAGCAGAAATGCGTGCAGCATCGCCGCGCGCACTGCGTCCTCGGCATGGTCGGCGCCGACCGAATGGCCGCCCTCGATATATTCGTGGTAATAGACGCTGTTGCCGTAGGCCTGCAGTTGCGCGGCGAATTTGCGCGCGTGGCCGGGGTGAACGCGGTCGTCCTTGGTCGACAGATACAGGAAGATCGGCGGATATTTCACGCCCTTCTTGATGTTCTGATAGGGCGAATATTTGGAAATGAAGGCCCAGTCGGCGGGATCGTCAGGGTCGCCATATTCGTCCATCCACGACGCGCCGGCGAGCAATTTGTTGAAGCGCCGCATGTCCTTGAGCGGCGAGCCCGAGATGACCGCGCCATAAAGATCGGGGCGCTGTTCCATCGCCGCGCCGACCAGCACGCCGCCGTTCGAGCGGCCCGAGATCCCTATCTTGCCCTTGATGCTGACGCCGGTCTTGACCAGATCCTCGGCAACCGCATGCAGGTCGTCGAAGCTGTTCTGGCGCTTCTCGTAAAGCGCCGCCTGGTGCCAGAGCGGGCCATATTCGCCGCCGCCGCGGATGTTGGCGAGGATATAGCTGTTACCGTCCTCGACCCAGAACATCCCGAGCGGGCCGGCGCGATAGGGCTGGCCGGTGAGATAGCCGGGGGTCTGCGCCGCCTTGAAGCCGCCATAGGCGTGGATCAGCGCCGGGGCGCCGGCCTTCGCGTCCTTCTTGCGGACAAGGAAATAGGGGATTTTGGTGCCGTCCTTCGAGGTCGCGAAACGCTTTTCGACCTGCATGTCCTTGGCATCGAACTGCGCGGGCAGGCTCTGCACCGTTTGCGGCGCGCCGGTTTCGGGCACGGCATAGAGTGTCGGCGGTTGGAGCATCGTCTCGGCGGTGGCAAGCAGCAGGTCGCGCTTGCCGACCGCGCCCGCGATCTGCACCGTCGCATTGGCGGCGAGCGGCACCTCCTTCTGGCTCCAGCGTCCATAGGGCTGGTCGCGGCGCAGCGCGAACAGCTTACCCTCGACATCGTCGAGCGCCTTGACCCACAGCACATCGTCGCCCGCTGCGACTTCTTCGATCGCCTGCGACGCGGTGGGCGTCATCACGGGAATGAAGGGGACTTGATCGTTGCGCGCCATCAGGTCGAGCGGCAAGGCCAGCAGCGAACCCGCGGCGAAACTGCCGAGCGGATCGTTGAGGAAGACGATCGCCTGCCCGTCGATCACCGCGCGCAGCTCGCCGGTCTCGGGGATGACGGTGGTGTTATAGTCGCTGTCGTTGCCGGGGCGGCGCAGATAGAAGGCGGTGGTGTAGAAACTCTTGTTGCGGGTGATCACCGGCCAGCGCGTGTCGCCGTCCATATAGGCGCCGACGCCCATGCCGACGTCCTCCGCCTGGCCCTCGACCAGCGTTTCGGCGGTCTCCAGCTTCGTGCCGCGTTTCCAGCGCTTGACGATGCGCGGATAGCCAGAGGTGGTCATGCTGTCCTTGCCGAAATCGGTCGCGACGAGCAAAGTGTCGGCGTCCTCCCACGTCACGCTGCTCTTGGCGAGCGGGACAGTGAAGCCGTTTCCGACAAATGTTCCAGAGGTTCGGTCCCATTCGCGGACGATGTCGGCATCGGTGCCGCCGGGGCTGAGCGACACGAGGCAGCGCTTGTAATCGGGCGCGAGGCAGTCGGCGCCGTGCCAGACCCAGCTCAGCTTCTCGGCTTTGCCGAGCGCATCGACGTCGATCAGCGTGGTCCAGACGGGTTTGCCGGCCAGCCAGGCGTCGAGCGGGCTTTGGCGCCATATTCCGCGCGGATTGGCGGCGTCGCGCCAGAAACCGGTCATCCGGTCGCCCATGACTTCGCCGGGCATCGCGATCTGGCGGTCGTCGTCGAGGATGGCGCGGGCGCGCTGGCGGTCGGCCTCGAAACCCGGGCGCGAGCGGATCAGCTTGTCCGTCCGGGCATTTTCCTTTTTGACCCAGTCGAGCGATTTCCGGCCCGAAATATCCTCGAGCCAGCGATAGGGATCGGCAGGTTCGGGGGCGACCGCCTTGGGCTCTTCCTCGTCCTGCGCGGCGGCAATGGTCGAAATGGAACAGCCAAGGGCGAGCGCGGCGAGCGCGGTGCGGATCATGATCGTCTCCCTGTTGCCGGCGTGCCGGCGTCCGCCGCCGTGCTAGCATCGCGGCGGCGGCAAAGGGAAGCGGTGCTTGCTCCGCCGTTTATTGGTCGATGATGATCGTGCCGGGGTGATGCTTGTCGAGATGCTTCTTGATGATCTTGAGGTTGCGCGTGTTGGAGCGGAACAGAAAGTCGAAGGCGTCGCCGACGAGCGGGATCGCGCCGAGCGTCGTATCGACGCCGAGGTTGCCGACCATCCGCCAGATCTTCCATTTCGGCATGCCGAGGTTGCGCGCTTCCCAGATGAGGTAGGCGCCCATCGCCGCGGTGATGACGTCGCCGACCACCGGGACCAGCCCGACGATCGCGTCGAGCCCGACGGGGCGGTTGATGCCGGGGATGACAAAGCTGCGTTCGAGGATCAGTTCGAGCGTTTCGACGCGCTTGCGCAGCGCCGCGGGATCGCGGCGATTCTGGATCAGCGCGTCGAAGATCGCGTCGGTGTCGGGGCTCGAAGGGGCCATCGGGGTCCTTTCATGCGGCGCCCGGAGATGGACGCACGATATCGAGTGTATTAGTTGGGTAGGGCAATGAGGTGATTCAAGGGGTGCTGGCCGCGGCCGTTGGCGCGAAGCCCGGTCAGCCGCTGCGAGGCGACCGACCAGCGTAGCGGGGTGGCAATGGGGATGAAGGGCGAATAGCCCGCAAGCAATTCCTCGGCCTCACCGATCAGGCGGGCCCGCTCGGCGGCGTTGGGCGCCGCGACGGCCTGTTCCAGCAATTCCTGCACGTCGCGGTGGCACATGGTGTCGGGGCGGCACGACAGGCGGCGCAGACCCCAGAGGGCGTCGTCGTTGGGCATTGCCTCGTCGATCAGGCGCAGGTCGGCATTCGCCGTCATGCCGACCCGGCGGCTGGGCATGCCGATGCGCGTGAAGTCGGCGGCGACATAGGCGTAGAGAATGCGGCCGCCCGGCGTGTCGGGCACCGCGATGCGCAAGGGTTCGACGATGTGGCCGCCCTCGCGCCAGGCATCGACGACGCGTTTGGCCTGCGCGAGGCGCGACTGCTCGTCATAATCGGCCCAGGCGGGGAGCAAGGGGGCAGGGCCGACGTCACGGGTGTAGAGGTCGGGGCGAAGCGTCAGTTGCGGTTCCCATTCCTGGAGGCCGAAGGCGGCGATCAGCCGGTCGCGGCGAATCGCGCGCGACAGCGCCTCGCGATTGGCCTGGACGCCGAGGAAGCCGTCACTGCCGACGAAGCTGAACCCGAAGAGGCCGGGGACACGATCGACGACGAGGCGCGAGCGGCCGATATTCGACGCGGCGAAATAGGGCAGGGTCGAAAAGCGGCCGCCAATCACGCCGTCGGCAGAGCCGTTCTTGAAGCGCGCGAGCGCCCCCGCCGGACTGGTACCCACCAGTTCGATCGACGCCGCGGGATCGGCGGCGGCGGCCTCGGCGGCTTCGGGATCCTCGGCGAGCGGGTCGGGAACCGGCGACAGCATCATCGCGCGGCCGGTGCGCCTGGCGCGCATCGGACCCCAGCCGAGGCCGCGGTTGACGATCGCCATCGACGGCTGCGCGAGCAGTTCGAGCATGCCCGGTTGCGCCACCGACAGGCGGATCTCGATGACGCTCTCGGTCATTGCCTTGATCGTCTCGATCTCCGGAAAATCGTCTTTCAGCAGATGCTTGCTTCGCGGGGCGAGATAGGATTCGAGGATCTTGACGACGTCGGCGGCGGTCACCTTGCGCCCGTTGGCCCATTTGGCCTCGCGGATGCGGAAGATGTAGCTGCGCCCGTCGGCGGTGACGGTCCAGCGTTCGGCCAGCCCGACGTCGATCTGGCCTTCGCCGTCATAACCGACCAGCCCCTGCGACGTCGCATCGAGCAGCGCCGCATTGGCGGCGGACAATTCGCCGCTCGCCGGATTGGCAGCCGCATTGAGCGTGCCGATCGCGGCGATGCGCACCGGCCCGCGCTCGCCGAACAGGCCGCAACTGGTCAAGAGCAGCACCGCAAGCGCGGCGCCGCCGGCGCGGATGATCGGGGTGACGGGCAGTTTCAAGGGCATTGCGAGCCATCATAGCCGCGCCGCGCGAAACCGGAAGGGTGCGTTCGCATCGCGATGCCGAACCGGGCGATCAAGGCCGCGCGCGCCCCGCGACGTCTGAAGAGTGGCCACCCGAATATCCAGATCATAGGGGGAGTGCCATGGCGACGATGCCGTTCAGCAAGGAGAGAGCGATGACGACCCAGACCTATCACGGCAGCTGTCACTGCCGCGCGGTGCGCTTCGAGGTCGACATGGATTTTGCCGCGAGCGGCAGCAGCAAGTGCAATTGCACCTATTGCTGGAAACAGCGCAACTGGAACGCTGCGGGGATGAAGCCCGACGCTTTCCGCCTGGTCGCGGGCGAAGAACTGCTCGGCGACTATAGCCGCAGCGGCGAGGGGTTCGAGACGCACCATCGCTTCTGCACCAAATGCGGCACCGCCACGCACGGCCATGGCGATATCGACGCGATGGGCGGCGCCTATGTCGGGGTCCGCGTCGCGGCGCTCGACGACCTGCCCGTCGACGATCTGATGGCGGCGCCGATCGCCTATTGCGACGGCCTCCACGACAATTGGTGGAACGCGCCCGCCGATATCCGGCATTTATAAGGGATGGTGCGGACGCCGGGACTTGAACCCGGATATCCAGAGGATGGCAGATTTTAAGTCTGCTGCGTCTACCGATTTCGCCACGTCCGCACGCGCCAGCCGGTCAAGCCGAGGCGCACGGCGAGGTCAAGCGCTGTTTGCCGCTTCACCGCTCGGGGCGGGTCGGCTAGAGGGGCCGCCATGGAAGCTGTTCTCACCATCGCCGGTCTCGGCAAGACATACAAGAGCGGCCATGTCGCGCTCGCCGGGGTCGATCTCGACATCGCCAGGGGCGAGATTTTTGCGCTGCTCGGCCCCAATGGCGCGGGCAAGACGACGCTGATCAGCATCGTGTGCGGCATCGTCACCGCGACGAGCGGCACGGTGACCGTCGCCGGGCACGACCATGCCCGCGACTATCGCGCCGCGCGCGCGCTGATCGGGTTGGTGCCGCAGGAATTGCACACCGACGCATTCGAGACGGTGATGGCGACGGTCAGCTTTTCGCGCGGGCTGTTCGGCAAGAAGCGCGATCCGAAGTTCATCGAGCAATTGCTGCGCGACCTGACGCTGTGGGACAAGCGCGATTCGAAGATCATGGAATTGTCGGGCGGCATGAAGCGCCGCGTGATGATCGCGAAGGCGCTGTCCCACGAACCCGAAATCCTGTTCCTCGACGAACCCACCGCTGGGGTCGATGTCGAACTGCGCCGCGACATGTGGAACATGGTCCGCTCGCTTCGTGAACGCGGCGTCACCATTATCCTGACCACCCATTATATCGAGGAGGCCGAGGAAATGGCCGACCGGGTGGGCGTAATCAGCAAGGGCCAGCTGATTCTGGTCGAGCAGAAGGACGAACTGATCAAGAAGCTGGGGCGCAAGACGCTGACGCTGAACCTCGTCGAACCACTGGCGGTGATCCCCGTAGAGCTGGAGCAATGGAAGCTGGAACTGGCGGGCGAGGGCAACGAGCTGGTCTATGAATTCGACAGCCGCGCCGAGGCGACGGGCGTGCCCTCGCTGCTTCGGCGGATGACCGACATCGGCGTAGCGTTCAAGGACCTGCACACACGGCAAAGCTCGCTCGAGGATATTTTCGTCGGGCTGGTTCACGACAGCAACCAGCCGAAGGGAGAAGGCGCATGACCGCGAACTGGCGCGGCGTGCGCGCGATCTATCTGTTCGAACTGGCGCGCTTCGGGCGCACCTTCTGGACCAGCCTCGCGCTGCCGGTGATCACCACTGCGCTCTATTTCGTCGTTTTCGGTTCGGCGATCGGCAGCCGGATGAGCGAAGTCGGCAATGTTCCCTATGGCGCGTTCATCGTGCCCGGCCTGATGATGCTGACGATGTTCACCGAGAGCATCAGCAACGCGAGTTTCGGCATATATATGCCCAAATGGACAGGCACGATCTACGAGATGCTGTCGGCGCCGCTGTCGCCGCTCGAAACGGTGATCGCCTATGTCGGCGCCGCGGCGACCAAGTCGGTGATCATCGGCGCGATCATCTTCGCGACCGCGCATCTGTTCGTCGACGTCCAGGTCGCGCATCCGCTGTTGATGGTCGCCTTCATGATTTTGATGGCGGTGACCTTCTGCCTCTTCGGCTTCATCATCGGTATCTGGGCGCAAAGCTTCGAGCAATTGCAGGTGATCCCGCTGCTCGTCGTCTATCCGCTGACCTTCCTCGGCGGTGCTTTCTATTCGCTCGACATGCTGCCCGCGGCGTGGCGGACGGTGACGCTGTTCAACCCTGTCGTCTATCTGATCAGCGGGTTCCGCTGGACCTTTTTCGGGCAGGGCGACGTCGGCATCGAGGTCAGCATGGGCGCGGTCGCGCTCTTCCTGACCCTGTGCCTCGGCGTGATCTTCTGGGTGTTCAGGACCGGCTACCGGCTCAAGAACTGAGCCGGTGCCCGCGCGGCGGCGTCAGTCGTTGAGCCGCTCGCGCATTTCCTTGCCAGGCTTGAAATAAGGTACGCTTTTCGCCTGCACATCGACCGCGGCGCCGGTGCGCGGATTGCGACCGGTGCGCGACTCGCGGCCGCGGGTCGAAAAGGCCCCGAAGCCGCGCAGTTCGACACGGCCGCCGGAGGCGAGCTGGTCCACGATGGAATCGAAGAAAACATCGACGATCTTCTCGACCTCTTCGAGGCGTAGATCGTTGTTTTCGCTGGCGATCTTTTGAACCAGTTCTGACCGGATCATAGCTTCCCCTATCGTTGACGCGCATCTTTACGATGCTGGCTACCGGTCGTTGCCGGCCCCGTGCGTGAGACCCCTCCCACCGCGTGCCAAGACTAACATGAATCAACAGGCGCGCAAAATATATCGCCGAATCAAAAGGCCCGCCGGACGCATCCGGCGGGCCTTCTGTCTCATTTCGGTAATGAAGGGCTGGATCAGCTCTTCTTGCCGGCCTTCAGCGCTTCGCCGAGGATGTCGCCGAGTGACGCACCCGAGTCCGACGAACCGTACTGAGCGACGGCCTGCTTCTCTTCGGCGATCTGCATCGCCTTGACCGAGAAGCTGGGCTTTTTCGAGCGGTCGAAGCCGATGACCATCGCATCGAACTTCTGGCCGACCTGATAGCGTTCGGCACGCTGTTCGTCGCGGTCGCGGCCGAGGTCGGCGCGCTTGATGAAGCCGGTGGCGCCATCGTCGCCGGCCTGGACTTCGAGGCCGTTGTCGCGGACTTCGAGGACGGTGACGGTGACGACGTCGTTCTTCTTCACCGAACCCGCACCGGCGGCGGCGCTGCCGCCGCCAACGGCCGGAGCGCCCTTTTCAAGCTGCTTGATGCCGAGGCTGATGCGTTCCTTCTCGACATCGACGTCGAGCACGACGACCTGCACGGCCTCGCCCTTGCGGTGGAGGTGCAGCGCTTCTTCGCCCGAGATGCCCCAGGCGATGTCCGACATGTGGACCATACCGTCTACGTCGCCCGGCAGGCCGACGAACAGACCGAATTCGGTCGCGTTCTTGACTTCGCCTTCGACGACCGAGCCGACCGGATGCTGTTCGGCGAACGCGCCCCAGGGGTTCGACTGGGCCTGTTTGAGGCCAAGCGAGATGCGGCGCTTGTCGCTATCGACCTCGAGGACGATGACATCGACTTCCTGGCTGGTCGAGACGATCTTGCCGGGGTGGACATTCTTCTTGACCCACGACATTTCGCTGACGTGCACCAGGCCTTCGATACCGGCTTCGAGTTCGACGAACGCACCATAATCGGTGATGTTCGTGACGACGCCCGACAGCTTCGCGCCGACGGGATATTTGGCGGCGACGCCTTCCCACGGATCGCTTTCGAGCTGCTTCATGCCCAGGCTGATGCGCTGCGTGTCGCGGTTGATGCGGATGATCTGGACGCGGACGGTGTCACCGATGTTGATGACTTCGCTCGGGTGGTTGACGCGCTTGTAGCTCATGTCCGTGACATGGAGCAGACCGTCGATGCCGCCCAGGTCGACGAACGCACCATAATCGGTGATGTTCTTGACCGCGCCTTCGATGATCTGGCCCTCCTCGAGGTTGAGGATCAGGCCCGAGCGCTGTTCGGCGCGCGTTTCTTCGAGGATGGCGCGGCGCGACACGACGATGTTGCCGCGGCGACGATCCATCTTCAGGATCTGGAAGGGCTGGGGCAGGTCCATCAGCGGGCCGACGTCGCGCACGGGGCGGATATCGACCTGCGAGCCAGGAAGGAACGCCACGGCGCCGCCGAGATCGACGGTGAAGCCGCCCTTGACGCGGCCGAAGATGACGCCTTCGACGCGGGCTTCCTTGTTGAATTCTTCTTCCAGGCGGTCCCAGGCGGCTTCGCGGCGGGCGCGATCGCGGGACAGCATGGTTTCGCCATTGGCGTTTTCGACGCGGTCGACATAGACTTCGACTTCGTCACCGACATTGATGTCGGCCTTCTGGCCCGGCATCGCGAATTCGCGAAGCGGCACGCGGCCTTCGCTCTTCAAGCCGATGTCGATCACTGCCAGATCGTTTTCGATCGCGGTAACGGTGCCCTTAACGACGCGGCCTTCAAAGCCGCCGTCGGCACCACCCAGCGATTCGTCGAGCATCGCGGCGAAATCGTCGCGCGTCGGGAAAGCCGTAGTGGCCATAGATATTCTTCCTTACTTCATTTGTTCCGGCCAAGCGGTTGGATCCGCTGGTCTTAATGGCCGATCTGCCATGACCGCCGAATACGGGCACAGCATCGTTCGGGGGTCTTGCGGGCGAGATACGGGCAAAGAAAAAAGGGCGCGACGAGGATGCCCCGTCACGCCCGACGCCCGTATTCGGGCGGCGGTTTGTCCGTGCCTCGACCGGCCAAAAGCCCGTCGGACGGGGCCTATATAGTCGGTGACCCCCTCGGTAGCAAGCCGAAAGCCGCGGTAAACCGGGTGGTAAGACCTTGGCCCTAGGGTCGGCGCCATCGAGAGGGGTCTCATGAAAGCGGCGCATCACGGAAAATTTGCCGATCCGTTGGTCGAAGTGCGTTTCCAGGAAACGGCGCGCACGCTGCGTTTGCCGTTCGTGCGCATCTATGGCGTGCTCTTCATGGTCGTGGCGCTCGCCTATACCGTGGCCAATCCCTTGTTCGTCCATCCGGATGACACGGCCAGGCTGGCGGTGCTGCTCGGGCTCACCCTGTTCCTCGCCGGCGCCTATATCGGCTCGACCTTCTGGACAGGCTATGTCGAGCAGCCGGCGCTCGACTTCGCCGCCTTGCTCGGTATCGTGTTTCTGATCGGCCATATCAACCTGATCCTGTTCGACGAACTGATCGACATGCAGGAGGAAATGCACGCCGTCGGCGTCATCAACCGCCTGTCGGTCAGCGCCTTCGCGGCGGTCGCGCTGGCGGGAAGGCCGCGGCTGTTCCTGCTCTGGCTGGCGCTCGACTTCACCGTGTTCCTGGCGACGGTGATGCCGGTGCAGAGCCATGGCGCAGGCCTCTATTATGCCTTGCTCAGCTATTTGAGCGGGGCGATCATCATGATCGCGATCAATTTCGCGATCGACCGCTCGAGCCGCGGCGCCTTCGCACTTGCCGAGGCGCTCGAAGACGAGCGCGCGAAGAATGAGGCGCTGGTCCTGAACATGCTGCCGCCCGCGGCGGTCGAGCGCATCCGCGACGGGCGCATGGTCGCCGACAGCTATGCCGACGCCAGCGTGATCTTCATCGACATGGTCGGCTTCACCAAGCTGACCAAGCGCGTCTCGCCGGGGCATCTGGTCGAGTTGCTCAACAGCTTCTTCAACCATGCCGACCAATGCGCCGCGCGGCACGGGGTCGAAAAGGTCAAGACGATCGGCGACGCCTATCTGGCGATAGCCGGGGCGAGCGTCGCCACGGGCAACAGCGCCGACACCGCGATCGCTTTCGCGCACGACGTGCTGGCGGGGATCGAGGAATTGCAACGCGTCGCGGGGACCGAGGTCGGGCTGCGCGTCGGTATCCACAGCGGCCCCGTCGTCGGCGGCGTGATCGGCGCGACGCGCATGGCCTATGATTATTGGGGCGAGACGGTGAACATGGCGGCGCGGCTGGAAAGCAGCGCGCCGGTCAACGGCATCGCGATATCGGAAAGCACCTGGTTGCGCGCGAAGGATCGCGCCGCCTTCGGTCCGCCGCATGTCGAGACGTTGAAGGGCGTGGGCGAAACCTGCGTCTATCACAGCGGGCCGAAAACGGCGAACACGCTGCCCGATATCAGTTGGGTCGCCTGACCCTTTCTTCGACGAAAGCGATGGCGGCGGCGACTGCCGCGTCGCGGTCCATCGCGGTGGTGTCGAGCAGCATCGCATCGGCGGCGCGCAGCAGCGGGGCGTCGGCGCGGCCGGTGTCGCGCGCGTCGCGGGCGTGGATGTCGGCAAGCACCGCCTCATAGGTCACCTCTACTCCGCGTCCGCGCATTTCGGCGTGGCGGCGGTGCGCGCGTTCGGCCGCGGTCGCGGTCACGAACAATTTTGCGTCGGCGTGCGGCGCGATGACGGTGCCGATGTCGCGCCCGTCGAGCACCGCGCCGCCCGGCTGGTCGGCAAAATCGACCTGGCGCTGGAACAGCGCGGCGCGGACCCCGGGATGAACCGAAACGCGACTCGCGAGCCCGCCGGTGGTCTCGTAGCGCAGCGCCGGATCGTCGAGCAGGCTGGCGGGAAAGGCGCAGGCGGCAAGCGCGTCGGCGGCGTCATCGGCATCGCCATGGTTGAGCTGGGTCTGGTAACCGACCGCGCGATAGAGCAGCCCGGTGTCGAGCACCGGTAGGCCGAAATGGTCGGCGAGCGCCTTGGCGATCGTGCCCTTGCCCGACGCGGTCGGTCCATCGACGGCGATGATCATGGCGTGGTGGTCCCGGTGTGCCGGCGGCGCAGCGCGCGGACAAGGCCCCAAATCGCGATCAGTGCCCAGCAGGCTTCGAGGACGAAGGCCGCAAGGTTGAAATGCACCGAAAGCGAGATCAGCAGGCAGATTGCGCCGATCAGGTTGAGCGCGTTGAACAGCAGCGGGTCCATCTTCGCGGCCGCATTGGCATAAGCGAAGGCGAAGAGGAAAATAGCGCTGCCGATCAGGCCGATGACCGTCGCGGCGGTCGCGGAGACATAGGCGCTCATCCTTGCAGGCTTTCGAGCAGCGTCTCGAAATTGGGGAAGCTCGTCGCGACCGGCGCCATATCGTCGATCGTCACCGGGGCCTTGCTGATGAGACCGGCGACCGCGAAGCTCATGCAGATACGGTGGTCAAGGTGGCCGGCGATGGTCGCCCCGCCGGGCAGCGGATCGCCGCCGCTGCCGTCGATGACCAGCCCATCCTCGCTCTCCTCGACGCGCGCGCCGATCGCCTCCAATCCGGTCGCCATGACCGTGAGCCGGTCGCTTTCCTTGACGCGCAGTTCGTCGAGGCCGGTAGTCGTCGTGCGGCCTTCCGCCAGCGCCGCAGCGACGAAGAGGATCGGATATTCGTCGATCATGCTCGGCGTGATCGCCGGATCGACATCGATGCCCCGGAGCGCGCTGTGGCGGACGCGCAGGTCGGCCACGGGTTCGCCACCGACGGTGCGCGGATCCAGCAACTCGATGTCGCCGCCCATCGCCTTCAGTACCTCGACCAGCCCCGCGCGAGTCGGATTGAGCCCGACATTGGCGATGATGATGTCCGATCCGGGGACCAGCAGCGCCGCGACGATGAAGAAGGCCGCCGACGAGGGATCGCCGGGGACAGCGATAACCTGCGGCTTCAGTTCGGCCTCGCCGCGAATGCGGATGTGGCGAGTGCCGTCGCCGTCGGTTTCGACGGTCAGCTCGGCGCCGAAACCTTGGAGCATCCGCTCGCTATGGTCGCGCGTCGGCACGGGTTCGATGACTTCGGTGACGCCCGGCGTGTTGAGGCTGGCGAGCAGGACCGCGCTCTTCACCTGCGCCGATGCGACGGGGAGGCGATAGGAGAGGGGGATGGCGGGGGCGAGGCCGCGCAGCATCAGCGGCAGGCGGCCGCCGCGCGAGGCGGTGATATCGGCGCCCATTTGCGCCAGCGGATCGATGACGCGCCCCATCGGGCGCCCTGACAGGCTGGCATCGCCGATAAAAGTCGCGGTGATCGGGTGGCTGGCGACGAGGCCCATCAGCAGGCGGGTCGAGGTGCCGCTGTTGCCCATGTCGAGCGCTTCGCGCGGCTGGAGCAATCCGCCGACCCCGACGCCGTCGATCACCCATCCGCCGTCCTCGCGGCGTTCGATGCTGGCGCCCATCGCCCGCATCGCGGCGGCGGTGGACAGCACATCATGGCCTTCGAGCAGCCCGGTGACGCGGCTCGTCCCGACCGCGAGCGCCGACAGCATCAGCGAGCGGTGCGAGATGCTCTTGTCTCCGGGGATCGCGATCCTACCTTGCAGCGGAACGGAAGCGGAAAAGGCGCGCGGGCTGGGGCTTTGATCGGTCATGGCGTGCGGCTTTTGACAGCGGCCTTGCAATCTGGCAAGGCGCACGCCGATTTGATGGATTGCCGCTCAGGCGCCATTCTCTTTCCGATATTTTATGCTGTTTCCAGAAGGTTATGAGGCGTTTATGATAAAGGCTGAATGGGGCACGAAGCGTAGCTGCCCGAAATGTGCCACCCGATTCTATGATCTGACCAAGGATGATCCCGTCGCGTGCATCAATTGCGGCTATAACTGGATTCCGGAATCGGTGCTGAAATCGAAGCAGCCAATGCCGTTCGAGGAAATCGAAAAGCCCGGCAAGGTCGCCAAGGAAGATGGCGTCGATGAGGATCTGGATCTGGACGTCGATGTCGATGAAGACAGCGATTCGCCCGACAACGACGTCGATCTTGGCGGCGACGACGATCTGGGCGTCGCGACCGCAGACGACGACGACGTCGAGACCTGATTTTTTGCAGCCGGGGTCAATTGGCCCCTTGCATCGGCCGCCCGCACTGCTAAAGGCGGCCACCCGATCGCAGCCACCCAGCACGATCGGTCGAAATGGCACGGGGCCTTAGCTCAGCTGGGAGAGCGCCTGCATGGCATGCAGGAGGTCAGCGGTTCGATCCCGCTAGGCTCCACCATTTCCCAGAAGGCCCGTGAAAGCGGGCCTTTTTTGTTGCGCGTCGGGGGGTGCCTATTCGGCGGCTTCGGTCTCGAAGATCGGTTCCATCGCGATCGGGTCGGCCAGCGTGATGCGGTCGAGGATCGCGGCGGTGTCGTCGCGCACCTTCAACATCAGGCTGCGCATCCGGCATTCGGATTCGGGCAGGCAATTCTTGCAATGCTCATGCGCGTTACGCGCCGCGCAGGGGACGAGCGCGAGCGAGCCGCGGGTCAGGCGCACGAGGTCGCCATAGCTGATATCGACCGGCGGCAGCGCGAGCTGATACCCGCCATCGCGCCCGCGCTGCGACAGCAGCAATCCTTCGCGTGCCATTTCCGACAGGATCACGGTCAGGAATTTGGGCGGGATATTCTGCGCCTCGGCAATATCGGCGAGCTGGACCTGCCCCTGGCCCCAATGGTCGGCGAGGTGCTGAAAGGCGCGGATCGTATAGCGGGTCTTTTGCGACAGCATGGTAAGACGTTTGTGACATATTCAGCCTTAATTCAACCTGTCTGGCTGACATTCGGCCAAGAGTTGATGAAAATCACAGCGGGTGGCATGAACCCCCGCTAAAGGGGTCGCAGGGTGCCCGATACGGGCGATGATTGCGTGGAGCGGATCGATGCGGAAAATTTTGGCAGCGCCGGCGGTATTGGCCGCATGCTTGTTGGCGGTGGCGCCGGCGCAGGCTCAATTCGGCGGACTGCTCCGCAAGGTCACGTCGCCGACTCCGACCCCCAGCAGCAGCGAAAAGGACAATGGCGGCTGTCCAAAGGGCAAGAAGGGCAGCGGCACCGGTCGCAAAATCCTGGGCGGCGTGCTGAGCGACATCGTCGGCGATGCTGCGGGCAAGACTGGTTTCGGCAGCTATATTCCGAGCGCGGAGGTCGCGGGCACGCTGACCGACGCGATCGCCTGTCGCCTCGACCCCGGCGAGCAGTTACAGGCGGCGGCGGCGACCGAGGAGGTCACGCGCGGCGAAGAGGTCGGCGCGACCGCGAACTGGACCAGCGCGACGCGCGAGAATGTCGGCGGGTCGTCGACGGTGGCGGCGGTGAACACCGAGAGCGGCGGCCGCAAGTGCATGAACGTCATCGACGTCGTGATCGTAGAGGGCGAAGAAACGCGCGTGTCGAAGCGCATGTGCAAGGGGCCGGGGGAACCGCGCTATGTCATCGTTCCTGCCTAGGGGCGCTCGTTCGCTCGCGGCGCTGGCGGCTTTTGCGGCGTTGACTGCGGCGACGCCGATGGACCCCGCGAACCCGACCTGTCCGCTCGACCCCAATTGGTCGACCAGTCCGACGATGACGCTGACCCCCGCGGTGCGCAACGGGACCAAGGTGTTGCTGGCTGAAGGGCGTATCGACGCCGGACTGCCCGACCGGTTGACCAAGGCGCTCGCCGCCAATCCCGAGGTCGAGGAAATCTGGCTGCGCTCGCCCGGCGGCGACGCCCGGGCCGGCAATGCGGCGGGCCGGATAGTCCGATCGAACCTGGGCATCACAACGCGCATCCCGAGCGGATGGGCCTGTTTCAGCGCGTGCAACTTCGTCTTCATGGGGGGACAGCCGCGCCTCGTCGATCCGGGCGGGCTCTTCATCGTGCATATGTTCACCCGCACCGGCGACCGCAGCGCGATCGACATGAGCGTCGCGATGGGGACCGACGCGACGCGCGACCTGATCGGCGACATCGAACAGGATGCGGCGTTGCTGGCCAGCGAGGACAATGATTTCCTGATCCGCATGGGCGTGTCGCGCAAATTGCTGACCGAGGTGATGTACCGGCAAAAGGCCATCGCGACCGAAGAGGACAAGTCGACCCGGCGGTGCCTGACGCAGGATGAGGTGAAGGCCTATAATGTCGTGAACAATGGCGACGAATAGGCTGCGGCTGCTGGCGCCTTTGCTGGCGCTACCGTTGCTTGCCGCGACGCCCGGCGGGCAGCCGGGGCGATGCGAGCCGACGCGGACCGGTGCGGACCTCGCCGAGCCGCGCCTCAGCGTGACGCGCAAAACGGACGGCGAGACGCTGCTGATCGAGGGGCGGATCGACCGCGGCCTGCCTGCGCGGCTCGAGACCATGTTTGCCGAGCATCCGAAGATCGCGGCCGTCCATTTCAACTCGGCCGGCGGCGACCCGGTCGGCGCGATGGAGGCGGGCGGGGTGATCCGGGCGATCGGCGGCTTTGTGACGCATGTTCCCGCCGGGGCGGAGTGCAGCGGGGCGTGCGCCTTGCTGTTCCTCAGCGGCAGTGTCCGGTCGGTCGATCCGTCCGCAGTGTTCGACCTCGACCAATTTTACGATCCGGCGAACGGATCGGCGAGCCGGGCCGCCGTCGCGCGGCAGAGCCTCGACGTCTCCAACTATCTGATCCGCATGGGGGTTTCGCGGCGGTTGCTGACCGGCACGCTCGACCGCGATGCCGCGCTGCCGGCGGGCGCGCCGCGCCAATGCCTGACCCCCGCCGAACTGCACGGCTATAACGTTGCAAATTGGAACGAATAATTTAGGCTGTCCCCGACATAAAGGAGAGGCTGCCATGACCGACATGACGCACGATCACGCGTCCTTCCGTTCGATGATCGACGGGACGCAGGAAGATTGGGATATCATCGCGCGCGAGCAGAAGGAGTTCGCGCCGCAGAATGGCAAGCGCATCCTCGACCATCTGAAGCTGCTCGGCGGCGATTATGGCGGCTTTCCGGTCGACCGGCTCGAGCATTGCCTGCAGACCGCGACGCGCGCGCACCGCGACGGGCGCGACGAGGAATATGTCGTGATGGCGTTGCTCCACGACATCGGCGACACGCTCGGCGCGTTCAACCATCCCGATGTCGCGGCGGCGATCCTCAAGCCCTTCCTGTCGGAAGAGAATCTCTGGATCGTCCAGCACCATGGCATCTTCCAGGGCCATTATTTCTTCCACTATCTCGGCCTCGACCGCGACATGCGCGACCAGTTCGCCGACAGCCCTTATGCCGCGGCCTGCGCCGAATTCTGCGAGAAATATGACGCGCCGGCGTTCGACCCCGATTATGAGAGCGAGCCGCTGGAGTTCTTCGAGCCGATGGTGATGCGGATTTGTTCGTACCCGAAGAAGAGCATCTACAAGAAGGTGATGGTCGAGGAAGCGGCGGAGTGATCGCGGCTCGGCAATAGAAAAACCGTTCGCATCGAGCGAAGTCGAGATGCCCCTCGGCTTGGCGCAAGCCTTATGGGTGTCTCGACTTCGCTCGACACGAACGGCTTGTGACGGGACTACTTCCCCTTGAACGCGGTCTTGCGCTTTTCCTGGAACGCCAGCACGCCCTCGACCGCATCCTCGCTGTTGCCCGCCACGAACTGCCCCATCGCTTCGGCGTCGAGCGTCTGGGCAAAGCTTTGCGACAGGCCGTCGCGCAGGATCTTGCGCATCGTGCCGAGCGACACCGTCGGGCCGTTCGCAAGCCGCGTCGCAAGCGCGCGCGCTTCGGTCAGCAGCTCGGCGTCATCGACGCATTTATAGACGAGGCCCCATTCGGCCGCCTGTTCGCCGCCGATCTTTTCGCCGAGCATCATCATCTGTGCCGCGCGCGGCAGGCCGATCAGGCGCGGCAGCAGCCACGACGAGCCGCCGTCGGGGACAAGCCCGATGTTGACGAAGGCCTGGAGGAAATAGCCCGATTTGCCGACGAGCACGAAGTCGCCCGACAGGCCGAAGCTGCAGCCGACGCCCGCGGCGGGGCCGTTGACCGCCGTCACGACGGGGATGTCGAGATTGGCGAGCGCGAGCAGCATCGGGTTATAATGGTTGCGCAGCGCCTTGCGGCTGTTGGCGCCGCCGCCGACCGCCGATGCGGCGCGGTCGCCGCCCAGATCGGCGCCCGAACAGAAACCGCGACCCTCGCCGGTGATCAGTAGCGCGCGCGCGCCGAGCGAGGGCAGGTGATCGAGCGCGTCGCGGATCTCGTCGGCCATCGCGGGCGGCATCGAATTGAGCCGCTCGGGCCGGTTAAGCGTGATCGTCGCGACATGGTCGGCGATCTCGAACTTGATCGTCTCGTAAGTCGGAGTGGTCATGGGGAAGAATCCTCTCGCAAGTTTACCTTTACGTTCACGTAAAGTTGTGGCCGATTTGCGGCAGGAGCGCAAGAGGCGACGGGTGTCCCGACTTCGCCCGACACGAACGGCCTCAAGGGCGGCCCTATTCCTCCGCTTCCGGCACGCGCGCGAAGCCGAGTTCGCCTTCGGGACGTCGCAGGATGAAGCGGTTGTCGCTCGCACTCAGGCACGCTCCCTGAAAATCGACGGTGCCCATGTCGTTGGGAACGAGCCGGGCATGCAGCCGCCCATGGTCCTCCGCCGCCAGTTCGTAACGCGGCGCGGTCACGCCATAGATCGGCTCGCGCAGTTCGACCCAGCGCGGCACGCGGCGGTCGTCGGCGGGCATCGTCCAGCCGTCATATTGCGTATAATCCTCGATCGGGTCGCCACTGTCGAAGCCGATCTTGAACGTGACGCCCGAGACGCCTTCGTCGCTCGGCCAAGTGACGAGGATGGTCGGCTGTGCGCCATCGATATCGATCGGATCGCGCTTTTCGAACGCCGGTGGTACCGGCCTGGGCTCGGTGAACAGGCAGACCGCGTCGCCCTGCCGCTCCCAGCGGCCATTGGCGCGCTCGTCGAGCGCCCCGGCGTAAAGCGCATAGAGGAAAGTGCCGTCGGGCGCGATGACCAGGCCGCCGCCGACGTCGGGTCCTTCGGCAAGCTGATATTCGCCGATGAAGTCCGGCGCCTGCGCGGCGGGGGCAGGGGACAGGAGCGCGGCGAGCGCGGCGGCGATCGGGCGGATGGTCATCGGGGCAATCTGCGCGCCTTTGGCGCCCGAATCCAGCGCCTTCTGCCCGGCATATTTCCTTTGACAGCGGCGCGCGTCGCCGCAACCTAGGGCCGGGGACGGAGCCGATCTGCGCAATGAAATCGACGATGCTGATTGTGATCATGGCCGGTCTCGGCGCGCTGGAGACGGCCGCAATCGGACAGGTATCCGCGCCACCCGCCGAAGAGGTCACGATCGCCGTGCTGGGCGAAAGCGGCCAGCGGATCGGCCACCAGACCGAGCGGACGACGCTAATAGAGGGCGGGCGGGAGACGCGACGCCAGAGCGAGTCGGCTTTCACGGTTTCGGGTCATGATCCGACCCAAATCAGCGAGACGCTGCGGTATTCGACCGACACGGCGGGCGTGCCGCAGCGTTGGCAGTGGCGGCGCAGCATCGGCGACCGGGTGCTCACCGTCGATCTCGAACGGGCTGGCGGGCTGCTGAAAGGGGAGGCGGTAAACGATGGCGAGCGCCATATGCTCCGCGTCGCGATCCCGGCGCTGCCGATCGGCGATCCCGAGGCGCTGACGCCGCTGATGGCCGAACCGGGCGCGGCGCGAAGCTGGTCGATCGCCGAATTCGATCCGATGTCGTTGCAGTTTCGGCCGGTCGAACTCGCGCTGGCGAAGCGCGCCGGGGTCGATCATGGCTATGTGCTGACGCTATCGCGCGGCGGGCGGCTGCAGTCGGTGCGCTGGCTGAGCTACGCAGAGGGCAGGTTGGTCGAGGCGCGCCAGCCCTTGCTCGGCAGCATGCGGTCGTGGCGCCGCGACGAGGGGCCGCTGACCAAGGCGGATATGCTGTCGCGCGGCCGCACCGTCGCGCATGAACAATATCGGCCGGGCGTCCGCATCACCCATCGCGCGGCGCTGGGACGGATACGCTATGATTTCGGGGCGCCCGCCGAGGTGCCCGTCGTCCTCCCCGAAACCGGCGAGCAACGGGTGCGGCGCGCGGGCGACGGCTGGCAGGTCGATATCTGCGGCGACTGCGGCCCGGCACTCGCCCCGACCGACGAGGAGCGCCAACGCTGGACCCGGCCGACCCTATGGGTCCAGAGCGACGACGCCGCCTTTCGCGACAAGGCAGCGCAGGCGCGCCGTCTCGCCAAGACCGATGAGGCGGCGATGATCCGCCTCGGCATTGTCGCCCGCGCCCGGCTGCCGCGGGTCGAGTTTGACGCTTATGTCTCGGCGCGCACCGCTTGGCAGCGCCATGCCGGCGATTGCACCGAGGATGCGCTCTTGCTTGCGGCACTGGGCCGCGCTGCGGGCATTCCGGTGCGCGTCGTCCACGGTCTCGTCTTCTCGCCCGGCCGCTATCATGGCGCCAGCAACGCCTATATGCCGCACAGCTGGGTGATCGCCTTTGTCGACGGTCGCTGGAAAAGCTTCGATATCTCGCTGGACGGGTTCGACGCGACGCATATCGCGCTCAGCTTCGGCGATGGTGAGCCCGCTGGGATGGTCGAAGCGAACCAGATTGCCGCGCTGCTCGACTGGCGCGCGATCGCCGAGGTCAGGAAGCGACCGGACGATCCCTGATCGGCGGTTGTTCGCCCTCATCCTTCGGCCCGTCGTCGGTGTCCGTTGCGGCCTTGGCGGCCGGTGTCGGCTCATCGTCGTACACGACCGGCATGTCAGGCAGGTCGGTCTCCAGGTCGGCGGTCAACCATTCGACCTCGCCCGGCTTCCTGAGGCCGCCGACGATGATTTGCATGTCTTCGAGGCAATAGTCGCCGCTCGCCGGTTCGGCATCGACCGCCAGCACTTCGTCGACCTGCGCATAGGCGGGCGTCGCCATGCTGGCGCCGAGCGCCATCGCCGCGAGCGCCGATTTCACCGGCAGTTTGTAGCTCACGCAAATCTCGTCGCTGCATCCCGCGACCAGCGCTTGGCGCGCCGCGCTCGACAGGTCGGTGATGTCATGGACCTCGCGGTGGCAGAGGCGGCAGGTGTCGCCCTCCATGATGTCGCTGAGCTTGCCCTTGTACGGGCAGGGGCTTTGTATCCGCGGGAACAGCGACATAGGTGCCTCCATCTCTCTCCGTCCGAAGAATGACAGAGATGCGCGGCGCGGGCAATCGCCGAATGCCGCCCTCTTCCGCGCCAGCCCTTCCCAGGCGACCACGCCGCTGCTAGGCGCGCGCCATGATCGCTCCGCACCCCGAACGCCGTACCTTCGCCATCATCTCGCACCCCGACGCGGGCAAGACGACGCTGACCGAGAAATTGCTCGTCGCCGGCGGCGCGATCCATATCGCGGGCGAGGTCAAGGCGCGCGGCCAGGCGCGGCGCGCGCGCTCGGACTGGATGAAGATCGAGCAGCAGCGCGGCATCTCGGTGACCTCGTCGGTGATGACCTTCGAGCACGCCGGCCTCATCTTCAACCTGCTCGACACCCCGGGGCACGAGGATTTCAGCGAAGATACCTATCGTACTCTCACCGCGGTCGATAGCGCGGTAATGGTGATCGACGCGGCCAAGGGCATCGAGCCGCAGACGCTCAAGCTGTTCGAGGTCTGCCGCCTGCGCTCGGTGCCGATCATCACCTTCATCAACAAGGTCGATCGCGAGGGTCTGCCGCCGTTCGAACTGCTCGACGAGGTCGCCGACCGGCTGGCGCTCGATGTGTGCCCGATGAACTGGCCCGCGGGCATGGGGGGGCAGTTCGAGGGCATCTACGACCTTACCGACCCGGCGATCATGCGCCCGGGCGGCGACGCGTCGCGCATGTATGAAGGACATCGCGCCAAGGTTTCGGGACTCGACGATCCGGCGCTTGCGGCGGAACTCAGCGCCGACGGCCTCGCGCATCTCAAGGAAGAGACCGAGCTGGCCTCGGCCTGCTACGCGCCCTTCGACGGCGCCGCCTATCGCAACGGCGACCTGACCCCGGTCTATTTCGGCTCGGCGCTCAAGGAATTCGGCGTCACCGATCTGCTCGCCGCGCTCGCCGCGCACGCGCCGGGACCGCAGCCGCAGCCCGCCGACCCCGCGCCGGTCGACCCCGCCGACGACGCCGTCACGGGCTTCGTGTTCAAGGTGCAGGCGAATATGAACCCCGCGCACCGCGACCGCATCGCCTTCATGCGGCTGTGCTCGGGCAAGTTCGAGCGCGGCATGCGGCTGATGCAGGGCGGCACGGGCAAGGCGATCGCGATCAGCCGTCCGATGCTGTTCCTCGCGCAGGACCGCGAAATGGCCGAGGAGGCCTTTCCCGGCGACATCATCGGCATTCCGAACCATGGCACGCTGCGCGTCGGCGATACGCTCTCGGAGCGCACCGACATCACGATCACCGGGCTACCCAATTTCGCGCCCGAACTGCTGCGCCGCGTCGCGCTCGTCGATCCGACGCAGACCAAGAAACTCCGCAAGGCGCTCGACGACATGGCCGAGGAGGGGATCATCCAGGTATTCTACCCCGAAATCGGCGCCAACATGATCGTTGGCGTGGTCGGCCAGCTCCAGCTCGAAGTGCTGATCAGCCGCCTCGACGCCGAGTACAAGGTCGCGGCGACGCTCGAGCAATCGCCTTGGGAAACCGCGCGCTGGATCGCGTCGGACGACGCGGCGAAGCTGAAGGCGTTCCAGTCGGAACACCGCGGCGCCAGCGCCACCGACCGCGACGGCGCGCCGGTGTTCATGGCGAAGGACGGCTGGGAAGTCGGCTATATCACGCAACGCAATTCGGACATCCGCTTTACGGCGACCAAGGAGCGGCGGCTGGGAATGTTGGCGGAGTAATTGGCTCGCACAAAGCCACGAAGCCACAAAGAGGGTTGTCCAAACTCCGTTCGTGCTGAGCTTGTCGAAGCACCGTGCTTCTAGCGACGTCGAATAAAGAACGGCCCTTCGACAAGTTCAGGGCGAACGGGTTCCGAGACTCTTTGTGGCTTCGTGGCTTTGTGCGATTCCAAATCGCGACGTCAGATCAGGCTCAACAGATCGGCTGGCCCCTTCGCCTCAGCGCCATCCCCCTCGTCATCCTCGCCCTCGAACTTGCTCAAAGTCAGCCCCAGCAACCGGATTCCCTGTTCGGTCGGCAGCAGCGACGCCAAGATCGCTTCGCCCGCCGCGAGCAGCGCCGAGCCGTCTGCGATGGGAAAGGGGACCGACTTGGCCCGCGTGATCGTCTTGAAATCCGCGTAGCGCAGTTTCAGCGTCACCGTCCGTCCGCGCGCGCCTTTCTTGGCCGCGCGGTCCCACACCACCGTGCAGACATGGGCGAGCGCCTCGCGGATTTCGGTGTCGCTGATCAGATCGTTGAAAAAGGTGCGCTCGCCGCCGAGCGACTTCAGCGGCCGGTGCGATTTGACCCGCCGATGGTCGATCCCGCGCGCCAGGTTGAACAACCATTCGGCGCTGTTGCCGAAATTCTCGGCGAGCCACAGCGGGTCCTTGCTCGCGAGATCGGCGCCCGAGAACACACCCAGCCCCTCCATCTTGGCTGCGGTTACCGGCCCGATGCCGTGAAAGCGGCGGATCGACAGCGTCTGGACGAAGGCCGCGCCCTTGCCCGGCGGGATGACGGTCAGCCCGTCGGGTTTGTTCTGGTCCGACGCGAGCTTGGCGATGAACTTGTTGTACGACACACCCGCCGAGGCGGTGAGCCCGGTCTCCTCGAGAATCCGGCGACGGATCAGCTTCGCGGTCGCGGTCGCGCTGCCGAGCCCGGCCTTGTTCGCCGAAACCTCGAGATAGGCCTCGTCGAGCGACAGCGGCTCGACCTCGTCGGCATAGTCGCGAAAGATCGCGCGAATCTGGTGCGAGATGTCGCGATACACCTCGAAACGTGGCGGCACGAAGATAAGGTCGGGGCATTGGCGCTTCGCGGTGACGCTGGGCATCGCCGAGCGAACCCCGAACTTGCGCGCCTCGTAACTCGCCGCCGCGACCACCCCGCGCCGCGACGATCCGCCGACGGCCACCGGCTTGCCCCGCAGGTGCGGCGCATCGCGCTGCTCGACCGACGCGTAAAAGGCATCCATGTCGACATGGATGATCTTGCGGACGGGGCGGTCCGCATCGTCATCCGCCTGATCTTCGGCGTCCTGCACGCCCGCGATTTGGCGATTATCCCCTTGCGACACTTAGCCACTTGTGGCATACAATCCCTATGAGCACGAAAGCCCCCACCCTTCGCCAGTTCCAAGCGCAGTTTCCGACCGAAGAAAGCTGCC
Source organism: Sphingopyxis sp. (assembly GCA_016793775.1). Taxonomy (GTDB): domain Bacteria; phylum Pseudomonadota; class Alphaproteobacteria; order Sphingomonadales; family Sphingomonadaceae; genus Sphingopyxis. The sequence continues at coordinate 29 of JAEULK010000059.1, read as the reverse complement.
TTGAACACATCATGCGCCAGCGGTTCGGT
>JAEULK010000027.1 GCA_016793775.1 Sphingopyxis sp. | reverse complement strand
TCGCCAGAAACCTACGCCAAGATGGGGCTGGATGCGCAAACCATGCGCAAGGTAGGTGGCAAAGCCACCGTACTCGAACGCGCGGGAGATACGCCGGATGTGTCGCTCGACAATGCAGCGATCGGCTGGGCGCGGGTGCTCGCGCAGCAGGTGGCGAAGCGCGATGCGGATTTCGCGGATGCCGATGCGGCTTTCGAATTACGCGAAGCGCGCGTGCGCGAAGTCCGCACTTCTGACGACCGCGACCGGCTGGAGCGGCTCGCGCGCGAGCTTCGCGATCACGAGCATACCGCGATCCGGTTGCGCGCCGAGGCCGCCGAGATCGAAACGCTGTGCGCTATGGCGCGCAGCCATCCGCGTATCGTTGCGAGATTTGCCCCGGGCTATGCCGACAAGGCGCGTAAGGACGGACACGATACCTATCTGTCGCACGCCTGGACCCGGCGGGGTAACGAGGCCGAAGCCTATCTCGATGAACTCGAACGGGAGTTGGTCGTTGAACAGGCCGCGATAGCCGAGCGCCGCGAGCAGGCGAAGTTTCTCGAACGCGCCGCCGCCGATCTTCGCGAACGGCTCGATCGAGACCTGAGACTTGCGATCCAGAACCCTGAGCCGACGCGCGTTGTCGACGCAATGCTGTCCAGCGAGGTCAGCTCCGCAACGATGCTGGATCCCAATGCGGTGATGAAGCGCATCGCCGAGACGCCGCTCCTTCTCAGCGAAGTCGACGGACGCTTGGTCGTGCTTCCCGCCAACGATCCTCAGGATTTGATCCACGGCGTCGATTTGAATGCCGCACCCTATCGAAAGCGGCTTCCGGCGATCCGCGATACCCAGCAGAAAGAACTCGCCCAGGTCGGCGCGTTGTTGGCGAAGCGCGGGCCGGCAGGTCTGGATGATGATAATCTCGTCGACAAGAGCGCGTGGCTGCAGACGGCGGTGAGGCGCTGGCGCGATACTCCCGAGATTGGGCGGCGGATCAAATTGCGCGATCTGCGCATTCAGGCGACCCGCGAAATCGCGTCAGGCCGCCAGCGGGAGGCCGACCAAGAATTTGCACTGTCGCCGCCTCGCGCGCTCGATCAGCCCTTACCGACGATGGCATCGCTCGGCGCACGCGGACTCGATATGGTGGGGCTGGGCGAGATCACACCGGGCCGCGAACCACAGCCGGTGCCCGCATGGCGTTCGCCGCGTGCAGACCTGCCGCGGGAATATGATATTTCCGCCGACGAAACTGCTCCCGTCGCGCCGAAGCAGGCGACGACTTTGCGCGATGTTCGCCGTGATGACTATCGTCCCATCCATCACAACGGGCGGGAACAGTTTGCTGATCTGTATGAGCGGCTTGCCGACACCTCAATCAATGGGCCATTTCCCGACAGACCGACCAATGACCAGCTTCAGGCGCTTCGATCGGTGATCGAGACGTATCCCGTCCGTATCGCACACTGGCGCGGCGCTTTGCGGATCGATCTGCGCGACGACCCCCGCCGCTGGTTCGATACCCCTTACATCCGGAGCGCGGCGGGGCAGGACCTGCTTTCGACGATTGTCGATAAGCGTGTGCAGATGTTCAGGAACCTACCCGATATCGATCCGGCGCGCCGGCCAACGGCTTGGGACGTGGAGCAGAAGCGACGGGCATCTTGGCTTGATCG
>JAEULK010000023.1 GCA_016793775.1 Sphingopyxis sp. | reverse complement strand
AACCACTGTCTCCACGATCAACATCCCGTTCTCGCCAACTGATCAAAACCAGTCGGCCGACTAAATCCCCGGGATGAAGGGGTCCTTTTTGCACGCCGATCACCCCACGAAGGGGGTGCCTATTGCACGCTGATCCTCACGCAACCCAGCAGCCCGTACTATCATTCAATCGCGACCATCCATCTCGCTCTTCGATCACCTTCACAGAATTGTCATTGCCAAAACTCTTCACGACGCTCGCGTCGAGAGAGTTCGACGAACGACAATTGAGCGAGCGTATGACGTTGGTCGCTACTCTGCCTGGCAGATGCCCACGACACCACCGCAACGTGATTTTCAGAATTCAAAACCGTCAATGCACTTTTGGCCTCAGAGACTCTCTCCGTTCGCGGCCGGAATCGCAGAGGATTTATCGCAGTTTTTCAGTCTCTTAATACCGAAGCAGGGCCCGGATATCGCCCTAACCCGCGGGAAAGCGGGAGACAATTTTTCGCCCTTAAGTTATTGTTTTTAAAGGAGAAACTTGCTGGAGGCCCGAGCCGGAATCGAACCGGCGTGCGCGGATTTGCAGTCCGCTGCGTCACCACTCCGCCATCGGGCCTCATGCCAATTGCCGCATTCGCTGACGAACGGGCCGGGTGTTGGACGGACCGCGCTAGTGATGGGCTTTGGCGGCCTTGTCAAGGATTCGCCGATAGGGGCGCGGGATTCGCCGATGGGACTTGGCGGCGACCATCGGGACAGCTATGCGCGGCGCTGTGGGCGCTCTTGCTGTATTAGCATTGCAATACAGCATCGCTTGGGCTAGAGCGGACCACAACGAGGGTCATTCCAGGAATCGGACAGCGCTGATGGCGACGATATTGAACGAGACGAATGCCGCGGAAATGCGGGCGGCGATGGTCGACAGCCAGCTGCGCACCAACGATGTCATCGATCCGGCGATCGTCGGCGCGATGGGCGCCGTGGCGCGCGAGGCGCATGTGCCGTCGGCGCTGGCCAGCGTCGCCTATATGGACCGCGCGATCCCGCTGGGCGAAGGCCGCGCGCTCAATGCGCCCTTGGTCACCGGGCGAATGCTGGTCGCCGCGATGGTGCGACCGGGGATGCGGGTGCTGATCGTCGGGGCCGCCACCGGCTATTCGGCGGCCTGTCTTGCGTTGCTCGGCGCCGAGGTCTTCGCGCTCGAAGACGCCGCCGGGCTCGCCGCGATGGCGCCCGCCAATACGTCGGTCAGCTGGCTCGCCGGGCCGCTCGCCGCCGGCGCGCCCGACAGGGGCCTGTTCGACCGCATCATCGTCGAGGGCGCGATCGAAACGCTGCCGCAGGCGATCGCCGGCCAGCTCGTCGAAGGCGGCCGGCTCGTCGCCGCGACGCGCGACGGCGCGGTCACCCGCCTGGTCCAGGGCGTCAAAACCGGCGGCACCGTCGCGCTGCGTCCCTTCGCCGACATGGACGTCGCGCCGCTCCCGGGTTTCGCGGCTCCCAAGGGTTTCCAGTTCTAACCGGCTCCTCCCCAGTTTTCAGGCTGATCATGACGATGCTCGATACCAACAAGAAACAGCCCCGCGCCCGCTGGCTTGCCGGCCTCGCGCTCGGCGCGCTGACGATCTCGGGGACGCTGTCGTCGGCGGCGCAGGCCGAAACGCTGCAAGGCGCGCTCGCCAAGGCCTATGAGAACAACCCGACGCTGACCGCCGCGCGTGCGGGCCAGCGCGCCAACGACGAGAATGTGCCGATCCAGCGCGCAGCGGGGCTGCCCAGCGTAAACGCCACCGGCAGCTATCAGGAAAATCTGGTCATTCCAGGCAACAATTTCTTCTCCACCGATCGGTCGGCGTCAATCAATGGTCAACTCCAAGTCCCGATCTATCAGGGCGGCGCCGTGCGAAGCGCCGTCCGCGCCGCGGAATATCGGATCGAGGCGGGGCAAGCCGATCTGCGCGCTACCGAAGCGAGCATTTTTTCCCAGGTGGTCGGCGCCTATATGGACGTCATTCGCGACCAGGCGATCGTCCAATTGAACCAGAAAAACGTCTCGGTGCTGCGCACCAATCTCCAAGCGACGAGCGACCGCTTCGAGATCGGCGACCTGACGCGCACCGACGTCGCCCAGTCGGAAGCGCGGCTGGCGCTCGCCGAGGGGAATTTGCGCGCGGCCGAATCCAATCTAATCGGCAGCCGCGAATCTTATGCGCGCCTCGTCGGCGAGGCGCCGGTCGATCTTCAGCCCCCGCCGCCGCTGCCGAATCTGCCTGGCACGGTCGACGAGGCGGTTGCGGTGGCACTCGACAGCAACCCCGATATCGAGGCGGCGGACCAGCGCGTGAGGGCCAGCAATGCCGATATCGGCGTAGCCCGCGCCAGTCGCTTGCCCAAATTGTCGGGGATACTGAATGGGGGATATAATAATTTTCTGAACTCGGGCCCCGCGACATCCCTGAACGTCGCGAAGAGCGCTGCCGCTGGGCTTTCACTGACGATTCCCCTGTTTCAGGGCGGCCGCCCGGCGGCGCAGGTGCGCCAGGCGCAGTCGCGCACCAGTCAGGCGATCGAAACCTATGTAGCGACCGAGCGCAATATCATTGCCCAGACGCGCGGCACCTATGCCGCGTGGCAGGCGAACGAGCGGATCATCGCGGCGACGCAGCAGGCGGTGAGCGCCAATGCGCTGTCACTGGAGGGCGTGCGCGCCGAAAACAGCGTCGGCACCCGCTCGATCCTCGACATATTGAACGCCGAGCAGGAATATCTGAATACCCAGGTCCAGCTCGTCTCGGCGCGGCGCAACTCCTATGTCGCGGCCTTTTCGGTGCTCGCCGCGATGGGCAAGGCCGAAGCGCGCGACCTGGGCATCGAGGGCGGGGCGCTCTACGACCCCGAGGTCAATTACGAGCGGGTCAAAGGCAAGATATTCGACTGGGACGACGATCCCAAGCCGCAGCAGGTCGCGACCAACACCCGTCAGGTGCCCGCCGCCGACGCCAGCGTGCCGCCGCTGACCGACCAAAGCCTGGCACCACAATAAGCCTTGGCAAAAGCCGCCGCCAACCGGTAGGATGATGGTTAACCGCCTGTAAGGGCGACCCTGATATCGTGGGCCCGCAACGGGCAAATGGGGGCAATAATGGGCGATCTTTCGCGAGAGCCATCGATGGAAGATATTTTGTCGTCGATTCGGCGCGTCATCGCACGCGACGAGGCGCCCGGCGCCGCGCGCGAAGTCCGTGCGCCCGCACAGGTAGAGGAAATCCTCGAACTCCACGATCAGGAAACCGAGGCCGAGGACACAGCCAGCGCCCCGGAGGCCGAAGAACTGGTCTCGCCAGCCAGCGCCGATGCCGCGCGCCAGTCGCTCGAAGCGCTGACCGCCGCCGTGACGCCGCCCCCGGCTGCCGCTCCGGCCACCGCGCCCGTCGCGGGCCGCACGATGGAAGATGTCGTGCTCGACGCGCTGCGCCCGATGCTCAAGGACTGGCTCGACACCAACCTCCCCGAAATGGTCGAGGCGATGGTGGCGAAGGAAATCAGCCGGATTACCGGGCGGAAATTCTAACGATCGAATTGCTAGGCGCTGTGCCGTTTGGCGAAGCGGAGACCAAGCCACCAGAAAAAAAGAAATGCCACGACCTGATAGCCGGTCATGATCCGGCTATGGGGAAGAACAATCGCGGGTACCAAGAGCGATAGAACCGCGAGGGCGCAATACAGCAAGCCAAGGATCCATCCCGTCTGGTTGACCGGCATATATGCCATGCCAACCTTCTCGAAGAGGATTTGCCTTCCCCTTTTCGTCAACGCGCCCAATCCTCCAGCAGATAGCGCGCGATCGCCAGCGGCGGCGGGGCCATGAAGGGGGCGCCCATGTCGCCCGCCAGCGCGGCGCGGACCTCGGCGCCGTCGACCCACATGGCCGCTTCTATCTCGGTCGTGTCGAGCGTCAGCGCCGGATCCGACGTCACCGCGCGGGCGCCGATCATCAGCGACGAGGGGAAGGGCCAGGGCTGGCTCGCCACATAGGCGACGTCCGACACGCGGATGCCCGCCTCCTCGAACAATTCGCGCGCCACCGCTTCCTCCAGCGATTCGCCGGGTTCGACGAACCCCGCGAGCGCCGAGAAGAAGCCCGGCGGAAAGCCGCCCTGCCGGCCGACGAGCACGCGGCCCTCACATTCGGCGAGCATGATCACCACCGGATCGACGCGCGGGAAATGTTCGGCATGGCACGTGCCGCACTTGCGGCCCCAGCCGCCACGGAACAGCGCCGTCGCCGTCCCGCACTGCGCGCAGAAGCGGTGCCGCGCATGCCAATCGACGAGACTGCGCGCGCCGCCGTAGAGCGCGGCCTCCTCGGTCGACAGCAGCGGCAGCAACCGCATTACCGTGCGCGAGCGGGCGTCGATCCGCTGGCCGGGCGCGGGTTCGCGCACGAAATGCGGCACCCCGGCCTCGTCGCGCCCGAGCAGCATCGGGGCGCGCTCGTCGGCAGGATCGAAGCGTTCCCAGCGCAGCCCGCCGCCTTCGCCCGGCACGAAGTCGATGCCGTCGAGGACGAGGTCCAGCGCGCGCGGGTCGGCGACCGCCGCCGCAAAGGCCGCAGCGTCGGTCCGGACCTGATCGGCGCGGTCGAGCCGCGCGCCGGTGAAGCCGAGCGGCAGCGGCATCAGGCGAGGATGTCCTTGATGACCGTTTCGCCGAACTTGTCCTGGAAGCTGACCGTCTCGGGCGGCATGATCTGGGTATAACCGCCGACGCGGTAGCCGAGTTTCCTGTGCACGAAGCCGATCGTCCCCGCGGCACCCGCCCAGCCGAACAGCCCCTCGCCGCCCGGCGAGGTCGGCAGCGACACGCGCCCGCCGGCGCCGAAGCCCTGCCCATCGACAAAGCTGCCCTTGCGGTCGACCGCGTCGCTGAGCAGGTTCGACATCGCCAGCCGTGCGGTCTCGGCTTTCATGATGCGTTTGCCGCCGGTCTCGCCCTCGCCGAGCAGCATCGCGAGGAAGCGGTCGTAATCGCGCGCGCTCGACACGAGGCCGCCGCCGCCGAAGGGATAGGGCGGCTTATCGAGATAGATCGAGCTGGTCGCGGGGTCGAAGGGGATGAGCGCGCCGCCGAATGCCGCATAATTGCTGGTGAAGCGCCCGACATCCTTCTTCTCGACCATGAAGCCCGTGCTCGTCATGCCGAGCGGGTCGAACAATCGCGCCTTCAGGAAGGCGTCGAAGGCCTGCCCCGACACGACTTCGATGACGCGCCCCATCAGGTCGAGCCCGATCGAATAGCTCCATTTCGTCCCCGGTTCATAGACAAGCGGCAGCGCCGCGAGCCGGTCGGCCATCGCGGCCAGGCTGGGCGCCGGGGTGACCGGCGGAAAGCCCGGGATCGGCAATCGGCTCGCCTGCCCGCCGACGATGCCATTGTCGTCATAGGCCTTTTTGATCGGCCCCTTCTGGATGATATTATAGCCGAGGCCGGCGGTGTGGGTGAGCAGGTGCCGCACCGTGATTTGCGTCTTCGCCGGGCGCACGTCGGTGAGCGAGCCGTCGGGGCTATTCTGCACCGTCATCTTGGCGAAGGCCGGCAGGAAGTCGGCGATCGGCTGGTCGAGCGTCATCTTGCCGTCCTCAATCAGCATCATCGCGGCGATGCCGGTGACCGGCTTGGTCATCGAATAGAGGCGCCACAAAGTGTCGGGCCCGACCGGGACGCGGTCGCTCAGCGACTGCACCCCGGCGCCGAAGAAGTTCGCCTCTTCCTGCCCCTTGCCGATCGCGGCGAGCGTGCCGGCGAGTTCCTTGCGATCGACGAAGCCTTTGATGAAGGCGTTCGTCGCGGGATAGAGCTGCGCCCCGCCTTCCCTGAACGCCCAGGCGGCATTGGGGAGCAGCAATCCGGTTCCGCCGAGCGCCAGTCCGCCGAGCATCGCACGCCGCGAAACCATCATGTTCATGTCACTCTCTCCAGCATCTTGTCGGTCAGTTTGCGATAGAGCGTCGGCAGCCCGGCCGCGTCAAGATCGCTAATCGGCCACCACATGCCTTCCCCTGCGGCATCCGGGCCTTTGCCGCGCACGAGGCTGAGCCGCAGGTCGAAATGTGTGAAACCATGGTCGACCGACAGGACGCCCGACTCGCTCGGCGGCGTGTCCGTCCATTCTCCGCCGGGGAGCGCGCGCATCCCGCCGAGCATGCCCTTTTCGGGCCGCCGTACCAGCCAGATCTTGCCGTCGCGCTCGATCCAATGGGCGACGCCGAAACGCTGCGGCTTCGCTTTCTTGGCCGGCTTGACCGGGATGCGGTCGAGATCGCCGCGGCCGCGCGCGCGGCAATCGTCCATCGACGGGCAGATGGCGCAGGCCGGGCTGCGCGAGGTGCAGATCGTGGCGCCAAGGTCCATCAGCGCCTGCGCAAAATCGCCCGGACGATCCGCCGGGACCAGCGGCGCGAGCGCACCCTTGATCGCGCGCTTCGCCGCGGGCAGCGGGGTCAGGATCAGCCGGTGGCGCGCGATCACCCGCTCGACATTGGCATCGACCACCACCGCGGGCCGCCCGAACGCGATCGCCGCGACGGATGCCGCGGTATAGTCGCCGACGCCCGGCAAGGCGCGCAGCCCTGCCTCGCTATCGGGAAATAGGCCGCCATGCTCGCTCACCACCGCGCGCGCGCAGGCGAGCAGGTTGCGTGCGCGGGCATAATAGCCGAGCCCCGCCCATGCCGCCATGACGTCGGCGTCCTCGGCGGCCGCGAGGTCGCGTACGGTCGGCCAGCGCGCGGTGAATTTTTGGAAATAGGCGATCACCGCCGCGACGGTGGTCTGTTGCAACATGATCTCTGCCATCCACACCCGGTAGGGGTCGGGGACGGCGTCGCTTCCGGGCGGTACCCGCCAGGGCAGCACCCGCGCCGACCGGTCGTACCAGCCGAGCAGCCGGCTCGCGAAATCGGCCGCGATGTCGCCGAGTTTATGGGAAGTCTGGACGCTCACCCCCCGCCTATGGCATGGCGCCGATGATGGCGAAAGACACGGCAGAGGATGGCACGCCCAAGGGCGCGAAGGGCAAGGCCAAGGCGGCCAAGCCCGCGCTGCGCGTCTATGAGCGCCCGCGCGGCGGCGAGGCGCGCGCGATCTCCGACCTCGTCCCCGAAATCGGCCGCACCGCCTTTCGCAAATTCGGCTTCATCCAGTCGTCGGTGGTCAGCCGCTGGCGCGAGATCGTCGGCGAAAAGCTCGCCGACGTGACCCAGCCCGCGATGATTCGCTTCCCCGCCGGACAGAAAGCCGGCGGCACGCTGCACCTGACGATCAGCGGCGCCCATGCCCCCATGCTCCAGCATGTCGCCCCCGACCTGATCGCCGCGGTCAACCGCTTCTTCGGCTATGCCGCGATCGCCACCGTCCGCATGACGCACGGCCAGGTCACCCCCGCCCCCGCCGTTCAGCAACCGGCAATGCTCAAACCCATACCCGCCGAACTGGGGGACAGTTTGCGCGACATCGGCGACCCCGAGCTTCGGACCGTCCTCGAGAGGATGGCCGCCGGGCTCGGCGCCGCGCCCAAGCTCCCCCGCATCAGTTGAGGAAGAAACAGGTCGTCATGTTCGCCGCCCGCCTGAAAACCACCGCCACGATCGCCGCCGCCGCGATCGCCGCGCTGACCCTGCTGCCCACCGCATCGCCCGCTAGGCCCGCCCCCAAAGCCAAAGCCGCGGCCAAGGCGGCGCCCGCCACGCCGCGCTGGTCGGCGACGATCGCTACCAGCGGCATCGGCGCCTACAGCGTCGGCAACCCTGCCGCCAAGGTGAAGCTGGTCGAATATTTCAGTTACACCTGTCATATCTGCGGCGATTTCGCCAAGGTCGGCTCGGCGCCGCTCAAGGCGCAATATATCGACACCGGGCTGGTGCTGTTCGAATATCGCAATCTGGTGCGCGACCCGATCGACATGACTGCGGCGCTGCTCGCGCGTTGCGGCGGGGCCAAGGCCTTCGTCGGCAACCATGCCGCGATCTTCGCCGGCCAGCCGGCGCTGCTCGACAAGATCACCAAGGCGAGCGACGCGCAAAAGACCGCGTGGTTCGAAGGCACGACCGGCCAGCGCGCGCGCAAGATCGCCGCCGACACCGGCTTGACCGCGCTGATGACCGCGCGCGGCTATACGGCCGCGCAGCAGGGCATCTGCCTCGACGACGGGGTGGCGCAGGCCGAGCTGACCGGCATGACCAATATCGCGCGCAACGCCGACCGCGTGCAGGGCACCCCCGCCTTTTTCATCAACGGACGCGAAGCCGGGGTCACCGCCTGGCCCGCGCTGAAAACGAAACTCGACGCCGCGCTCAGGGCTTCGTAAAAGCACCGCATTCCCTCGACTGGAGAAATACAGACCATGATGCGTACCCTGCTCCTGACTTCGATGGCCGCGCTCGCGCTGGCCGGCTGCGGCGACAGCAAGACCGACACCACCAAGGAACAGGCGGCGATTGCCAAGGTGGCGGCCCCGGCGGGCAAGACCTGGTCGCAGACCGTCGTCAAGACGCCCGAAGGCGGCGTGATGATGGGCAACCCCGATGCCCCGATCAAGCTGGTCGAATATGGCTCGCTGACCTGCCCGCACTGCGCCACCTTCTCGACCGAAAGCCATGAGGAAATGGCGCGCGACTTCGTCGATACCGGCCGCGTCAGCTTCGAGATGCGCAACTATGTCCGCGACCAGATCGACATCACCGCCGCCGCGGTGATCCACTGCGCGCCGGTCGAACGTTTCTTCCCGCTGCTGGAAAATACCTTCGCCTCGCAAGCCGAGATTTTCGCCAATGTCCAGGCCGCGGGTCCGGCGGCGGACGCCGCGATGCAGCTGGCGCCCAACCAGCGCTTCCCCGCGCTGGCCAAGGCGCTCAAGCTCGACACCTTCTTCCAGGAACGCGGGATGACCGCCGACCAGATCAACGCCTGCCTGGGCAATGTGGCGAACCTCGAAGCGCTCGAGAAGGGCGTCAATGCGGCCAACGAGCAATATAATATCCCCGGCACCCCGACCTTCCTGATCAATGGCCAGGTGGCCGAAGGCATCGGTACCTGGCCCCTGCTCCGCGACCGCCTGCGCACGATGGGCGCGCGCTGAGCCAAAAACGGCCTTCTCCGTCAGGAGAGGGCCGCAAGCCCCCTTGCGACTCCCCGGCCCACGCGGCATGACGGCAGCCAAGGGGGAATTGTGACACCAAGGTTGCAGCCACTGCGATTCGACCGACTGCACGGGACGCGCCCGTGCAGATAAAACGCCTGCGGCTGACCGGTTTCAAAAGCTTCGTCGAACCCACCGAATTGCGCATCGAACCCGGGCTGACCGGCGTCGTCGGCCCCAATGGCTGCGGCAAGTCGAACCTGCTCGAAGCGATCCGCTGGGTGATGGGCGAATCCAGCCCCAAATCGATGCGCGGCGGCGGCATGGAAGATGTCATCTTCGCGGGCACGACCCAGCGCCCGCCCCGCGATTTCGCCGAAGTCGCGATCCATTGCGATACCGAGGGCGACATCGTCGCGGGCCTGTCCGACGCCAGCGAAGGCCGCGAACTCGAAATCATCCGCCGCATCGAACGCGGCGCCGGCAGCGCCTATCGCGCCAACGGCCGCGACGTGCGCGCGAAGGACGTCGCGCTGATCTTCGCCGACGCCGCGACCGGCGCGCACAGCCCGGCGCTGGTCAGCCAGGGCAAGATCGCCAATGTCATTTCGGCCAAGCCGACCGACCGCCGCGCGATGCTGGAGGAAGCGGCAGGCATCGCCGGGCTGCATGTGCGCCGCAAGGATGCCGAGCAGAAGCTGCGCGCGACCGAGACCAACCTGACGCGCTTGTCCGAAATCGTCGCCGATATGGAGGTGCGCGCCAATGCGCTGCGTCGCCAGGCACGTGCCGCCGAACGATATAAGGCGCTGACCGAGCAGATCCGCGTCGCCGAGGGGCGGCTGATCTACGCCCGCTGGCGCGATGCCGCCGCCGCTGCCGATCAGGCAAAGCGCGATGCCGACGCCGCCGAGGCCGCGGTGAAAACGGCGCAGGACCGGCTCGATACCGTCGCGCGGGCGCAGACCGAAGTCGCGACCCGCGTCGCCGAAGCGCGCGGCGCGGCGCAGGCGCAGCGCGACGCACTGGCAACCGCGACCGCGACGCAGGTCCGCCTTGCGGGCGAAGAGCGCGCCGCGCGCCAACGCCTCGAAGATCTGGCGGCCCAACAAACCCGCCTCGCCGACGACCGCGCGCGCGAGGGCGAATTCGCGCGCGAGGCGCACGGCGCGCTCACCGACCTCGACACCGAGGCGAAGACGCTGGCGCAGCAGCTCAGCGTCCACGAAGCGGGCAAGGCCGCGCTGGTCGAGGCGAGCCAGGCGGCGCAGGCTTTGCTCCGCGACGCCGAAGTCGCGCTGGCGCAGGCCCGCGCGCAGGCGGCGAGCGAAGCCGCCGACCGCCGCATCGCGGTGTCGGCGCGCGACAGCGCCCAGACCGCCGTCCAGCGCCTCGCGAACGACACCCAGCGCGTCGAGGCCGAGGTCGCCGCGCTCGGCGACAGCGGCGCGCTGGCGCAGCGCCAGGCCGAAGCCGCGACCGCCGCAAACGAAGCCGAAGGTGCGATCGCCACCGCCGAAGAGGCGCTGCAGGGCGCCGAAGCCGACCGCGAAGCCGGCGCCGCGAACCTCGCCGAAATCGAAGCCGGGCTGGCCGAAGCCCGCGCCGCTTTCGCCGCGCTCGAAGGCGAAGCGGCGACGCTGGCGCGCTCGCTCGCCGCCGCCAAATCGGACACCAATCCGGTGCTCGACCAGCTCCGCGTCACCCCCGGCTATGAGGCCGCGCTCGCCGCCGCGCTCGGCGACGACCTCGACGCCGGCACCGACGCCGAGGCGCAGCGCAGCTGGCGCGGCGCCGACCGACAGCCGAACGATCCCGCGCTTCCGGCCGGTACCGGCGCGCTCGCCGATGTGGTGCAGGCGCCCGCCGCGCTGCTCCGCCGCCTCGCCCAGGTTGCGGTCGCCGACGACGATAGCGGCCAGCCGCTGAGCGTCGGCCAGCGCCTCGTCACGCGCGATGGCGTGATGCGCCGCTGGGACGGTTTTGTCGCGCGCGGCGACGGCGCCACCGCGACCGAACGCCTCGTCCGCCAGAACCGGCTCGACGAGCTCGCCGCGCAGCGCCCGCAGGTCGAAATCGGCGTGATGCAGCTCGGCGACCGCCGCGATGCCGCCGCCGCGGCGCTTGCCACCGCCACCGCCGCGGCAGCGGCGACGCGCCGCGCGCTCGCCGAAGCCGACGAGCGCCGCCGCACGATGCTGCGCGCCGCCGACCAGGCACAGGCCGCGCTCGACCGGCACAAGGACGCCGCGAGCCTGTTCGACCGCCGCCGCGCCGAACTCGCCGCCGCGAGCGCCGAAGCACAAAAGGACCTTGCCGACCGCGAAGCCGCGCTCGCCGCGCTGCCCGACGACAGCATCGCGCGTGCCGCGCTCGACGCGCAGGAGGCGGCCGCCGAGCGCGCGCGCACCGACGCCGCGACCGCGCGCGACGCCCAGGCCGCGCATGAACGCGCCTTTGCGGCGCTCAGCGAACGGCAGGCGGTCGTCGCCGCCGAAATCAAGAGCTGGAAGGCGCGCGCCGGCGAAGCCGCGCGCCGCGTCACCGAAATGGACAAGCGCGCCGAGGGACTCGCCGCCGAGGCCGCCAAGCTCGCCGACCTTCCCGGAAAGCTCGCCGCCGAACGCATCGCGGCCGAAGCCGAGCAGGCGAGCCTGCGCGACCATGTCAGCGCCGCCGAAGCGCAGGAGCGCGCCGCCGATGCCGCGCTGCGCGAGGCCGAGGCCGCGCTCGGTTTGATCCGCGAGACGCTGGCGAGCGCGCGCGAGACGCGCGCCGGGGCGATCGCCCGCTCCGAAAATGCCGAGTTGCGCCGCATCGAAATGGGCCGCCTGTCGGGCGAACGTTTCGAATGTCCGCCGCCCTTGTTGCCGCAAAAGGCGGGTTTCGAGAGTGCGAGTGTCGGCGACGCGGCCGCCGAATCGGCGCAGCACGACCGGCTGATCGCCGACCGCGAGCGGCTCGGCCCGGTCAACCTCGTCGCCGCCGACGAACTCGCCGAACTCGACGCCGAACGCGAAAAAAGCGCCGCCGAGATCGAAGAACTGACACAGGCGGTCAACCGGCTGCGCGGTTCGATCGGCAATCTCAACCGCGAGGGCCGCGTCCGCCTGCTCGCAGCCTTCGAGACGGTGAACCATCATTTCCAGCGGCTGTTCACCACGTTGTTCAACGGCGGCCAGGCGCATCTGGAGCTCGTCGATTCGGACGATCCGCTCGAGGCCGGCCTCGAAATCATGGCGCAGCCGCCGGGCAAGCGCCTCGGTACGCTCACCCTGCTGTCGGGCGGCGAACAGGCGCTGACCGCGATCGCGCTGATCTTTGGCCTGTTTCTCACCAACCCGGCGCCGATCTGCGTCCTCGACGAGGTCGACGCGCCGCTCGACGATGCCAATATCGAGCGTTTCTGCGACCTGCTCGACCGCATGACGCGCGAGACCAACACCCGCTATCTGATCGTCACCCACAATGCGGTGACGATGGCGCGCATGCACCGCCTGTTCGGGGTGACGATGATCGAAAAGGGCGTCAGCCGCCTCGTGTCGGTCGATTTGGGCGGCGCAGAGGAACTGCTCGCCGCCGAATAGGCGTTTAGGGCGCGTTGCCGACCACGACCATGGCCGCGAAGACGAGCAGCCCCGCGAACCGGTTGCTGCGGAATTTCGCCAGCGCATCCTCGCCGTTCGCGGGGTCGAGCGTCACCACCTGGCCGATCAAATGCAGCGCCGCGGGTGCGAGCGCGACCAGCACTAGCGGGTCGGGCCGTACGCACCACAGCGCCCCCGCCCACGCCGCCAGCGCGGCGCCATAGCAGAGCGCCACCCCGCCCTTGACGTGCCGCCCCATCGCGCGCGCGCTCGACTTCACCCCGACCAGCGCGTCATCCTCGATATCCTGCAGCGCATAGATGGTGTCGTAGCCGATCACCCAGGCGATGCAGCCCATGTAGAGCAAAGGCAGCGCATTGCCCTGCGGCGGCCCGACGGCGGCCCAGCCGACGAGCGCCCCCCAACTGAACACCAGCCCCAGCCACGCCTGCGGCCACCAGGTGATGCGTTTCATGAACGGATAGGCGGCGACGAGCGTGAGGCTGAGTATCGCGATCAACTGCGCGCGGAGCGGCAATTGCACCAGCACGAGCAACCCGACTAGCGACAGCAATAGCGTCCACAGCGCCGCGTTGCGCACCGATACCGCCCCGCTCGCGACCGGACGGAGCGCGGTGCGCGCGACCTGCCGGTCGAGGTCGCGGTCGATGATGTCGTTATAGACGCACCCCGCGCCGCGCATGACGATCGCGCCGAGCAGCAGCCACAGGAACAGCGGCCAATGGCTCCGCGCGCCGCCCGCGAGCGCCAGCCCGAAGGCACAGGGCCAGTAAAGCAGCCACCAGCCGATCGGCCGGTCGAAGCGCGCCAGCAGCGCATAGGGCCTCACCCCCGCAGGAAGCAGCGCGACGAAGCCGCGAAGCTGACTGTCGGGAGGAGCGGCGGGCGGAGCGGTGGGTGGCGGAGCGGCGGTCATCGGCCTGCGGCGATAGCAGCCGCGCGGCGCGCGATAAACGCCTGATTGAACCGCCGCCGTCCTCCCGTCAGGTACAGGTCGACGCGGTCACCCCCGCGGCGGGATAGACTTGCGACAGGTCGCGGCCTTCGCGGATGTTGAAGGCGGCGCGCGAGCGGATCGTCCGCGGGCCAAGCCATCTGCCATAGAGCAGCGCTTCATATTGATAGACGACCTCGACGAACATCACCGCCGATCCCGGGGGCGCGGTCACTTCCTGGCCGGCGGGACCCATGCCCGGAAAATCTTCCCCGGTCGCGCCGTCACCGGTGTCGCCATAACTCGATTCGACCGGCAGGTCGCCGTAGCAGCGCTGCCAGTGGATCCACTGCCCATCCTCGACGTTGCGCTCGAGGCTCGACAGGATGATCCGCCCGCGCGCGCCTAGGTTCAGCCCGCGACCCTGTTCTTCGGCGCCGGTGAACACTTCGTTGATGTCGATCTCGCGCACGCGCGGCAGTGACAGGCTGCTGCCCACCGCGATACGCGAGGCGTTGTCGGCGGTGCTCAGCGCGATCTGGCTGATCCGCGTGTTGACGAGCGTCAGATTGGCCATCTCAAGCCCGCCGAAGCCGACGAGCACGAGCAGCGGGATGCAAAAGGCCATCTCGATCATCACGCTCGCGCGGCGGTCGCCGACCAGCGGGGTGCGGCGCACGCGGCGGGCGATGGCCATCCGGGTGCGGCGAAGGTACAGCTTCACTTGTTGCATATGACCACCCGCGTCGCCGTATTATTGCCATAGGGCTGGTTGCGCAGCACCGTCTGCGCGCGCAGCGTCGTCGCCTGCGACTGGCCCAGCATGTTCCAGACCGGGAGGATGCGGTTGAATTTCATCGACGCCGAATAGAGCACGACATCTTCGGCGCCGCCGTTGCCGTTCGACCCGCGATCGGACTCCCAGCTGCCGGTGCCGTTCATGTCCTCGAAACACTCGCCCGTGTCCCAGACGCCATTGCCATTCTTGTCGGTCAGCGGTTCGGGCTTTCCGACCAAGTCATAGCTTTCATAGGCCTTGCGGCCAAAGGTGACCTGCGCGTCCTTGAACACGTCGCGCACCTTGGACAACACGCTTTCGTCGAGCGCCACCTGGCTGTCCGAATAGCCTTCGAGCGTCGACAGGCGCGCCGACTGGCTGACCGCACCCTGCAACACCTGCTGCGCATACATTTGCCAGCAATAGTCGAAGATGCCCATCAGGAGCAGCAGGAACACCGGCGCCGTCAGCGCGAATTCGATCAGCGCGGTGCCGCGCTTGTCGCGGCGCAGGCGGCGGATGAGGCGGAGACGCAGGCTCATTGCGACAGCCTCAGGCGCGAAATCTGTCCGGCGATCGACGAGAAGATGTCCTTCAGCGTCACCTTGGTCCCGTCGGCCTTCACGAGCGTCTGATACGCCTTGCCGGGCGTCGCGCAGTTGGTGAGGCTGGTGTTGAGATTGACGCTGAGCGCCACCACCCACACGGTGATATTCTTGCCGCGCGCCGCGGCGCACAGCTGGCCGAAGCGGTTGTTGTGCAGCGAGGTCAGGGTGGCGTCGCTGGTGTCGATCGAGCCGCTGACATTCTGGTTGAGATATTCATATCCCTGGAAGGTCAGGTTGCCCATGTTCGCCGACATCACGCCGTCAGTCATGAAGATGATGTGGCGGTCGATCGGACGGCCGTTTTCGGCGGTCGCATTTTCGTCCTTGAACAGCCCCGTCGGCGACAGCAGGCGGGCGCCCCACACCATGCCGACGTCGTGATAGGTACCGCCGACCGGCTGCAGCGACTTGATATAGGTGTCGAAGGTCGAGCGGTCCGACGCCTCGAATTCGGTCAACTTCATCGCCGCCGCCGGGCAGACGCCCCAGCCGTTCGGCCAATTGACCTTGTAGCTGCCATAGTTGGTGCCGCTGACGTTGCCGACGTTCACGTTCAGCGTCCCCGTCGTTGACGGCTTGCTGCTGACCGCTTGCGCGCGGGCATAGGCGATCTCGGGAATCATCGCCTTCCAGCGGCTGTCGTCGCTGGTGCCCGGGGCCGAATCGATATCCATGTCCTGCGCGGTCGATGGTGCCGTCGCATTCGCGGCGAAATAGACGGTCTTGCGTTCGAAGATGCAGCCACTCCAATAATTGGTCTCATTGGTGCCGTTGGTGCCGGTGCTGGTGACGAGCGCCCCGCCCGACTTCGCGCTGGCGACGTTGAAGGTGCGGTTCAGATAATTGTAGCGCGTCGGCGGCTGGGTGATGGTCTGCGGCGTCGTGCGCGTATATTCCATCGTCCGGCTCTGCTTGTAGCAGTTGGGCGAGGTCCACCGGTAGCGATATTCCAGATAGCGATATTTCTGCTTCAGGTCGTTGGTGGTGACGCGCTCGCCATTGCTGTTGATCGTCTGGCTGGTCTGCGTCGTCGTCTGCGACTGATAGGTGGTCGCCGTGCTGTTGGCGCCGCCCGACGTCTGCGGGCAGGTCGTGGCGTTCTTGTTGGACACCGTCTGCACGGGGTTCATATTCGCCCAGTCGATCACCATCGCTGCGGCGCCGTCCGACGCGGTGCCGTTGACGGTCGTGCCGGTCTGCCAGTTATTGGCTTCGATCTGGCGCGACGGCATGGTCACCGTATCGGCGATCCATGCCGGATTTTCGTCGACCAGAATCTTCCCGACATTGACCGTCGAGCTGTAGGGGACGACGCCGATGCGCAGCCGCCCGTCGCCCTTTTCCGCCGTGGTCAGCGTATCGAAGAAGGTCATCGACGCTTCCTTCAGCTCGTCGATGCGGGCCTGCGTGCCGGTGCCGGGATCCTTCATCGAGCCGGTGACGTCGAGCACGAGCATGATGTCGAGGTTCGAGATTTCGAGCTTCGCCGCGCAGTCGACCGAAAGATTGAAGTTGTCGACGCCGAAAATATACATGATCGAAGTCGGCACGCGCGCGGTCGCGGTGCCCTTGACGTCGGACGTGCCTTCGGGCTCCGATGAAAAGCTGACGCTCTCGCTGCCGTAAAAACCGGCAGGATAGTTGAAGTCGAACATCTTGCTCGCTTCGGCCTCGGCCTTGTCGCCATAGGAGGAGACGCCCATGTAGCGGCGTCCGGCGAGCACGCCGGCGTCGCACGCCTGTTGCAGGCGCAGTTCGGCCATATAGCCGCGACCGATGTCGATGCCCGATCCGACGATGCCGATGACGGGCACGATCGCCGCCGCCGTCAGCATCATGGCATTGCCGCGCTGGTCGCGCAGAAGTTTCCGGACGCCGCGCCAGATATCGCGGATCAAGGTCCCTCGCATGGTCACAACCCCTCTTGGCCAGGCCCGCCCCCTACCGGATGCGTCGCTGGTATCCTCGCACCTAGGGCGAGACTGCTTACCAAATGGCTAATCACCCCATGCGGCGCGGTGCCCGGACCCCCGATTCTGACCCGAATGGGGACAGAGTCGGGGGTCTGCGGCGCGGGATGTGCAAATTTTTCCCATCTGCTATCGCCCGGTAATGCCCGCCACGCCCGCCTGGCCGCCCGCCAGCACCCCGCGCCTGTTCGTCAATACCCCGCTCAATAGCGGGGCGACGCCTGTGATCGACGGACCCGCGGCGCATTATCTGCTCAATGTCATGCGCATAAAGCCGGGCGATCCGTTGCTGCTCTGCGACAACCAAAGCGGCGAATGGCTCGGCATCGTCGGCGATACCGCCAAGCGCGCGCTGACCGTGACGATCGAGCGCCAGACCCGCCCGCTCGAAGCCGTGCCCGACCTCTGGCTGTGCTTCGCGCCGGTCAAGAAGGCGCGGCTCGACTGGATCGTCGAAAAGGCCACCGAACTCGGTATCGCGCGGCTGGTGCCGGTGATCACCGAACGCACGATCGTCGACCGCATCAACCGCGAGCGGATCGAGGCGCAGATCGTCGAGGCGTGCGAGCAATGCGGGCGGACCGCGCTTCCCACCCTCGCCGATCCCGTCAAGCTGCCTGCCTTGCTGCGCGACTGGCCAGCCGGGCGCGCGCTGCTGTTTGCCGACGAGGAGGGCGGCGTTCCGATGACGGCGCTGCCCGCGCCTGCGCCTGCGGCGATCCTGACCGGGCCCGAAGGCGGTTTCACGGCGCGCGAGCGCGCGCTGCTGCTCGCGGCCCCGGCGGTAAAGCGGATGGCGCTCGGCCCGCGCATCCTGCGCGCGGAAACCGCCGCGATCGCCGCGACCGCGCTGTGGATGGCGCAGCATGGCGATTGGGGAATCTAAACCCTCCTCGCGAGCGGGGAGGGTCGGAAGACTGTCCCCATCAGACACAATAACGGCCCGAATTCGCTATCCTTAACCCGATGTTAGCCACAAGCGCGCCATAGCGGCGCGATGCAACGGCGGGACCAGAGCCGAGATTGCCGGGGCGGGGCCCGGCAAACGCAGCTTTTGCGGGCGTTGATGGCGCTCGTCTGGCTGGCGTTCGCCTGTGTCGCGGCGCCCGCGGGGGCGCAGACCACCACGACCTACAGCAACACGACCACCGGCACGATCAACGAGACTGCGACGCCGTGCACCGCGCCGCTGGTCCGCAATTTCACTGTCGCGGCCAATGCCCAGGTCACCAATGTCACGATCGGCGTCCAGCTGACGCATACCTATCGCGGCGATTTGCGCGCCACTTTGGTGTCGCCGACCGGCACCGTCGTCAACCTGATCACCAATGTTGCGACCAACCCCGACAATCTCAACGTGCTGTTCGACGACAGCGCCGCCGCGAGCATCACGACGCACACCGCGAACAATGACTCGACGACGACCGCGCCGCCCTATCAGCGCACCTTCCGCCCGCAGGGATCGCTCGCCGACTTCAACGGCGAAGGATCGCTGGGTACCTGGCAGCTGACGGTGTGCGACTCGCTCAACAGCGACAGCGGCAATTTCACCCGGTCCGACCTCACGCTCACCACCGTGCCGATCGCGCCCTCCGCCGATCTCTCGCTGACCAAGACGGTCAGCAGCGCC
The DNA here is from genome assembly GCA_016793775.1 of Sphingopyxis sp. Lineage (GTDB taxonomy): Bacteria > Pseudomonadota > Alphaproteobacteria > Sphingomonadales > Sphingomonadaceae > Sphingopyxis. Next base: position 14,156 of record JAEULK010000023.1, on the reverse strand, counting down.
GCGCCGGCCTTCGGCGCCAGCATCAGCTATACATTGAGCGTCACCAACGCGAGCGGCTCGGCGCTGACCGCGACCGGGGTCACGGTACAGGATATACTGCCCGCCGGCTTCACCTTCACCGCCGCTTCGGGCTTCGGGACCTATAATAGCGGCACCGGCGTCTGGACCGTCGGCAGCATCCCCGCCGGCACCACTCGAACGCTGACGATCAGCGGCACCGTGGCGGCGACATCGGGGGCGACCGTCGTCAACAGCGCCGAGGTCAGCGCGTCATCGGCTTTCGATTTCGATTCGACACCCGGCAATGGTGCGACGGGCGAGGATGATTTCGCCTCGGCCAGCTTCACCGTCGCGGGCACCCGCACCGCGGGCACCCCGCCGACGCTCCTCTGCCCGACCGGCAACACGATCCACGATTGGGACAGCGTGAGCTGGACCGCCGGGACGACCAGCGGCAGCTATGCGCTCGCGGGTATCGGCACGATGAATTTCAACATCGCGATCAGCGGCGGCAGCTTCCTCAACAACGCGACTTATGGCGGCCAGTCGCCGACGCGGCAGAATGTCGTCACCGGCGGCTTCTCACCCGCGCAATATTCGATCTTCGAGATCGTCGACATGACCAGCCAGTCGGGCAGCGTCACCAGCACTTTCACGCTGCCGACTGCGGTTCCGGGCGCGCAGTTCCGGCTGTTCGACATCGACTATAATGCCGGCCAATTCTCCGACCGGGTGACCGTCACCGGCAGCTATAATGGCGCCAGCGTCACCCCGACGCTGACCAACGGCGTCAGCAACTATGTCATCGGCAACAGCGCCTATGGCGACGCGACCGCCGCCGACACCAGCGCCAATGGCAATGTCGTCGTCACCTTCACCTCGCCGGTCGACACGATCGTCATCAATTACGGCAATCACAGCACTGCGCCGACCGACCCAGGGCAACAGGCGATCGCGATCCACGACGTCACCTTCTGCCGCCCGACGACCAGCCTCGCTTTCGCCAAGACGAGCAGCATTGTCAGCGATCCGACGAACGGCACCACCAACCCCAAGGCGATCCCCGGCGCGGTGATGCGTTACTGCCTGCTGGTGACCAACAACGGCAGCGGCACGGCGACCAGCGTCAATATCAGCGACGCGATCCCGGCAACGATGACCTTTACCCCCGCGTCGCTGCGCAGCGGCACCAGCTGCGCCGGCGCGACGACGGTCGAGGACGACAATGCGACGGGCGCCGACGAGAGCGATCCGTTCGGCGCCGCCTTTGCCGGCACGACGGTGACCGCGGCGACCGCGTCGCTGCTGCCCGCCGCGGCGATGGCGATCGCCTTCACCGTCACGGTCAATTGACGCGATGGCCCGCGCGCATTTCCTGCCCGCGCTGCTCGCCGCGGCGCTCGCGCTGACCGGCACCGCGCAGGCGCAGCGCGTCATCGTCAATCCCTCGTTCGAATCCAACGACCCGCAGGGTCCGGGCGCCGCCAATTACGAGATTTATTCCAACGGCGAGGTGCTCGGCTGGAACTCGGTGTCGGGCGAGGTCGAGCTGTGGGACACGGGCTTCAACTCGGTCCCCGCCTATGACGGCGCGGTCTTCGCCGAAATGAACGCCAATGTTCCCGGCGCGCTCTATCAGAATATCTGCATGGTCAATGGCGAGACGATCGGCTGGACCTTCGCCCACCGCGCCCGCGCCGGCGGCCCCGCGACCCAGACCGCGCGTTTCCAGATCGCGAACAGCAGCGGCACCAGCTCCAGCTTCTCGCCACCCAGGCCTCGACGATCAACAATGTCTGGAACGTCAATACCGGCACCACGACCTATACAGGTGCGTCGGGTGTCCAGCGCGTCCAGTTCATCACCACCGACGCGGGCAGCTTCGGCAATTTCCTCGACGACATAAGGATCAGCCTCAACCCGTTCATCGAACTGTCGGCGGCGACCGGCTCGGGGGTCGAATCGATCCCCTCGGCGAACATCCCGGCGCTGCGGGTCAGCGGCACTTTGTTCACATCGCGCACCGTCAATGTCAGCATTACCGGCGGCACCGCGACGCGCGGTACCGACTATACGACCCCCAACGGCGCCGCGAGCTTCACCGTCACCATCCCCGCCGGCACCTATCAGAACACGACCGTCCCGCTGGGCATCGCTATCATCGACGATACCGCGGTCGAGAGCAGCGAGACGATCCAGATCGCGCTGAACACCGGCACCGGCTACACCGTGTCGAGCACCGCGAGCTGCGGCGGCACCCCGATCACCGCCGCAACTTACACCATCACCGACAATGACTCGCCCGTGGTGCTGACCAAGGCGTGGACCAATGGCATCGCGAACGACGCGGTCAGCCTGGCGATCAGCGGCGGCCTCGTCCCCACGGCGGGCAGCTCGACCGTCGGCGGCACCACCACCAATGCCACCGCGATCGCGGTCGCGGGGTCGACGCTGACGCTGACCGAGGCCTTCACCGCGGGCGCAGCGGCCAATTACAACAGCAGCCTCGAATGCCGGCGCAACAGCGACAATGCCGTCGTCGCGACATCGGGCACCGGGCTCAGTCGCACCGTGACGATGCCCAGCGGCACTTCGCTGACCTGCACCTGGACCAACAGCCGGAAGTCGGCGACGCTCGTCGTGCGCAAGACCTGGGTCAATGCCTTGACCACCAACGCGGTTACCGTCGAGACGACGGGCCTGATCAACAACCCCAGCCTCGCCTCGGTGGCGAACAGCGCGAACGAGACCGATACCAATGCGGCGGTCACCGTCTATGCCGCCGAAGCCGCGACGCTCGGCGAGAGCTTCACCTCGGGCAGCGGCGGCAACTATACGCAGGGGCTCGCCTGCACCGGCAACGCCACCGCGCTCGCCGGCGCCGTGCTGACCGTGAACCCCGCCGACACCGCGATTATCTGCACCTTCACCAACAGCCGCATCGCACAGCAGCTTCGTCTGGCGAAAGCCTGGAGCGGCGCGACGACGGGGCATATGGCAAGCGCGACGACCACCGGCGGCACCGCGAACCCCAGCTTCGCCTCGACCGCCCCGACCGCGACCACCGGCAGCTATGTCAACGTCCGCGCCGGCGATATCGTCACGCTGCCCGCCGAAACCTATGGCGGCGGCGCCGTCGCGGCGCTCTATAACGCGAGTGTCGAATGCACCGGCGGCAGCCCGCTCGCCAGCGGCGCCACCGGACGCACACTGACCATCCAGGGCAGCGCCACCGCGACGACCTGCACCTACACCAACGCCTATGTTCTGCCGCTGACCATCGCCAAGACGTCGGCGCCCTACAGCGACCCGCAGAACGGCATCACCAATCCGAAATTGATCCCCGGCGGCTTCGCCAATTACAGCCTGACGGTCACCGCGCCCACCGGCACGCAGGCGAGCAGCAACAGCGTGATCGTCACCGACGCGCTGCCCGCGAACCTCGCGCTGTTCGTCGGAACCTATGCGCCCGGCCCCGGCCCGCTCGCCTTCGCCGCCGGGTCGAGCGGCCTCAGCTACAGCTATTCCAGCCTGTCGAGCACGAGCGACGACCTCAGCTTTTCGAACAACAATGGCGTCAGTTTCGCTTACACCCCGGTCGCCGATGCCAATGGCGTCGATACCAATGTCACCCACATCCGCATCAATCCCAAGGGCAGCATGGCGCCCGGATCGAGCTTCACCATCAACCTCCGCGCGATGGTGGAATAGGGGCGATTGCATATTGTACCGGATAGTCTAGTGGCGCGACATGAGCACCCGAACCGCCTCTGACAGCAACGATCCCGTCATCGAAAGCCGTGACCAACTCGCGGTTCCCATGGCCAAGGGCGAGAAGCCCAAAGAGCGCTGGCGCATCGGCACCGAGCATGAGAAATTCGTCTATCGCACCGCCGATCATCGCGCGCCGAGCTATGACGAACCCGGCGGCATCCACGACCTGCTCATGGCGCTCACCCGCTTCGGCTGGGAGCCGGTGATTGAGGGCGGCAAAGTGATCGCGCTCGCGGGCAGCGACGGCACCGTCAGCCTCGAACCCGCGGGTCAGCTGGAACTTTCGGGCGCGCCGCTTGAAAATCTCCACCAGACCTGCGCCGAAACGGGCCGCCATCTGAAGCAGGTCAAGGAAGTCGGCGCCGAGCTCGGCCTCGGCTTCCTGGGGGTCGGCATGTGGCCCGACAAGACGCGCGCCGAGCTGCCGATCATGCCCAAGGGGCGGTACAAGATCATGCTCGACCATATGCCGCGTGTCGGCACCATGGGGCTCGACATGATGCTGCGCACCTGTACCATCCAGACCAACCTCGATTATTCGAGCGAGGCCGACATGGTGCAGAAGTTCCGCGTTTCGCTCGCGCTCCAGCCGCTCGCGACGGCGCTCTTCGCATCGTCGCCCTTCACCGAGGGCAAGCCCAACGGCTTTATGTCGTACCGCAGCCATATCTGGACCGACACCGACCCCGCGCGCACCGGCATGCTGCCTTTCGTGTTCGAAGATGGGTTCGGTTATGATCGTTATGTCGACTATATGCTCGACGTGCCGATGTATTTCGTCTTCCGCGACGGCAAATATATCGACGCCGCGGGGCTGAGTTTCCGCGACTTCATGAAGGGCAAACTCTCGGTTCTTCCAGGCGAGCTCCCGCGCATCAGCGACTGGAACGACCATCTCTCGACCGCCTTCCCCGAGGTGCGGCTGAAGAGCTTCCTCGAAATGCGCGGCGCCGACGGCGGGCCGTGGAACCGCATCTGCGCGCTGCCCGCGCTGTGGGTCGGGCTGCTCTACGACCAGGGTGCGCTCGACGCCGCCTGGGACCTCGTCAAACATTGGAGCATCGAGGAGCAGCAGACGCTGCGCGATGCGGTCCCCGGCGAAGGCCTCGACGCGCCCGCGCCCGGCGGCGGCACCGTCGGCGATCTGGCGCACCGCGTGCTCGACATCGCCGCGCAGGGCCTCGCCGCGCGCGGCGAGGTCAATTCGATGGGCGACAATGAGGTCGGCTTCCTCGAGCCGCTCCGCCGCATCGCCAAGAGCGGCAAGTCGCCCGCGCACGACCTGCTCGATCGCTATGAAGGTCCGTGGAACCACGACCTGTCGAAGATTTACTACGAGCTCAGCTTCTAGGCCGCGCGCCGGTCCGCTGTCACAAAGTGCAGCAATTGCGCAACACTGCTGACACGAACATCAGCGCCCCGCGCGCGGGCGATTGACCGCGCGCGCGCGCGCCGCCAACCAGCGATCGGGTTTCCGCTCTCCGTTCGTCCATTCTCTTGTCAGGAAGCTTGCCATGCGCCACTTTCCTTCCGCTACCGCTATAGCTTTTGTTCTCGCCTCGGCCGGCTGGGCCGTGCCCGCCGCCGCGCAGGAAGCGCCCGCTGCCGAAGAGGGCGGCCTCACCGAAATCATCGTCACCGCGCAGCGCCGCGAGGAAAATCTGCAGGACGTGCCGATTTCGATCACCGCGGTGTCGGGCGACAAGCTCGACGCGCTCGGCTCGGGCGGTCAGGACGTCCGCGCACTGTCGGCGCGCGTGCCCAGCCTCGTCGTCGAAAGCTCGTTCGGCCGTACCTTCCCGCGCTTCTATATCCGCGGCCTCGGCAACACCGATTTCGACTTCAACGCCTCGCAGCCGGTGAGCCTGGTCTATGACGATGTCGTGCTCGAAAACCCGATCCTGAAGGGCTTTCCGGTGTTCGACATCGACCGCGTCGAAGTGCTGCGCGGGCCGCAGGGCACGCTGTTCGGCCGCAACACGCCCGCGGGCATCGTCAAATTCGATTCGGTGAAGCCCAGCGACGAATTCGACGGCTATGGCCGCCTCTCCTATGGCCGCTTCAACGCGGTCAACGCGCAGGGCGCGGTGGGCGGGCCGCTCGGCGAACAGGTCGCGGTGCGGCTGTCGGCGATGTACCAGCGCCAGGACAATTATGTCGACAACGTCCTGCCGTCGGGAACGACCAAGGACGCCTTCGAAGGTTTCAACGAATTCGCGCTGCGCCTGCAGGGGCTGATCAAGCCGACCGACACGCTCGACATCCTGCTTACCGGTCAGGTCCGCCGGCTCAACGGCACCGCGCGCCTGTTCCGCGCCAATGTCTTCACGCGCGGCCAGCCGGGTCTCAACGCCAATTTCGACCGTTATCGCGTCTCGACCGACGGCAAGAACGAACAGCGCGTCAACACCGGCAACGCCTCGGCGCGTATCACCTGGGACGCGGGGCCGGTCTCGCTGATCTCGGTGACCAGCTATTGGGACGGCGACGCGACCTCGGTCGGCGACGTCGACGGCGGCTTCGGCGCCAACTTCCTGCCGCCCAACCTCTATGGCCCGGGCGAGATTCCCTTCACCGCCGAAACGCGCGACAGCGTGCCGCACCTGACCCAGTTCACGCAGGAACTGCGCCTCGAAAGCAATGGCGACGGGCCGCTGAGCTATCAGGCCGGCTTCTTCTATTTCGACGAAGACCTGGACATCGTCAGCGAAAATTATTCGACGCTGGGCGACTCCAACAATGCGGTGGGCGGCGTCAATATCGTCGTGTCGCAGAGCCAGCAGAGCAAGGCCTATGGCGTGTTCGGGTCGCTGACCTATGAACTCACCGACCAGCTCAGCATCACGGGCGGCGTCCGCTATAACGACGACAAGCGCCGCTATCAGGTGATTCGCAGCAAGGACACGCAGTTCCCGAACTTCCTGCAGAACCCGCTCGGCACGGTGAACCGCAAGGTCAGCGATAACAATGTCACCTGGGACGCGAACATCGCCTATGCCGCGACCGACGACATCAACCTCTATGCCCGCGTCGCGCGCGGTTATCGCGCTCCGAGCATCCAGGGGCGCATCCTGTTCCCGCCCGCGACCGCGACCCCGCTGGAGTCGGGCGTGACGATCGGCAACAGCGAAACGATCACCTCCTACGAGGCCGGCATCAAGTCGACCGTGTGGGACGGCCGGGCGCGCTTCAACCTGTCGGGCTTCCTCTACGATCTCGACGATGCGCAGCTCACCGCGGTCGGCGGCGGCGTCAACGCCAACCGCCTGATCAACGCCAAGAACGTCCGCGGCTATGGCTTCGAACTCGACGCCGAAATCGCGCCGGTCGACCGGCTGTTGCTGAGCGCCGGGCTCAGCTACAATCATACCGAGATTCGCGATCCGGGCCTGACGACGGCAGCGTGCGGCGCGACGCGCGTCGATACCTTCCCCAATGTGTCGAACTGCACCGTGCTCGATCCGATCGTCGTCGCGGCGGCGCCCTTCGCGGCCGCGATCGTCAACATCGACGGCAACAGCCTGCCGCAATCTCCGCGCTGGATCGCCAACTGGACCGCCAAATATGGCGTCCCCGTCGGCGACGGCGAAGTCTATGTCTTCACCGACTGGTCGTACCGGTCGAAGATCAACTTCTTCCTTTATGAATCGGTCGAGTTTCAGGACAAGCGCCAGCTCGAAGGCGGCGTGCGCGTCGGTTACAAGACCGACAGCTACGACTTCGCCGCCTTTGTCCGCAACCTGACCAACGACACCTCGGCGGTCGGCGGCATCGACTTCAACAACCTGACCGGCTTCGTCAACGAACCCCGCATCTGGGGCGTCGAGGCCGGGTTCAAGTTCTGACGCCATCATTCCGCGCGGGGTTCGCCCCGCGCGGGATCAGGCGACCGGCCCGATGCGGTCGTCGGGCTCCAGCCGGATCAGCGGACGCTTCCGCCCGCTGAGCTTGGCGAAGAAGCGCGGGATCGGCGCATTGTCCTGTGCCCAGTTCCAATAGGCCTGATAGGCCGGATCGGCGAGCAAGTGACGCTCCTCGGTCTTGGCGCGCCAATAATAGACGCTGCTGACCAGTGCCAGAAGCGCGGTGTTGCGCAGCCCCTCGACCCAGCCGCCGTCGGTGACGAGGAAAGGCAAGGCGCCGACCCACCAGCTGAGATTCTTCGACAGATAGGCGGGGTGGCGCGTGAAGCGGTACGGCCCGTGGGTCAGCACGCCGCGGTGCGTCAGGTTCGAAAAGCGGATGCCGAACGCCATCGTCGCCCAGCTGTAGATTGCGGTGAGGGCGACCAGTACGACGCCCCACACGATCATGATATTGTCATGGCCCTCGAGCCAATAGCCCCAGTCCGATCCATTGACCTGATAATCGAGCGGGCCGCCGTTCATCAGGATGAAGGGCGGATAGCAGATCAGCGCCGCGACCCAAGCCATGCCATAGGGATTGGCGGTGCGGATATGCGAATCGAGCGGCCGCGCGGTCAATATATAGCCGACGGTCGCGATATGGACGTCGACGAGGTACAGCAGATTGATCGCCCACAGGCCGGTCATATAGGGATTGGCCAGCACCTCGCTCATCGGCACGGTGACGAGCGACGAGAAATTGCCCGGCACGATCGAGAGCATGAAGGCGGTGAAAAAGCCCTTCACCCCCCAGGCGCGGAAATGATGGCCGATTGCGCGGCGGTCGACGGGTTGGCCCGGTGCAACGAGCCAGCGCCCGAACTGGTAGCAGCCGTCGCGCGGCTCGATCAGCCGGCGGTCGAGCCACAGCATATAGGGGACGGAGACCAGCAGCAGCCAGGGCGCGACGCGTTCGAGCAGTTCCATCGAAAATTCATACTGCCCCTCCCAATAATAGCGCATCGTCGCATAGGTGAGCGCGATCAGCGCCCAGGTCGCCCATAGGCCGGTGAGCTTGGTCAGGCTGATGTCGATCGTCTCGCGCCACGGCCGCCGCATCGTCCAGTCGATGCCGGTCGAGGGGTTGCGGTGCACCTTATCGACGAACAGCGACCACAGCACCATCGGGATGGCGCAGGCGAGTACCGAGGCGATCGCCGAATTGGGGCCGCTCATCGGCCCGCGGCCGCTCCAGTCGATGCCGAGGAAGCCGGCGATCTCGGGCGCGTAGCGCGCGATCAGCAGATAGGACATCAGCCCGATCAGGCCGACGATCCCGACCCCGTCGCTGACCGCCGAGCGCGGCCTTGCGGCCGACTTTTCAGCAGCTTGCGGAGCGGTTTCGGCGCCCGCGGGCACGGTCATTTTGGGCATATGGATCACGGCACCGGACCTAGCGGAAAATGGTAAGCAAGCCGTCAATATTACCGGGCGATTCGGCGCGAAATCTTGCCAAAATGGCAGCGTTGCCGTGCTTTGACACCGTTCACCGCATCCCCGTTTCGACTCGGCGCGAGTCGCCTCCGCAGGATTCGCGAGTCGCACCAACTGCTGATAAGGCGCCCGTCATTCGGGGCGGAGGGCTCCACATAATAACAAGATGGGGTCGCCACTTGTCATCGAAATCGACGGGCCTGCGCCATTGGCGCCAGCGCTTCAACGCGCTGTTTCAGGACCATGAAATCTTCGTTCGCACGCACGGTCATGTCCGATTCCTGCGGGTCAGCGCCGTGTGGCAAAAGCGCGTCGCGCTGATCGTCGCCGCGGTGCTGTTCGTCTGGGCGGGCACCATGCTCGCCGTGCTGGTCAACCAGCTGCTCACCGCCGACGACCGCGCCGCGGTCGCGCAGCAGCAGGCCGAGGCCAACGCCGCCGAAGCGCGCATCGCCAAATATCGCAACAGCGTCGCCGAAACCGCCGCCGACCTGGCCGAACGCCAGGACCAGCTCGACGAATGGTCGAAAGAAAGTTTCGGCGTCGAACCCGCGGCGGTCACCGACGCCGCGGCAAGCGAGGCGACCCAACCGCTCAAGACGAGCGCGATCGACCCCAGCCTGCCCCCCGAGGCGCAGGCGCTGGCGCGGCTCGAAGCGCGGCAGGAAGCCTTTGCCGGCAAGCTACTCGCCGCGGTCAACGACCGCGCCGCCAAGGCCGAAACCGCGGTCGCGGCGCTGGGGCTCAACCCGTCCGACCTCGTCCGCAACGCCGCGGCCGGCCGCGGCGGTCCCTTCATCCCCTATCGCGGCAAGATGGGCAAAGCCAAGGCGCTCGGCCCGTCGTTCGCCGCGCTGGAAGGCGCGCTGTTCCGCATGGAAGTGCTCGAACGCACGCTCGTCGCCGTGCCGTCGGGCAATCCCGCCAATGTGCTGATGATGTCGTCGGGCTTCGGCTATCGCAGCGATCCGTTCACCGGCGCCGGCGCGATGCACGCGGGGCTCGACTTCCGCGGCCCGACCGGCACCCCGATCCTCGCCGCCGCCCCCGGCCGCGTGAGCTTCGTCGGCCAGAAGTCGGGTTATGGCAATGTCGTGGAGGTCGACCATGGTCAGGGTATCTTAACCCGCTATGCTCACTTGTCGGGATTCACCGCCAAGGTGGGAAGCCAAGTCGCCGCAGGGGAGCAGATCGCCAAAATGGGCTCGACCGGCCGTTCGACCGGCAGCCACCTGCATTTCGAAGTTCGTTTGAACGGCGTCGCCGTCAACCCGCGCCGTTTCCTGGAGGCCAAAGCCGATGTTCTCGAAGTCAAAGCCGACGCCCGACAGCGAGTCGGTTCCGTCGCCCGCGGTGCCCGCTAAAATGGCGACCGGCGCGCGTCACACGACCTTTTCGATCCTGGGATCGGATGTCGTCGTCACAGGCAATGTCTCGGCCACCGTCGATCTGCATGTCGACGGCAAGATCGACGGCGACCTGAAATGCGCCAATCTGGTCCAGGGCGAGGCGAGCGAGATCAAGGGCGCCGTCGTCGCCGAGACCGCGAAGATCGCGGGGCTGCTCGACGGGTCGATCGAGGCCAAGACTTTGATCGTGCACGCCAGCGCGCGGATCACCGGCGACGTCACCTATGAAACGATCACGATCGAAAATGGCGGCAAGATCGACGGCAAGCTGAGCCATCGCCGTCACGGTGCGGGCGCCGCCAAGGCCCCGCCGCCGCTCGAGGTGGTCGAGAACAAGTCGGCGTCGCTCGGCATCTGAGCGGCCCCTCGCGAGGGACTATGACCGCGCGCCAGTTCGACATCGGCGCCCATGTCCATTGGGCCTGGGGCCGCGGCGAAGGCCATGGCCGCATCGCGGCGCGGTTCGATCAGCGCGTCGAGCGGGTGATCACGGGCGGCCGCATCGTCCGCAACGGGTCGCCCGACAACCCCGCCTATCTGATCGAGATGATCGACGGGCGCGAGGTGCTGAAGCTCGGCAGCGAACTCAGCGGCGATTGAGCCGCCCGACGCGCATCCTCACGGCGATGCGGTCGCCGAGGCCAACGGCTTCGGCGAGTTGCACCGCGACCTTGATCGGCAGCAGATAGCCGCCGTTTCGCGGAAACAGCGACGTCTCGAACTCGCTGTTTCCCACCTTCGCCACCACCGGCACGACGCCCCAGCCATAGCTTTCGGACAAGGACGCATAGCGGATGTCGCCGACATGGCGTTCGGGGATGATCGCGAACAAATAGGGCGGCGGGCCGCGCCACGCGACGATCTCGGCCTCGAACCGGATATCGGCCATCAGCTGCGCGGCGCCTGCCGCCGATAGCTCAAAGCCTCGGCGATATGGATGCGGCCGATCGCCTCGGCACCCGCCAGGTCGGCGATCGTCCGCGCGACGCGCAGGATCCGCGTGTAGCCCCGCGCCGAGAGGCGCATCGCCTCCGCCGCCTGCGCGAGCAATGTCCGCCCCGGATCGTCGGGGGTCGCGACCGTTTCGAGCAATTCCCCGTCGATCTCGGCGTTGGTGCGCGCCTTGTGATCGGCATAGCGCCGGGTCTGCGCATCGCGCGCCGCCGCGACGCGCGCGGCGACTTCGGCGCTGCCTTCGGACGGCGGCGGCAGGACGAGGTCGGCGGCGCTCACCGCCTGCACCTCGACATGCAGGTCGATCCGGTCACGCATTGTGCCCTTTTCATGCAACAATTTGATTATAAATATACAATCCGGAATCGACTTGTGACAAATAAATATTATGAATAGATTTAATATGCATTGGGTGGATTTTCTCCAAAATGAAAAATTCACGCACGCCCTAACTATCAAGCCAAACTTTAAACATTCTTTGAACTCTAAACTACTTCAAAGTTTGTTCGTTAAGATATATGTTCGCATACAGCGCCGAGCGCTTGGCCCACGATTTAACTCGGCATCAAAGCGCGAGTTACAGTTTCCAGCGTTCGCGATCATCGAAGGGCTTCCGTATAGCGGCCATCTGCACGCGGCCTTTAAGGTACCGGAAAATTGCCGGAACATGTTCGAATCCATGTTTGAGGCCGAAGCGGTGGAGCACAACACCCTCTCCCGGCTTCTGCCGGGCGGGACTTGGTGCGTAAAGCCCATCGATCAATCGCAAGCATGGTACAATTACTCATTCAAACAGATTTGGAACAACGATCAAACCGATCGCATCCAGATCCTTCCGATGCGCTGAACTGCTGATTCCGGCAGGCACTCCGCAGATGCAATCATCGCGGTCAGGCCAAGGAATATACCGCGAAAGCTCATGATCGCCGGAAGGCGTAATCTTCACCATGCCAATTTTCTATGAGACCATTTGTCAAACGATCAACGAACGATCACAAGCAGAGCCCCTTCCCTCACAATATGGTAGAAACACTCGAGATATTCATGCAAAGGAATGCTGACAAATATGTCAGGATAGATTTCTATGGATCTCGGGAAGGCAATTCGCGACCTTCGTAAGTCGGTTGGCATGACGCAGGCGGAGCTGGCAACAAGATGTGGGGTGAGCCGGCAGGCGATCATATTGCTCGAGAGCAATCGCGGCAGACGAGCGAATTTCCAAAGGGCGGCCGATGTCGTTCAATTGAAGATCGCTGAACTCGGGCGGGGCGACGACATCACTCAGCAAATTATCGGAGCCAGGCGCAAGCTCGCTTGGACCCAAGTCGAGCTTTCACGGCGAGCCGGCATCTCGGTGCCTACGCTCAGGAGTTTGGAGGGCGGCGGTGGATCTGTGATCGCCTTGTCACGTGTGATCGCCGCACTTGCGCCAAAGGCAAGGACGAAGAAACACTATCATGCTCATTGGGCGTTGAAGCGAGATTGCCGATTCACGCCACCTCATATCATCGAAAAAATAGTGGCAGCGTTCGGCCCGATAAGTGTGGATCCGTGCGGCGATGAGCGGGCGTTCGTCTCTTCAGATCGAACGATCACCGAGGAGGAGAACGGATTGACCTCTAAGTGGTATGGGAACTTGGCGTTCGTAAATCCGCCCTATTCTGACCTGACGACCTGGATAAACCGTTGTGTCGATGCTCAACGTGATGGCGAGGTGCAAACCGTCATTGGAATGTTTCCCGCACGGACCGAGACGGCCGTATTCCGTGACCGCATTTTTGGCTCCGCCGACATTCTGTTTTTGAGGCGTCGAGTGTGTTTTCTTGATGAGGCTGGCATCGAGCTGTCGCCGGCGCCATTTGCGGTGATGTTCTGCATCTGGGGCGGGGAACCTGACCGAGTAACAAAGTTTGCCGAACTGGTCGGATGTTCACTCGTGAGAGCGGAGCATTCACGGGCGGCAACGGGGCTCCCTATCTAGTCTTGCCTCCTGACTGGACCACGGTTCAATCATTGCGGGCAGATTTCAACACCGTGTAGCCGCGGTAAATGCCAATGCCAGTAGCCAGGATCACGATATAGATCGCGCCCGTGAGGTTCTTGAAGAAATCTTCGTCACCGATGCTGAACAGGACGCCGAGTGCCGCGAAGATCAATCCGCCGACCGCCCATTTTTTCACCATCGCCCAGAAAGCTTTTTCGGGGCCGCCCTTTAAGTTGACGTAGGTCTGGTGCGTGATAATCCTCTCGACCTGCTTTTCCTGCTCCCTGAAGCGCTTCCGCGCCATGTCCTCGCGAGCTTCCTGACGAGCCTCTTCCTCTTGCCGGATCCGCCTTCGCTCGTCGTAACGCATCAGTGCCTCCCCACCCATATGATAAAATCGCATATGAAGTTTTCGCATATACGGCAAGTGCTGGATGCGAAAGTCTGTTTACAGCCCAGAGAGTGCGCTTCTTGCCCGCACGATATCGGACGCAAGGAAGCGCGCTGGCGTCCACCAGACAGACTTGGCTCATCGCCTTGGGATGGATCAGACCACGTTAGCGTCCGCGCTCGTGGTGTAATTTCCGGTGTAGGCGATGGTGTATTCCGGGGTGGGGCATGCCCCACCCCGGAATGCGGCGTCGCTGGTGGCCACCGGGTTCATCGTTATGGTGGAGTTTGCACACTTCAACCGTG
>JAEULK010000056.1 GCA_016793775.1 Sphingopyxis sp. | reverse complement strand
CTGCAAGACCCAGGGCCGCCGCCCACATGTCCCTTCATCGACAATCACAATTTCAAAGAGCCACCGACAAGAAATGGCGGACAGTTGTCGTTCCCCGCTATTGCTATCGGGGGACATCTGTCCGTATCTGTTGGCGACCGGCTGGAGCGTGGCGTTTGCCGCCGCGCCCCGTCCGGTGAACAGGCCTCTAGGCCCCTCTCTGATTCGCGTCAACAACCTTTTTGCAATTTTGTTTCAAAAATTGTCGGACTCTTCGGGAGGACCCTTCGGCCGAAAACGCCAAATGGGAGGCGAAACCGCCGGTTTGAAGGGTCCCGGCGTCCACGCAAAATGCACCCAAACTTTCCGCCCCCGCGCGCAACGCGCGATCGCCCGGCTTTCCCACGAACAGAATCGACGTCGAAATCCGCCCTGAATCCCCCGATTTGGCGCGATTCGACGCCCGGCCAGCCGATTCCGGGCGTCGGGCGGCGTTGGGACCGCAGGATTCGCACATTGCCAGACCCTCGGGCTGCGCTCAGACTTCGACTCGGTCCGGCTGTCCTGTCGGGCGATGTGTGGGGAGATCTTTCGATGGGCTATTTCGCGATCACATGCACGACCGACCTCGGCAACACGCAGGAGGCGCGGCGACTCGTGCTGATGCGCAAATTCCTCGACGACGGACTGGGCACCGATATCCGCGTCATCGACCATATGATGTTCCCCGACTATGCGAAGGCCGGGCTGGTCGTGCTCGTCGAGGCCGCGACCGCCGATCAGGTGCAGCAAGCGATCGGCTTCTGCGACGGAATCTTCCATACCAGCGTCGATGAAGTGCGATTGCGTGCCGGCCCGCGCAGCGACGCCTGTCCCGCGCGCTTCGGCATCTTCGGCGTGAAGCTGCCCGATCAGGCCTCTCCCCAATCGCTCGTGGCGGCGTCCGGCGATTCGGGCGTGCAGCTCTGGATCGAATTCATGGGCGGTTCCCTGTTCGAATCGCTGATGATCGTCGACCAGCCGACCTTCGCCCTGGCGAAACAGGCCGCCGAGGCCTTGCTGCCCGGCGCCGCGCTCGAGGCGCAGTGCGGCACGTCGCTCGCCGGATATCTGCAAGCGAAGCGCGATTCGCAGCCCCTCGCCGCCGCGCCGCTCGTTGCCGACCCCGCCGACTCGGGCTCGCAGACTATATATTGCACCGATTCGGACGTCGTCCTGGCGAGCCCGCAGCTGTCGGCGACGACCATCATGCCCTTCACCCCCGCGATGCAGGTCCAGCGCGTAAAGGCGAACAGCCAGACGACGGTGTCGGGGCCGGCGATCATCTGGTCGCACGCCAGTTTCTCGACCTTCCAATATTATCTGACCTACCGGCTCATCTATCCGCACGTCACCGTGCCTTTCGCGAATCAGGTTCCGGTGCAAGGGACGAGCAACTGGGGGCTGCCGACCGGCATCGTGCCCTGGGCCGGCGACGGGGCCGTGTTCCGGATCGAGAACGACAGGAACGGCGGGTTCAGCACCGTCACCGTGTCGGCCATGACGACCTGGCTCAACAATGTGATGATGACCGCGACCTATGACGCGCCCTGGCCCGAGGACAGCTATCAGGGCACACTGGCCGCCGCCTACGCCTATATCGTGTCGCAGATGCCCGGGCAGGTGCCGCCCAAGAACGGCACGATCCTGCAAACGGGAACGATAGACGCGGTCACCTATCCCGCCGGCGCGGCTTTTCCCGAAAGCGATTTCAACACGGTCAAAAGCCACCTCCTCGACGAAGTCGCCGCCTTCGCCACCGCCGAACACTGGTTCGGGATCAACGGCATCATCAATGCGGTGAATTCGGGCATCGCGATCCTGTCGACCGACGATCTCATCACCGCCGCCAACAATATGCAGATCCCGCCGTCGGGAACCTCGATGGAGGCGACGCTCAACGATATCTTCAGCTGCCTCTTCGCCGTCATCTCGTGCATTCCCTATGTCGGCTCGGCGATCGCCGCGGTCGGACAGATCGGCTGGACGCTCGCCAAGGCGGCGATGGCCCCGGGTGCCGCATCGACCCCGATCCAGGCGGTCATCGCCGACCTCGCGCAGCAGCTGAATAGCTATCTGATCCAGATGAACTCCGCCGCCGATACCCAGCATCAGACGCTGGCGGCGAACTGGGGCCGGTTGCAGGCCTTCTATAACGGCGTCATCGAGGGGACGATTGCCGAAGCGATGTTCTATGCCTCCTCGTCCGCCGCCGACGACGACGGATCGCACCCCGGCAGCCAATATTATCAGCAAATGGCCTCGAACGGCTGGCTGGTCTATTTCTATAAACAATTGTTCCAGGTCGCCCACACCGTCCAGGGCACGATCAGCCTGCAGGGATCGCTGCCGAACAATCCCTGGAATCCCGCCGCCGGCCAATATCATTTCACCTGGGCGGTCCCCGCCGGCTATGTCGACGGCAAGGGCAATAATGCGACCGGCTTCATGGTCGTCGATTGCAGCACCGACGCCCCGGCGCAGGCGATGGCCGAACTCTTCGGTCCCGACAGCCAGCTGAATGTCAACCCGATCGCCTTCTTCGCCGGATTCGACGGCTGGCACGTCGCCGTGCCCAAATATGACGCGGGTTCGTTCCAGGCGTCCGAGCCCAACAACAAGACCTGGCTGCCCTTATACTGGCTCGGCGAACCGCAATGGGCCGGCTCTTTCGGCTAAGGTCCGGCGCCGGCCGGACCCACGCTAAGGGCAATCTTCACCTATTGCGGTCATAATCGCGTCACCATGTCCGACGCTTCCGACCAGGCCGATTTCGGCACCCGCGTGCGCAGCGCCGTGATCTGGCGCTCGGGCAGCCAGATTCTCGCGCAGATCATCACCTGGGGCTCGACCCTGCTGGTGATTCGCCTGCTCGATCCGGCGGATTACGGCCTGTTCGCGATGACGCAGGTGATCCTCGCCTTCCTCGCCTTCCTCAACGGCTATGGATTTGCGAGCGCGCTGGTCCAGTCGGACGAGCTCGATCCCTTCCGCGTCCGCCAGGCCTTCGGGCTGCTGCTGCTGCTCAACGGCCTGCTCGCGGCGGTGCAATTTTTCGGCGCCCCGCTCGCCGCATCCTATTATGGCCAGCCGATCGTTGCCGACCTTCTGCGCGTCCAGGCGCTGATCTTCCTCGCGACGCCGTTCATCGCGCTGCCCGAGGTCATGATGTCGCGCGCGCTCGATTTCCGCAAACAGGCCTTCGTCAACCTCGCCGCAGCGCTCGTCGGCGCGGGCACCGCGCTCGGCTGCGCGCTTGCGGGCTATGGCGTGTGGACGCTCGTCTATGCGCCGATCGCCTTGTTCTGGACGCGCGCGATCGGGCTGACGCTGGCGGCGCGGCTGCTCGTCTGGCCCAGTTTCGATTTTCGCGGCTGCGGCCAGATCGTCACCTTCGGCTCGGCGGTGCTCGCCAGCCACTTCTTCTGGCTCGTCCAGACCCAGGCCGACATCTTCATCGCCGGTCGACGCTTCGATCCGCACGCGCTGGGGCTTTATGCCGAGGCATTGTTCCTCGCGCAGATCTTCGTGTCGAAATTCGTGCCGCCGCTCAACGAGGTCGCCTTCCCCGCCTATGCGCGCATCCAGGGCGACAAGGGCGCGGTGCGCTGGAACTTCCTCAAGGCCGTGCGCCTGCTGATGCTCGTGCTCGCCCCCGCCTATGCGGGCCTCGCGGTCACCGCCGCGCCGCTGGTCGAAACGGTCTTCGGGCTGAAGTGGCTCGGCATGGTCCCCTATGTCCAGATTCTCGCGCTCGCGCTGCTGGTGATGACGGTGCAGATCCTCTTCGCCCCCGTCACCAACGCGCTCGGCCGCCCCGCGATCGCGATGAAGGCGTCGCTGTGCGGCGCGATCCTCTTTCCGACCGGCTTCCTGATCGGCGCGCAGTTCGGGCTGATCGGCCTCGCCTGGGCGTGGCTCGTCGCGATGCCGCTGCTGCTGATCGCCACCGCGAAGCTGTCGGCGCCGGTGATCGGCGTGACGCTGGCCGATATCGGTCGCGCGATGCTGCCCGGCCTCGCCCCTGCGCTGGTGATGGCGGTCGCGGTCGGGCTGATCGAACGCGCGCTGCCCGCCGGCATGATCGCGCCGCTGCGTCTCGCGATCCTCGTCGGCGCGGGCGGCGTCATCTATCCCGCGCTGCTGTGGCTGCTCGAAAAGGACGCGATCGCCGAGATCAAGCGCCTGATATTGCGCCGGCCGGCGGTGGCCGTTCAGGACGCGATATAGTCGCGCATCGCCGCGGCTTCGGCCTCGATCCGGTCGATGCGATATTTGACGAGGTCCCCGATCGACACGAAACCGACGAGCTGGCCGTTGTCGACCACCGGCAGATGGCGGATGCGCTTCTGCGTCATCTGCGACAACGCGCCCATCACCGCGGTCTTCGATTCGCAGGTCACCGGCGACTTGGTCATCACCTCCTCGAGGCTGCGGTCGAGCGCTTCGACACCATAGGAGGACAGCAGGCGGACGAGGTCGCGTTCCGAGAAGATGCCGACGATGACGTCATTCTCCATCACCGGCACCGCGCCGATGCGATTCTGCGCCAGCAGATCGACCACCGCGCGCACGCTGTCTTCCTTGCGCGCCGAAATCACCGCGCCTGTCCGTCCGTGGAGAATTGCTCCGATCGTCATTGCCTTGCCGCTCCCCCGATATTGGTCTGGATCGATTCTGTGTCGGCAAACAATCTATCACGATTCGCGGGGCAAGCGAAACATCCTGCCGCAGCGCATTGCCGCTTGGTCTTGCCGCGCGGCTGGTCCATGGAGGCCGCCATGGTCAAACCCTCGCCGCTCGACGACCGCGATACGTCCAATGTCGCCTGGGGCCGCTATCGCCGACTGATGCTCGGCATGGCGCTGGTGTCGATCCTCGCGGTGATTTGCGCGCTGCTATACCTGCACTTCAGTCTGCCGCAGGGGCTGACCATCCATATGATCATCGCCACCACCGCGGGCGTCGGCCTGTCGGTGATGCTCGGCGCCGCGCTGATGGGACTCGTCTTCCTGTCGAGCGGCAGCGGGCATGACGAGGCGATCGAGGATCCGTTCGAAAACGACCCGGACATGAACAATGAGCGATAAGCCCGAAGCGCCGGACTGCCCGCGCGATCCGATCCTGCGCGTCGTGCCGCGCCCCGCCGACATCAACGCCAATGGCCATATCTTCGGCGGCTGGGTGCTCAGCCAGATGGATATCGCCGGCGGCATCGTCGCCGGGCGCGAGGCGCAGGGCGCGGTCGCGACCGTCGCGATCGAGACGATGGAGTTCATCGCGCCGATCCTGCTGCGCGACATCATCTCGCTCTATGCGCATATCGAGCGCCGCGGGCGCACGTCGATGGCGATCCGCATCGAAGTCATCGCGACACGCGACGGCGGCCGCACCGAGGAACGGGTGACCGAGGGCGTCTTCACCTTCGTCGCGCTCGACGAGAATCACCGCCCGCGCCCGCTGCCGGCCGCCTAGGGTTCCTCGGGTTCTTCCCAATCGTCCTGATTGTCGGCGCCGATTCGCGCCACTTCGCGCACCCGGTAATCGATCGTCCTTTTGCCCTCGGGCGGCACGGTCACCGTCCAGATGCGCTTACCGTCGCGCATCTTTGTCGCCTTGCTGATCTTGTCGACGACATAATCGCTGTCGTTGGCGAAGCTCACCTCGACCGGTTCCGCGACCGCGCCATGATTCTCGATCGTGATCCGGTACCGGGTCCAGTCGTCGCCCGAATCGAGCTCGTCCTGGTCGGCGTTGACGTCGCTTTCCTCCTGGTCGGGCAGTTGCAGGTCGATCAGCTCGCCGACCGCCTTGTCCTTCACATTGGTTTCGGCGGCCAGCATCGGCTCGCCGAAGCGGCGCTGGAACAAGGCGACCTGCCCGCCCGGCATCGGCTCTGCGAGCGGCCCGCCCTTTTTGTTGTCGATGCGCAGCACGGGATCGACATAATCGTCGAAACCGTCGCCGCTCACCGCAAAGACATGGAGCATCTGTGCGGCGACTCCCGCTTTCTCGAGAAAAGCGATCTGCTTGCGGCTTTGCGCGCCAAGCGTCGTCGGCTGCGGCACGCGGTATAATTTATAATCGCCGATGTCCTCGCGCGGCGCGATCCGCGATCCGGTCACGATGATCTCGCTATCCTCGTCGCCGCCCCCGCCGCCGAAAAAGCCGATCTCGTAACCGCCCGCATATTCGATCTCGCCCTCGGGCAGGCGGTCGGGGGTGAACAGCCGCGGATTATAACCGCCCGGGCCGCTGCTGCCGCGCGGCCAGCAACTGAACCACAGCTCGATATTGTCGGGATTCCAGGGATCGTCTTCGGCTTCCCGGCGCTGCCGTTCCTCGATCTCCCACGGCTCCTCGTCCCCGGCGATCGGCGCCGCGGCGAAGAAAGCGATGCGTCCCGCGATCACCGCCATGTCGGCGCCCACGAAGCTCGTCGAATCGCCGCTCGCGACGGTCAGCCAGGCGAAAAGATCGACCGTTGTCGCATCGTCGCCGATCTGGCCGACATAGTTCGACTGCCAGTCGAAATTATTGGCCAGATAGGTGAGCTCGAACTTCGTCCGCCCGCCCGGCTGGTCGCCGAGCGCCATGGACAGCGTCGGCACCGGATTGAGGCCTGCCGGCACCGCGTCATAGAGCAAGGTCTCGGACAGCCCGCTGCACCGCACCGCCTCGAACCCGCCCTTGCGCTCGACGATCAGATCCTCGGGACCCGACCGGATGCGCACCCGCTCGATGCTGACCTTGCCCGTCGCGCGGTCGGTGGTGCGCAGCATCACCTGTTGCCCGGTCAGCGCATCGAGCAGGCCGCGCTGCGACAGCAGCCGCCGGTCGTAATTCTTCTCGCGCGGCTTGCCGCCGCGCAGCAGCGCCGATTCGGGCAGGATGCTGCTCGACACCCCCTCGAACCGCACCGTCACGGGTCCCGGCGGCAGGTCGATCGTCCGCGTCTCGCGAATCAGCGCGAAGCCGCCGAGCGGCTCGTCCTCGTCGGGCGGCGGCAGCGGCGATTCGGTGCCGCGGTTGGGATCGCGGTACAGGCTGATCGCGACATGGTCGGGCTTGGCAGAGGCGACCACCGCTATATCGGCGGCGCGCGCCGGCACCGCCACGAGCGCCGCGACCAGTAGCAACAAGGCAAAAGCCTCGCGTCGCATGGCTCAGTTCAGCGTGTCATATTGCACGGTCAGCTCGGCGCGCCCGTTCGCGGGCACCGTCACCAGCCATTTGCGGCTTTCCCAATAAGGATTGTCCTTCTCCGCCGGCTGGCTCTCGAAAGGCACGCGCGTGTCGTTGTTCCAGGTGTTGAGGCCGTTCTGGGTGAATTCGATCGTCACCGGCGCCGACCGCGCGTTGGTGAAGATATAGCGCATATGGGTGCGCCAGAAATTGCGCTTCACGTCGGTCTCGGTGACCGTGACGACGCCATTCTTGCGCACGCGGGCCGACGAACTGCGCGTCCAGTCCTCCTCGGTCAGTTTCTCGCGCTTCTCCAGGATCGCCTGATATTTGACGTCGAACGCCTTGCCCGTCGTCAGCGACAGGTCCGATCCCGCCGGCGTGTGGCTGATATAGCTCTCGCCGACGAACTGCGCCGCGCCGCGCGCGTCCTTGACGTAAAGCCGCACCGACCCCGCAGGCATGGCATCGCCGACCCCGCCCTTGCCGGTCGAGAAGCGGTAGACGGAATTCGCGCTCTGCGCCTCGTCGATCGTCGCGAAGCGGTCGAGCGACGCCGCATAACCGCGCGTCGCGGGCACGCCCATCGCGTCGAGGAAGGCGATCTGCTTCTGCTGCGCGCTGGCGATCGTCGTTCGGTCGGCCATCGGATAGGCATAGAGGTCGGCGAGCGCCTCGGCCTTCGCCGCCTCGGTGCCGGCGCTCGTCATCGCCGCGGGCTCGCCATCGTCGCCGCGCCGCCCGCGCCGCACCCCGATCTGCTCGCTCGCGACGAGCAGCAATTTCGCATTGGCGAACCCCGTGCCGCTGTTGTTCTTCAGCGTCACCCAGCCCTGCAAGTCCAGTGCCTTCGCCGCCTCGTCGTACAGCGCGACATAGTCGGCGCGCCAGCTCAGTCCTTCGGACAGATAACGCAGGGTCAACGGCCGCGTGCCCGCGGCCTTGCTGTCGACCGTCACCGACAGCGTCGGGCGCGCGCGCAAATTGGTCGGGATGCCGTCGAAGATCACGCGGACGGGGAGGTTGTCGTCGCGCAAGATCTCGATCCGCCCGCCGACGTCGAGCACGACCCCGCCGTTGACCGCGAGCACCTTCGCCCGCTCGCGCGTCTCGGCGCCGGTCGCGGGGTTGGTGCGGATGATCGTGATCTCCTGCCCCACCGCCTTCTGCATCATCGCGGTGGGCGAGAGCAGGTCGAAGTCGAAATTCTGCTCGACGATTTCGAGGCCGGTACCGACCAGGCTCACCGTCTCGGGCCGGATGCGAGTCGAGACGTCGGGGAATTCCAGCTTCGCCTCGCCCGCGGGCAGGCTCGTCTGGCGGGTATCGGTGACCAGCGCGAGTTCGCCGCTATAGATGGTCACCGCGACATCGCCCTGCCCCCCGGTGCTGACCACCTGTTGCGCCGCGCCCGGCACCACCAGCCCCGCGGCCAGCAGCAGCCCCCACGCCTTCGCTCCCATCGCCATCGCCCCTCTCCTTCTCAATTCTCGCTCTTGGCGCGGAAGGTCCGCACCAGCCGGTCGTTCGCCGGCACCTCGACCCGCCACACCCAATAAGCGCCGCGCCGCTCCCAATCCGTCGGCGGCGGATCGAGTGGATAGGACATCAGCAGTTCGACATCGGCGGCGTCGGCGCCGTCATTGCTGATCGTCACCTCCCACTCGCGCACCCCCTTGCGCGGCGGCGCCCGTTCGACCGAGCGAATATGGACTCCGCCGCTTTCGCCAAGATACAGGTCGACGCGCTCGTCGATCGCCTTGTCGCCGATCCCGCTTTCGCCGACCAGCAACCGCTCGCCATCTACCGCCTCGAAGATCGTCACCGCCCCGGCGGGCAGCGCGACGCCCAGCCCGTCGACCGTGCTGTTCCGGATCCGCATCATCACCTCGGCGGGCGCGATATGATCGGCGGGGCCGCCGTCGAGATAGGCGCCATAGAGCGGCGCGAACCGCACGACGTCCTTCGCCACCAGCGCGACCTGCTTCTGCTGCTTCGCCGCGACGTCGGTGCGGAAGGGCAGGCGATAATATTTGAGGTCGCCCAGATTCTCCTGCGCCGCGAGAAAGTCGGCGCTGACCGCCGCGACCGCCAGCGGCACATCCTGCATATATTCGATGCGCCGCTGCGCCGTCACCATCAGCTCGCCGCCATAATAGCCGTCCTGCGAACCCCGAACCGGAACCAGCGGCGGCAACTCCCACAAGGGATGCGTGCTGGTGATATCCATCGGCCAGCATTGCAGCAGCAGCGGCCCGGCATCGGCTTCGGGCGCGCCGGCGCTTTCCTGCTTCTCGAGCCGCCCCGCGATCACGTTCAGCTGCGCCCCGGAAAAGCCCGTCACCCCGCCATTGGCGAGCGTGATCCAGCCGGTCATCGCCAGCGTCGGCGTATCGGCGCTGCGCTCGGCGACATAATGGGCCGACCAGTCGAAGCCCTCGGCCAGATACAGCAATTGCACCGTCACCCGCCGCGCCCGGTCGCTTTCGACCAGCACCGACAAGGTCGGTTTCGCCGACAGGTCCTTGGGCACCCCGCCATAGGTCATGCGCTCGGGCAGCCCCGAACAGCCGAGCGCCTCATAACCCTCGGCGGTTTTCAGCAGCACGCCGCCGTTCGGCCCCGCCTGGATGACCGCGTCCTGCCGCCGCGCTTTGCCCGTCGCGGGGTCGGTGCGCTGCAAGGTCACCCGCCGCTTCAGATAGGCATCGACCAGCCCCGCCGGCGACAGCAGCCGCGCGTCGCGATTCTTCTCGCGCACTCCGTCGGGCAGCCCGCCCACGACCGCCGTTTCGGGGAGCAGCCCCTCGGCCACCCCCTCGAAGCGCAGCATCGCGGTCCCTGCGGGCAGGTCGATCGTGCGCGTCTCGGTGATGAAGGCAAAACCCTCGGGCCAGTCGGGGTCGATGCCGCCCGACGACCGATAAGGCGCGCGATAGACGGTGACCGCGACATCGTCGAGCTTGACCGACTGCACCACCGGATAGCTGTCCTGCGCGCTGGCAACCACCGGGGCCAGCGCCAGCAGCAAAGCAGCGAAGCGACCCGCCCCCGTCACGCCTTAGCCGCTCTTCAATTTCTGGCGGAAGGTCTGGACCAGGCTGTCGTTGGCGGGCACCCGCACGCGCCACACCCAGCTCGCGCCGCGCCGTTCCCATGTCGTCGGCTCGGGATCGATCGCGAAGGGGATGAGCAGTTCGACCTCGGCGTCGAACGGCCGCGCGTTGGTCAGCGTCACCTGCCAGTCCTGATAGCTGCCCGACGGATCGCGCGGCTGGACGACGACGCGATATTGGACCGCCGGGCTCTGCCCGATGTCGTAGTCGACACGCTCGCCAACCGCCTTGTCGCCGATCGGCGCCTCGCCCGCGAGCAGGCGCCGGTTGTCCACCGTCTCGAACACCGCCGCGGTCCCGGCCGGCAAGGCCAGCCCGAGCCCGTCCTCGCTTCGGTTCTGGAGTCTGAGCCGCGTCACCAGCGGCTGCGGCGCGTTGTTGTAGGTCTGATAGAGGGTGCCGAAATACAGCTGCTCGACCGCAACCTTGTCCTTGATCAGCAGCGCGACCTGCTTCTGCCCCTTCGCCGACACATCGACGCGGAACGGGATACGATAGAATTTGAGGTCGCCCAGATCCTCGGCCGGCGGCGGAGGCGGGGGGGGTGGCGGAGGCGGTGGCGGAGGCGGCGCCATCACCGGCATGGGCGAGCGCGCATAAGCCAGACGGCTGCCGGTCACCATCACCTCTTCGGCATAATCGTCGACGATCGGCTCGATGATCGGCGGCAATTCCCACAAGGGATGCGTGCTGGTGATAT
Source organism: Sphingopyxis sp. (assembly GCA_016793775.1). Lineage (GTDB taxonomy): Bacteria > Pseudomonadota > Alphaproteobacteria > Sphingomonadales > Sphingomonadaceae > Sphingopyxis. Next base: position 13,609 of record JAEULK010000056.1, on the reverse strand, counting down.
CCATCGGCCAGCAGCGCAGGCTCAGCGCGCCCGGCGGGGTGCGCGGCAATGGGGCGCGGTACCCCTTGTTGAGCCGCCCCGCGATGACATTCAATTGCGCGTTCGGGAAACGCGTCACCCCGCCGTTGGCGACGGTGATCCAGCCGGTGATGCCAAGCGCCGACGCCCCCTCGCCGCGATCGACGACATAGTTCGCCGCCCAGTCGAAGCCTTCGGAGAGATAGACGAGCTGGAGCGTCACGGTGCGCGCCCGCACGCTTTCCACCAGGATCGACAGCGTCGGTTTCGCCGACAGATCCTTGGGCACCCGGCTGTAGAGCATCCGCTCGGGCAATCCCGAACAGCCGAGCGCCTCGAACCCCTCGGGGGTCTGCAGGATCACCCCGCCGTTCGGCCCCGCCTGAATGATCGCCGCCTGCTCGCGCACCTTGCCCGTCTTGCGGTCGGTGCGGCGCAGCGTCACAGATCGCTTGAGAAAGGCATCGACCAGCCCCGCAGGCGACAGCAGCCGCGCGTCGCGATTCTTCTCGCGCACCCCGTCGGGCAGGCCCGAGACCACTGCGGTCTCGGGCAGCAGCCCTTCGGACACGCCCTCGAAGCGCAGCACGGCGCTCCCTGCGGGCAGCGCCACCTTGCGGGTCTCGGTAATCAGCGCAAAACCCTGCGGCCATTGCGCATTGATCGGACCCGCACCGCGAAAGGGCGCGCGATAGACGGTCACCGCGACGTCCTGCAGCACCGACGACACCACCACCGGCGCCTCGGGCCGCGGAGGCGCGGCGGGCAGGCGCGCGGCAGTCTGCGCCGCCAGCGGCAGCGGCGCGAGCAGCGCCAGCAAGGCCGGGATCAGGCGCGCCCAGCGCATGATCCGGTCCTCAGTAGCGCGAATCGAAGGTGGCGGTGACTTCGGTTTTGCCGTTCGCCGAAACCGGAACCTGCCATTCCACCCGATCGGCGGAAACTCGCGTACTCTTGATGCTCTCGTCGGTGATCCGCACGTCGCCCCAGAGCCCCGATTGCGCCAGATCGACCGTCACCGGTCCGGGGCGCGCGTTGGTGACGACGTAGCGCATCTTGGTCACCCAGCGCGAATCGCCCTTGCGCGTGCGCGACACCACCGTGGTCTGGACCTTGACGTCGAAGGCGTCGCCGGTACGCAAAGTCATCGCCGACCCCATCGGGGTGTGCCCGATCTGGTTCTCGCCGATGAACTGCGGGTCGCCGCGCGCGTCGCGCATATAGACGCGGATCGTGCCCGCGGGCAGTTGGTCGCCGAGCCCGCCGTTCGCGGACGTGGAAAAGCGCAACACGCTCGCCGCGCTGATCGGGTCGGTGCTCGCGCCCAGCCAGCCGTTGACATATTCATAGGTCGAGCGCGCCGGCGCGCCCTTCACGTCGAGGAAGCTCACCTGCTTCTGCTGCGCATTGGCGATCGTCGTGCGTTCGGCGAGCGGATAGAGATAATAGTCGCCGAGCCGCTCGCGCTGGTTGCTCTCGGTCCCCGCTTCGTCGAGCGAGGCGTTCATCCGCGAAAAGCCGCCCCCGCCGCCCGGGCTGCCCGCCACGAGGAGCGTGCGCGCATTGGTGAAGGTCGTGCCGGTCGAGTTGGTCAGCGTCACCCACCCCTGCATGTCCATCGCGCCCTTGGCGGCGTCGAACAGCGCGACATAGTCGGCGGTCCAGCCGAGGTTGGGGGTAAGGTAGGAAAGACGCGCGGGCACGGTCCCCGCATTTTCGGCCTGCACCGTCACCGACAGCGTCGGGCGCGCGCGCAGATTGGGGGGCAGCCGGTCGAACACCGCGCGCACCGGCAGGCCGTCGTCGCGCAGCACCTCGATCCGCTCGCCGATCTGGAGCACGATGCCGCCGTTCGCCGCGAGCACCTTGGCGCGTTCGCTGCGCTCGGCGCCGGTCGCCGGATTGGTACGCACCAGCGTGATCGACTGGCCGACCGCCTTGTCCATCAATTTGTCGGGGGTGAGCAGGTCGAAGTCGAAATTCTGCTCGACGATCGCCAGCCCGCCGCCCGACAGCGTCACCGTTTCGGGCCGGATACGCGCGGAGACGTCGGGAAATTCGATGCGGTTGCGCCCGGCGGCGACCGCGAGCTGGCGGTCGTCCTGCACCAGCGACTGGCCATTGTTGTAGATGGTGACCGCGACATCGCCCTGCGCGGTGCCGCCGGCTTCGTCCTGCGCCGCGGCGGGAAGCGCGAGGAGGGGCGCAGCGGCCGCTCCGATAAGCCAAGCCCCACTCAGCCAAGCCTTTGCCAAAGCGCGCATAATCGCTCTCCCCCAGTTGTTTGTGGGGGAGAGGCTATGTCATGTCAGGACGCTTGGCTAGGGCCGATCGACATTCAGAAGATGACGGGCCGAAAATGGTGGTTTTCCGTGACCCGGAGCGCAGCGTACTGAAAGTATGTGAGCAGCGGAAGCGCGGAAAGCCGCCATTTGCAGGCCGTCAGGGCTGAATGTCGATCGGCCCTAGGCCTATTCGGCGGCTTCGACGTCCGAGCTGCGCGCCGCGAGCGTGCGGCGCTTGCGCGGCTTCGGCGCGGCTTCGGCAGCCTCGCCGTCATCGGCGTCGGCCATGGGCGCGGGGCGGCCGATCGCGGGGGGCAGCACGGCGCTGTCGATCCCGGCACCGCCCTCGTCCTCGTCGCGCGGACGGCGAACGCCGCGGCGCGGCGCGCGCGCGGGCTTGGCGTCCTCGACCACGACATCCTCGTCGCGGGCCTCGACCTCGGCACGCTCGGGGCGTTCGGGGCGCTCGCGGGCCGGCTGGCGGTTGCCGCGATTGTCGTCGTTCTCGTCGCGCCGGTTGCCGCGGTTCGGGTTGCGGTCACTGCGATCGCCACGCTCGTTCCGGTCGCCGCGATCCTGGCGGTCGTTCCGCTCGTTGCGGTTGTCGCGATCGCCGCGATCACCGCGATTGTCGTCGCGGCCTTCGTCCTGATCGGCCGGCACCTCGTCGAGGTCGGTCTCGTCATGCGCGTCGAAATCCTCGACCCCGCGCACTTCGCGGCGATCGTTGCGATCGTGCTGACCGCCGTTCTTCTCTTCCTGGCGGGCGCGGAAATCGCTGTGCACGCGGAAATAATGATCGGCGAACTGGAGGTAATATTCGGTCTGCACCCGATCCCCCGAAAGCTGGGCGTCGCGCGCGAGATTCTTGAATTTCTCGATCATCTGCGCCGCGTTGCCGCGCGCCCGGCTGTCGATCCGGTTGGCCTGGTCGGTACCACCACGGCCGCCGCCCGATTGCGGGCGGTTGTTGTTGTTATTGTTGTTACGGCCGCGACGGCGACCGTTCTGCCGGTTGTTCATGTTCAACTGAGACATCCTGTCGAAAAGCTCTAAGCTATGCCAACCCCTTTTGGCCGACCGCGCCTCTTGCGCGTCGTGCCCGCGCTCCCTTGCGCGGCTCTTCCGTGTTACCGCTTGCACGAGACGATCGTCCCGCACCAGCATCGTAAATGGGAAGCAGACCCGCCGGACCAGTATCGGTGCTCCGCACCGCCAAAGGGACCCTGATCAGGCCTGTAAGCCGCCCCTACCGCGCTTTGGGCGCGAAACCAAGCAAATTATTGCGGGCTATCGCGGCGAACGGGACAGGGTGAGGGCGCGGTCGCGGCCGCCGAGGTCCTGGCGGCAAGCGACATCGAAACCCGCCGCTTCGGCGAGTATGCGTACCGAGATATGCTGGCTCGCGCCGATTTCAAGTACCGCCACCCCGTCGGGCGCGAGCAGCCGCGGCAGGTCGGGGACGATCCGGCGATAGTCGTCCAGCCCGTCGGCGCCCGCGAACAGCGCGCCGGGCGGCTCGTGATCGGCGACGTCGGGCATCAGTTGTTCGCTGTCCGCGATATAGGGCGGGTTGCAGAGGATCAGATCGAAGGACCCCTCGACGCCCACGCCCCAGTCGCCCGACTGAAACACGGCCCGGTCGCTCATGCCCAGCGCCTCGGCGTTATCGCGCGCATAGGCGAGCGCAAATTCGGACGCATCGACGCCCAGCCCCGTTGCCTGCGGAAACTCGCCGAGCACCGCAAGCAACAAAGTACCCGGCCCGGTGCCGAGGTCCAGAACCCTCAAAGGCCAGCCCCCCATCCGTTTGTGTCGAGCGAAGTCGAGACACGCCTCCACCAGCGCCTCGCTATCCGGCCGCGGGATCAGCACTCCCGGCCCGACCTCGATCCGGATCGTCCAGAAATCGCGATAGCCGATGATATAGGCCATTGGGGTATGCGCCATCCGCGTCGCGACGAGGTTCGCATAATGCTCGGGCACTTCATAACGCCCCGGATCGAGCAGCAGCACCTGCCGCTCCACCCCCAGCGCATGCGCCATCAGTAATTCGGCATCGAGGCGCGGCGTGTCGGACACCGCGGCCAGCCGCCGCGCCACGTCACGCAGCGCCGCGCCGACCTCAGTCACCCAGCCCCGCCAGCCGCTGCGCCTGGTCCTCGGCGATCAGCGCGTCGATCAGCTCGTCCATCGCGCCTTCCAATATCTCGGGCAGGCGGTGGAGCGTCAGGTTGATGCGGTGGTCGGTCACGCGCCCCTGCGGGAAATTATAAGTGCGGATGCGTTCGGAGCGGTCGCCCGATCCGACCATCGACTTGCGCGCCGACGCCTCGGCGCTGTGGATCGTCTCGCGCTCGAGGTCGTAGAGCCGCGCGCGCAAAACCTGCATCGCCTTGGCGCGGTTCTTGTGCTGGCTGCGCTGGTCCTGCTGGATCACGACGAGGCCGGTCGGGATATGCGTGATGCGGATCGCCGAATCGGTCGTGTTGACATGCTGCCCGCCCGCGCCCGACGCACGATAGATGTCGATCTTGAGGTCGCTGTCGGCGATCGCGACGTCGACCTCCTCGGCCTCGGGTAAGACCGCGACGGTCGCGGCGCTGGTGTGGATGCGCCCGCCGCTCTCGGTCACCGGCACGCGCTGGACGCGGTGCACGCCGCTCTCGAACTTCAGCTTGGCGAAGACGCCCTGCCCGCTGACCGACGCGACGACCTCCTTGTAGCCGCCGACCTCGGTCTCGTTCGCCGAGATGATCTCGACCTTCCAGCCCTGCCCGTCGGCATAGCGGCTGTACATGCGCAGCAGGTCGCCGGCGAACAGCGCCGCCTCGTCGCCGCCGGTGCCGGCGCGGATTTCGAGCATCGCGGCGCGCTCGTCGGCGACATCCCTGGGCAGCAATTTGACCGCGAGGTCATGCTCGGCGGCGGGGAGCGCTTCCTCGACCGCCGCGAGTTCCTCGGCCGCCATCGCCTTCATCTCGGGATCGGCAAGCATCTCGCCCAGCGCGACGACCTCGCCGCGCAGGCGCACGATCTCCGCCGCGGCCCGCGCGACGGGCTCGAGTTCGGCAAACTCCTTCGACGCCGCAACGAAGTCGGCGGGCGCCATATCCCCCGTCGCCATGCGCGCCTGTAGCGCGGCATGGCGTTCGATGATGGCGTCGATCTGGCGGGCGGAAACCGAGGTCATTTACTCACTGTCATTTCAAATCTTCGTCATGCTGAACTTGTTTCAACATCCATAGCCAGGCTTGTCGGTCAATGGAGTCCATGTTTCGAGGTCCGGCCATGGACCCTGAAACAAGTTCAGGGTGACGAGGGAAGAAGGGCTTGCACGGCCTTCGCCCGGTCCCCGTCGCCGCGCACATTGATATGAGGCGCATCGTCGCGCGTGCCGACCGACACCAGCGCATGCGCCGGGATCTTCGCTGCTTTGTCGAAGCGCTTGCGCGGCGACCCCGTCGCGACGATCTCGGCGGAGAAACCGCCGCTGCGCAGCGCCGTCAGCGCCTGCATCGCCACCGCCAGCCGCGCATCATCCTCGACCGCGATCACCGCGTCGAGCCGCGTGTCGATGACGTCGTCTGCCAGCAGCATCGCCAGCCGCTCGATCCCCGCCGCCCAGCCGACCGCCGGGGTCGGCGGACCGCCGAGCGCCTCGATCAGCCCGTCGTAACGCCCGCCGCCGAGCACCGTGCCCTGCGCCCCCAGCCGGTCGGTGACGAATTCGAACGCGGTGTGGCGATAATAGTCGAGACCGCGCACCAGCCGCGCATTGCGAACATGCTTTACACCCGCGGCATCAAGGCCAGATTTAACCGCGCCGAAGAAATCCTGCGCTTCCGCCGTCAGAAATGCGTCGATATCGGGCGCGCTATCGGCGATCGGCCGGTCCTTCGGATCCTTGCTGTCCAAAATCCGCATCGGATTCTTGTCGAGCCGCGCGAGGCTGTCCTCCGACAGGTCGCCGCGGTGCGCCTCGAAATGATCGACGAGCGCGGTGCGCCAGGCATCGCGGCTTTCCGCATCGCCCAGCGTGTTGAGCGTCAGCGTCACCCCCTCGGCGATCCCCAGCTCCTTCAACAACTGATCCGCGAACACCAGCAATTCGGCGTCGGCGAGCGGGCTGTCGCTGCCCAGCACTTCCGCATCCAATTGATGGAACTGCCGATAGCGCCCCTTCTGCGGCCGCTCGTAGCGGAACAACGGCCCGTGCGTCGCGACCTTCAGCGGCGCATACTGCTGCCAGCCGTTGGTGATATAGGCCCGCGCAATCCCCGCGGTGAATTCGGGCCGCAGCGTGATCGGTTCCCCGCCGCGATCCTCGAACGAATACATTTCCTTCGACACCACATCGGTGGTCTCGCCGAGCGAGCGCGCGAACACCGCGGTCGGCTCGATCACCGGCACCTCGATACGCTTGTACCCATAGAGCCGCCGCACGCGGTCGAAGGTGTCGACCACATGCTGAAAGCGATCGGCGAAGTCGCCGAGCATGTCCTGCGTGCCGCGCACCGGCTGCGGCGTGGCGATCTTGGCGGATTTGTCCTTGCTCATGGCGGCGGCGTCTAATCTTTTTTGGTCGAAAGGCAAAGCGCGCTTGCAGACCCCCGGCTGGACCTTCGGGACATTTCGCGGCAAAAAAGCCGTCATGAAAAAAACACCGTTCGTCGCAGCCGCCCTGATCGCCCTCGCCGCCCCTCACGCCCACGCGCAGGAGGGCAACAGCCGCCCCGAACCGGTTGTCCAGCCGCTCACCATCCCGCTGCCCGCCGACCGCCCCTATCCGGGCACGATGCAACTCAAGGTCGACGCCACCGACTACGTCCGCGGCATTTTCCATGTCCGCCAGACCATCCCCGTCGCGCGGCCCGGCAAATTCACTTTGCTCTATCCCGAATGGCTGCCCGGCAAGCACGCATCGCGCGGCGCGATCGCCGAGGTTGCGGGCTTCAAGCCGAGCGCGGGCGGCAAGCCGCTCGCCTGGACCCGCCAGCCGACCGACGTCTATGCCTTCGACATCGAGGTGCCCGCCGGGGTCAAAAGCGTTGACATCGCCTTCGACTTCCTCTCGCCCACCCGCACGACCGAGGGCCGCGTCGTCGTCACCGACGCGATGATGAACCTGCAATGGGAACAGGTCAGCTTCTACCCGGCCGGCTATTTCACCCGCCAGATCCCGGTGCAGCTCGACGTCACCCTGCCCGATGGCTGGCGCGGCGCCGCGGCGCTCGACGGGCTGCAAGTCGCGAAGAACCGCTACAGCTATGGCGTCACCAGCTATGAAAATCTGGTCGACAGCCCGATGTTCGCCGGGCGCTGGTTCCGCCAATGGGCGCTCGGTAACGGGGTGACGCTCAACGTCGTCGCCGACGAGGAGAAATATCTCGCCGCCAGCCCCGACCATATCGCGCGCCACGCCGCCTTGGTGTCCGAAGCCGTCGCGCTGTTCGGCACCCGCCACTACGACCGCTATGATTTCCTCCTCGCGCTCAGCGACGAGCTCGGCGGCATCGGGCTCGAACATCACCGGTCGAGCGAGAACAGCCGCAATCCCGATTATTTCGTCAAATGGGACGATAATGACAGCGAGCGCGGACTGCTCCCGCACGAACTGGTGCACAGCTGGAACGGCAAATATCGCCGCCCCGACAAGCTTTGGACCCCCGATTACCGCACGCGCATGCAGAACAATCTGCTCTGGGTTTACGAAGGCCAGACCAGCTTTTGGGACCTCGTCCTCGCCGGTCGCTCGGGCATGCAGTCGAAGGACATGATCCTCGCCGAATGGGCGACCAACGCCGGCTTCTATGCGGTGCAGGCCGGGCGCGACTGGCGATCGGTCGAGGATACGACGCTCGACCCGATCATGGCGGCGCGCAAGCCCCGCGCCTTCCCCAGCGCGACGCGAACCGAGGATTATTACAACGAAGGCGGGCTGATGTGGCTCGAGGCCGACATGCTCATCCGCCAGGCGACGAACAATGCCAAAAGCCTCGACGATTTCGCGCGCGCCTTTTTCGGCGGCCGCGAGGGCGACTGGGGGCAGTCGACCTATGATTTCGACGACGTCGTCGCGGCGCTGAATACGGTCCACCCATATGACTGGGCGAAATTCCTGCGCGACCGCATGCAGACGCCCGGCCGGCCGGCGCCGACCGCGGGGATCGAGGCCGCGGGCTACCGCCTCGCCTGGCGCGATGCCCCCAATGCCTATGACCGCGACCGCATGGCGCGCGCCAAAAACGCCGATTTGACGCACAGCCTCGGCCTCGTCGTCGACAAGGACGGTATCGCGGGCAGCATCCTGTGGGACGGCCCCGCCTTCAGGGCCGATATCGTCAACGGCAGCAAGATCGTCGCGGTCGACGGCGTCACCTACAGCCGCGAGCGCATCGAGGCCGCGATCCGCGCCGCGACCGACGGCAAGACTCCGGTGAAACTCCTCGTCGAGCGCGGCGGGCGCTATCGCAATATCGAGATCGACTATCGCGGCGGGCTGCGCTGGCCGCATCTGGAGAAGACCGGCACCGGACCCGACTGGTTCGACCAGCTCTTCGCGGCGAAACGGGCGCTCTGATTCCCCTCCCTGCAAGGGAGGGGTTAGGGATGGGTCGCGAGCGTAGCGAGCACGCGAAGGTTCGGCTGACCCGAGAGGTTCGACCCACCCCGGCCCCTCCCTGCCCGGGAGGGGAGACCGTAGCACGCCGCTCCCGCCTTCCCTCCCCGCCGCCCAACGGCTAAGGCGCGCCCGAATCAATAAACAAAGGACTGCATCTCCCATGCGCATCGACCTGATCCCGGCCGGCGACAGCCCGCCCGACAGCCTGAACGTGCTGATCGAAGTGCCGATCGGCGGCGAGCCGGTGAAGTACGAGTTCGACAAGGCCTCGGGCGCGCTGTTCGTCGACCGCTTCCTCCACACCCCGATGCGCTATCCCGCCAATTACGGTTTCGTCCCCCACACGCTGGGCGAGGACGGCGACCCGCTCGACGCCCTCGTCGTCGCACGCTCGCCGATCGTCGCGGGCGCGGTGGTCAAGTGCCGCCCGATCGGCGTGCTGCTGATGGAGGACGATGCCGGCGGCGATGAGAAACTGCTCTGCGTGCCCGTCAACAAGACCTTTCCCTATTATGCCGATGTCGCGAGCTACACCGACATGCCGCCGATCGTGCTCCAGCAGATCGAGCATTTCTTCACCCACTATAAGGACCTCGAACCCGGCAAATGGGCCAAGCTGAACGGCTGGGGCGACGTCGAGGACGCCAAGCGCATCATCGTCGAATGCATCGAACGCGCGAAGCAGAAGGGATTCTGATCCTTTAGAGGGTCAACCACCTCACCCTTCCCACCGGCTTTGCCGGCGGGCCCCTTCCCTCTCCCGCCGGGAGAGGGAGGGAGGCGCGAAGCGCCGGAAGGGTGAGGGTGGCCGCTCGGTTTGAGCGACGAGGATCAGGACGCCGGTGTTACAGTGGCCTCTGCGGACAACACCCGAACATCGGTCCGCGGATAGGGAATCCGGATTCCCGCTTCCTTGAACCGATCCCAGATCCCCAGAAACACCTCGCCCTGGATATTGCCCAGCCCCGCCTCGGGGTCCGAAATCCAGTAGCGCAGCTCATGCTCGACCGCGCGTTCGCCGAAGGATGTGATCCATACCACCGGCTCGGGATCGGTCAGGATACGCGGGTTGGCCTTGGCGGTTTCGACCATGATCGCCTGCGCCGCGCGCAGGTCGCAGTCGTACGCCACCGGCACGCGCATCCGCACCCGCACGTCGCGGCTCGAATAGCTCCAATTCTCGACCGGCATCGTCATGAGCAGTTCGTTGGGGATCAGATGCTTCTTGCCGTCGCGCGTCACGACGCTGACCGCGCGCACCCCGATCTTGGCGACGCGCCCGACGTTGGGCACCCCGTTCGCCGTCCCCGAACTGCCCATGCTGCTGCCGTCGCCGACGACGATCACGTCGCCCGGCTTGATCGAGCGGTCCATCAGCAGGATGATCCCGGCGATCAGATTGCCGACGGTCTTCTGCAACCCGAACCCGATGGCGAGCCCCGCCGCCCCCGAGAAAACCGCGAGCGCGGTGAGATCGATGCCGAGCAGGTCGATGCCGAACAGCAGCGCAAAGACGAACAGCGCGATCGCGATCAGTTTCTCGGTCAATATGCGCTGGGTGGCGTCGATCTGGGTGTTACGGCGCAGCACCCATTTGATCGCGCGCATCGTCACCTTGACGCCCAGATAGAGCAGCACCCCGACGATGATCGTCGACGCGACGCTATACAGCGACAGCCGGTACTGGCCGACGTCGATGCCGATCGCCTGCATCGACGCGGCGATGCCCTCGGCACCCTGGCGCAGGTCGGCCTTCACGCTCATCCCGCCAGCGCCGCGAAGCCGCGGTCCAGGTCGGCGATCAGGTCGGCGGGGTCCTCGAGCCCGATCGACAGGCGGATCAGCGGATCGGGCTCGCTCCAAACGCAAGCGGTGCGGATGTCGGCGGGGTTGCTCGGCACGACCAGGCTTTCATAGCCGCCCCAGCTGAAGCCGATGCCGAAATGCGCCAGCGCCTCGATAAAGCGCGTCCGCCCCGCCTCGTCCGCGCGCTTCAGCGTGAAGCCGAACAGCCCGCTCGCACCCCGGAAATCGCGCGCCCAGATTTCATGCCCCGGATCGTCCGCCAGCGCCGGGTGCAGCACGCGCCCGACCTCGGGCCTTGCCGCCAGCCATTGGGCGATCGCCAGCGCGCTCTCGCCATGCCGCGCCATCCGCACGTCGAGCGTGCGCAGCCCGCGCAGCATCAGCGCGCAATCGTCGGGCGAGACCGCCTGCCCCAGCTGATAGGCCGCGCTGCGCAGCTTCGGCCAAACGGCGCGGGTCGCGGTGAGCGACCCCATCATCGCATCGCTATGGCCGCCGACATATTTGGTGAGACTCATCATCGTCACATCGACACCATGGCGCAGCGCGGGGAACAGCAAAGGCGTCGCCCAGGTATTGTCGAGCATCGTCAGCACGCCATGTGCGCGCGCGACCGCGACGATCGCCGGGATATCCTGCACCTCGAACGTCAGGCTGCCCGGCGATTCCAGAAAGATCAGCTTCGTTTCGGGCCGGATCAGCTCGGCGATGCCCGCGCCCACCAACGGATCGTAGAAGGTCGTGCGCACGCCCATACGCGCCAGCATGCCATTGCAGAAGGCCCGCGTCGGCTCATAGGCGCTGTCGACCATCAGCAGATGATCTCCCGGCGCGAGCAGCGCGAGCATGCCCGCCGAATTGGCCGCGACCCCCGACGGATAGAGCAAGGTCCCCTCGGCGCCCGGCTCCATCTCCGTCAGCGCATCGGCGAGCGCCCACACCGTCGGCGTCCCGCGCCGCCCGTAATACAGCTTGTCGTGCGTCGCATGCCCGCGCGCCTTCAGGTCGGCGATAGTGTCATAGAGGATCGTCGACGCGCGCCACACCGGCGGATTGACCACCCCGCCGCCCAGCCGCGGGTCGCCGGTCCATTCGGGCCGCCGCCCGCCCTGCACCAGCTTCGTCGCCGGGCGGAGGCTGTCGTTGTCGTCGCGCTTGCTCATGCCATCCCTGTTAGCGCCGCGTCAGCCAAAAGCCAGTAGCGGCCCACCTGGCCCGATCAACAACCCCAGCACCGAGCAGATCGCCAGCATCGGGATGATCCCCAGCTTGAAGCGGAACAGCAGCACCGCCGCGAGCAGGGCGAGCAGCACCGCAGCCCAGTCGACCGACCCCGGCACCGGCACCTCGAAACCCCAACCGCTCGACGCCAGCCGCCGGAACAGCACGTGCAGCGCGAACCACAGCGACAGGTTGGCGATCACGCCGACCACCGCCGCGGTCACCGCCGCCAGCGCGCCCTTCAACCCTGCGGCGCGCTCGAGCCGATCGATCCATGGCGCGAAGGCGAAGATCCACAGAAAACAGGGCGCAAAGGTCACCCACAGGGTCAGCCCGGCGCCGAGCAAAGCCGCGACGAAGGGGGTGAAGGGCGCCGCATCGCGATAGGCCGCGAGGAAACCGACGAACTGCGTCACCAGGATCAGCGGCCCCGGCGTCGTCTCGGCGAGTCCCAGCCCGTCGGCCATCTCGCCGGGGCGCAGCCAGCCGAATCCCGACACCGCCTCCTGCGCCATATAGGCAAGCACCGCATAGGCGCCGCCGAAGGTGACCACCGCGAGCTGCGAGAAAAAGGCGCCGACATCCCACAGCACATGTTCCTTGCCGAGCGTGACGAGGATCAGCAGCATCGGCGCCGCCCAGATCGCGCCCCAGCCGAGCACCGCCGAAACGCTCTGTCGCCAGGCCGAACGCGCGGACGCGGCGGGAGTTATCGCGACCGGCCCCAGCTTCAGCCACTCGGGCCGCCAGCGCCCCGCCGCCCAGCCGATCAGCAGCGCGGCGAGGATCACGACCGGAAAGGGCAAGGTCAGGATCGCGATGCCGACGAACGACGCCACCGCGATGCCGCGCTGCAGCGGCGTCTTCAGCGCCCGCCCGGCGATGCGCAGCAGCGCCTGCACGACGATCGCCAGCACCGCCGCCTTGATCCCCAGGAACAGGGCCGCGAACCAGTCGAGCCCCGCCGCCATGACATACAGCGCCGACAGGCCGAGCATCACCAGCGCGCCCGGAATGATGAACAGCAGCCCCGCGACCAGCCCGCCCCGGAACCCGTGCAACCGCCAGCCGATCCAGGTCGCCAGTTGCTGCGCCTCGGGTCCGGGCAGCAGGTGGCAGAAATTGAGGGCGTGGAGGAAGGTCGCCTCGTCGACCCAGCGCCGCTCGTCGACGAACTCGCGGTGCATCAGCGCGATCTGCCCCGCGGGGCCGCCGAAACTCAAACAGCCGATCCGCGCATAGGCGCGCACCGCTTCGGCAAAACCGGGGGTCGGGGAAAGGGGCAGATCGGTCATTTTTCACGCTTCTCCAGCCGGCAAAGCCGGGTGAAAAAGCAACGCTTGGGCGGACGCCTGACCGGGAGGTTGCCTCGCCCCGATGCGAGCGGACTAACGCGGCGCAGCGGGGTCGGGCAAGCAAGAAAAAACAGCGCAGTCCCAAAGCCGCACTTGCAGCTGCTCGCGCAGCGAGCTTCTATAATTTCTCGCACAAAGCCACGAAGCCACAAAGGGGAGCAGCCAGCGCGCGCCGCTTTCGGCAGCAACCATCTTTGTGGCTTCGTGGCTTTGTGCGGGTCAAAATACGCGACCGTCAGTCACCAAACCGCCGCCGGTTTCGAGAAAGTTTCGCGCAAAGACGCAAAGGCGCAAAGAGG
>JAEULK010000080.1 GCA_016793775.1 Sphingopyxis sp. | reverse complement strand
AATCGCTCCGTCCGGTCCCGCGCTCGCCGGCGCTCGCGCGGTACTTTTTGGGCGCCGAGATGCAGGCAGGCGAGATGGTGGCCGCAGAGGCCGTCTTGGCGCAGCAGCGCGGCGACCAGCAGCGGCCCGATCCACTCGCCGCGTTGCAAGACCTCGATGTCGGTCCAGGCGTCGAGCAGGACCGCCGCCCGCAAGACCAGCGACAATTCGCGGGTCCGTTCCGCCACGTCGCACCATTCCGCCAGGCGAGCGTTCTCGTCCCAGTCTTCATCGTAGAACACGGCCAAGCGCGTATCGTCCTGCCGCGGCCGCGCCGGAGCGATGTCCGCGCCTCCGAGCAGCTTCGACGATCGCGCCAAGAGGGCATCGATCTCGGCGAATTCCGCCGCGAGCGCGTCGTCCTCCACCTCCTCAGTCGCCTCGCCGGCTTCCGCGTCGGCCGCAACCGCGCCCTCCCCTTCCCGGTCGCCTTCGGCTATCGTCGTGCTGGCGGCGGCACGCCCGGTCAGCTCGCGCAGGCCCTCGCGGGAGAATGCCCAGTCCCGCCGCTGCGACAGGATCCGGCGGCGCTTGCGCAGCACCGCGTGCGCCCGGGTGAGTTCGTGGGTCGGCCTGCGCTGATCCATCTCGGCATCGTGGAAGACGAGGTCCTCGACATGCACGAGCTCGCCCTCGACCCAGAGCGCGGCGACGGCGTCGTGGAAGTGGGAGCGCTCGATCCAGCCGTCGCGCACCGGCGAATGCGCCAGGCGCTCGTCGAGGCGAGCCAAAAGCTCGGTGGCCCGTGTGGCGGGTCCCATGAGGCGCTCCAAGGGCAAGGGGCAGATTTCGTAAGCCATTGTTTTTTCTGTAGCCGATTTGTGATTGTCAAGCTAGATGGCATGTAGCTTGACTCGTCGGGTACTCTTCTGGCGCCTCTTCTAACTATCGATAATGACCTCTTATCGATAGTGATTGATTTGAGCGCCCAAATCAGCCAGAATTGTGCTCCAGATGGCCGTCGGCGACGACGAGGACGGCCGCGATCGACGCAAAAGCGCGGATTTCCTGCGCCGCCGGAGGTGCCCGAGAATGACTGAGGTTCCGGTACGCCTGCCCGACGCCGCCACGGTCAAAAAGGTGCTGGCCCGCCTCGATCCGACGTCGGCCGACGCCGATCTCGGCCCTGCCCTGAGCAAGGCTTTTTCGGGCTTCACCTTCACCGTTGAGATGGTCGACGATCCCTATTGGCGCAACCCTCACGACGTCGTCGCCGCGGACGGCACGCGCCTCGGCGACCATCGTGCCTGGGTGGAGCGCGCGCTGGCCGCCATCGGCGGCGACCTCATGGCGTACTGGACAAAATACCAGTCGGGAGAGTTCCGGTTCGCCGAATGGCGCGGCACCACCGTCTTCGCCTTTGCCCCGACCGGTCCGGGCGTCGCCGACTTCGTGCAACTGTCGCTTGGCCGAGAGATCGAGTTTCTGGCCGGCGCCGTGGTCGATCCCGACTATCGTCCCCGCAGCGCCGACCATCTGTTCGAGCCGACCTGGGTTTCGCGCGAGCCCGATAGCTCCGCGCCAGTGCTCTCCGGCCCGGTCTACCGCTTGCAGCGTCGCGGTGGTCTTGTCCATATGCGCAGCTTCCTCGCCGCCTGTCAGCGCCTCGAGCGCGAGCAGCGCGAAGCCCAGCGGCCTCAGATCGAGGCGCAGGTCATCCACGAGGTTGGGTTGGACTATAACCGGGAGATACCGTTTCTGGATCTCAATCCGGACTGGTTCGAGTTCGTGCCGCGCGAAAACCGCTTTTTTGCCGACTGGGAGCGGTCGAGCGCGGCGGCTGCGAAGGTTTTCGAGCACTGGGCCTTCGACATCAAGGATTTTGAGGAGCGCGGGCGGCGGCATCTCAGCTTTGTTCCGCGGCCGCTCAAGATGCCGACCGAAAGGTTGCTCGCCGATGACGGAGCTTCCGTGCATCGTCTGATGGAGCGCATCGAGGCGATCGACGCGGAGGTCGGCCTGCCCTTTGCCTGGTTTTTCCTGATGACGCACGGCCACTGGGTCGATCCGGATGTCGGCGAGGCGATCGCGCAGGGCCTGCGCGCGGGGCGCGTGCGGCTACCAGATCGGGACGCTGCCGTCCTCCTCGACTGGGCGGCCCGGCGATACTTGTTCTGAGGCGGTGTCATGGACGCCCAACTCCCGAAGCCCCTGCCCGATGCAAATCTTCGACGAGCCGAGGCGCTCGATGCGCTGGATTCGGTGCTGCCGTTCAATCGTCGCGACCAACTGGCCGAACTGCTCACCGACGACGATGTCGAGACGCTGCGCCATCTGGCGACGGAAGGCATGGGCGAGAACTCGTTGCGAGCGCTTGCTTCCGACCTCGGCTATCTCGAGGCATGGTGCCGCGCTGCGACCGGGTCGCCCCTGCCCTGGCCGGCGCCCGAGCCGCTGCTGCTGAAATTCGTGGCGCATCACCTGTGGGATCCTGCCAAACGCGAGACCGATACAGCCCACGGTATGCCCGACGACGTCACGGCGAGCTTGAGAGCCGCCGATCTGCTGCGCGTCGCCGGGCCGCATGCGCCGAACACGGTGCGCCGGCGGCTGTCGAGCTGGGCGACGTTGACCGGCTGGCGCGGATTGACAGGAAAATTCAACGCGCCGGGGCTCCGCAGCGCGCTAAAGCTGGCCGTGCGGGCCAGTCCACGCCCAAGAAAGCGCAAGAGCGCGAAGGCTGTGACCGCGGACGTTCTGGCTGTCCTGCTAAAGGCTTGCGGCGGCGATCGCCTCGTCGACGTCCGCGATCGCGCGCTCCTCCTCATGGCCTTCGCCTCAGGTGGCCGCCGGCGCAGCGAAGTATCGGCCCTGAGGGTCGAGCAACTGGTCGAACAGGACCCCGTCCCGGCCGACCCGAAAAACCCGGACAGTCCGCTTCTCCCTTGCCTCCGGATCAACCTCAGCCGCACCAAGACAACGGAGGCCGACGACGATGCCTCCGTGCTGTTGGTCGGCCGCCCGGTAACGGCCCTGCAGGAGTGGCTGGAACGGGCGATGATCGTCGACGGCGCGGTGTTCCGCGGGATCGATCGCTGGGGCCACCTCGAACGCAAGGCGCTGACGCCGCAGGCCGTCAACCTGATCCTGAAACGCCGCATCGGCCAGGCAGGCCTCGATCCAGTGCTGTTTTCCGCCCATGGTCTCCGCTCCGGCTATCTGACCGAGACTGCGCGCCGCGGTATCCCCCTTCCGGAAGCGATGCAGCAATCGCAGCACCGTTCCGTTCAGCAAGCTTCGCGCTACTACAACGACGCCGAACGGCAGCTGGGACGTGCGGCGCGGCTGATCGTGTAGAGCTTCCTGGCTGGCCCCCTACGAGCCGAAGAGCCGCCGATCCCAATAGACTGGCTGATGCAGGCCGCTCGCGATGGTGGAAAACTCGGGATGGGCCGGATTGATGAGCATGTTGTTGTCGAGCCGAGCAATGACGCTGGGCACGATAAGGATGGCGCTACGTCGCTCCAGGCACCATTTTTCCCCGAACGTTTTGCTCACTGTCGCCGGCATGGCATCCCAGCCCGGAAGCGACGGCGGTGAGAACACCTCGTAGCTCAGGCCACGCGGAATGGTGATCTCGATATAGTGCTGGTTCGGCGGCAATCGACCGCTGCCATGAACGAGCTTTTCGAGAAGAGCTGTCGAAAAGTGCTCGGCAGCGTAGATGACCGGGCTTCCAGGCGTGTTCCAGCGCCCGGGGGCGATGGTCGAGCCGATCGCATCGAAGATCGGATAGGCGCCTGCTGGGTCCCCGATGCGATAGGCCGTCAACGTCCGGTCAAGAATCTGCGCCGTCACGCAGCACTGCCGTATTTGAGGCCTTGCAGGATGTCGAACACCAACTCGGCGCCGATCTC
>JAEULK010000051.1 GCA_016793775.1 Sphingopyxis sp. | reverse complement strand
CGCCCGGCGGCACCGTCGACTGGGCGCTCGGGCGCGGCAGGGGCATCGGGCTGTGAGGCCGGGCATCCATCATGGGAGGCGAGCGTGAACGACAGGATTCTCTGGGGCCAGATAACGGCCGTGTTTCTGATCGTCCTCCTTGCGGTCTGGGGCGCGACGCAATGGACGGCGGCGGCGCTCGCCTTCCAGCCCGAGCTCGGCGAGCCCTGGTTCCGCCTTGGCGATTATCCCGTCTATCCGCCGCCGGCCTTCTTCTGGTGGTGGTTCGCCTTCGACGCCTATGCGCCGCCGATCTTCTATAAGGGCGCGCTGATCGCCGCGTCGGGCGGGTTCGCTGCCATCATCGTGGCGATCGCCATGTCGGTATGGCGCGCCCGCGAACGGCGGAAGGCCGAGACCTATGGTTCGGCGCGATGGGCGGGCCGGCGCGAGATACGCGCTGCCGGGATGCTCGGGGGCGAAGGGGTCGTGCTCGGCCGGTTCGGTAGCGACTATCTTAGGCATGACGGCGCCGAGCATATTCTCTGCTTCGCGCCGACACGGTCGGGCAAGGGCGTGGGGCTCGTCGTGCCCACTTTGCTCACCTGGCCGGGAAGCTGCATCGTCCATGACATCAAGGGCGAGAATTGGCAGCTGACCGCGGGCTTTCGCGCGCTGCACGGCCGCGTGCTGCTCTTCGATCCGACCAATGCCAAATCCTCAGCCTATAATCCCCTGCTCGAAGTGCGCCGCGGTGAATGGGAGGTGCGCGATGTCCAGAATGTCGCCGACGTGCTCGTCGACCCCGAAGGCAGTCTCGAGAAGCGCAACCATTGGGAGAAGACGAGCCATGCGCTGCTCGTCGGCGCGATCCTGCACGTGCTATACGCCGAGGAAGACAAGTCGCTCGCCGGTGTCGCCGCCTTTCTCTCCAATCCGCGGCGACCGATCGTCTCGACGCTGCGCCGCATGCAGACGACCCGGCATCTGGGGGACAAGGGCGTGCATCCCGTCGTCGCCGCGGCCGCGCAGGAATTGCTGAACAAGTCGGACAATGAACGCTCGGGGGTGCTCTCGACCGCCATGTCCTTCCTCGGCCTCTATCGCGACCCCGTCATCGCGGCGGTGACGGGCCGCTCCGAATGGCGGATTGCCGATCTGATGGCGGGGGACCGTCCGACCTCGCTCTATCTCGTCGTGCCGCCCGGCGACATCAGCCGGACGAAGCCGCTCATTCGCCTGATCCTCAACCAGATCGGACGGCGGCTCACCGAGGATCTCAATCCCGGCGCGCGGCCGCGGCGCCTGCTCCTGATGCTCGACGAGTTTCCGGCGCTGGGCCGCCTCGATTTCTTCGAAAGCGCGCTCGCCTTCATGGCGGGATACGGGATCAAGGCCTTCCTGATCGCCCAGTCGCTCAACCAGATCGAAAAGGCCTATGGGCAGAATAATGCGATCCTCGACAATTGCCATGTCCGGGTGAGTTTCGCGACCAACGACGAGCGGACCGCCAAGCGTATTTCGGATGCGCTCGGGACTGCGACCGAAATGCGTGCAATGAAAAATTATGCCGGCCACCGCCTCTCGCCCTGGCTCGGTCATCTCATGGTCTCGCGCACCGAAACCGCCCGCGCCTTGCTCACGCCGGGCGAGGTGATGCAACTGCCGCCAGGCGAGCAGATCGTGATGGCCGCCGGGGTGCCGCCGATCCGGGCTGCGAAGGCACGCTATTATGTCGACCCCCGGTTCACGAGCCGCATTCTCGCACCGCCGACACCTGCCCGGACGTCGAAACGGGCGGACGACGACTGGACGCCGCGGCCGCAGGCG
>JAEULK010000046.1 GCA_016793775.1 Sphingopyxis sp. | reverse complement strand
GCTGGCGCTGGTGTCCTTCGCTATCCCCCGCGTCCAGAATGTATCGGCCATCGCGCGGTGCGCAAGGTGAAAAGCCAGCGCGGACTCGGCCCCGACATTCGAATTGACCCCGTGACGGGTCAGCCCGTCGCAGCAGCGCCCCGTAGCAGAGCTCGCGATCACTGCGCCGCGGTCGTTCGCGCCAAGAAACCAGCCATAGGCCCGCTCGGCCCGGTCATGCCAGCGCAGCTTGCCCGTCAATCGGTAGGCGGCGGCGGCGGCATCGACCGTCGCCCAGGCTTCGAGCGGCTGTTGGTCGAACGGAAAAAGCTCGCCCTCGGCGCCGAAGCCTTCGCAGCCCATCGGGCGGAAATGACCCTCGCTGCTCGTCTGGATGTCGCAGAGCCAGTCGAGCGCCCCGATGCCGGCCTCTTCCATCGGAACGGAGTCCATCCGCCGCCCAGCGCGCAGCAGCGCCTCAGCAAGTCGCGCATTGTCATAGGCGAGAGCGGGTTCAAACCACTCCCAGCCGCTCCGCCGCGCGCTTCGCCAGAGCGCGTGCAAAAAAGCGCCGCCGCGCTCGACGATCGCGCCTGCCGCGGCATGCCCCGGCTCGCGCGCCAGGAGTTCGTCGGCTCCGAGAAGTGCGAATGCGATCGCGCGCGGACTTTTGAGGTCGGCCGCCAAGGGGGCGGTGCGCGCAAATAGTCCGGCGCACCAGGCGCGGAGTTCCGGCGTGCGCGCGTGCGCTGCGCCATGGCCGAGCGCCCAGAGCGTTCGCCCGTTGCTGTCTTCGGATCCTTCATCCTCGAGCCAGCGCCTGTCATAGGCCATGAAGTTGCGGAAGCGCCCGCGGTCGGGGTTCCAACCATGGTGAAGGAAGGCGGCGTAGCGCGCGAAGAGCAGGCCATATTCCTCCTCGCCGAGCGACGGGCTCGCATTGACGAGCATCAGCGCGCGCGCATTGTCGTCGATGCAATAGCCGTGATTCCGGTCGGGAATGAGCCCCGTCCCGTGCTGCAATATGCCGACATCGTCCGAGAGCGCGCGGATCGCGGCGAAGGAGGGGAACATCCGTCGGGGTTCGCGCCGCGCCGGCACGGCCGCGACGGTCTCGATCAGCGATGCAAAGCGCGCCGCGATGACCGGCCAGGCGGTAGACCGGCCGCGCGCATAGGCGCGCTCCTGGAGCGCGCGCCGTTCGCCGGGGTGCGCGAGCAACAGCAACACCGCCTCGGCGATCGCGTCGCTGTCGGCGTCGCCGAGCAGGATGCCCACGTCGTCGGCGAGAAGTTCGCGCGCATGCACGAACGGCGTCGATACGACCGCTCGGCCGAGCGCCACCGCATAGGCGAGCGTACCCGAGGTGATCTGCGCGAGATTGGGATAAGGCGCGAGATAGATGTCGCAAAGTTCGATCTGCTCGAGGAGTTCGGGCAGGTCGAGAAAGCGGTTCTCCCAGGCGATATTGTCCGCGACGCCGAGCTCCCCGGCGAGGTCGGCAAGGCTCTGCCGATAGGCTTCGCCCTCGGCAGCGACGAGATTGGGATGGGTGGCGCCGACGATCCGATAGAGAATGTCGGGATATTGGGCGGCAATCGCCGGCAGCGCGCGGATGGCCGCTTCGAGCCCCTTGCCCGGGCCGAGGAGGCCGAAGGTCGAGACGACCGGACGGCCCGCAAGGCCGAGCCGCTCGCGAAGCGGCGAACAGGCCTCGAAGGCCCGGTCGGGGGTGCCATGCTCGATAAGCTCGATGCGCTCTGCCTTCGCGCCATAGACGCGGATCAGCGTCTCGCGGCCGAAGGCGCTCATCACGACGAGCTTCGCCGCCTTCGCGACGAGATGCTCCATCACGCTCCGCTGGTCGGCGCTCGGCTCGGCGAGGATGGTATGGAAGGTGACGATCAGCGGCGCCGCAACGCGGTCGACGAGCCCCAGTATCATGTCGCCCGCGGGACCCCCGAAAATCCCGAACTCATGCTGGAGCCAGACCGCGTCGGCGCCGCTCGCGTTGATCGCCTCCGCGGCAGCGCGATATCCATCGGCATCTTTCTCATCGATGCCAGCAACGGCTGCGGAATCGCTCGCATCGCCCGGCCTGGCTGCCATCGCATAGACATCGATCGCCATATCCGGGCGCGCGACCTTCAGATGGTCGTAAATGTCGGCGGTGAAGGTCGCGATCCCACACTGGCGCGGCCGGAAACAACCGATGAGCGCGAGGCGACGGGCGCGCGCGGCGATACCGGCAACGGGGCCGCCGTGGCGACTCTCTTCACTGTCGAATGCGGTAAGGAAGCTGGTCTCGCTGTCGAATTTCATCGTTGTGCCTTCTGTCCGGTCCCCCCGAATGAAGAACAGGCGCGCGCATCGACCTTGCCCTTCTTCCCCTCGAGACGGGTTTCAGAGGAGAACGGTCGAGCCCGAAAAGCGCGCCCCGCTCTGGCAGGAGATGCGTCATCGCCTGCTTCCCCAACGCGCCCCCGCGCGTGCAGTTGCCGACCCGCCGGCAACAATCGCCATGATCCAGGTTAACCCCGGCAACCGGGCCCAGCCGCTCGCGTTGGCAGCTGCAGGACCCAACCCAAGGACAAGCATGCCGCGCTTCCCCCTCTCCCCTCCCGGCCCCATGTTTTCGCGCGCCCCGGCTCGAACCGCGCCCCTCGACCGCGGCAACCGGTCGCTGCCCCCTGCAAGGCCAGCGCATTGAGCTTCGCCCAGCTGCGCGTGCTCGAACGCTCGGTCTATAACGGCCCCAACCTCTACAGCCGGCGTCCGATGATCCGGATCCGCGTCGATCTCGGGATCCTCGACGATTATCCGAGCGACCGCCTCCCGGGTTTCGACAATGCCCTGCAATCGCTACTTCCCGGCCTCGCGGACCATGGCTGCAGCTATGGCGAGCCTGGGGGCTTTCTCCGCCGGCTCGCCGACGGAACCCGCCTCGGCCATATCATCGAACATGTGGCGATCGAGCTGCAGACCAGCGCCGGGGCCGCTGTCACGAGGGGCAAGACGCGCAGGGTGCGCGGCAAGCCGGGCCAATATGATATTCTCTACTGCTACGCCGATGCGCCGAGCGGCTTAACCGCCGGGCGGGCAGCCATAGAACTCGTGAACGCGCTGCTTCCGACTGCGATGCAGGGTGCCGAAGGGCTCGATCGTATCTCCCCGGAGCTCGACGGCAGAGCGACCGATACAGACACGAGGGTGGGCGCGCTTCGAGCGATCGTCCGCAAGAACGGGCTCGGCCCCAGCACCGCGGCGCTTGTCGCCGAAGCGCGGCGCCGGCATATCCCGGTCTTCCGGCTCGACAAGGCAAGCCTCATCCAGCTCGGCACCGGCCACCGCCAGCGCCGCATCCGCGCGAGCGTGACAGGCGCGACATCGCTGATCGGCGCCGAACTCGCCGCGAACAAGCAGGCGGCGAAAGAGATGCTCACGAGCATCGGTATCCCCGTACCGCGCGGCGAACTCGTGCGGACGGTATCGGAGGCGGAACGCGCTGCCGCGAAGCTCGGCTGGCCGGTCGTCGTAAAACCGCTCGACGGCAATCAGGGCCGCGGTGTCACCACGAGCGTCGCCGACCAAGAAGCTCTTCGCGACGCCTTCGAGCGAGCGCAAGCCATCGCATCGCGCGTCATCGTCGAGCAGCAGCTCGTCGGAGCCGATCACCGCATTCTCGTCGTCGGCACAGCCGTGGTCGCGGTCGCCGAGCGCGTCGCCGCGCATGTGGCCGGCGATGGCAGGAACAGCATCGTGGATCTGATCGAGGCGGTTAACAACGATCCACGCCGCGGTGTCGGGCATGAGGCCGTTCTCACCCGGATCCGCATCGACGCCGCGCTCGAGGCCTTTCTCGCCGAGGCGAACTTCACTCTTGCGAGCGTGCCCAAGGCAGGCGAGATCGTGACGCTCCGCGGCGCCGCCAACCTATCGACCGGCGGGAGCGCGATCGACCGGACCGATGTCATTCATCCCGAAAATGCGGCGATCGCGATCGACGCCGCCGCCGCGCTCGGTCTCGACGTCGCCGGCATCGACATGATCGTCCCCGATATCGCACAAAGCGTCCGTGCGTCGGGGGGCGGCATCGTCGAAGTCAATGCCGCGCCCGGGCTTCGCATGCATCTTGCTCCATCGGAAGGGACGCCGCGCGACGTTGCGCGGCCGATCATCGCCTCGCTCTTTCCGAAAGGCCAAAAGAGCCGCATCCCCGTCTTCGCGGTGACCGGAACGAACGGCAAGACGACGACGGTGCGCATGCTCGCGCGGATCCTCGAACACCATGGCCTCACGACCGGCTTCACCTGTACCTCGGGCGTCTATGTCCGCGAGACCCGCAGCGCCGGGGGCGACGCGAGCGGTCCAAAGAGCGCGCGCATGCTGCTGCGCCACCCCCGCGTCGAAGCGGCGGTTCTCGAGACCGCCCGCGGCGGGATGTTGCGCGAGGGGCTCGCCTTCGACGCGTGCGACGTCGGGGCAGTCCTCAATGTCACGCCCGACCATCTCGGCCTCAAGGGCATCGAGACGCTCGCCGACCTGGCGCGCGTCAAAGCGATCGTCGCGCGCAACGTCAAGAAGAGCGGCGCTTGCGTCCTCAACGCCGCCGACCCGCTCACCGTGCGGATGGCACGCCGCGCGCGCGGACGGATCGTCTGGTTCACCGGCGGAGCGTTAGCGGATGCGTTGGCACCGATCCAAGCGCATCTCGAGAGTGGCGGACTGGCGGTAAGCTGCGAGCGCGGAACGCTCCTGCTGCACCGGGGCAGCGAATCCATGCCGATCATTCCCATCGCGAATATTCCTGTGACGCTGAACGGGACGGCCCGGTTCAATGTCGAGAATGCCGCCGCGGCCGCCGCGATGGCGGCAGCCTATGGAGTTGCTCCGGGCACGATCGCTGCCGGCCTCGCCTCCTTTCGCCCGAGCTTCGAGGATTCGCCGGGACGTCTCAGCCTTACCGAGGCGCATGGCGTGCGGATCGTCGTCGATTATGCCCATAATCGCGCCGCGCTCATCGCCCTCGCCGACCTGCTCGCCGCGATGCGCGGCGATAGCGATGCCCGCGTGATCGGAATGATCGGCATTCCGGGCGACCGGCGCGACTGCGATCTCGTCGATATCGGCGCGCTCTCGGGCCGGATGTTCGATGTGCTGATGCTGCGCGAGAATGTCGACCTCAGGGGGCGCCCGCCCGGCGAAGCCAATGGCCTGATGCGCCAGGGCGCGCTGGCGGCGGGGCTCGATGCGGCCGCGATCGGCCTGCACGACGGCGAATTCGACGCTGCCTCGGCATGCCTCGCGGCCGCGCGCCCCGGCGACATCGTCGTGCTCACGCCGACCGATGTCGACGGAATATGGCGGCTCGTCGAAGCCTGGGCGGCAGGACCGGGTCCTGAGCATGCCCTTGTGCCGAAGGCAGCGCATGGCTGAAGGGCGCTGGTCCATCGCCGTCCATGGCGGAGCGTGCCGGATCCCCGCGGCGCTGCAGGCGCCGCGCCGCGAAGGGTGCGCGGCGGCGCTGCAGGCCGGCAAGATGATCCTCGAGCGCGGCGGCAGCGCGCTCGAGGCGGTCAAGACCGCAATCTGCCTTCTGGAGGATGATCCGCTGTTCAACGCGGGCCGGGGATCGGTGGCGAATGCCGACGGCGAAGTCGAGATGGACGCAGGGATCATGGATGGCGCCACGCTCGCCGTCGGCGCGGTCGCTTGCGTGCGCTTCCTCTACAATCCGGTCGAAGCGGCGCATGCCATGCTTCGCGAGCCGCCCATCCTTCTCGTCGGCGCCGGCGCCGAGGCGTTCGCAACGGCGAGGGGCATCGCCGAGTGCAAGGAGGGCATTCGCCCGGCGACGCACGATGGAGGCGATCACGATACCGTCGGCTGCGTGGCGCGCGACCGCGAGGGACATGTTGCCGCGGCCACATCGACCGGGGGACTGGCGGGCACGCTCGCCGGCCGCGTCGGCGACGCGCCGCTTCCCGGCTGCGGTTTCTATGCCGAGGACGGCATCGGCGCGGTGTCGCTTTCGGGCGATGGCGAGGCGATCGCGCGAACGCTGCTTGCCGCGCGGGTCATGCGCGCGCTCGAAACTAAGGGCGCCGGCGCCGCGGCGGCAACGATCTTCGATCCGTTGGCACGCCTCGGAGCCGAGGCGGGGGTCATCCTCCTCGACCGTGATGGCGCGATCGGCATCGCGCACAACAGTCCCCATTTCGCCGCCGCTTATGCGCGCGAAGGGATGGACCCGGTTTCCGCTATCGTCTGGAAGGACCATCATGCCCAATAGTCGCGGCCCCCTATTCGTGATCGGTGGCCATGAAGACAAGGAAGGCGGCCGCAGGATCCTCGGCGCAATCGCTGAGGAGCTGGGCGAAGGCACGCTCGTCATTGCCACTATCGCCAGCGCGAAGCGCGACGGATATTTCGAGGCCTATTGCGAAGGCTTTGCGCCGCTTGGGATCGGCCGGCTCGTCGAGCTTTACCTCGACGATCGGGATCAAGCCCGGGATCCGGCGCGTGTACGGATGATCGACCAAGCCGACGGTATCTTCTTCACCGGCGGCGACCAGTCGCGCCTCATGAGCCTGACCGGAGATACGCCGATTGAGGCGGCCATTCACGCGCTGCACGATCGCGGGGGACTTATCGCGGGAACGTCGGCGGGAGCCTCCGCGCAGGGAGAGACGATGCTCGTCGGCGGAAGCGGTGAAGAGACGCCGCGCATCGACGA
The DNA here is from genome assembly GCA_016793775.1 of Sphingopyxis sp. GTDB lineage: Bacteria > Pseudomonadota > Alphaproteobacteria > Sphingomonadales > Sphingomonadaceae > Sphingopyxis. The sequence continues at coordinate 15,970 of JAEULK010000046.1, read as the reverse complement.
CATCGAACTGGCGAAGGGGCTTCGCCTCATCCGCGACTGCATCATCGACCAGCATTTCGCCGAGCGCGGGCGCATCGGCCGGCTGCTCGGCGCGGTCAGCCGTTGTCCCGATTGTCTTGGAATCGGAATCGACGAAGACACCGCGCTCCGGATCGAGGCCGGCACCGCTCGCGTGATCGGAAGCGGCGGCGTCACGATCGTCGACGCGTCGCGGGCGAGCCACAGCAATTCTGAGGGCACGAAGCTCGATGACACCGTGTCCCTTCATGGCGCGACGCTTCATGCGCTCGGTGAGGGAGACCGTTTCGACCTTGTGGCCCGCAGCCCCTTCAGATAGCCGGCGCCGAAGCGATCAGGGCGCCACGCTGCGCCCGGAGAAGGGACAACGCCAGTCGGGACCGACGGCCCGTCCCGAATATTGCCGGGCCTCCGATACGTCGCCGTGACGAGCGAGCATGGGGTTTGCGCTGCCCGCAAGGGCGACGTCGCGGGCGATAATCTTGCCGCGCATAGTCTCATAAACCTCGGTTTCGCGCAGCTTCTCGAACTGGTCGTGAAGGTTGAACACCAGGGCGGGTCGTTCGAAGCGGCGAGCGGGACGGCTGGCGCGGGGATGGAGACCGACGACGAAAAACGCCTCGCCGCCGAAGCTCAACGAGAAATGCGGATCGTCGGGGCTATGGCTGACGCGCGGATCGGGAGGTTGTCCCGCCCAGTCGTCCTTCCGGCTCAGCGATTCGAGGCGCTCCCACAGACACGTCTCGAACGCTTCCTCATCGAAGCCGCTGTCCTCCTCGAAAATCACCACGAGCGAATGAAAAAGACTTGGCGACCGCGCATAGCTCCAGGCGAGATCGAGAAGATTGGGGTAGATACGCAGATCGTCCCAGGCCGAGCGCATATCGCGGCCGACGACGAAGCGGATCTGGCGCCGCGCCAGCGCAGACTTCGCCCCGACGCAAGGAAAATCCGGATCACGGACGAATTCCTGGAAGCGGTGAGCCAAAGGATGGGAACTGTCGTCGGTTGGCGGTAGCATGCTGCTGAAACCGGCGCGTCTCGCAGCAGTTGCAGCAAGTTAACCTGGGTTGCGTCGATTCCTCGGGCGTCTCGACGACCCCCGATGTGGCAATCGAGCGGCGGCTGGCACAGAGATGGAATCATAATGGATGCAGTTGCGCGACACGGGCTTGCCCTGCCGCTACGGCGAGCTATGCTTGCCCTGCATCGGGCAAGAAGGCGCGCGATGCCGAGTTGTAAGAGGCTCGTTCGGAAAGCCCTTGTGAAATTCCCATCCGTTGCCGGGTGGCCGACGCGTATGTCCAGGCCCTCGGGCTAAAGGCGGCGGCACATATTTCCGAATATGTTCTTACCGCCCGGCAAGCCATCGCCTCCACCCGACAGGTAGGCGATGCGGAATGAGTTACGAAGACAAGGACGACATCAGCCGGACACTCGATGCCGCGGTGCCGATCCCGCCGTCCGACTGGACCGGCCTCGATGCCGTCCCGAATGTCGAAGCCCTTATCGCCGCACATCAGCATGACCTCGCCCGCTATCTTCGGCGGCGGGCGCCGAGCCAAGATGTCGGTGATCTGGCGCAGGAAAGCATCGGTCGGCTTCTCGCCAAACCCCGTCATGCGCTCGCGCTTATCGAGAAGCCGGGGGCCTATCTTATCCGCATCGCCCGCAATTTGCTGACCGACCGGGCGCGGAGCGCCGAAGTGCAGCAGCGTGCCCGCCACCATAGCTTCGAAGATGCGGAGGTTGCCGGCCCCGACCCGCATGCGGTGCTCGAGGCGCGAGAGACCCTGCGCCGCGTCGAACGAGCCATCGAACGATTAAAGCCCCAGACTGGTTCTATATTCGTGATGCATCGCTTCGACGGTCTGAGCTATGCAGAGATCGCCGAAGCGAAAGGAATCACGGTGAAGGGTGTCGAATGGCATATCGCGAAAGCCATGGCCGCAATCGACAAGGCACGGGTCGGCCATAAATGAACGACCTGAGAGCGGAGGCCGCACAGTGGTTCGCGCGTATGCGCGCGCCCGACGCCGAGGCCCATAAGGCCGAATTCGATGCCTGGGTTGCCGATCCCGAAAATGCCGCGGCCTATGCCCGCGCCGAGGAGAATTGGCTCCTCGTCGGCGGCGTCGCCCCAGAGTATCTCGAAGCGCATCGCAAAGCCTCACGCACGCCCGCGAGGGCGAGCGCTCGCTGGGCGCTCGCTGCGGCGGTCATCCTCGCGCTGTCGCTCGGCGTCGCATGGATCGCGCTCGGAAACCGCGGGGCCGATCCCATTATCGCCGATAATTCGATCGGAGATCTTCTCCTCGACGACGGAACCCGCGTCGCATTGATGGATGGCGCGCAAATCGAGCAGCGGTTCACACCCAAGGAGCGTCGGGTCATTCTATCGGGCGGCCGCGCTCGCTTCACCGTCGCGCATGATGCCGCCCGCCCCTTTCGCGTCGCGGCGGCCGGGAGCGAGACCACCGCGCTCGGCACGATCTTCGAGATCGACCTCAGGGCCGGCCAGCCCGTCATCCACTTGATCCAGGGATCGGTCGAAGTCCGGGCCACGCGGAATGTCGGCGCCGCACCGATCCGCCTCCGTCCCGGCCAGCGAGCAACCGTCGCGAACGGCGGACCCGAGATCGTAGGCTTGGAACGCGACGCACCGTCGACCGAAACGGTCAGCCCCGTGCCGGTCGCGGAGCCGGACAGCCTGCTCATTGCGGACAAACTGCCCCTCGGCACCGTCATCGACCGCGCCAATCGCGTAAACTCTTTGAAGATAGAACTGGGCGACACGGCATTGGCGGCGCGACCGATCAGCGGGAAATTCGACGTCGCCGACGCGAGGTCGCTCGCGCGCAAGCTCGCCATCGCGCTCGACCTCGACGTCGAAGAGTTTGGCGCGTCCGTCGTTCTGAAGGCGAAAATAAAAAACTAGGGAAAGTTCCGACCGCCACGTCTTTCCCCCTCAGACGGCCACAAGGGCCGCTGGGAGGGAAATATGCAAAAGACGTTATTGGCCGCTATCCTGACGACGAGCTGTGCGACTAGCGCGCTCTGGTCGGCACCCGCCGCCGCCCAGGCTGAACAACGCAGTTTCGACATCGCGGCACAGCCTCTTGGCGACGCTCTGCGCAAATATAGCGATGCGTCGGGGCGCCAGATCCTGTTCGCGGCGGAACTCGTCGAAGGCCACAGGTCGAATGCCATTCGCGGACGCATGTCGAGCGATGCAGCCTTGACCCGGTTGCTCACCGGAACCGGGCTCGTCGTCGAACTCGTCGACGGAACCCTCGTGCTGCGATCGGGAAACGGCGCTGCCGCGGAGCCCTCCTCGACTGACGGGCCCACGAGTGATGCGATCATCGTGACCGGTTCGCGAATTCGCGGCGTAGGACCGGTCGGTTCGCCGGTCACCACGATCGACCGGCAGGCGCTGGATCAGAGCGGCCGCGCGACGCTCGCCGACTTCATCCATACTATCCCGCAGAATTTCTCGGGCGGGCCCACCGAGGCCAATGTTGGGTTCAGCAACCGTGGCAAGGCCTCTTCGAATATCGCCTATGGCACCGGCATCAATTTGCGCGGCCTCGGTCCCGGCGCCACACTAACCTTGTTCGACGGTGCAAGGCCTGCCCTCGGAGGCGGTTCGGGGGCCTATGCGGACGTATCGCTACTGCCATCGATCATCGTCGACCGCGTCGAAATCCTCACCGACGGCGCTTCCGCAATCTACGGCTCCGACGCGGTGGCCGGGGTCGTCAACATCCGTTTCCGCAATCGCTTCGAGGGCGCAGAGACGCGTCTCAGGGCCGGCACGGCCGACGGCGACTATGGCGAGGTCCAGGTCAGCCAGATATTCGGCAAGGGTTGGTCCAGCGGGCATCTGGTCGTGGCCGGGGAATATAGCCGTCGCGGCAATCTGGCGGCGACGAAACGGCCCTTTGCCACCGAGGATTTACGCCCCTTCGGCGGCCCCGACCTTCGTTCGAACTATAACAGTCCGGGGACGATCGTGGCAGCAAACGGCCAGCGCTTCCTCATTCCCCGCGGGCAGGATGGGCGCAATTTGGCTGCAGCCGATCTGACGCTGTCGCCGGACTTCAATCGCGGCGACGCCCGCCGACACACTGATATCCTTCCCGAGCAGCAAACGGCGAGCGGTTACGCAAGCATCGAGCAGTCACTCGGATCGCATATCACTCTCTTTGCGCGCACGCTTTATTCCGAGCGCGACTTCGAGGCTCGGCGCCGGGTCAGCGGCCCCACGCCCGTTCGGGTGACCAGCGCCAATCCCTATTATGTCGATCCGATCGGGACGGGACAGCCGATCACCGTCTATTATGATCCGGCGGCAGATTTCGGCCCGGAAAGCCTGCGAGGCAAGGCGAAGGCATTCAACAGTCTCGCCGGTGCCCGCGCGGATATAGGCAGCTGGGCGATCGAGCTGACTGGCGGCTTCGGACGTCAGCAGGAACATTATGACAGCTTCAACCTCGTCCACAGCTTGCGCTTCTCGCGCGCGCTCGCTGCGACCAATCCGGCACAGGCGATCAATGTCTTCGGTGATGGCGCGGTCAACGAGCCGGCTCTGATCGACAGCCTGCGCGGTAGCATCGTCGCGCAAACGCGCTTCAAGGTCTGGACGGCAGCGCTCCGCGCGGACGGCAAGTTGCTGTCGCTGCCGGTCGGCGACGTGAAGATGGCCGTCGGAGCCGAATATCGCCGCGACCGCTTCACATTCTCGCAAACGCTCGACCTTGTCACCGACACGCCGCTGGTAATCGGCATTCCGGGCCTCCCCGACAAACGCGTGGTCAAGGCCGTCTATGGCGAGCTTGTCGTGCCGATCTTCGAAAGCGGCGGCGCATTCCCCGGCGCGCTCACCCTGTCGGCGGCGGGACGCTATGAGGATTATTCGGATTTCGGAGACACGGCGAACCCGAAGTTCGGCGCCCGGTGGACGCCGCTCCCGGGGCTGGCGCTGCGCGCCTCCTATGGAAAGTCGTTCCGCGCCCCCTTCTTCGACGAACTCGTGGGAACGGCGAACGCGCTTTACCAGACCCTTCGCGTCGCCGATCCCGCCTCGCCGACGGGCCAGACGGTCGTCCTCGCATTGTTCGGCTTCCGTCCCGACCTCCAGCCCGAACGGGCGGAGAGCTGGACCGCCCGCCTCGATCTGGAGCCGCGCGCTATCCCCGGCGCGAAGCTGTCGCTGACCTATTTCGAAATTCGCTACCGGGACCGGATCGCCTCGGCCTCGAGCGACAGCAGGAACATCCTGAGCCGGCGCGACCTCTATGCACCGATCATCGAGGACAATCCCGATCTCGCCGTGATCAACGGCTATTTCACCGGACCAAACTTTTCGAACGGGCTCGGCGTCGCGCCCGCCGACGTGCGCGCGATTATCGACCTTCGCACCCGAAATCTCTCGACCTCGACCATCAGGGGCCTCGATTTCGACCTCGCCTATTCGCGTCCCATTGGTGAGGGCAGCCTTTCGCTCAGCGTCGGCGGCACCAGGCTGCTCGCGATCGACAACCAGATTACCGCGAGCGCCCCGCGTGACCATGTGGTCGGCACGCTCGGTAATCCGGTGAAGCTCCGGCTACGCGGGCGCGCGGGATATGCGATCGGTGCCTTCGACGGCGGCATCGCCTTCAACCATGTCGGCGGGTACCGGAATCTCACCGTCACTCCGGTCGAGCGCGTCAAGAGCTGGACGACCGTTGACCTGCAGCTTGGCGTCCGGATCGGCGACCCCGAGGGCCGTTCGCTTCGACTGAGCCTCAGCGTGAACAATCTGTTCGACAAGGATCCGCCCTACGCGCAGTTCCGCGGGCCGAGCTATGCGCTCGCCTATGATCCCGAACAGGCGAGCGCCATCGGGAGGAATATGGCGCTCCAGGCCGTCATCGCATGGTGATTGCCGCTGCCCTGCTCGCCGTCGCCGCTCCCGCGGCGGCGGCTCGGGAGCCGGTGACGGCCACCGATCTCGCCCAGGTGGCGGAGATCAGCGGCCCCACCCTTTCCCCCGATGGCCGGCGCGTTGCGTTCCGGGTCAGCCAGCCATCGATCGAGGCCAACCGGATCACGCTCGATTGGTATGTGGGCGATGTAGACGGAGATCCGCCGGTGCATGCGGCAAGCGGCGGCGACGCGCGCATCGACGGGGCGGGTCTTATCGCCGACCAGACGCCGATCTGGGACCAGGACAGCCGCGGCTTTCGGTTTCTCGCACTGAACGAAGGCGAAGTGACCCTCTGGCACTGGCGCGATGGCCAAGGCGCCCGCGAAGAGATCCGGAACGAGGCCGACCTCCTCGACTTCGCGGTGTCGGACGATGGAGAACTCATTCGCTACACGATCGGAGCCACACGGCGGATGATCGCGGACGCCCAGCTAGCGGCCTATGACGAAGGCGTATTGGTCGACGCCAGCGTCGATCTCAACCAGGCGATCGCTGGCGGGATCATCGAGAACGGCAAACGCTTCATGCAGCGATTCTCGGGGCCGTGGTTCGACCGCAAGCCGCTGCTCTGGGACGCGCCGCGCCGCGATATCGTAGTCGCGGCAGACAATTCTCCTCAACCTGCCGCCGCCGCCGAGGCCTTTCGCCCGCGACAGATTTCGGCAGCGCAAGGCGCTTCGGTGACCTCGGCAGATGGCAGCCGTGCCGACATCGAGAGGGAGAATGGCGACACTCGGCTGGTTGTCACCCGCCCCGATGGTCGCCGGACCATGTGCAACGCGCCGACATGCGGCTCACCCAGGCTGCTCGCGGTCGCGTGGCGGCCCGGCCATGACACGCTGCTCTTGTTCGTCGCCGAAGGCAGCGCCCGGGAAGGCGTGTGGCTCTGGCGGGTGGGCGCAGCCCGGGCCCGCAAACTCGCAGTGACCGACGGCGCCCTCCGCCTTGCCGACCGACCGCTCCGGTGCGCCGTGTCGGCAAGCGCCCTGACCTGCGCCGAGAGCACGCCGCTTGTCCCGCCGCGGCTCGTCTCAATCAATCTCGAGAGCGGGAAGCGGCGGGCGACCTTCGAGCCGAATGCTGCGCTGGCCGCCCGGATCGATGCTGAGGCGACGCCGCTCGAACTCTCGGGTGGCTATTCTGCTGTCCTGCTGAGGCCTCAGGGCGCGAAGGTGCCGCCGCCAGTCGTCGTCCAGAATTACCATTGCGCCGGCTTCCTGAAGGGCGGCACCGGTGAAGAGTTGCCGATGCTACCGCTTGCGGAGCATGGCATCGCGGTGCTCTGCATAGATCCGTTTCGCGGACCGCCTGGCAGCGGGACCGACGGGACCTATGAGCTCGCCCGCAAGGTCATCGCATCGGCAATCGACGATCTCGGCAAACGAAAGCTCATCGATCCCGACCGCGTCGGTATCGCTGGCTTCAGCCACAGTTCGGGCGTGGCGCTTTGGGCCATCCGCCATGGCGCGGACTTCAAGGCTGCGACGATCGGCACCGGCCAGATTTCCCCGCATTATTTCTGGACCAATGCCGTTCCCGACCGGGGTTTCGAGGCCATGCTGAAGGATTATTGGAATATCGGCGATCCGGACACCGATCCGGCGCGCTGGCGCACCGCGTCGACCGTCTTCAACATCGGCGCGATCGATACGCCGATCCTCATGCAGTTGCCTGACGCCGAGGCGCCCTGGACCGCCGAGCTGCACACGAAACTCAAGCGTGCCGGCAAGCCGGCGGAGATGGTCGTCTATGCAGACGAGCTGCACAATAAATATCAGCCGCGGCACAAGCGCGCCGTCTATGATCGCAATCTCGACTGGTTCCGGTTCTGGCTGACCGGCGAGGAAGACCCAGCTCCCGGGAAATCCGAGCAATATGAACGCTGGCGCCATTATCGCGCGGGGCAACCCTTGCCCGCCCCCGCGCGATAGGTTCGTGCCGGGAGACCCTCCCCCGGGGGCCGCCCGGCACGACATCCTTCCAACATTGCTCGCTCGCAAACGACAGGCCCGCCTTCACGCAATATCCGCGTGCCCGGTCACCGAACGCGCCCAGCGCTCGATGTCGGCAAAACTCAACAGCCGCGTGACCATCACCGGATCCGGCCGCCTGTCGTCCGCAAACAGATCCGCGATAGCGTCGAGGTCCAGAAGACCGGCACCTGCTAGCCAGCCGTCGAGGAGGTAGGAGCGCAGGCGGGACCGATGCGCTTCGAATGCCGGCAGAAAGACCGAAAGGATTCGCCCTTTGCCAAGTCGCTCGATCACCATCTCAGGAAGATCTCGGCGAAAGGCCTTGCGAGCGAGGGCGCGGTTCTGCCCGCCCTCGCCCCACTGCCAGCTCGGCACGCCAAGCGTGAATTCGATGATCGGCTGCGAGAGCAAGGGCGCGATCATCGGCATCGCGAGCGCCCGGTCATATCCGTCGAGGAAGGGCTGAGCGATGAGAAGCTTGATGGCATATACCTGCTGACCGGGCGACGCCCGGTGCGCCTCCGGCATCCACGGATGATTGGGACAATCTTGACTGTACCGCCCGGACAGCAGGCTATGGTCGACCGGCCACAGAGCGGGGGGCTTCACCAGCCGCTTCGCCGAATAACCGAGCGCGCGCCACATATTGTCGTTCGCGAGCCGGGCGAGGTCGCCGGCAGCGCGCCAGGCTGCGATCGGTCCCGCGTAGCGAAGGGCATCGAGCACCGGAGCAGCCGAGGTGAGATAACCAAAGACATTGTCCCCGCCTGTCCCGGTAAAAATCGCATCGGCATCGAATTCGCGAGCGGCTTCGAGATAGGCGCGGTCGCTCGGTCCCAGCAGGCCAAAGCCTCCCGGCCGCGCCCTAAGGGTGCCGACCGGTGCCATCGGGTCGCCGAACGAGGGACGCTGCCATTCGGCAAGCGGCGCACCCACGCGCTCCGCGACGGCACGCGCATAGGGCCGCTCGTCTCCGTCGGGATCGGCCGTTGCCATCGTCAGTCCCCGCCATGGCCTCCGTCGCCCTGCGAGGCATGCCGCCATGATGCTGCTGTCGATCCCGCCCGATAGTTCGAGCTGGACACGCTCGAAGCGCATGCTCCAGGCCGAGACGGTGCGGCTCACCTTGTCGCGCAGATGCTCGGGTTCGATCCGCTCGGGCGGTCGGTGCGTGTGGTCCCAGGGGGACCAGCTCGTCGGCAATGGCCGTCTGTCTTCGAGAGCGATGATCTCGCCGGGCAGAAGTTCGCGTACGCCCCTGATCTCCCCTTCGGCGCCGCGCAGCAACGGGAAGCGCATCCAGGCATCGATCCGCGCAGGGTCGGGCTCGTCGAGCGCAAAGCCGAGGCTGCGTGCCAGCGACAGATCTGTGAACGCGATCACGCGCACGGCTCCGGCAATGCCGAACTCGCCAAAACAGAAGAGCGGCGGCCCGGTCATCGGCGATCGGAGCAACATGGTGCGACCCGTGGGATCGGCCCAGAAAAGCAGGAAATTGCCCCAAAGCTCCCGAATGGCCCAGGCACCGTCGCTCGAAACCAGACGCTCCACTTCGGACGGGCTCAGGCTCTCGCATGGGCCGCCCCCTTGCCGGTGGAAGGCCCAGCCGATCAGTGCCGCGCCGTTGGCGATGCCGGCCGGCGTGTTCCGTTCGACAAGGAGCCTAGCGCGACCGATCGCCGCAGCATCGACGAACCCATCCGGGAGCGGCGCGCGGCCCCGACCGGTCAGGAGAGCGATGCGGAGCGTCACAGCCGAAACACGGGGGTATAGTCCGCCACGACATTTACATTGTCCGAGAGAATCATGTCGCCGAGCTGGACCCAAGCATGCGCCGCGAAGGGATCGAGCCGCACGCCGAAATAGAGTTCGCCGGGAATGCCGCGTCGCCAAAGAAATCGCGCGAGCGCCAAGCTGTCAGGGACGCAAAGGCGGCGCCACGGGAGATGAACGCGGGCAGACGCATATCCCCGGGCGACAGCCGCCGCATACCGGTGATCCGGGTCGACCGCGCTCACCTGGGAGGCTGCCAGCAAGTTCCGCCATCGGGCTATGGTCTGGCCGAGGCCAGCCAGGCGAAGGCCCAGCGAGGCTTCGAGCCGATAGCGGCCGATCTCGATCGCGCTCGCGCGCTCGCTGGGCCCCGCCAGTTCGAGCGCACTGACCGCAGGCACAGGAGCAGCGATCGGCTCAACGAGCGGCCCCGGCCCTTGCCCGATCAGTTGGCGCGCGACGAGCCGGCCAATCGCCTCCTCGTCCTCCGTGCCGGCGCGAGCCGAGCCGAGTGCCCGCATCGCGGCGGCCTCCGCCCCGCGCAGCATCAGATACCGGTCACGCTCCAGATCGAGCAGAACGGCGCCGCCCCCTGCGAAGGTGAAGCTGATATGGTGTGGGAGGTGGTGATCCATCATGCCGGTACGGACGCGGCGCAGCGCGCCGCGCCCGCCATCCCGTCAGTCGGCGGTGATCGCGCCATCGGGCTTGAAGTGGATGACCGAGCCATCCTCCGGATAGGGCAGAAGCCCGCCGAGCGTTTCGACGCTCGCGATGCCCAGTTCTTCGATGTCGGCGTTGTCGATGCGGTCCATGGGACCCTCCTTGGTTGATGCCGCGGAATTGCGGCAACGTCAAAGCTACGCCTCTGATTTCGAATAGGAATTTTATAATTTCGCTATAGCCCGAATGTTATCGGAGCGGGTCGGTTCGCGGTCTGATCGCGGCCGCAATACGGCCCGCCTGCCGGATCCGACGCCGATGGAAGCTCGTGATTTTGCTTCGTAAAGAGGTCCAGCGGCCGAACCTGTAATCCTCCTCCATGGCCGAAAGCGTCGCACGCGATCCTGGGTCAATCCGAAGCTCGGCTGTACGAAATGCCCTACTTCGCTCGATGAAATTGACGATGGCGTAGCGAAGCTCACGATTTGCAGCGCCGACGGCGATGACGCCGAACAGCGAGTCCAGAGCCTCCGGATAAGGGGCGATTCGTTGCAGTTCGCTCAAGCCCGCCGGGTTGGTCGGCGACGGGCTGCGGCCTTTGAGCGCGAGCGCGAGAAGCATGCCGCCCCACTCGTAAAGCTCGGCAAGGTCGGCCTCCGCCAACAGTGGTTGGCGAAATCCCTCCTGGTGCCAGCTATCGACGATGCGTTCGCCCGAAAGCCGGTGCAGCGCGTCGCGGACCGGCGTCGCGCTTGCATCGAGCGTCCGCGCTAGCTGCCGCGGGTCGAGCCGCGTGCCCGGCGGATAGGCACCCGTCATGATACGGACCTTGAGGTCGATATAGACCCGCTCCATGGTGGTGCCGGGGCTCATGCCGCCCGTGCCCGTTCGTCGCGGACTGTCTGGCCGGCAACATGCTCCGCCAGAAGCGCAGCCTGGTCGGACCGCAAGGCGTCGATCGCCGCCAGCGGCCCATCGGGATAACCATCGAATAGCACCGACGGGCACTGTCCCTCGAAATTGCCGAGATTGGGCCTGTGCTGGGCGTAGCCGGCGAGCGCCGCGACATCTTGTGGGAAGCCTCTCGCAATCTCCGGTGGATAGGCCAACCATTGGTTTTCATAAGGCTTGAGCCAGCCGAGGCAGTAGCTGACGATAATCCCGCGCCGGACACTGGCGCTTCGGTTCTCACCGGCACCATGAAGCGTCGAGCCGAGAAAAACGATCGCGTCGCCGGGCTCGGCCTCAGCGACGAGAGGATCGCATTTCGGCTCATCGACAAGCGCCTCGACGCCGTGGCTGTCCGGCCAGATGATCGTCGCCCCATTCTCCTCGGTGAAGCGCGTCAGAGGCCACATGACGTTGATCAGATATTCAACCTCGCCAAGCGCACCCTGCCACATATCCTGGTCTCGGTGCGGGAATTGCGCGAGCGCGCCCGGGTGAAGCTCGATCGCCTGTGCCAGGTTGAGCTGGATGCGGTCGCACCAATTGCCCAGCGCCCGTTCGGCGAGGCCAAGGATCGCCGCATTCATCACGAGATCCGCCATCAGCGGCGACCGGATGAGCAACCGTCCGAAGCGCTTGGTGCGTGCGCCGTAGAAGCCGCCCTCGCAGAAGGGCGTGGCTTCGAAACGCGGGCCGAGATCCTCCGAGATGCCCGCGATAAGCTCCGCCGGGGCCGCGCCGCGCAGGATCGTATAGCCCTGCGCCATCAGTTCGCGGCTGGCGGCTGACCGTGGAAGCGCCGCGTCGAGGGAAGCCTGATTGATGATCATGACGCCCTCCTCAAGCAGCGAACGCGGCTGGCGCCGCGGCGGCGTTGCTGACGATGCCTGCACCCGCGAGCTTCTCGACGGTCGATCCGTCGATATCGATACGAAGCGCAACGAGCGCCTGGCCGGCGTGAAGGACGGGCTCGCCGAGCGCGCGGCAGTCCCAGCCGAAGGTCTGGATCTGGCGGAACCAGGCGAGTTCGGCGACGCCGGTGTAGGTGCGGATGCCGTTCGCGAGAGCGAATTCGGCAAGCCCGACAAGAAGCGCGTCGCGCGCAATGCGCCGCTGGCGCGCACCGATGCCAGGAGACAGACAGAAGCGCGTGATTTCGAGGACATCGGCGCCGTGCGGAACCTCGCCGTCGACGAGGCCAGGGAAGAGGCTGTCGAGCAGCGCCGGCCGCGTCGTCAGCAGGAGCCGGGCCGACGAGAGATGCTCGCCGCCTTCATCGGTGACGATGAGATAATTCGCATCCTCATCGTCGAACTGGTCGAGTTCGAACCGCCCGGCGAGCGCCGGCAGGTCCCATTTCAGCAGATCGATGAAGACGCGCTTGCGCGCCTCGAACATCGTGCGCATCGCCTTGTGCTCGAGCGCCCGGTTAGTGGAATCGACAATAAGCAACATGGATAAGCCTCCGTTTGAAAAGAGGCGTTCCAATTGAAGGGCTTTTTGCCCCCGCACCATAGCATGATTGGGGGGTGCTCGTGATTTTTCTCAGCGCTTGGCGATGTCTTCGAAGCTGATGTCGCCATCGTAGAGCGCCCGCACCGTGAGCGTGATGCCGCCGTTAGCCTCGTAGCGCTGCCGGGCGTTTCGCAAATGCTCGCGAACCGTGTCCGGGCTGAGACCGAGCCTCAGCCCGATCCTACGAACGCTTTCACCCTTGGCCGACCAGATCAGCACCTCGCGCTGCCGGCGGGTCAGCCTGGGCCCGAGGTGCGCGAGATCCGGATAGGCAATCAGACGCGCGGCGTCGAAGGCCGGACCCCCGATCATCCGGGCGAACTGCAAGGCATCCGCGCTGGCTACCGCTCCCGGCTTCCAGGCGAAGGACACCGATCCGTGCGCGTGCCCGGGAAGATGGGCGGGGACGGTGAGCCCATCGCCGATGCCGTGTCGGCGCGCCTCTGCCAGGATGATCTCGTCCTCGGGCCGTTCGGGCCTCATATTGTGCCAAAGAAATCCCGACATATTCCGCTGGCTTTCGCGGTGGACGGGATCGGTCGCGCCGAGCCGCCGTTCGTCGAACCAGTGCGCCCACTCCTCGGGATAATTGTGAACCCGGATTCCCCGGTCCGGCGCGGCCAGAAAATCGATATGGTGGCTGAGCGCGTACCAGGAGCAGCCCATCCGCGAACAGGCTTCCCGCAGGAGGTCCGCAAGCCCGGCCCTGTCCTTCACGCGAGAGACGTCGAGCGCAAAAGCATGCGCAGCGTCGATCGTCGGCATTTCGACCCATGGCGCGCCGACCGGTGTTTCCGACCAGTCCGGTCCGCGAGCCCCTCGTCAATGCGGCGGGCCGTGCCCTCTTACCAGGCTGGCACCCGCTTGCGGCCGATCGCTGCTGGTCGAGGCGATCTTGGGAGAGTCTGAAAGTGCGGGCTAACTCCATATTTTCCAACTATATTCGAAAGATAGGTCCAATTTGAGCCTATCTCCCGAAACGACCGCAAAAGTGTCACATCAGCCTCCCCGCTTCCGGAAATCCCAGAGCGGAATGCCCGCTTTAAGCGCCTTGTCGGCGAGATTGTCCTGAATTCCGGTTCCCGGAAACACGATGAGCCCGACCGGCAGCGCCTCGAGAAGGCGATCGTTGCGCTTGAACGGGGCGGCCTTGCCGTGCCGGTTCCATTCGGGCCGGAAGGCAACCTGTGCCACGCCGCGCGCGTCGGCCCAGCACGCCGCCGCACGCTCGGCGCCCGTCGGCGCCGCGCCGTGAAGCAGGACCATGTCGGGATGCCGTTCGCGCGTCCGGTCGAGCACATCCCAGATCGCTCGATGCTCGCCGACATCGCTGCCGCCGGTGAAAGCGATGCGGGTGCCCTCAGGGAGCAAGGCGGCCGCACGTTCGCGAAGTTTGGCGTCGAGAAAGTCGCGGCTGTCGATCAGCGAGGCGGTCAACGTCTGGTGCCGGACGCGCGATCCCGCTCGCGGTGCCCAGGCTTTGCGGAGGAGCAGACGGAACTGCTCAGCGGACGCTTCACGGAAGAATTCCATGGCATCGCGCCGTTCGATCAGCGAGATGCCCTCGCGGGTCGCCCGCTCGAGTTCCACCGAACGGATTTCACTGCCATCCTGCTCGCGCTGCAACCGCCGCTGGAGCTGCTCATTGTCGTCGAGGGTGCGTTCGATACGCTCGCCGGCGCGGTGGAAAAGATTGACGAGGTTCCACAGCAAATCCTCGAGGTCGGGCTCGATACGGGTCTCGATGAGACAAGCGGCGAGCCCATCGAACATGTCGGCGATCGCGCCTCCGGCGAGCTGCGCGTCGGGCAAGGGCCGCGGATCGGGTTCGTCCTCATAGGGCCGGTAGCCGAAGAGCTGCATCTCCTGGAGGAGATAGGCGGTCGAACCGGGTTCGGCAGCATTTGTGTCGGGATCGTCGCTGGCATCGGTCATGTTGGGTCTCCTGTGGCCGCGCCCCGCGCGGCCTTCGCGGCGACAGGCAGCGGCAGGCGGCACGGGACCGCACCCCGCCCAAGGGGCGGGGCCGAAGCGCAGCGGAGGATGGCGAGCGCGCGGCAATTTTGCTTCGCGATGCAAAGGGGCCCCAGGGCCCCGGCGGAAAATTGCCGCGAACGCCGCCATTGCGATGCCGGTCCGTCTGCCGCAGTCGCCCTCTGCGAAGGCCGGAGCGCGGCATTACCGGGACACCACGGCCGTTCCCGCGCCCGCCACCTGCTCCCCTTTCCGGCCGACTGGCGGCCGTCAGAGAAAGCGATGACGGTCCGATGGACGGAGCTGACGCGACAGCGACCGCGCAAGACGGTCGCGGCCGAGAAGGACGAGATCGGCGTTGAAGTCGCCGCGCTCCGGCTCGAGCGGCAAGACCTCGACACCGGCGCCGGCGCCGCGCTCAGTCAGCGTAGCGAGGGCGCCGGCACCGGCGGGATCGTCATCGCGGGCGACATAGAGGCGGCGCAGCGCACTCGGAAATTTGATCGCCGCGAGATGCGCGGCGGAAAGCCCGGCGATCATCGACATCGCCCTCATCGGCTCGCGGAGCGACAGCAGAGTCTCGATCCCTTCGCCCGCGGCCATGACGGGCGCCGCCGGTCCGAAGCGGACACCGTGACCGAGCAGCAACCCCATGGCGCGGCGGGGACAGGCGACGGGCGCCTTGTCCATTGTTGCCGGATCGAGCCAGGTTCGATGAACGCCGGTGACGCGGCCATCCTCACTCGTGACCGCAGCGATCATGGCAGGCCATGCCGGCGGTCCGCCCGGTTCGTCTTCCCCGGAAGGTCGATAGAAGCAGTGCGGATGAAAGCGGAGCGGATCCCCGGCCCTGAGGTCGATGATCTTGCGAGCATTGAGATAGAAGCGAACCAGCGTACCAGCCATCGGCCTCGACCCCGCCCATAGGCGGCGCGCCGCCTCGGGCGATCCCTGCGCCGCCTTCTTCGCTTTCGGCCCCGGGGGCGACGGATCCGGCATCGGCAGGCTGAGGAAATGCCGTGCCTCGTCGAGCGTCTCTCGAAAGCTCGTATGCCCGCAGCTTGCGGCGATGACGTCGAGGAGATCGCCATGATCGCCCGTCGCCGCATCGGTCCATTTGCCGGCGCGCGGC
>JAEULK010000022.1 GCA_016793775.1 Sphingopyxis sp. | reverse complement strand
AGCACTCGCTCTGGCTGCGTAACCGATAAGCCTCACGGCCTAAGGTTATTCAAATAGAACGCGGTTCGGACCGAACCGGGCAACAGAATCGGATACCAGCGGCTGGGGACGAGCCGGGCAACAGAATCGTCCCACCTTTCCCCACTTTTGGCGCACTAGCCGATCGAAGCGATCGCTGCGGCGCATCGGGCGTCGGAGGACGGGACCGCGATCGGCAAGATCGTCGTCCTTCCATAGGTCCTAAGTCTCGCCGGGTTCGGGCGCCGCGGGCCGCGCGAGTTGGCGGCTGTAGAGCCAGCCGATGCCGATCAGGCTGAAGCCCAGCACCACGAAGGATCCGATGCGCAGCAGCCCTTCGAGCCCCGAGGCGTCGAACAGGAACACCTTGCCCACTGCGCCGAGCATCAGGACCAGCGAGGCGATGCGCCAGTCGTGGCGACCCTTGCGGATGCCCCACAGCAGGAAGCCGATCGCGAGCGCGAGAATCAGGATCGAGCGCAGGATATTCTCGCTGTTGGTGACCCCCGGCCCGACGAGCAAGGCGCCGTGGAAGATCTGGCGGAGCGTCGACCAGGCGAAACCGGCGACGAGCAGCATGGTTACGAGCTGTACCAAGCGGTCGAGCAGGGCAGGAGCGTTCGGGAACAGGCGCTGGATAAGCTTCAGCCCCAGCCAAGGCAGCAGGAAGAGCGGGACGAGCAGGTTGACGACCGGCCAGTCGCCGACCGCTTGCAGCTTCCACAAGGGGTTGTGGAGCATCAGCCCGTACCAGAACGCATGCGCCGTCCCCGCGAATACGAGGGGACGCGCAAGGCCCGTCCATTGCCGCCTCATCGCAAGCCAGCCGCCGCCGATCAGCAAAGCCTCCCACAACAGGCGCTGGCCGACGCCGGTTGCGACGAAATCGCCGCCGGCGACCGCCGCGAAGCCGAGGCGATAGAGGCAATGCAGGGCGATGCCGCCGACCACGCCCGCGACGGCGAGGCCCGCAAGGAGCAGCCAGCGCGGCAGATGTTCGCGGATCAGCCACAGCGGGGCGGCGAACAGCGCGGCGGGGATGAGCAGGCGCAGCAGCAGCTGATCGACCGCGAGCGCGGCATTTTCGAGCAGCATCGGCTGCCCCGCGATCGACATCAGCGCCTCGAGCGCCCAGGCCGCGACCGGCAGCGCCGCCCAGGCGAGGCTCACCAACGCGAAGGCGGCCGCGGCGCCATCGACGCGCGGCAAGGGGAGGCGCCGCGCCGCGAGCAAGGTCGCGGCCCCGCCGATCGCGGGCACGAGCATCAGCCAGCCGCCGGGGACGATCTGCGCAAAGGCGCCATAGGCGAGCAGCGCGGCGGCGATCTGGCCCGCGCGCCGGATGACGGGGGTGCCCGACCACCGTGCATAGGCGAGGCCCGCAAAGGCCAGCCCCGCCCAGCGCGCGACTTCGGTCGCGCCGACCGCAGCGTCGCTGCCATAGAGGCGCGTCCATTGCGCGAGAAGGTTCGGGCCGGTCCCGGCGAGCAGCAGCAGGCTGAGCTGCGCATAGATGAGCGACAGCAATTCGACCGGATAGGCGGCGCGCTGCCGCGCGATCGCGAACAGCGTCATCGCCACCGCGACCATCGCCAGCGGCAGGCTCCAGCCGGGAACGACGTGCGCCAGCGTGCCGTAGGCGAGCGCACCGGCGATCGTCAGCGCGGCGAAGCGCAGGATCGGGTGCCCACCCTTCGCCGCGAACAAGGCGAGCAGCGCCGTCATGCCCGCCCAGCGGATCACATCGGTCGCGCCGACTATTGCATCGCTGCCGAACAAGCGGCTCCATTGGGCGACCAGATTGGGTCCGGTCACTGCGAGCAGCCCCAGCGCGAACAGGGCAAAGCCCGCCGCCAGCAGTTCGACCGGAAGCGACGCCTTGCGCCGCGCGAGCAGGAAGAGGCCGAGTGTGACCGCGCCCATCGCCAGCGTCAGGCTCCAGCCCGGCACGATCTGCGCGAACATGCCATAGGCCAGTCCGCCGGCGAGGGCGAGCGCGATGGAGCGGAAGAAGCGGTCCTCGGCCTTGCCCGCGAACAGGCCCAGCAGGGCCGCGAGACCCGCCCAGCGCAGCAATGCCTGTGTGGCGAAGCCATCGCCCGCACCGACGAACAGGCGCGGCAGTTCGGCGAGCGCCAACGGCGTTGCGATCAGCGCCACCAGCGCGGCGGCGACGAAACCCGCCGCGATCGGTTCGATACGGCGTTCCCCGGCCGCCTTGCCGAAGAAGAGCAGCGCCGCCGCCACCGCGCCGATCGCGAGCGGGGTGACCCAAGCCGGGAGGAGCAAGGCCGCGCCGACGGCAACCAGTAGGCCGGTGACTGCGGTCAGCCAGGCGAAGCGGCTGTCGCCCTGGCGCTCGGCGCGCCAGCCGAGCGCGATGCCCGCGCCGGTGACCAGCGCCGCGCCGAGCGCGGTCAGCGCCAGCACGGTATCGCCGGCATCCCAGAAATGCCATTTGACGAGCGGCGGCGCGGCGAGCGCCAGCGCGCAAAGCTCGAGCGTGCGGCGTAACGTCCCCGCCTCGTCCCACAGGCGCGCGAGCAGGGGCAGCGCGTGGATCGCCGCCAACGCCAGCGCGACGATGCTGAACCAATAAGCGGTGGGACTGGGCCAGACCGCGAGCAGCAGGATCGACAGCGCGAGGCTGATCGACGGGACGATCGCAAAGTCTTTTTCGCGCCAGGCGAGCCATTGCCCCGCGGCGGCGATCAGGATGAACAGCCCCCAGTGGAGCGGTGCGAAGCCGCCGATGCCGACGAGCAGCGCGAGTTGCAGCGCGCCGACGATCGCCGACCCCGCGCGCAGCAGCGCCGCGCGCGGGCCGTCGAAGGCGAGCATCGGCAGCGCGAGCGACAGCAGCAGCACATAGCCGCCGATCGACAGCGAGCCGAGCGTATCGAGTGCGCTCGTCGCGAGGACCATCCACAGGCTCCACCCGACCCCGCCGACCAGCGCCGCGAGCGCCAGCCAGGGCCAACGCTTCATCCGCGAAACCCCGGCAAGCCCCGCGATGGTGAGACCGAGATAAACCGCGAGCAGCGGCACATTGGGCTGCATCGCGCCGACCAGCGCGGGCGCCGCGAGGCCGCCAGCAAGCCCGAGCAGCGCGCTCGGCGGGCCGAAACGGAGCGAGAGGCCGAGTGCTGCCGCAGTCGCCGCCGCCAGCCCGATAAAGGCGGCGAGCGGCCCGATCAGAGCATAGACATTGGCCGCAACGAGGATGGCGGCATAAAGCGTCGCGATGCCCGCGCCCGACAGTGCCTGCGGCACGCGCAGGTCGCGGACCTTATCCTCATTGCGCCAGGCATATTCGGCGCCGCCGATCAGGCCGAGACCGAAGAGGATGCCGGCGATGACCTGCACCCCCGGCGTGAGGACGCGCGCGAAAAATCCGGCGTCGATCGCGTAGCGGACGATCAGCACCCCGGCGATGGCCAGCGTGATGCCGCCGGCCCAGATCGGCAGCGTCTTGCCGAAGAGATTTTCGAAGCGCTGCGCCATGTTGATCGGCGGCTTGGGGGGAGGCGGCGGCGCGGCAACGCGTGCCATCGCGGGTTCGGGTTCCGGCGCGTCGGCCTCGGCCTCGGTGGGCTGCGGTTCGCCCGCCGCTTCGGCTTCCTCTTCGGGTGCCGGCTGCGATATGGCGGGCAGCGGGGCGCTGGCGGCGGCTACAGGGGCGACCTCTGCCTCCGGCCCCGTTTTGGATGGCTCGTGCCACGGCGCCGGTTCGGCGGGCGCGGCCTCCTCCTGCGGCACGGGCGCGGAGGCGTCGTCTTTCGGTTTCCAGCGATCGAGCGTTTCCGGTGAGGGTGATGCCCATGGCGCGGGTGGTGGGGGCGCCGACGCCGACTGCGAAGCGGCTCGCGGTCCGCCCGTCAGCGGCGCGGCGGCCGCGGCCTGCGCCTGTTCGGGCGTCTCGCCGTCCTTCGGCGGCAACAGGCCGGCATGGCGTTGCAGCGCGCCGATCCGCTTTGCGGCTTCCTTCAGCGTCGCCTCCGCGCGTTTGAGTCGGCTGCGCGTGTCCATGAGCAAGATGAAAAGGACGATAATCGCGATAAATGCGAAGAAGCCGGCCAAATGCGATCCCCTCAAACTCCCCACCTTCTAACAATGCATTGGGGGAAGATCGACCAACTTGTTGCCTTCAGGGCGAAACATCGGCTTGGCCATGGGTGCCAAGCCATTTGCCAAGGCCGTATTGCCCGTCTAATACGGCGCTCAGGCATGTTTCGATTCCGTCGCCCCGCCGCATCCCCGCCCGAGATCGCCCCGAATTTGGTCGGCGCAGGCGGCGTCCCCTTTCCCGAAGGCGGCGTGCCGCCGGTGGCCGTTCCGCCGTCGCGGCGCC
Organism: Sphingopyxis sp.; assembly: GCA_016793775.1. Lineage (GTDB taxonomy): Bacteria > Pseudomonadota > Alphaproteobacteria > Sphingomonadales > Sphingomonadaceae > Sphingopyxis. The sequence continues at coordinate 66,438 of JAEULK010000022.1, read as the reverse complement.
GCAAATGGCTGCGGCGGATTTCGCGCGGCTTTGCGATCTTCGCGATCCTTTTCATCCTGCTCGTCGGCTGGCTGGCGATTACCGCTCCCTTGTCGAAGTCGCTCGAACCCATCGCACCGCCGCAGATCACCCTGCTCGCCTCCGATGGTACGCCGATCGCGCGCATGGGGGCGATCGTCGACGAACCGGTGCAAGTGGCCAAATTGCCCAAGCATGTCACCGGCGCCTTCCTCGCGATCGAGGACCGGCGTTTCTACAGCCACTGGGGCATCGACCCGCGCAGCGTCGCGCGGGCGGTGTGGAGCAATGTCACCGGCGGCCAGACGCAGGGCGGCAGCACGATCACCCAGCAGCTGGCGAAATTCACCTTTCTCTCGCCCAAAAAGACGCTGGGCCGCAAGGCGCGCGAGGCGTTGATCGCCTTCTGGCTCGAAGCCTGGCTGACCAAGGACCAGATCCTCGAACGCTATCTGTCCAACGCCTATTTCGGCGACAATACCTATGGTCTGCGCGCTGCCTCACTCCATTATTTCTATCGCCAGCCCGAGAAGCTGACCCCCGGCCAGGCGGCGATGCTGGCAGGGCTGGTGCAGGCGCCCTCGCGGCTCGCGCCGACGAAGAATCCGAAGCTGGCCGAAGCGCGGATGCGGCTGGTGCTCGGCGCCATGGCCGACACCGGCATGATGACCGGGGCCGAGGCAAAGGCGATCCGCACCCCGCGGATCGACGTGCGCACGCGCAACACGCTGCCCACCGGCACCTATTTCGCCGACTGGGCACTGCCCGAAGCACGCAAATTGAGCGACGTCGGTTATGCGCGCCAGACGATCATAACGACGCTCGATTCGCGGTTGCAGGCGGCGGCGAGGCGCGCGATGAACGGCGCGGCGCTCGGCAAGGCGCAGGTCGCGCTCGTTGCGATGCGCCCCAATGGCGAGGTCGTTGCGATGGTCGGGGGCCGCGATTATGGCGACTCGCCGTTCAACCGCGTGACGCAGGCGCGGCGCCAGCCGGGCTCGACCTTCAAGCTGTTCGTCTATCTCGCTGCGTTGCGCGACGGGTGGGACCCGGACGACGAGATCGCCAACACGCCGATCGAAACCGGCGCCTATCGCCCCAAAAATGCGGGCGGCGCCTATTCGGAAACGATCAGCCTGGAAAATGCCTTTGCGACATCGAGCAATGTCGCGGCGGTGCGATTGTTCAACGAGGTCGGCAGCGAAAAGGTCATCGCGCTGGCGCGCGACCTGGGCGTCACGTCGCCGCTGGCCCAGGGCGATCCCAGCCTCGCGCTCGGCACGTCGAGCATGACGCTGCTCGAACTCACCGCGGCCTATGCCGGGGTCGCGGCCAACAGCTATCCGGTGGTCCCGCGCGCCTTCGAGGCCGAGGAGCCAGGCTGGTTCGCCAGCCTGTTTTCGGGACCCGGCCGTTTTTCGTCGAGCGACCATGACGCGATCGAGCAATTGCTGCGCGCCGCGGTCAATCGCGGCACCGGTCGCGCGGCGCGGTTGCCGACCGCCAATTTCGGCAAGACCGGCACCAGCCAGGACAATCGCGATGCGCTGTTCATCGGCTATGCCGAGGGGCTGATCGTGGGCGTCTGGATCGGCAACGACGACAACACGCCGCTAGCGGGGATCAACGGCGGCGGGCTGCCGGCGCGGATCTGGCGAAACTTCATGGGCGAGGCGCTGGGCAAGAAGGCGCGTCCGGCGCCAGCGCCGAGCAATCCGCGCGGTCCGGTCCAGCCGCAGGACGTGCCCGACGTCGAGGCGATCCCGGTCGGCGAGACGACGCGCATCGGGGTCGAGGGCGGCGACGCGGTCATCAGCACCGAGATCAACGGCGCGCGTATCGACCTGCGCGTGCCGATCGACCCCGCGCCCAAGGCTCCTCCCGCCGTGGGGGCGCCCGTCCCGCCCGGATAGCGGCTAGCGCAGCCCCAAGCCGCGCGCGATGATGCCGCGCAATATCTCGCGGGTGCCGCCGCGCAGCGACCAGCTTGGCGCGTTCCACATCGTCTTTTGCAGCACCGCGGCAAAGCTGCGCGTCGAGGCTGCGTCGGGGACGATATCGACCAGCGTCCGCGCGATCTCCGGAATCGACTGCTCGAACACGGCGCCGAGATCCTTGACGATCGCGGCATGGACGGTGGGATTGTCGCCTGCCTCGAGCATCGCCGCGACCCCGCGCGACAGGCGGCGCAGCACGACCAGATGCGACGTCAGTCGCCCGACCGCGAGCAGGCTGGCATCGTCTTCGGCGCCCTGCAGCGCGCCGATCAGATCGATCAGCAGCTGGATCGACGACAGGAAACGTTCGGGTCCCGACCGTTCGAATGCCAGCTCGCTCATCACCTGCGCCCAGCCTTCGCCCTCGGTCCCGATCAGCGCGTCGATGGGGATGATGGCATCCTCGAAATGCACCTCGTTGAAATGATGCTTGCCGTCGAGGTCGATGATCGGGCGGATCGTCACGCCCTGGGTGTTGCGCAGATCGACGAGCAGTTGGCTGGTTCCGGCCTGGCGGTCGGCGGCGGTGCCGCTCGTGCGGCAGAAGAGGATCATATAATCGGCTTCGTGCGCGCCGGTGGTCCACAGCTTGGTCCCGGTCACGCGCCAGTGGTCGCCGTCGCGCACCGCGCGGGTGCGCGTCGCGGCGAGGTCGGAGCCCGACCCCGGCTCGCTCATCCCGATGCAGAAGACCGTCTCGCCGCGCGCGACGCCGGGCAGCACCGCCGCGCGCTGCGCCTCGGTACCATATTTGAGCAAGGTTGGCCCGCTCTGCCGGTCGGCGATCCAGTGCGCCGCGACCGGCGCGCCGGCGGCCAGCGTTTCCTCTACGACGACATAGCGTTCAAAGGCGCTGCGTTCGTGCCCGCCGTAGCGTTTCGGCCAGGTCATGCCGAGCCAGCCGCGGGCGCCGAGCGCGCGGCTGAAGGCGCGGTCGAAGCCGCTCCAGCTGTCGGCGCGCTGCATCGGCGTGCGGGCGCCGAGCTGCTCGGCAAGGAAAGCGCGAACTTCGGCGCGCAGCTTCAGGGTCGCATAGGTCTCGACCGGCGCGGGGAAGGCGAGGGCGCTCATGCTGCGGTCACCAGCGGCCAATAGCCGGCGGATCCCGCCGCCAGCGCCGCCGCGCCGACCTTGCGCGCCCAATAGGGATGCCCGCCATATTCGTCGCGCCAGCGCCACAGCGCGGTGGTGTAGCGGTGCAGCTGATACTCCTCGGTAAAGCCGATCGCGCCGTGCATCTGATGCGCGAGGCCATTGGCGATGCCGACCGCTTCGCCGATCCGCACGCGAGCGACGCCGACCGCGATTTCCGCTTCGTCCGCGGGGCGGGCGAAGGCGGCGGCGGCATGGTCGGCGGCGGCGCTGGCGGCTGCGACTTCGCTTGCGAGCTGCGCCAGCGCGTGCTGCACCGCCTGGAATTTCGCGAGCGGGCGGCCGAATTGCTCGCGGCTGTTCACATGCTCGATCGTCAGGTCGAGGACGCGGCCGAGCGCGCCCGCGCAGAGCAAGGACCGGGCGATCGCGCCGCCGAGCATCGGGACATCGTCGGCGGTCGCGGGGCCGTCGAGCAGCGCTTGGCCGGCGCCCGCGCGCGCCGCATTGGCGACCATCGTCTCGCCGACCGGCCAAGGCACCAGCGTGGCGCCCGCCAGCCGGACGATCGCCAGCGCATCGACGGGGTCGAGCCCGAAGCCGCCCTGGTCCTCGCCGAGCAGCGCGAGCGGCAAGCCCATCGCCTCGATATCGGACCAGTCGCAATCGCCCGCGAACAGCCTGGTCGCCGCGTCGCGCAGCATCATCGCCTCGTCCATCTCGCCCCCGATACCGGTTGTCATGAGGTGGTGCCGGCTACAGGATTCGAACCCGTGGCCCCCTGATTACAAATCAGGTGCTCTACCAACTGAGCTAAGCCGGCGCTGCCTGGCCCTTTGCGTCAAATGATGCCAAAGGTCCAGCCTTCGGTGCGGGCGAGGGCATCGTCGAGCGGGGTGGGCACCCAGGGCGCCGTGTCGCTCGCCTTCGCGCGCAGCCAGGCGGCGGTCAGCAGCGCGTCGCTGCTATGATCGCTGATCGCGCCGACATGGCCCAAGGGCGGCGACCCGAGCGTCGCGAGCGCGGCGTCGAGGGCGGCGCCATCGCGGATCTTGCTGCGCCCGGCGGATACGCCGGTGGCGCGCGCGGCCAGGCCGGTATAGATTTCGACGAGCAGCGGGCCAGTGCCGGGCACCGGATCGAGCGGCCAGAGCGGGAGGCGCGGGTGCAGGCGGTGGAGCAGCCGCATGCCCGCGAGGCTTGCCTTGCCGACCTGTGCCGCGCCGACGAGGTTGAAATTGCTGACGCTTGCGGCCTGCCGCGTATCGCGCTGATAGCGCTCGACGATGCGCAGGCGTCCGACGCCGGCCTCGAACAGGTCGCCGACGTCGCCGCGGCCATGGCGGAAATGGCGCCGTGCCTGTGGATGCGCGAGGAACCCGCCGATCTCATAATGTGGATCGGCGGCGCTCAGCCGTTCGACCAAGGCCCATAGCGCGGGGAGATCGGCGGGACTGTCCGCCCATTCGGGGAAATAGGCGCCGCAGTCCGCGAAGGCGAAGCCGGCGGAAAAGTCGAAGCCGATCAGCATGTCGGCGCGCGATGCCGCGATGCCTTCCAGCCAATCGAGGATTTCGGCGCGCGACCAGATATGCCCTGGGCGGATCAGTTCGGGGGCCGCCGTTCCGCTCGCCAGCGCGAGCGCGATGCCCCGCTGGCGCTGGCCGCGCGCGCCCGACCAGTCGATCGCGGCGAAATGGTAGAAACGGCGCATTTTTCGCCTCTAGCGCATGTTTGTCGGCTTGCACAAAGCCCGATCGCGTCCCACATGCCCCCCATGCTGATCGAAACCGAATCGACGCCCAATCCCGCGACGCTCAAATTCCTGCCGGGCCAGGCGGTGATGGAAAGCGGCACGCGCGACTTCGCCAGTCCCGAAGAGGCCGAAGCCTCGCCGCTCGCCGCCGCGCTGTTCGCGCTCGGCGACGTCACCGGTGTCTTCTTCGGCCGCGATTTCGTCTCGGTCACCGCGGCGCCGGGGGTCGCCTGGAGCGACCTCAAGCCCGACGTGCTCGGCATCGTCATGGACCATTTCCTGGCCCAGATGCCCTTGTTCAACCCCGGCACCGCCGCAGGGATCAGCGTTCCCGGCGAGGATGAGGGTGGTTTCGCCGACGATCCCGCCGACGCCGATATCATCGACCAGATCAAGGAATTGATCGAGACGCGCGTCCGTCCCGCGGTCGCCAATGACGGCGGCGACATCGTCTATCGCGGTTTCGACAAGGGCAATGTGTATCTGAAGATGCAGGGCGCCTGCGCCGGTTGTCCTTCGTCGACCGCGACGCTGAAGAACGGCATCGAATCCCTGCTCAAACATTATGTGCCCGAAGTGACGGCGGTCCACGCCGTCTGATCCACCGACAATCAGGAGAATGACCCGATGAGCGAGCCGCTTTCCGACGCCGCCCTCGACCAGCTGTTTCGCACCGCGCGCACTTACAATGGCTATGTCGACAAGCCGGTCGGCGAGGAGCAGTTGCACGCGATCTGGGACCTGATGAAGTTCGGCCCGACCAGTGCCAACTGTCTGCCCGCGCGTATCCTCTGGGTGACCAGCGAGGAGGGCAAGGAAAAGCTCGCCGCGCTGGCGCTGCCCGCCAACGGCGACAAGATCCGCAAGGCGCCGGTGACCGCGATCATCGGCATGGATCTGGAATTCCACGAAAATCTGCCCGAGCTCTTCCCGCATGCCGATGCCAAGAGCTGGTTCGACAGCAATGCCGAACTCGCGCAGACGACGGCGTTCCGCAATTCGAGCCTGCAGGGCGCCTATTTCATTCTCGCCGCGCGCGCGCTCGGACTCGACACCGGGCCGATGTCGGGGTTCGCCAACGACGCGGTCGATGCCGCTTTCTTCGCCGATCAGCCCAGCGTGAAGAGCAATTTCATCTCGACGCTGGGTTACGGCGACCCTGCGACCATCTTCGAGCGCAGCCCGCGCCCGGGTTTTGACCGTTTCAACAGCATCATCTGACGGCCGTCGGCTCGTCATCGACAGCGCCAGCGAGGCCTGCTCGGTCGCGCTGTTCGATGGCGCGCGCGCGACCGATTTTCGCCACGACATCATCGGCCGCGGTCATGCCGAACGGCTGGTGCCGCTGATCGCCGAGCTCGAAGGCGGCGGGCGCGCCGCTGCGATTTTTGTCGGCTGCGGCCCCGGCAGCTTTGCCGGGGTGCGGATCGGGGTCGCCGCGGCGCGCGCGCTGGCGCTCGGCTGGCAGGTGCCTGCGTTCGGCTTTTCGACGCTGGCGCTTGTCGCCGCCGGCGCCGCGGATGCCATTACGACCGCCGGCGGTGCGCTCGTTGTGGTCGAGGGCGGGCACGGCCAATGGTTCGTCCAGCCCTTTGCCGCCGACCTGTCGCCGCGTGGCGACGTCCGCTCGTTGCTGCCCGAGGCGGCCGTGTCGCTCGACCACGCGCTGGTCGTCGGCAACCGCGCCGAGGCCTTTGTCGCGCGCCGCGGGTCGGGCACGGCGCTGGCCGTCCTGCCCGACGCGCGGGCCTTTACCCGCCTGCCCGCCGCCGCGATCTTCGCCGATCCCAGTCCGGCCTATGGCCGCGCGCCCGACGCCAAGCCGATGGCGGCGCCGGCATGACCGGCGACTTCCGCCTCGCTCCGGCACGTGTCGGCGATCTCGCGGCGGTGATGCGCGTGATGGAGGCCGCCTTCGACCCGGCTTATGGCGAAGCGTGGAGCCGCGCGCAGTTGCTGACATTGTTCGCACTGCCGTCGGCGCGCGTCTGCCTCGCTTGGGACGGCGCCGAGCCTTGCGGTTTTTCGGCAGCGCGGATGGCTGGCCCCGAAAGCGAATTGCTGCTCATCGCGGTCGATCCGGAATGGCGCGGGCGTGGCGTCGGCAAGGCGCTGATGGCCGATTGGCAAGGCTGGGCAAGCGCCGAAGGTGCCGAGGAGTATTTCCTCGAAATGCGCGCTGACAATGATGCGGTTCATCTCTATGAGCGCAGCGGCTTTTCGGAATGTGGACGGCGCAAGGACTATTATCGAGGGGGAGACGGCGCGATCCGCGATGCGATTACGATGCGTCGGACTTCCCGGACCGCTATAACTAGGTGATAGACCTTGCGGAGATGCTGCCAAAATGGCACTATCGCCGCCGGATGAAGAAAAGCCTTAATAATAATCGTCCATCTTCTGGGTAACTAAAATAAGGAATTTGTGCCATGTCGGATCAAACCGATACCAGCGAAATGCTGGTCACCCTGACCGCTGACATCGTCGCGGCCCATGTCAGCAACAACAGCGTCGCGATTTCGGACCTGTCGGTACTGATCAATAACGTCCATGCCGCGCTTACCGGTCTCGGCACCGCGCCGGTCGAGGAAGAAAAGCTGGTCCCTGCGGTGTCGATCCGCACGTCGGTCAAGCCCGACTTCATCACCTGTCTGGAGGACGGCAAGAAGCTCAAGATGCTGCGCCGCCACCTGATGACGCATTATGGCATGACCCCGGACGATTACCGCGCCAAATGGGGCCTGCCCGCCGACTATCCGATGGTCGCGCCGAACTACGCCGAAAAGCGCCGCGCGCTGGCGAAGGAAATCGGCCTCGGCACCAAGGGCCGTGGCGGCGGGCGCAAGCCCAAGGCCAAAAAGGCCGCCTGACGCGCGTCGAACGATCGCCCGGAAGGGCAGGCAAGGGCGGTACCGCGAGGTGCCGCCCTTGTCCTATTCGCGGGGCGTGCCTATACAGATCGAACAACGAAGACGGCTGCATCTTGCAGGAAAGGCCCGCATGTCCGGTACCATCGACCTCGAAGCCCTGTGCCACGAAAAGGGGCTGCGCATCACCGAACAGCGCCGCATCATCGCGCGCGTGATCTCCGACAGCGAGGACCATCCCGATGTCGAGACGCTGTATGAGCGGGCGTCGAAAGTCGATAGCGGCATTTCGATCGCGACCGTGTATCGCACCGTCCGCCTGTTCGAAGAAGCGGGTATCCTCGACCGTCACGATTTCGGCGACGGTCGCTCGCGCTACGAGGCCGCACCCGAGGCGCATCACGATCATCTGATCGACGTCGAAACTGGCAAGGTCATCGAATTCGTCGATCCAGAGCTCGAGGCGCTGCAGAAGGTCATTGCCGAACGGCTGGGTTTCCGCCTCGTCGACCATCGCATGGAGCTTTATGGCGTCCGCCTCGATCGGAACGACTGACGCTCAGGCCGAGCGCGCTGCCATCGCGGCGGGCTATCCGTTGCCGATCTCGCTGGCGGGCAAGCTGCGGATCGCGTGGCGGCTGCTGTTGCTGTTTCTGGCGGTAGTCCTCCTGGTTCCGCTCCATTATTTCTTTCGCATCGTCCGATATGGTTCGCCGTTTCCGCGCCTGTTCCTCTTCCTCGCCGGATATATTTCGGGAGCGCGCGTGATCCGCCATGGGACGCCACTGCGCCGCGACGTATTCTTCATTTCGAACCATATCAGTTGGGTCGATATCTTTGCTCTCGCGGGAGCGAGCGGCACGGCTTTCGTCGCCAAGGCGGAACTCGACGCATCGCCGGTCATCGGCTGGCTCTGTCGGCTCAATCGGACCGTATTCGTCAGTCGCGAGGACCGGAGCGGGGTTGCCGATCAGATCAACCGCCTCCGCGAAGCCTTTGCCGACAATTGGTCGATCGCCGTCTTTCCCGAAGGAACGACCTCCGACGGCCAGTCGCTGCTGCCGTTCAAAAGCTCGATGATGCAGGTGCTCGATCCGCCGCCGCCGGGCGTGCTCGTCCAGCCGGTGATGCTCGATTATGGAGCGATCGCCGAATGGATCGGCTGGATCGGGGTCGAGGCGGGCGGCGACAATGCCAAGCGTATCCTGGCGCGGCCGGGCAATTTTCCGCTCCATATCCATTTCCTCGATCCCTTCGACCCGCGCGACTTTCCGGGGCGCAAAGCGATCACCGCCGAGGCGCGGCGGCGCATCGAGGAGGCGCTTGTCGGCGCGCTCGGCAAGCCGCTACGCCCCTTCCCGCACAATGTGGCCCCGGTCCGCTACGAAGCCGGACAGCCTGCCGCATGAGGGGCCGAATCCCCTATATTTCGGCGCCATCCTGGACTATCGGGGCCGCATGACCGCTTCCCCGCCTGCCAAGACCTTCCACGTCAAATCCTTCGGCTGCCAGATGAACGTCTATGACGGCGAGCGCATGGCCGAAATGCTGGGTGCCGAGGGCTATGTGCCCGCCGCCGACGGCACCGATGCCGATCTGGTCGTACTCAACACCTGCCACATCCGCGAGAAAGCGGCCGAGAAGGTCTATTCGGACATCGGTCGGCTGAAGCGCGCCGACGGCAGCACGCCGACGATCGCGGTCGCCGGCTGCGTCGCTCAGGCCGAAGGGGCCGAGATCGCGCGTCGGGCGCCGAGCGTCGATGTCGTCGTCGGCCCGCAGGCCTATCACCGCCTGCCCGAGCTGATCGCCAGGGCGGCGAAGGGCGAGAAGGCTATCGACCTCGACATGCCGCTCGACAGCAAGTTCGGCGCGCTGCCCAAGCGCGCCGGCGGCCAGCGCCCGACCGCTTTTCTGACCGTGCAGGAAGGCTGCGACAAATTCTGCACCTATTGCGTCGTCCCCTATACCCGCGGCGCCGAGATCAGCCGGCCTTATGCCGACCTGATCGCCGAGGCGCAGGCGCTCGTTGTGGGTGGGGTGCGAGAGATCACGCTGCTGGGGCAGAACGTCAACGCGTGGGACGGCGAGGATGGCAAAGGCCGGGCGCTCGGCCTCGACGGCCTGATCCGCGACTTGGCGCGCATCGATGGGTTGGAGCGTATCCGCTACACCAGCAGCCATCCCAACGACATGACCGAAGGGCTGATCGCCGCGCATGGCGAGATCCCGCAACTCATGCCCTTCCTCCACCTGCCGGTGCAGGCGGGCAGCGACCGCATCCTTGCGGCGATGAACCGCAGCCATTCGGTGGATAGCTACCTCCGCGTCATCGAACGCGTCCGCGCGGCGCGTCCCGACATCGCCATATCGGGCGACTTCATCGTCGGCTTTCCCGGCGAGAGCGACGCCGATTTCGAGGCGACGCTCGATATCGTCCGCGCCACCAACTATGCGATGGCGTACAGCTTCAAATATTCGCGCCGCCCCGGCACCCCCGCCGCGACGATGGACGGCCAGATCGACGAAGCGGTGATGAACGACCGGCTCCAGCGGTTGCAGGCGCTGCTCAACGAACAGCAGCAGGCGTTCAACCAGGCGACCGTCGGCCGCACCACGCGGCTGCTGCTCGAACGCAAGGGCAAGCTCGACGGTCAGCTGATCGGCAAAACGCCCTGGCTGCAATCGGCGCATCTCGTCGCACCGGGGCTGGCCATCGGCGATATGGTCGATGTAGAGATACTCTCGGCTGGTCCGAACAGTCTGGGCGCAATGGTGCGCCAATTGCAGGAGGCTTGATGTCCAAACGCCCGCTCGCCGCAGCGCCCGCCGAACCCGGCGATCGCGTCCGATTGACGGCCGAGTTTGAAAGGACACAGCTTCTCGGTATCCTCTTCGGCGAATTCGACCGCAATCTGGTGGCGATCGAAAACCGGCTGGGCGTCTATATCTCGGCGCGCGGCAACCGCGTGCAGATCGAGGGCGAGGCCGAATCCGCGGCTCGGGCGCGCGACGTGCTTACCGACCTTTATGACCGGATCGAAAAGGGGCAGGAGGTCGACGCCGGCACCGTCGATGGGGTGATCGCGATGTCGGCGCAACCGACGCTCGACGGCATCATCCGCCACGACGCCGATGCCGCACCGCCGATCATGATCCGCACGCGCAAGAAGACGATCGTCCCGCGCGCGCCGTCGCAGGTTCCCTATATGCAGGCGCTGGCGCGCGACGACGTGATCTTCGCGCTCGGCCCCGCGGGCACCGGCAAGACCTATCTTGCGGTAGCCCAAGCTGTCGCGCAACTCATCACCGGCAGCGTCCAGCGCCTGATCCTGTCGCGCCCAGCGGTCGAGGCGGGCGAAAAACTCGGCTTTCTGCCCGGCGACATGAAGGAAAAGGTCGATCCCTATCTGCGGCCGCTCTATGACGCGCTGCACGATTGCCTGCCCGCTGAGCAGGTCGAGCGCCGCATTGCGAGCGGAGAGATCGAGATCGCACCGCTAGCCTTCATGCGCGGGCGCACGCTTGCCGATGCCTTCATCATCCTCGACGAAGCGCAGAATACGACGATCCCGCAGATGAAGATGTTCCTCACGCGCTTCGGCATGAACAGCCGCATGGTGATCTGCGGCGACCCCAAGCAGGTCGACTTGCCGATCCCCGCGAGTTCGGGCCTCGCCGATGCGGTCGGGCGGCTCGAAGGGCTGGAGGGCATCAACGTCAGCCGCTTCACCAGCGCCGACGTCGTCCGCCACCCGATCGTCGGGCGGATCGTCGATGCCTATGAGGGGCACGACGCCTGAGGCGGCGTTAGCCCGCCTTGCGCCCGAACACCGGGCGGTTGCCAAAGCCGGGACGCGGCGGCGGGCTTGCCGGAGCTGGCGACCGAGCGCGGACTTCGAAGCTGCCGCCGACGCCTTCGGCCATCGCGCGCTTGGACCGCCATTCGTCGAGCAGGTCGCGGCGCGCGTCGCTCGCGGGCGGCATCAGGTCGAGGGGCGGCGCGCGGTCATCGAAGATGCGGTCGCGCGGCACATAGTTGGGCGACTGATAGCCAAATTCGCGGTGGAGCAGCGGCTCGATCTCATAGAGCGCGACATCGCCCGGCTCGGCATCGCGATAACGGACGCGGTGCGATTCGCTGTGATCCTCGGGACCGAAGCTGTCGCCGTCGGGGATGACATAATCGTTGGCGGTGGTCGCGACGCGCAGGAAGGCGAGGATCGTTTCCAGATTCGCGCCCCAAGGCAGCTCGCTCGGTTCGATCAGGATTTCGCGCTCGACGAAGTGGCGCGCGCCGAAGGTGCGGATGCCCGCCAGCGTCTTGCCGTCCGCACTCTCGCCTCCGCCGAACAGATAGGGGTGGATGTGGAGCAGGCTCGGCGGCGCCATTTCGGCAAAGCTGTCGAACTTCTCGCCGGGGATCAGCTGATTGCTTTGCGTCCAGTGGACGACGCTCGCCGGCACCTCGTCCTGCGCGATGCGCGACAGCAGCGCGCAGGCTTCGAGGCGGCGGAGGAATTGCGGCAGGTTCGATCCGGGCCGCGCATAGCCGATCGTGTCGAGCATCCGGTCGATCTCGGGGCTCGATCCCAGAGCGCCATGCGACACGCCGATCAGGATGTGCGCGCGATGGCGCATGAGGCGCTCGGCGATGTCGGGGCAATAGATGCGCGTGATCGCCGAGGCGAGCGACTGCTTGAACACCTCGGCATTGGCGGGACCCGCGACATATTCGAGCGTGATCATCAGCTCGCCGCCGCCGAACAGGCGATAGAAGACCCCGGGATTGGCCTCGACGATATTGTACGGCAGGCTGCCCTTCGCCGCCTCGATGTTGAGGAAGCTGCGCATCACGGTTTCGAGATGGGTGGGGGGCCGGTCGAACAGCAGCGCCGACTGGATTTCGTGGGGAAAATTCATGGTCGGCTCGCAGCGAAGATGGTCGGTCGACCGTATTCCTAAACGACGAGCTTTGAACTTTGGTTAATGACGGCGCTGCGCTTAGGCGCCTTAGCTACCGACCTTTTTGAACAGCTCATCGTCAAACGGCGCGATCTCGCGCGTTCTTTCGCGCACTGTGCCGTCCGGCCAGCGGACTTGATAGACGAAGCGGCCCGACAACGGCTTTTCGGTGCCGGATTGGATCTCGTTCCATCGGCATCCCAGACGCTCCCACGGATCCGCATTTGTCCGCTGGCACACCCTGAAGGCGAAGACGCTCACCCACCAGATTTCGGCGCTCGGTGGATTGGTCAAAAAGACGGCGCCGGTGCGGGGGTCGCCGCGTACGGCACCCATGGCCATTCTCGGCTGCGGTGGCGCAGCTCCGGCGTCCGGAGCCATTTCTCCCACCCGACAGGTGCCGGGCCGTATATCTTCCGTATCTTGCCCGCATTCAGCAACTCTACCCGGTCGCCGGGGCGAAGGATCGGCGGGTCACCTTTCGCCAGCGACTCGTTCAATGGATAGGCGCGTGCCGACGGTCCGACCGATCGCGTCACGACCCATTGGGTAACCGCGGGGGAATCGTCGTAGGCGATCACGCGGGGCAGCTTTGCCGCCTCGCGTTTGCGGATGCTTTCGATCGCGGCGGTCAGCGTTCGCGCCGCCTCGACTTCGGCATCCGCAGCGCCCTGATTGGTCGCGGCCTCGACGAGCCGCCGCTCATAGGCCGCTAGCGGCTCCGCGTAGACAATATTTGGAAGCCCGCTTGGGCGAGTTCCAGCCGCAGGCGAGAAACGGCGAGCGCGCTGTCGCCATAACGCGACACCGCCGGACCGCTTTCGCCGGGATTGACCCGCTGCGGCGGGGGATCGATGGGGTCGAAGCAATCGCCGCCGCCGACCGGGCAAGGGGCGATATAGTTTTCCGGACTGCGCGGTGTTTCAGCGACCTGTGATTCCGCCGCGATGCGCACATCATAATAGCCATCCGGGTACCAGCTCTGCGGCGTTACTTCTGCTGCCAGCGTGTCCATCCCGGCTGCATTTGGAACGGCATCCTCCTGCGCCGCCGCCGGTGCGGCCAGCGTTACAGCCAAGGCCGTGGCTACGACCAGGCAGCGCCGCATCGCCACTTCAGCTGCCGACCTTCTTGAAGGTGACCTGACCGGATTCGGCCGGCGCGATCTCGCGCGTGCCCTTGCGCACCGTGCCGTCGGGCCATTTCACCTGATAGACGAAGCGCCCGGAAAGCGGCTTTGCGACGCCTGTCTCCATCTCGTTCCACTGGCAGGCGAAGCGGTTCCAGGGGTCGGGGATCTTGCGCTGACAGATCCGGAAGGCGAAGGCGCTGACCAGCAGCACCTCGCCACTCGGCGGGCTGGTTTCAAAGACGATGCCGGCCGGGCGGCCACCGCCGCTGCCGCCGCGGACCGCGCCGACCCTGGCCATGCCGCTCGGGCTGGCCATCGCCACCATCGCGCTGGCGGTGTCGCCGGCACGGACGGTGCCGGGACCGCGCAGTGTCCGAATCTGGCCGGTGTCCAGCAATTCGACCTGATCGCCCGTCCTGAGTAGCAGCTTGGCGTCCCGGCTCATTTTCCTGCCCGCCGGATAGGCCAATGCCGATGGGCCGGACGATCGCACGACGACCATCTGCGCCATCGCGGCGGATTCGTCATAGTCGAGTATGCGCGGCAAATTGGGTGCCTGCCGCTTCCGGCTTGCCTCGACCGACGCCGCGAACGCGCGGCCCGCCGTGATCTGCGCGTCGGTGGCGGCTGCTCGGTCGCCCGCCGGCACCTCGACAAGCTTGCGCTCATAATCGGCGAGCGCCGCCGCATAGGCTGCGGCCGCATAACCGGTCAGCGCCAGTTCCTGGCGCAGCCGCGAAATATCAAGTGCGATATTCCCGTAACGGCGCACCGCCGGATCGCTCTCGCCCGGATTGATGCGCTGCGGCAGCGGATCGAACGGATCGTAGCATAGGCCGTCGCCCCCGGAACAACTGCCGACGAAGGCGGCCTTGCTGCGCGGCGCTTCGGCGACCTGCGCCTCGGCGGCGACGCGCACGTCATAATAGCCTTCGGGATACCAGCTTTGCGGCGGCACCTGCGCCGCGAGCGCGACCATGGCGTCGGCGGCGGGGACGGCGTCCTCTTCCTGCGCGTGGAGCGGAGCAGCCATCGCCAGCGCCAGCGCGGCGGCGCAGCCCGGTGCGCGGATCGCGGACGCCATCGCCGGCCTAGCTCCCGGTCTTCCGGAAGGTCACGGTGGAGGCGGGGTCGCCGTCGGGTCCCGCGATGATCTCGCGCGTGCCCTTGCGTACCGTGCCGTCGGGCCATTTGACCTGATAGACGTAGCGGCCCGACAATTGTTTTTCGACCCCGGTCTCGATCTCGTTCCACTTGCAGGCGAAGCGGTCCCAGGGATCGGTATTCTTGCGCGTGCACACCTTGAAGGCGAAGGCGTTGGCGAGCAGCACCTCGCCGCCCGGCGGGCTGGTCTTGACGATCACCGGCGCGCCTTCGCCAGCGCCGCAGCCGCCCTCGAGCGTGACCATCGGCAGCTTGGGCGCGAGCCGCTTTCGATTGGCCTCGACCGCCGCGACGAAACGGAATTCAGGCGAATCCTCATAATCGCCGACATCGTCCGGATAGGGCTCGTCCTCGGCGGGCATTTCGAGCCCCGCGGCGATGCGGACATCGCGCTCGGACAATTTCGCCGCCGCCTCGACCCGCGCGCGCTCGAAGGCGGCGAGCGGCTCGGCATAGACCGCGAGCGGAAAGCCGAGCCGTTCGAGTTCGGAGCGGATGCGCGAGATATCGACCGCGTCGGTCGCATAGCGCAGCATCAGCGGGTCATAGTCCGCGGCGTCGGTGAAATATTCGGCGCTGCAATCGATGATGTCATAGCGTTTGCCGCTGCCATCGCCCCAGTCGAAGGCGAGGTCCTTGGTGGCGCGCGGCACCTCGGCGACCTGCGCCTCGGCGGCGATGCGGACGTCATAATAGCCGTCGGGATACCAGCTTTGCGGAGGCACCTTGGCCTCGATCGTCTTCAGACGGGCCGCGTCGGGCGGCGTCTGCGCCTGCGCCGCCATCGGCAAAGCGAGCGTCGCGAGCGCGGCCATCATCCTCCGAAAACGCATCTCAACCCTCCTGCTTCAGCTTGCGCGGACCGCCGAGCCAGCCCGCGACGAGCAGCGCCGCGGCAGCTGCGGCGAGCATCCACGCGCCGCCGAGGATCAGCTTCACCCGCCCGATCGACGCGGCAGTCCACAAGGCCGCCTCGTCATAAGCGGCGTCGATCAGCGCGTCCGAGGGCAGGCCGGGGCATTCGCTCTCATACACCAGCTTCGCGTCGGGGGTGCATTCACTGCCGCGTACCAGCGGCGCGCCCTGCGCACCCGCGATCACATAGCTGCTGTGCGCCCAGCCATAGGTGGCCGCTCCGACGACCAGCAAGACTAGGAGCACGCCCTGCACCGTGCGCGCGGTCCACCATTTTGCCTGCCCGCTGCCGACCACTCCGGCGGGGATCGCCAGCGCCACCAGCGCGGCGAGCCAGCCGATCGGCGAGGCGGGCGGAGTGAGCCCGCCGAGCCAGGCGGCGAGCAGCAGCAGTGCAAGCACGGCGCCGCCGGTTCCGGCGCGCACAAGCGCATTGTTCCAGCTGAGCTTCGCCGCGCCCTGCGGCTTGGCCGAGCGATAGTCGCGCGCGTCGGTGACGCCATTGACCAGCTGGCTCACCACATCACCCAGCCGTGCGATATGGTCCTCTACCGGCGGCGACAGCGCATCCAGCCAGTGCGGCACGCTCATGAAATATTCGAGGCTGCGTTCGGGGACGACATCCTCGATGCGAAACGGGATGATCGGCAGCCCCAGGTGCACCGCGCGTTCGACCTCGCGCAATATCTGCGGCGACGTGTTCGCATGCTGCGAAAAGACGAGCACGAAGACCTGCGCGCCCTTCAGCCCGGTGACGATCGCCTCGCCCCATTCGGTGCCGGGCAATATGTCGCGCGGTGCGATCCAGCAGCGGTGGCCGCGCTCCTCGAGCAGCGCGCACACCATGTTCGCGATGGTGCGGTCCTTCGACGAATAGCTGATGAAGACCTCTGCCGCCATCGGTCCTGTTCCCCCTTCGCTATCATGCCGCGCGAGGCGGGGCAGGGCAATCGCTTAGTTTCTCCGGATATTCCGACCTCGAGCCTATCCTGTATGACGCAAACGATTCTCAATAGCATAACGCTTGACCCCCGCGCTTTGCCTGCCTATGGCGCCGCTATTGCGAGTCAGTCGCAATCTGCAAAGGGGAAGAAGATTGACTATCCAAGGTTCGCCGTTCATCTCGCGTCTCGCCACCGGCACGGCTGTCGGCCTCGCGCTTGCCGCGATCGCGACGCCCGCCGCAGCGCAGGACGATGACGGCGCCTATTGGGCGAGCCGCAAGAACCAGATCGTCGTCACCGCGACCCGAACCGAGGTGAAGGCCGAAGATGTGCCGCTCACCGTCTCGCTGATCACCGAAGAGCAGATCGCGAACGAACTCGCGACCGACATCCGCGATCTCGTCCGCTTCGAGCCCGGCGTCAGCGTCCAGCGCCAGCCAGCGCGGTTCGGCGCCGCGCTCGGCGCAACGGGCCGCGCGGGCAACGACAGCTTCAACATTCGCGGTATCGGCGGCAACCGCGTGCTGATCCAGGTCGACGGCGTGCGCGTTCCCGACGGTTTCAGCTTCGGCGCGCAGGCGGCGGGTCGCGGCGACTATGTCGACCTCGGTCTCGTCAAGTCGGTCGAAATCCTGCGCGGTCCCTCGTCGGCGCTCTATGGCAGCGACGGTCTTGCCGGTGCGGTCAGCTTCGTCACCAGCGATCCAGCGGACTTCCTGACCGGCGGCAAGTCGGTCGGCGGTCTCGTCCGCTCCGCTTATAGCAGCGCCGACCAGGAGTTCGCCGAAACCGCGATCATCGCGGGCCGCAGCGGCGACTGGTCGGTCATGGCGGCCTATACGCGCCGCGACTGGCAGGAACTCGACAACAAGGGCACCAATCCGGGCATTGTCTTCCCGGTCGGCACCGCCGGTACCTCGGGCCTTGTTCCCGGCACCGGGCCGCAGCGCACCTTGCCCAATCCGCAGGACGGCAAGTCTAACGCCGCGCTCGCGCGCATCGTCTATGATCCCGCGAACGGGCACAAATTGCGCCTGACCGGGGAATATCTCGACACCGACCTTTATACCAATGGCCTGACCGGCGTGACCGCGACGCGCAACGCAGCGGGCGTCATCACCTCGAGCGTCGATCGCCTTGAGGGCTTCGACGGCGGGAAGCGCAAGCGCGTCTCGCTCGACTGGAGCTGGGAAGGCGAGGGGGCGATCGACTTCGCCCGCGTCGCGCTCTATTGGCAGGGCGGCGAGGACAATCAATATACCGAGGAAGACCGCACCCCCGCAGCCGACCGCACGCGCCTCAACACCTTCGAGAACCGCGTGATCGGCGCCGCCGCCGACGCGCGCGCCGATTTCGCCACCGGTTCGATCTCGCACCGCCTCGTCTTCGGCGGCGATATCAGCAAGACACGCCAGCGGGGCTCGCGCGACGGCACCGTGCCGCCCTTTGGCGAAACCTTCCCGACACGCGCTTTCCCCAGCACCGATTTCACCCGCGCCGGACTGTTCGTGGGCGACGAAATCGCGGTCGCCGACGGCCGCCTGCTGCTCTATCCGGCGCTGCGTTTCGACTGGTACGACCTGTCGCCCGACGACGATCCGCTGCTCCCCGCTTTTGCGGGGGCCAAGCAGGATGGGTCGCGCGTTTCACCCAAATTCGGCGCGGTGTTCAAGATCACCGACGAGGTCCGGCTGTTCGGCAATTATGCGACCGGCTTCAAGGCGCCCGAGCCCGGCCAGGTGAACCAGTTCTTCTCGAACCTCGCGTCGGGCTATACCTCGATTCCGAACCCCGATCTGGGGCCGGAACGCAGCACCAGCTTCGAGGGCGGCCTGCGCTTCTCTACCGACGCGATCAGCCTCGACGTCACCGCGTTCAGCGCACGCTACAAGGATTTCATCAGCCAGGAACAGGTGAGCGGCAGCTTCACGCCCGCCGACCCGGCCATCTTCCAGTTCGTGAATCTCGATCGTGTCCGGGTCAAGGGGGCCGAGGCACGTTTCGAGGGGCGAGCGTCGTCCGGCCTCTATGCGACGCTCGCCCTATCCTATGCGACGGGTGATGTGATCGAACCCAATGGCGCGCGCAGCCCGTTGTCGACGATCGACCCGCTGAAGCTGGTCGCCGGCGTCGGTTACCGTGCGCCCGGCGGGCGTTTCGGCGGCCAGCTGATCATGACCCACGCCGCGCGCAAGCAGGCGTCGCGCACCACCGGCCTGTGCACCTCCGAATGTTTCCGCCCCGACGATTTCACCATCCTCGACGCGACCGCCTTTGTCCGCGTGTTCGACGGCCTGACGCTGCGCGCAGGGGTCTTCAACATCCTCGACAAGAAATACAGCTGGTGGAGCGACGTCCGCGGGCTCGCTTCGACCTCGCTCGTGACCGACGCCTATACCCAGCCCGGCCGCAACGCGAGCGCCTCGCTCAGCTACCGCTTCTGACGACAAGAAGGACTGCACCCATGAAAAACTATCGGAAATTTGTCGCCGCGCTGCTGTTGGCAGCGACCTTGCCCACGGCGGCGCTCGCGCATCCGCCGATCGCCGCCGACGCCGCGGCGGCCAATTTCGAGCAGGATCGCGCCGACATCCTCGCGATGGCGGGCAATTACCGGGTCAGCTTCAACATGCAGGAATCGACGCGTTGGGACCCGAACTACGAAGTGCTCGAACCCAAGCGCTCGGGCGGCAACGAGGTGGTGCGCGTGATCGAGGACACCGGCCGCGTGATCCGCTTGCAGCATATGCTGGTCATCACCGGCGACGACGACAAGAGCATGATCATCAAGCATTGGCGCCAGGACTGGGAATATGAACCCGCCAAGGTGCTGGTCTATTCGGATCGCAACGCCTGGACCTGGGAAGACGTGCCCGAGCGCATGCGCACCGGGCGCTGGTCGCAGACCGTCTATCAGGTCGATGACAGCCCGCGCTACGGCGGTTGGGGGCAGTTCGAGACGCAGGCGGGCATCCGCCGCTGGCGCTCGAACTGGACCTGGCGCCCGCTCGCGCGTCGCGATGCGGTGCGGGGTCCGGTCTACGACCGCTATTATTCGATTAATCGCCACCAGCCCTCGCCCGACGGCTGGGTCCATTGGCAGGACAATACCAAGATGGGGATCAAGGACGGTAAGCTGGTACCGATCGTCCAGGAATATGTCCTCAACACCTATATCAAATACGACCAGTATGACGTGAAGGCGGCCGACGATTATTGGGCCGCGACCAAGGATTATTGGGCCGCGATCCGCGCCGAATGGGACCGCGTCGCCGCGACCAAGGGCGGTATCGCGATCCAGGAGGAAGCGCAGACCGGCACCGTGATCAGCGGCCGCCTGCTCGAAATGGCCGACGAGATCCAGGACAAGACGCTGACGACCGCGAAGGCGATCGAGGAAGCGAAGAAGTTGATCGAGACCAATACGCGAAAGTTCTGACGACCTTCACCATGTGAAGCCCGCACCTCAAAGGGGCGGCTCCGCGATGGGCCGCCCCCATTATTATGCTATTTCCTCATCGCCCCGTCGGCACTCCAGATGCCCGCACCGCGCGTCGCGATGAACAGGAAGAGGAAGCAGTAGAGTGCGATCGTCTCGCCGCCATTGGCGATCGGGAAGGGGCTTTGGGTGCCGTGCGCCATCCAATAACCGACCGCCGACATGCCGCTGGCGATGAAGGCGGCGGGGCGCGTCAAGACGCCGATGACGATCATCGTGCCCGCGACCAGCTCTATCGCGCCCGCGGCCATCAGCATCGGGTTCAGCGGATAGGGAAAGGGGACCGGGAAGTTCAGGAATTTCTGCACGCCATGCGCCAGGAACAGCAGGCCGGCGACGATGCGCAGCAGCGCATAAGCCTGTTCGCTATAGCCATCGAGAAATTTCATGCCGCGTACCCCTCGCCTGGTGGATGATGCGGCGATGCTAGGCCAGCTTTCCCGCCCGGCAAAGCGCCATTTTTGCAACCAAGCGTTTCCGGATCTTCGGGTGGCGGCTCCAAAAAAACGGCCGGGCGAAAATTTTTTCGTCGCTCATGTCACAGCCGCCGACGCTGTCTCGTCAAGTCTGCACAACCCAAACAATGGAGACAAGACGATGACGAAGGTAGCCGACCCCTATACCGCCGCGCCGCAGTTGATGAAGCACGGCGAGTTGCAGACCACGGCGCTGGAGATCGAGGACGGCAAGGTCACCGCCATCTATGTGACGCGCAACCTCGACAAGCGGCGGCACATGCATTGACCCCCGACGAATTTGGGGCTGTCCCATTGGGCTTCGTCGCTATAGCGTCCTGATGCATCAATCTGTGCCGGTCGGCGCGGACTTTATCGGGAATCTCTATGCCGTCAGACTGGAACAGTGCGTTTAGGGCGTTGATCGCCTTGCCGGTCCTATTCCTTTTCGCGCCGATCGCGGGCGCCAAAGAAAACGAGAAGCAGGACGACCCGGCGAAATTCTTTTTGTTTCACAAGGACGGCGTGGCCGAGGACGTGGCGCGCGGTGACATTCTCTATTGCGTCGGTCAATCGGTCTCGGTGATGTCGTCAAGGGCCAAGACACAGACCGGCGGGCTGCTTGCCTTTATCATCAACGACCGTTTGGGAGATATCGACACGCTTCGGATGCGAAACGCGGCGATGCGGAAATGCATGGGCCTGCACGGTTATCAAAGATACGCGCTTCCGGAGGTGGAGTGGAATGTCTTTGTCGATCACGGCGACCTCGTCGTCGCCAACGACGGCAAGGCCAGTGCGCAGGTGATCGACCGGATGGCAGCCTATGCCTCGGGACCCAAACCCGAAGCGGAGGTATTGGCACCATGAAACGGTTGTTTCTGTTTCTGGGCTTAGCTTTTTGCGCGACGTCCGCTAGCGCCGAACGGCCCATCGAGCCGGGCAAATTCGTTTATGATGCGAACGCGGGCTATATCTTCGCCTGCGTCCAGCCGATGAATGGCAAGCAAAGCTTCAAGCAGTGGCTGGAATTCGTCCGCTTGGACCCGGCCACCGGCAAATCGACGGTCGAGGATCGCGGGGGACTAAGATCGACGAACGCGCGGCGGGTGAAGGACGCCGCGGCCATCTATTATGAGGCGAAGCCCTGGACCTTTGATGCGGGCCGTGATCGAGCCTGCTTTCTGACCGCCATAACACCCGGCTTTTGGGTCGTTGGTTCGGTCGGCAACACCGCCCTGTCGATGGGGAGCTATGGCTTCGACGTTGCGCCCGGCAAGATTACCCATGTTGGGACGATCTTGGTTGGCGCGGAGGACGGAACTTCCGCGGTTCCTGAAATCGCGAAGGCCAAAATCAGCGACGACCTGCTTGGTTACGGTACTCTGTCAAAACAGCTAATCTCCTGGACGATTGCTCGGCGGGCTCCGGTCGCAGAGGACATTCCGCCGAACCTTTCGACCCATCCCGTTCTCCTAGTGACGGATCCAAAGCGCGATGTTCGATTCGACAACTATATTTCGGCACTTGTCGGACGCGCTGCCGATCTCGGCCCGATGGCTCATGAGAAGCCGGTCGCGAAAGCCGATACCTATGATCAGCATATCGAATGATGATTTCGCGATGATCGTGCCGCCATGCTGACCGTCGAAACCCATGCCGCGACCCCCTGGCCCGATACGCTCGACTGGGAGGTGCGCGCCGCCGAGGCGGTGGCGGCCGCGCTCGCGCTGACCCCCTTCGCCGGGCTCGCCGACGCGGCGCCGCTGGTCGAGGTCGCGGTCCGCCTGACCGACGATGCCGAGGTCCACACGCTCAACCGCGACTTCCGCAGCAAGGACAAACCGACCAACGTGCTGTCCTTCCCGCAGGTGCAGGACGATCTGCTCGAGGGGCTGGCCAACAGCGACGACGGTGAAATCCTGCTCGGCGATATCGTACTGGCGCGCGAGACCTGCGCGCGCGAAGCCGAGGAGAAGGGCATCTCGCTGGAGGACCATGCGACGCACCTGATCGTCCATGGCACGCTCCATCTGATCGGTTACGACCATATGGACGATGCCGGCGCGGCCGCCATGGAGGCGCTCGAGGTGAAAGCGCTTGCATCGCTGGGCCTCGCCAATCCATATGCGGATGAGATTTAACAGGGAAACCCGCAGCATCATGCCCGACGACCAGGGATCTTCGAATCGATCGGAAGAGGACAGTAGATCCGGCCTGCTGGCCGGACTGAAGACATTGTTGTTCGGCGGCGACAAGGAACCGTCGCTGCGCGAACAGATCGAAGAGGTCATCGACGAGGCCGAGGAAGAGGGGCAGGAGAGGCGCGGCAGCAGCGTCGTCGGCGACCTTTCCCCGATCGAGCGCAAGATGGTGCGCAACCTCCTCCAGTTCGGGCAGCAGACCGTCGATGATGTCGCGGTGCCGCGCGGCGAGATCATCGCCATTTCGGAAAGCGCGAGTTTCGACGAGATCGTCGCGATCTTTGCCGATGCGGGGCACAGCCGCCTGCCGGTCTATCGCGAGACGCTCGACGAAGTCATCGGCATGATCCACGTCAAGGATGTGTTCGTCGTGCTCGCCGACAAGCGCGACCCGCCGCCGCTGCTCGATCTGATCCGCCAGCCGCTTTACGTCCCGCAATCGATGGACGCGCTCGATCTGCTTGCCGACATGCGCGCCAAGCGCACGCATCTCGCCATCGTCATCGACGAATATTCGGGCACCGAGGGCTTGGTTACCATCGAGGACCTGGTCGAGGAAATCGTCGGCGAGATCGAAGACGAGCATGACGACGAGCCGGTGCTGCTGTTCACCCGCGGCGACAATGGTCGCTGGGACGCCGACGCGCGTGCCAAACTCGACGATATCGGCGAGGCGATCGATCCGCGTCTCGCCGAGGTCGAGGAAGATGTCGATACGCTGGGCGGCCTCTCCGCCGTGCTCGCGGGCCATGTTCCCGAGGTCGGCGAAATCCTGCTCCACCCCAGCGGCTGGCGCATCGAGGTGACCGAGGCCGACGAACGCCGCGTCCACCGCCTGCGCCTGCATCCGCCGGTAGTCGTCGAGCTGGAAGCACCGTCGGAGACCGGCGACTAAGGTCCGAGTTCTAGTCGGGCTTCACATTCACGACATTGTAGCGCAGCGCCTCTTCGATCGTCAGGCAGCGGCGGGTCGATTTGTCGGCAGCGGTCGCGACGGCTTGCTGGCGGTACATGATGTCCGACAACAGGTCGCGCGAAACGTCGAGGCGGATCAGCAGGTCATTGTCCTCGGTCGCCATCAGCGCCGCCTCGCGCTCGACGTCGCTGATCAGCTCGGTAGTCGATTCGGTGCCGAGTTCGACGCTCGACTGGATGACGCTCTTGTCGCCGGTCATCGTGAACATATGCACCATGAAATGGCCGCCGGGATCGATCGTCCGCGCGCGGCCGCCCATGAAGACGAAATTGCACGCGCTGAAACAGGTCCAGCCCGACGGGATGCGCGTCACCATCTGCCGTTCCTTGCCGAACTTGCGGATCAGCAGCCCCGCCGCATTGCCCGCCCGCGCATCGCCGCCGGGCGAGCGTATCCAGATCTCGCTGATCGCCGGATTGTCGGTGAGCATTTTTTCGAGCCGCGCCGGAAGCTCGCTGTCGACGCGCCCCTCGGCGAGCAGCACCGTTTCGCCGCTGCGCTTGAACGGGGTCAGCACCATCTTCTTGTAATCGGACCAATTGGGGCTGGCGGGGCAGGTCGGGTTGTCGGGGTCCATGCCCGGCGGCGTCGCGGCGGTGCACGCGAGTATTGCCGCGGTGACGGTGATCGATTTGATCCAGCGGCGCATGCGCCATCCCCATATATGGCCGGCCCCCCGCCCGCCGATCGGGCGATGCTAGGCGATCGGTCGTGCCAAAACAACATGGTGCCCTTCGTACCCACGGTCTGTGACCGGCGTCATTGGCCGAGCTTGCGATGCGGTCCATTCGGGCGTAGCTCAGGAACGGGGGGTATCGGACATGCGGGGCGCCTGGCGGCGATTTTCGACTTTTGCGGGCACCGGCGCTTTGCTGCTGGCTAGCAGTGGGTTTGCGTTGGCATGGCAGGGCAGCACCGCCGCCAAGCCGCCGCTGCCCGCGTTCCCGGCGCGTCCGCAGCTCGACACGGCGAGCTATCCCGATTGCCGCGAAGCCTATCAAAAGATCGCGGCGCCGTTCGACAAGGCGACGGCGATCAACCGCTGCACCGTGGCGATCGATACTTATTATGCCCAGAAGATGCTGCCCTATCGCGAGGCGATGATCGCCTATCAGAACCGGCTGTCGGCGCTCTATTCGGAGAAGGTCGGCGGCCAGATGCGCTATTCGGCGGAGACCCAGGCCGATTTCTACCAGCGCATCATGGCCGAACATGCGGCGTCGGATCCGGAGGGCGAGAACCTCGCCGCCTATCGCGGCATCGAGGCGCGATATCAGACCGATCGCGCCTATCTGGCCGACCGTTTCTGCTTCAACACCGGCTGCAACGGCTATCCGGTTCCGGCCTCCGCGGTGCCAGCGCCCGTTACCGAACAGGCGGTTGTCGGCGACAGTTCGGGCAAGGGGAAAAAGGACGACAAGCGCAAGCAGGCCGATGCCGATGGCGGCAAGAAGACGTGCAAGAAGGCGCGCAAGCGCGGCGGCGCCATCGGCGGCCTGATCGGCAGCGTGGCGGGCAGCGCGGCGGGACTCGACGGCGTCGGCACCGCGATCTCGGGGCTGTTCGGCGCGGTGCTGGTCGGCGAAATCGCCTGCCAGCTCGACGAAAAGGAGCAGAAGGTCGCCGCCGAGGCGACGATCGCCGTCACCCAAAAGGAAGCGGTCGGCGCCACCGCCGAATGGAAAAGCCCGACGCGCGAAGGCGTTTCGGGATCGTCGACGATCACCGCGCTCAACACCGAACCCAATGGCAGCAAGTGCCTGGCGATCACCGACATCGCGATCGTCGAGGGCGAGGAAACGCGTGTGTCCAAGCGAATGTGCCGCAAAAAAGCGGGCGAGCCGTACAGCATCATGGCCTGACGGCGCCGTTGCCTTTGCCTGCCGAGGCGATTAGCGGGGCGGGATGGATGTTTCCGATCTTCGTATCGCGCTGTTCAGCGGCAATTATAATATGACCGTCGACGGGGCGAACAAGGCGCTCAACCGGCTCGTCGGCTATCTGCTGAGCAAGGGCGCGGCGGTGCGCGTCTATTCGCCGACGGTCTCCAATCCCGATTTCGAGCCAACGGGCGATCTGATCAGCGTCCCCTCTTTCCCGATCCCGGGCCGGTCGGAATATCGCATCCCGTTCCATTTCTCGAGCCGGGTGCGCGAGGATTTGACCGCCTTCGCGCCGAATGTCATGCATATCTCCAGCCCCGACCGCGTCTGCCGTCAGGCTGCGGCCTGGGCGCGCCGCCGCCGCCTGCCCGTCGCCTGTTCGGTGCACACGCGCTTCGAAACCTATTTCCGCTATTACAACCTCTCTTTCATCGAACCGTTGATGGAGGCGTGGCTACGCAAGCTCTATCGCAAATGCGATGCGCTGATCGCGCCGTCCGAAAGCTTCGCGCAGGTGCTGCGCGAACAGCGGATGAATTACGACATCGGCATCTGGACTCGCGGCGTCGAGCGCGACGTGTTCAATCCCGAGCGCCGCGACATGGCCTGGCGGCAGGGATGGGGCATCGCCGACGATGTGCCCGTCATCGCCTTCCTGGGACGGCTGGTGATGGAAAAGGGACTCGACGTGTTCGCCGACGCGATCGACCAGCTGCAGCGGCGCAGGGTCGAGCATCAGGTGGTCGTTATCGGCGAGGGGCCGGCGGGCGACTGGTTCGAATCGCGCCTGCCCGATGCCAAGTTCGTCGGTTTCCAGGGCGGCAAAGACCTCGCGCGGGCGCTCGCCTCGTGCGACGTCTTTTTCAACCCCTCGGTGACCGAAACCTTCGGCAACGTCACGCTGGAGGCGATGGCCTGCGGCCTGCCCGTGGTAGCGGCGCGGGCGACGGGCAGTGCGAGCATCGTCAAGGACCGGGTCACCGGCTATCTGGTTTCGCCGGGATCGATCACCGGCTTTGCCGACCATCTGCAACGCTATTGCCAGGACGATATGCTGCGCGGATCGCATGGCGCCGCGGCGCTGGCCGAGAGTCACAATTATGAGTGGGACGCGATCAATCAGGCGGTCGCCGACACCTATATCCGGCTGATCCGGCAAAAGCAGCGGCGGGGATAGGACGTGGCCGGCGACCTGTTCGGCGGCGACGACCCCGCGCCTGATGGCGCTCCGGCGGCCGGCGCGCCGCTCGCCGAACGCTTGCGCCCGAAGACATTGTCCGAGGTCGTCGGACAGGAGCATCTGACCGGACCCGAGGGCGCGATCGGGCGGATGGTCGCGGCGCACAGCCTGTCGTCGATCATCCTCTGGGGCCCGCCGGGTACCGGCAAGACGACGATCGCGCGGTTGCTTGCCGAGGCGGTGGGCATGCGCTTCGCGCCACTGTCGGCGGTATTCTCCGGCGTGGCCGATCTCAAGAAGGTCTTTGCCGATGCCGAGAAGATGGCGGGGGCGGGCAAGCGCACCCTGCTCTTCGTCGATGAGATCCATCGCTTCAATCGCGCGCAGCAGGACGGCTTCCTGCCCTATGTCGAGCGCGGCACTGTGGTGCTGGTCGGCGCGACGACCGAGAACCCCAGCTTTGCCCTGAACGCCGCGCTTCTCAGCCGCGCGCAGGTGTTGGTGCTGCATCGGCTCGACCAGGCGGCGATGGCGACCTTGCTGACCCGCGCCGAGGAAGAGGTCGGCAAGCCGCTGCCGCTGACCGACGCGGCGCGCGAGGCGCTGACCGCCAGCGCCGACGGCGACGGGCGGTTCCTGCTCAACCAGGTCGAGACCTTGTTCGCGGCGGGCATCGCCGAACCGCTCGACCCCGCGGCGCTCGCGCTGCTGCTGCACCGCCGCATGCCGGTCTATGACAAGGACCGCGACGGCCATTACAATCTGATCTCGGCGCTGCACAAGGCGCTGCGCGGGTCGGATCCGCAGGCGGCGCTCTATTATATGGCGCGCATGCTCGTCGCGGGCGAGGAGCCGCTTTATGTGCTGCGCCGCCTCGTGCGCTTTGCCAGCGAGGATGTCGGCCTCGCCGATCCGCAGGCGCTGGTGCAATGCCTCGCCGCGAAGGATGCCTATCAGTTCCTCGGCTCGCCCGAGGGCGAACTCGCGATCGTGCAGGCGTGCCTCTATCTCGCCACCGCGCCCAAATCGAACGCCGCCTATGCCGCGCAAAAGGCAGCCTTCGCTTCGGCGCGCGACACCGGCAGCCTCGCGCCGCCTGCGAACATCCTCAACGCTCCCACGAAGCTGATGAAAGAACTCGGCTATGGGGCGGGTTATGAATATGACCATGATGCCGAGGGCGGCTTTTCGGGCGCCGATTATTGGCCCGAGGAGATGGGGCCGCAAGCCTATTACCGACCGACCGACCGCGGTTTCGAAAAGCGCATCGCGGAACGGCTGGCGTGGTGGGACGAGCAGCGGAAAGCGCGGGAGTGAGGGCCGCGCAGGGGTGGAGACTCGCCTTGCATTCTCGTTTTGCTGAACTCGTTTCAGCATCCATGGCCGGAACTCGAATTTGGGACGGCGCCAAAGGAAACAGCAGGCCATGGATCCTGAAACAAGTTCAGGATGACGATTCCCAAAACCTCGCGTGTTGCCGCCAAGCTTGCCAGCCTTCCCCTTGCCTCTTCGGCGGCGTCGCCCTAGCCATGCCCCATTGGGTCGCTCCACGTCCGGGAACCAACCATGTCTTTGACCCTCGCGCTCGCCGCACTCGCGACCCCCGTCATATCCTGCTCCAGCGGCAGCATCGAAAGCGAATGTTCGCGCACCGATGTCGCGAAGAAGATTGCGCTTGCACCTGACCGGATCGCCAAAATTGCCGAAACCTGCCTCTATGATTTCGGCGGCCGCTGCGGGTTCGAGGCGAGCGGGCGGATCGAGGTGCCCGAACGCGGGGGCACCTTGTTGTGGCAAAAACTCTCGCTCGCACCGCGCGACGGTCCGGGCGCGTAGAGCCGACATGACACCGAAGTTCGACAACTGGGCCGATGTCGTGGCTTTCGCCCGCGCGCTCCCCGCTGTCGAGATGCTGCCTTTCTATGGTACGCCCTGTCCAAAGCTCAACGGCAAGGCGCTCGTCGCACCGGGGCGTGAGGCGGGCAGCTTCGCGTTGATGTGCAAACCCGACGAGAAGGAAATCCTGCTTGAAACCGACCCCGACACGTTTTGGCAGACCCCGCATTATGAAGGCTGGCACGCGCTGCTCGTCCGCTTCGGCTCGGACGATCCCGAACGCGTCGCGAACGTGCTGCGCCGCGCATGGTGGGACCGTGCCAAAAAGCGGCAACGCCGGGCCTTTGGCGAGCGGCCCTGAGATGCTGCGCTGGCTCGCCCCCGTCCTGGCCCTCGCCGCGCTGCCGGCGCATGCCGCCGACCCCGATGCCGAGGTCAATCGCGCCTGGGCCGCGGGTTATCGGGCCGGCGCGACCTGTTCGGCACTGTGGAACGGCGCGGGCAAGTCGCTCGCCGACATCGAGCGCGACGAGCTGACCAATATCTATCCCGAGATCGAGGCCGATGTGCGGGCGCAAAAGGCCGACATCGACGAGAAGGCGAAGCGGGTCAGCGTGCGCTACCGCGACGACATGCCGCCGCGCATCGCCGAATGGGACGACCGCGAAGGCTGCGTGACGCTGCCGATCGGTGCGGCGCCGCGCGAGCGCAGCGACTATCGTCCCGGTCGGCCGAACCTCGACGACCAGCCCTGGCCGCTCGGCGACCGCGACGCGCTGGGGCCGAGGCCGCGCAATGCGACGCCGTTGGAATTGGCGACGAGCGATCTCCTCCGCTTCGGCGGGCGCACCAGCTCGCTGCTGATCGTCAAGAATGGCCGGATCGCGGTCGAATGGTATCAGCCGGGGCACGACCTCCACACCGCGCAGCGCACCTTCTCGGTCGCCAAGTCGATAGCGGCGACGCTGATCGGTCATGGCGTGCTGAACGGCGCGATCGATGTGACCAAACCCGCGATGATCGCCGACTGGCAGACGCCGGGCGACCCGCGCGCCGCGATCACCACCGAGCAGTTGATGCGCATGGCGAGCGGGCTGACCAGCGACACGGCGGGCAATCGCAGCGACGCCATCTATATGGGCGGCGCCTCGGTGCGCCAGTGGACGGTGCAATGGCCGCTGCTCCATCCGCCGGGCCGCGTCTATCGCTACGCCAACAATGACACCTTGCTCGCGGTGCAGTCGCTTAAGGCGGCGCAGCAAAAGGCGCTCGACGCGCGCAACGCCAAATCTGCCATGATCCGCCGCGGACCCGCGCTCGATCCGGCGGCCTTCTTCGACCGGATCGGCATGACGCGCACCTTCGCCGAGCAAGACAAGGACGGCGATTTCATCCTGTCGAGCCAGGTGTCGACCACCGCGCGCGATCTGGCGCGGCTCGGCCTGCTTTATCAGGACGACGGCGTCTGGCAGGGCACGCGCCTGCTGCCCGAGAATTGGCGCCGCTTCGTCACCACGCCCAGCGGGCCGCAACCCGCCGGCGAATTCGGCTATGGCGCCGGCTTCTGGCTGTTCGACAAGTCCGACGGCACCCCCGCCGATGCCTTCGGGGCCTTCGGCAACCGCGGCCAATATATGGTCGTCATCCCCTCGCGTCGGCTGGTGATCGTGCGCCAGGGGTATGACGATAGCAAAGTCCGCCTCGACATCGCCGCGCTGGTGCGCGCGCTCGTCGCGGCGGATGGGGGCAAGGGGCGGTGATGGCGGGTTTGGGGCGGGAGCGGACACCCATGTTCGTCATCCCCGCGAAAGCGGGTACCCAGGGCGAGCGCCGGCTTACCCCACACTGGGTTCCCGCTTTCGCGGGAATGACAAGGTGGGGGAACGACCGCTAACGCCCAATACCTGACGCGGTCCCTAGCCCGGATAGCGCTCGAACGCCGGCAGGTCGCCCAGCGTCTCCATCCAGCCGATGCGTTCGGCGGTCTGGATCTGCACCTGCGCCGGGATCAAATCGGGGTCGTCGAGCGTCGCCGACTGGACATCGATCTGGCCCGGGAAGACCGCTTCGCTGGTGTAGAAGAGCCCGGTGCCGCAATCGCCGCAGAAATGGCGGCGGCCATGTTCGGAGGACGCATAGATTTTCGGCGTCCCGGTCACTTCCAGCTCGTCTTGTCCGACCAGTGCCCAGCCGACGACCGGCGCGCCGGCGTGGCGGCGGCAATCCTGGCAATTGCACAGCGCATGATGGACCACCGCCGTCGGCATCGAATAGCGGATTGCGCCGCAATGGCATTGGCCCGTGGCGCGGGTGGGGGCGTCGCTCATCTATCTCTCTCCTCGGGGAGTCGAAAAAGAACATAACATAAACATGACATGAGTCCAGCGCTATGGCTCGCCGATTAGCCACTTGTTAACCACATCCCCTTAGACCCCAAAAAGACAGGAATTGTGGGGAAAATCCATGTATCAGCAGCGGGCCGAAATGCTGGCTTTCGATCGGTCGCAGGCACAGGTGCTGGACGTCACCATCGTCATGCCGTGCCTCAACGAAACGATCAGCCTGCCGCATTGCATCGCCAATGCGCAGGATGCTCTCCGCCAGATCGCTGACAAATATGGCCTGGCGGGCGAAATCGTTATCGCCGACAATGGCTCGACCGACGGCAGCCAGGCGCTGGCCGAATCGCTGGGGGCCCGCGTCGTTCCCGTCGCGCGCCGGGGCTATGGGGCGGCGCTGATCGGCGGCTGCCAAGCGGCCTATGGCCAATATCTGCTGATGGGCGACTGCGATGGCAGCTATAATTTCACCGAGGGCGTCGCGATGATCGGCAAGCTGATCGAAGGCCACGATCTGTGTATGGGATCGCGCTTCGATGGCGGCATCGCCCCGGGCGCCATGCCGTGGAAGAACCGCTATATCGGCAATCCGGCGCTGACCGGCATCCTGAACCTCTTTTTCCGTTCGGGCATCAACGACGCCCATTGCGGTCTGCGTGCGATCAGCAAGGAGGCGTTTCTGTCGCTCGGCCTCGCGGGCGAGGGCATGGAATTTGCCAGCGAAATGGTGATCAAGGCCTCGCTCAGGAAGATGAAGGTGGTGCAGGTTCCGGCAACGCTGTCGATCGACCTGCGCGACCGCGCCCCGCATCTTCGCCCCTGGCGCGACGGCTGGCGGCACCTGCGTTACCTGCTGATGCTCTCCCCGACCTGGGTGTTCGGCGTGCCTGCCATGGCCGCGGTCGGTGTTGGCACACTGATCCTCGCGGTTGCCCTGTTCAGCCTCATGGGCGTGATCGGCGGCGAGCCCGTATTCGGCGCGAGTTGGACGATCGGCGCTGGCTTCCTCATCTGCCTCGGCCATCTCGCTGCAATTATGGCCCTGGCGACGCATTTCCACGGGGTCAATCAGGGCTATCGTCAGCTCCGCCCGGTGCTGCGCCGCTATGGCGATTATCTTACGCTGGAAACGATGCTCATAACCGGCGGCGTGCTGCTACTGCT
The DNA here is from genome assembly GCA_016793775.1 of Sphingopyxis sp. Lineage (GTDB taxonomy): Bacteria > Pseudomonadota > Alphaproteobacteria > Sphingomonadales > Sphingomonadaceae > Sphingopyxis. Next base: position 34,052 of record JAEULK010000022.1, on the reverse strand, counting down.
TTCGGCGGGCGGCGTCGGCGCGCTTCTCTATTATTGGTCGCAGCTTGGTTTCACTGCGCTGCCGACCGTGCTTCCTACCGTGTTCGCAATGACCGGCTCGGTGGTCGCGATGCAGACGATCCTTGGTGCCTTCCTGCTCGCGATCATCAATGGCCACCGCGCAACGCTGGCCCCAAAGGACATCCTGTTGTGATCAACGGGCTGATGCGGCGCGGACCTCGCTATCTTGGCGTCAGCCTGTTCTGCTTCCTGTTCAACAATGCGCTGTTCATCTTGCTCGACCAGGCCGGCATGTGGTTCGGAATCTCGGTGGCAATCAGCTTCGCGCTGCTGACCCCACTGGGTTTCATCCTCCAGTCGCGCGCGACTGTCGCGCGCGGCGTCTACTGGTCCGCCTTCGGTCGTTATGCGCTGCTGATGCTGGCGAACCAGCCGATCGCCTTTTTGTTGCTGTTCCTGATCCACGACCGAATCGGCGTGCCGATGCTCTATGCGGCGCCGATCGCGACGGCTTCGATGCTGATCTGGAACTATGCGATGACCAGCTGGATCATCCTGTCACGCCGCATTTCCGCGCGCTAGGCCGTCGTTACAGCGTCGCGTCTATGGCGGCGATCGAGCTTTCGATCGACAGTCGCCGACGGTTGGCGTTCCACCACTCCCGCGTCCGTTCGCGCAAGGCATCGCCGCCGCGGACCGCCGCCAGCATCGCCTCGGCCAACGCCGGCGGCGTCGGTTCGGCGGCCACGAATCCATTCACGTCGGCATCGACCAGCTCGACCGCGCTGTTGTCGGGACCGTCGATCACCACCGCAGGGACCCCGCGCGCCGATGCCTCGACGATCACCAAGCCATAGCCCTCGCGCCCGGACGGCTGAACGATCGCGGTTGCCCCGTCCATCGCTGCGGTTACGACCTCCTCTGCGACAAAGCCGGGAAGGGCGACAATGTCGGTCAGTCCCAGTTCGGCGATCCGCGCTTCGACGATGGCTAGTTCGGGACCGCGGCCGAAAATCGTCGCACGCAACGCGGGTTCTTCGCGGACCGCCAGTGCCATCGCCTCGACGAACAAAGGCACCCGCTTTTCCGGAATCATCCGCCCGGCATAGACGAGCGTCGGCGGCACCGCCGCGACGGGCAGGCCGCTGCCTTCGGCGCCGTTATACAGCCCGCTCAACATGAGCACATCGTCGCGCCCGCGAATTTCGCGCAGCCGCGCGGCGTGGACGCGGCTGAAGCAATGCGGCGTTTGGGACGTCTTCGCGCACAGCTTTTGCACCCACCAGCCGATCCGTCCGCCGATCCTGCCAAGATAATCGCGCCAATAGTCACGTGTCCAAACCTCGAACCAGTCGACCGACAGGCTGTAGCGCTGGAGCGGCCACAGAAGCGCGGCGGCGAGCAGCGCAAAATAGGGAAAGCTACACAGATGTACGCGGTCATAGCGGTGCCCGCAGGTCAACAGGTACCAGAACACCCCGATACCAAAGCACAGCGGCGGCCATATGCGCCGCTTTCCATCCCTGTACAGATCCAGTCGCGGGCCGACCGCGATCACCTCGACCCCCGGGATGTGCGGTGGCGCATCTTTGTCCCACTGTTGCAGCGTGATATAGCTGACCTCATGCCCGCGCTTCGCCAGCCCCTCGGCCAAATCGCGTAGCCAGCGCTCGGCGCCGCCGATCGTCCAGGGGAAAAGGCAGTCATAGATGATCGCGATCTTCACAGCGGCACCTCGGTGCATTCGATCAGCATCAATATCTCGTGCGCCTTTTTGGCGGGCCGGTGGTCGGGCGAGGATGGTTGACCGAAATAGGCGTTGATGGGCGCCAGTTCGTCAGCGCCGACAAAGGCGGCGCTTTTGCCGACGCAAATCTCCGCCGCGCCGGGCCTGGGCATCGCCGACACGGCAAGCCGCACGGGGCGGCGATCGAGCCACGGCGGATTATAGACCAAATCCTGAGCGAAAATGGCGGCATGATCGTCGATCAGCACTATGTCGGCCGCGCTCGCCGCGATCCGCCGGTCGATCGCCGCATAGGGCGCAACCATGCGATGCGCGCTCGAGCCGAGCCAGAGGATTGCGATCAGCGTTGCCGCGCTTGCGCCCCTCCATAGCTGGCGGCTGCCCAGCCCCGCATCGCGCAGCGCGATCCAACCGAAGCCCGCGAGGAGGCATAAATTCCCGATCAGTCCGTGCAGATAACGATAGCCCCAGCCATGCCCCTGATAGGGGAGCAACAACAGCATGGCCGCGATCGTCAGCAGCGGTCCCAGGATCAACGCCCGCACCAGCCCGTCGCGCCGCCACCCCGCCGCGATTCCCGCGGCGGCGAGCGGCAGCAGCAAAAGATGTTGCCACGCCGCAAAGCGCAGCAGGTTGAGCGCCATCAACCAAATTCCGCCGACATCCCACGCCAGAATCATGTCGCGCGCGCGTTCGACCAATCCGCCGCTCACGCCTGCGGCCATGCCACCCGCTTGCGCCGCGACCATGCCCGGCCACCACAGCCAGAACAGCCCGATGGCGGCGTAGCCAGCGACTAGGAGACCGAGCACCGGCCAGCGCCGCCGCTCGACCAGCCACCACAGGAAAGGAACAACGAACAGCGGGTGAAACACCGGCTGGTGCAGCCCCGTCGCAACGAAGCCGACCAGCAGGGCGGCGGCATAAGCCCACCAGCGATCACGCAGGAACAGCGCCAGCCAGAGGAGGTTGAGCGCCAGATGCGCAGTCATCGCATAGGTCGTCATCGCGGTGATCAGAAATTGTGCCGACAGCGCCAGCGTGCTGGCGGCGACCCATTGCGCCGCTCCGTCGCCGGGCCACAGCCGCCGCGCGATATCGGCCAACGCCAACAGTGCGAGCGCCGCCAGCAGCGGCCCGGTCAGATGCACATCGCCCAGCATTGCCGCCATCGCGTGCAATGCGGCATTGCCCGGAAGATAGCCCGACACCCACATGGCCCGATCTGCGACGGGCAGGGTGAAGACGCGGTTCAGCGGATCGGCATAAGCGACCCATTCGGTCGGCAGGGCAGCGACCAGCGCGCCGCGTCGCAGGATATCGGTGTCGAACAACACCATCTGCTCATCGCGGCTGAGGTCATAGCCCACCATCACCAAATAATGCCCTGCCCAAGCCGTAGCGAAGACGGTCAGCGCGACCAGTGCGAAACCCCAAAAGGGCCATAGTGTCGGCTTCCAAGCTGTCCCCCCGCGGACACGCCGCAACAGCGCCAGCAGCAGGCCGAGCGCCGCGACCACCGGCCAATCTTGCTGCCGCCACAAGAAATCGCTGAGTCCAGGCGCATCGGCCGTGATGCCCAGTATCGGCGCGATCATGGCAACGGCGACCAGTGCCAGCAGGACAAACGCCAGCGCCGATCGTCCGGGCCAATGGGGATGGGAGGGCGCGGTGGCCTCCGGCGGGTTAGTCGCCAAGATCGACGTTGTGGGCTTTCGCCCAATTCTCATATTGGCCGCGCGGGGTCGAAGAAGGCTGCGCGAGGATCGCCGGAATGTCGGCGCGTAGCGCGCCGAGATCGAGCGAGCGGATCATCGCCTTTACCGGACCGACGCCCGCCGGGGTGATCGACAGCCGCTCGATCCCGATACCAAGCAATGCCATGGCTTCGAGCGGGCGGCCGCCCATTTCGCCGCAAACGCCCAGCGTCACCTTCGACCCCGCCACGGTCTTCACGACCCGCGACAGGAAGCGCATCACCGTCGGCGACAGCCAGTCGTAACGTTCGGCAAGCCGCGGGTGGGCGCGATCGGCGGCGAACAGGAATTGCGTCAGGTCGTTGGTGCCGATCGACAGGAAATCGAGGTGCGGCAGCATCAGGTCGAGCGTTTCGGCGAGCCCCGGCACTTCGAGCATCGCGCCATAGCGGATGGCGACGGGCAATTTCTTGTTGTGGCTGGCGAGCCAAGCGCGCTGGCCGACGAACAGCGCACGCGCCGCTTCATATTCCCAGGGTTCGGACACCATCGGGAACATGACGTTCAGCGTCCGCCCGGCGGCGGCCTCCATCAGTGCGCGCGCCTGCACCTTCAGCAAGCCTTCGCGTTCGAGCGCGAGGCGCAGCGCGCGCCAGCCCATCGCCGGATTTTCCTCGAGCACCGTGTCGGTGTTCATATAGGGCAGCGCCTTGTCGCCGCCGATGTCCACGGTGCGGAAGATGACGGGCCGGTCGCCCGCCGCGTCGAGCACGTCGCGATAGAGGCGTTGCTGGCGCTCGCGCTGCGGCATCGTCGCCGAGACCAGGAACTGGAATTCGGTGCGGAACAGGCCGATGCCGCGCGCGCCGGTCAGGTCGAGCGCGGCGATATCCTCGCGCAGCCCGGCGTTGATCATAAGCTCGATCGGCACCCCGTCCTTGGTCACCGCGGGCAGGTCGCGCAGCGCGGCGAGGTTGGCGCGGCGCTTTTGCGACACTTCCAGCTTGGCGTCGAAGGCGTCGTCGATCGACGCGGTCGGGCGGACGTGGACCGTGCCGTCGCCCGCGTCGAGCAGCAGCATGTCGCCATCGCGGATGACGCTGCGCACGTCGCGCACCCGCCCGATCACCGGCACCCCCATCGCGCGCGCGACGATGATGACATGCGCGGTCAGCGAACCTTCCTCGAGCACCACGCCCTTCAGGCGGCGGCGGTCATATTCGAGCAACTCGGCAGGGCCGAGGTTGCGCGCGATCAGGATCGAATCGTGCCGCAGCCCCATTTGCGCCGCGGTGCCGAGCTGGCCCGAAACGATGCGGATCAGGCGGTTCGAGAGATCCTCCAGATCGTGCATGCGGTCGCGCAGCAGCGGATCGTCGATCTGGCGCATCCGCATCCGGGTGCGCTGCTGGACGCGTTCGATCGCCGCCTCGGCGGTCAGGCCGCTGTCGATCGCCTCGTTGATCCGCCGCGACCAGCCCTCGTCATACGCGAACATCTTGTACATCTCGAGGACTTCGTCATGCTCGCCGCCGACCCCGAATTCGGCCTGGCTGGCCATGCGGTCGATCTGTTCGCGCATTTTGTCGAAGGCGGCATAGACGCGGTGGCGCTCGGCCTCGGTATCCTCCGCGACAGTATGTTCGATGACGACCCGTGGCTGGTGAAACACCGCGACGCCGCGGCCCATGCCGTCGACGAGCTTTTGTCCTGTCAGCCGCTGGCTCGACTGGTCGGCCTCGGCGGCGTCGATGCGCGCGGTGGTGTCGACCAGATCGGCGTTGGCGATCAGCTCGGACAGCACCATCGCGACGGTCTGAAGCGTCTCGATTTCGATATCGTCGTAACGTCGCGGATCGGCGTGCTGGACGCAGAGCACGCCGACCGCGCGCTCGCGGCGGATGATCGGCACGCCGGCAAAGCTGTGGAATAGCTCTTCGCCCGTTTCGGGGCGATAGGAGAAGTCGGGGTGCGCGGCGGCTTCGTCGAGGTTCAGCGTCTCGATCTGCTCGGCGATCGTGCCGACCAGCCCTTCGCCGAGGCCGAGGCGGGTGACGTGCACCGCCTCCTGCTTCAGCCCGCGCGTCGCATAAAGTTCGAGCGCGCCCTCGCGCAGCAGATAGATCGAGCAGACCTCGCTATCGAGGCATTCGCCGATGATGCCGACGACCTGGTTGAGCTTGCCCTGCGCATGGGTGCGCGCCGCCATCACCTCGTGCAGCCGCGTCAGGATCGTGCGCGCCGACTGGGCGGCGGTCGAGGGCGGAGGCGGGGCGTTGGTCATGTCCCGACCGTGCTAACAGAAGCCGCGCCCCGACGCCAAGGGCGCGTGCAATATTTCCTAGCTGCCCGGATTGGTCGCCGGGGTCGTGGCCGGACCATAGGCCGTGCCGGGTGCCGTCGGCGTGCCGATCGTCGGCGCATAGAGGATACCGGGGTTGGTCGTCAGCGGCGCCGGTGCGGTCATGATCGGCGGCGGCGGGGCATATCTGGCGTCCCACTCCATCACATCAAGCTGATATCGGGCGTAAGCCTCATAGAAATCGATGAAGGGCTGGTCGAGCCGGGCGAGATGGCCCGGTGCCTGCGCGACGACGTCGGCCGCGGGGGTGGTGGCAACGATCTGCGCGACCTCGTTGGCGCGTGCGCAGAAGGCGGCCTGCGCCGGCGGCTGCGCGAAATAGTTGAACAATTGCGTCGATAGCCGGTCCCGCGCCGCGACGCCATTGGTCTTGGTTTCCTTGCCGAGCTGGGAGATCACGGCCTTCTCGGTCGATTTGATCGTCTTGCCATGATTTTTGATGATCATGTTGTAGCCCGACACCATCGTCGCTTCCTCGAGCCCGCGGCAGCCGATCGCCGCGACGTTCAGCGCGATCTTCATCTGCCAGAAGGCGCGGTCGCCGGTGATGTTGCTGTTCGCGGTGACGAAGCGGCCGTCGAACGAGCGGCCGGGCAGGATCTGGGTCGTCGCGGCATTGCCCGGCGGCAGCGGGCGCGGCGGCACGATGATGACCGGCGGCGGTGGCGGGGGAGGCGGCGGTGGTGCCGGCGGGGGAGGCGGCGGAGCGCATGCCGCGATACTCGCGAGCAGTCCGACGACGATGATTTTCCGCAACAATTTCATGGCTTCACTCCCCAGCCGCATCAGGATGCGGCATCAACCCCGCGCGTGCAAGGCCGCTTCGGCCTGTTGCACCAGTGACGCGATAATATCCCCCACGGACTCTTCGGATGTTACCATACCGACCGATTGCCCTGCCATTAACGAGCCGTTCTCGACGTCGCCGTCGATCACCGCGCGGCGGAGTGCGCCGGCCCAATAATGTTCGATCTGCAGCTGCGCCTCGACCATGTCGATGCCGCCGCCGTCGAGCCGGTTCGCGACTTCGCGCTGCTTGGCGGTGAATTCCTCGGTCCCGGCGTTCTTCAGCGCGCGCACCGGGATCACCGGCAGCCGCGGATCGATCTGGACGCTGGCCACCGCGTCGCGCGCCGAGGCGCGGATGAAAGCCTTTTTGAAACTGGGATGCGCGATGCTTTCGGTCGCGCACACGAAGCGCGTGCCGAGTTGAACCCCCGACGCGCCCATTTCGAGGTAACCCGCGATCGCCTCGCCGCGCCCGATGCCGCCCGCGACGAACACCGGCACTTCGTCGGCGAGCGTCGGCAAGATTTCCTGCGCCAGCACGCTGGTCGATACCGGGCCGATATGGCCGCCGGCCTCCATTCCCTCGATCACCAGCGCATCGACGCCCGAACGGATCAGTTTTTTCCCCATCGCCAGCGTCGGCGCGAAGCAGATGACCTTCGCCCCCGAGGCCTTGATCGCCTCCAGGCTGCCCTTGGGCGGGAGGCCGCCGGCGAGGACGACATGGCCGACATCATGCCTCGTACAAACGTCGATCAGATCGAACAATTGCGGATGCATGGTGATCAGATTGACCCCGAACGGCCGCGTTGCGAGCGCCTTGGTCGCGGCGATTTCGGTATCGAGCAATTCGGGTGTCATGGCGCCGCAGGCGATGACCCCGAAACCGCCGGCATTGCTGATCGCGCTGACCAGGTTGCGCTCCGAAACCCAGCTCATCGCCCCGCATAAAATCGCGTAATCGCTGCCCAGAAGGGCGGTTCCCCGCGCCATCAGATCGTTAATTTTTGTCATCGCCCCCGCCTTTGCCAGCCCGGGGACTCGGGCGCAATCCCTAGCGTCGGCAAGCGCGGAAATGCGGCGTCGCGGCATGTTTTCGCTTGGCCGCGCGAACCGAACCTTTCGGCGCAGAAAGCAAATCAATCATTGTCAACTAAATCACTTGGCATATGCTGCCGGGCGAATCGCAAGGGAAAGGGAAAAAAGTGTCCGCTTCATCCAACCAGACAACTGGCAGCGCAGAGGCGACATCGCGCGCTGTCCAGACGGTGCTCGACGCCCTCGAAAAGCTGCGCTTCGGTGCCATTCAGCTCACCGTTCACGAGGGCAAGCTGGTGCAGGTCGATGTGACCGAGCGCCACCGCTACCCGAACTAGACCACCTCCCGACGGGGCGCCTTGCCCTACCTGAAACTGCCGCAGACCGGATCGCCGGATGTGGCAATTTTCGCGCATCATCAAAGCAACAGGAAAATTGCCATGACCTCGAAATATCCTTCCGTTCGCCGCCGCGCGCAAGCTTCGGCCGTTACCCTTTCCTTCCTTCTCGCACTCGGCGCCACGCCCGCTGCGGCCGAGGAAGCGGCGGCCGACAGTGCCGATGAAGCCCTTGTCGCGGCGACCGCTGCGACCGCCGATGCGGCCACTGCCGACGCCGCCTCGCAAACCGACGACGACGATGTCAGCCGCGGCGACATCATCATCGTCACCGCGCGCCGCCGCCAGGAAACCGCGCAGGAAGTGCCGGTCGCAATCTCGGTCATCAGGGGTGATTCGATCGAGGCCACCGGCAACTTCAACGTCGTGAAGTTGCAGCAGCTTGCACCGACGCTGCAGGTTTATACCTCGAACCCGCGCAATACCTCGGTCAACATCCGGGGCCTCGGCGTGCCCTTCGGGCTGACCAGCGACGGTTTCGAGCAGGGCGTCGGCATCTATGTCGACGACGTCTATAATTCGCGCGTTGCCGCCGCGACCTTCGACTTCCTCGACGTCCAGCAGGTCGAAGTGCTGCGCGGGCCGCAGGGCACGCTGTACGGCAAGAACACCACCGCGGGTGCGATCAACATCACCACCAACCAGCCGACTTTCGATTTCGAGGGCCGCGCCGAAGTCAGCGTCGGCAACCTCAATTTCCGTCAGGCCAAGGCCGCGGTTTCGGGGCCGCTGTCGGACAAGATCGCCGCGCGCATTGCGATCGCGACGACCAGCCGCCGCGGCACGCTCTATAATGTCGTCAGCGACCGCTATATTAACGAGCAGGACAATCTGGGCCTGCGCGGCCAGCTGTTGTTCCAGCCCAATGAGGATCTGAGCATCACGCTGTCGGGCGATTACAGCCAGCAGAATCCCGAATGCTGCGGCACCACCTATGTCCGTGTCGGTCGCACCCAGCGCGCGCTCGCACGACAATATGACGCGCTGGTCGCCGCCGTGAACGCCGCCAACCCGGGGCGCAACTATGCCGTGCCGAGCACCAATCCCTATGACCGCCTCAGCGACATCGACGCCAGCCTCAACGCCGGCAACAAGATCGGCGGCGTGTCGGCGCGGGCGAAATGGGATGTCGGTGCCGGCACCTTCACCTCGATCACTGCCTGGCGCTTCTGGGACTGGAAGCCCGAGAACGACCGCGACTTCACCGGCCTGTCGATCGTCTCCAAATCGCAGAACCCGTCGCAGCAGGACCAGTATAGTCAGGAATTCCGCTACAATTACGAAGGCGACCGGATCGACTTCGTCGTCGGCCTGTTCGGTTTCAAGCAGCGGATCGACACGCAGGGCACCGAACAGCAGGGGGCCGATGCCAGCAAGTGGAGCCTGACCGGCGCACTCGCCAACGATCCCAACGTGCTCAACGGCCTGACTGCTACCAACACCCAGTTCCTGAAGAGTACCAGCGCGGCGCTGTTCGGCCAGGCAAGCTGGAAGGTGACCGACGCGCTGACCATCCAGCCGGGCATTCGCGTCAACTATGACAAGAAATCGGGTTTCTATCAGCGCATCGTGACCAATGGCGCCGGCAACGTCATTTCCTGCACCCCCGCCCCGGTGGCGGGTTCGGTGCTCGCGGCGCAGTGCGGCATCTATCAGCCGCAGACGAGCGCGCCGTCGGACAGCGCGTGGAACTTCACCTATGACTTCAACGTCAATTACAAGGTCGCGCCCGACGTGCTGGCCTATGCCACCTATGCCAAGAGCTTCAAGACGCTGGGGATCAACCAGAACGGTCTGCCGCTCAACGCCGATAATACCGTCAATTTCGACGCCAGCACGGTGAAGCCCGAATCGATCAACCATTTCGAGGTGGGGCTGAAAACCCAGTTCCTCAATCGCCGGGCGACCTTCAACCTCGCCGCCTATCGCACCGAGATCAAGAATTTCCAGGCGACGGTGAATGGCGGCCAGTTCGGTACGGTGCGCGGCTATCTTGCCAATGCCGAGAAGGTCACGACGCAGGGCATCGAGGCGGACCTGAAGATCGTCGCGAGCGACCGCTTCACGGCCTATGCGAACGGTGCTTATACCGACGCCAAATACAAGAAGTTCACCAACGCGCCGTGCCCGCCCGAACTGTCGGGGGGGACGCTTCAGGGCGCCAACGCGACGCCCGACTATTCGCAGCCTGGCGTTCCCGGGGCGCTCAGCCCGCGCCAATGCGATATTTCGGGCCAGCGCCTGCCGGGCGTGTCGAAATATGCCTTCTCCTATGGCGCCGAAGCCAATGCACCGGTCACGCTGTTCGCCAAGGACGGGCAGGTCTATGCGGGGATCGACGGCAATTATCGCTCGCATTGGAATTCGAACGCCTCGCCGTCGATCTATACGAATGTGAAGGGCTATGCGCTCACCAACTTCCGCGTCGGTTTCCGCAGCGACGGCCTCGATGTCTTCGGCTGGGTGCGCAACGCCTTCGACGTCAACTATATCGAACTGCTGCAGGTCGCCCCGGGCAACACCGGCCTGATCGCCGGCCAGGTCGGCGATCCCCGGACCTGGGGCGGGACGATCAAGGTCAGCTTCTGATCCACGCTTCCCAAGGGCAAAAGAAAAGGGGCCGCTCCAGCCGGGGCGGCCCCTTTCTCGTACAGCCTGGTCGTCAGCGCTGCTGTTGCTGGTCGTCGTCGCGATCCTCGTCGGAACGCTGACCGCCCTGCTGGCGGTCCTGGCCATCCTGCTGTTGCTGCTGCTGTTTGCGACGCTGTTCCTCGTCGCGCTGCTGCTGCTCATTGGGGTTCTGGTTAGCCACTTTCACTCTCCATTGCGTCACGCCGGGGATGTGCGTGACCATGCGACAACCTGCTGAAAGGGTGGGATGTTGCATGAACGGTGGCGCCTTTCGCCGGGGCGTGGCGACGCCGCGACCAACGCCATTTCCTTGCGGCAACTCCTTCGCCTGTGATCGGTTCGTTCAATCACTGAGTTCAGCTTATTCGGTTATGGCGATGGAGGGGCGCGGCCTATCCTTGCGATACCAAGGCGAAAGGATGATTCCATCGACTCGCGGCCTGCCCCTGTCGACGCACCTGCTGTGGCTCCGAGCCGCGGCCCCGTCACGCGCCGGTCATCGCACAGCGCCACACCCATCCGACAAAAAGCTCAAAAGGAGAGACTGCATGAACGACCAGACCCCCATCGGCAGCGGCTGCCCGGTGCATCAGCCCGGCGGCGTCCGCGCCCTGCTCGGCCGGACGAACAAGGATTGGTGGCCCGACATGCTGGCGACCGAAATCCTGAACCCCAACGGGTCGTCGAACCCGCTGGGCGATGATTTCGACTATGCCGCCGCGTTCAAGTCGCTCGATTATCAGGCGCTGAAGGATGATCTGACCGCGCTGATGACCGACAGCCAGCCCTGGTGGCCGGCCGACTATGGCCATTATGGTCCCTTCTTCATCCGCATGGCGTGGCACGCCGCGGGCACCTATCGCACCGCCGACGGGCGCGGCGGCGCCAACAGCGGGCAGCAGCGTTTCGCGCCGCTCGACAGCTGGCCCGACAATGGCAACCTCGACAAGGCGCGCCGCCTGCTGTGGCCGATCAAGCAGAAATATGGCAACAAGATCAGCTGGGCCGACCTGTTCATCCTGACCGGCAATGTCGCGATCGAAAGCATGGGCGGGCCGGTGTTCGGCTTCGGCGGCGGCCGCGCCGACGTGTTCGAGCCCGAGCGCGACATCTATTGGGGCAGCGAGGACCAGTGGGTCAATCAGGGCGTCCAGACGCGCATCGACCCGGACAAGGGCATGGAGATCGAAGGTCCGCTCGCCGCGATCCAGATGGGCCTCATCTACGTCAATCCGGAGGGTCCGCAGGGCAATCCGCACAACGACGAGGGCATGGCCCGCGACATGAAGGAAACCTTTGATCGCATGGCGATGAACCCCGAGGAAACCGTCGCGCTGACCGCGGGCGGCCACACTTTCGGCAAGGCGCATGGCAATGGCGACGCCTCGCTGCTCGGCAATGCGCCGTCGGGCGGCGACCTTGCCGCGCAGGGCTTCGGCTGGGTCAGCAGCCACGAAAGCGGCGGCATCGGCGAGCATACGGTGACCAGCGGCATCGAGGGCGCGTGGACCAACACGCCGCGCGAATGGACGGAGAATTATTTCCGCCTGCTGTTCGACTATGATTACGAGCTGGTTCAGTCGCCCGCGGGCGCCAACCAGTGGCAGCCGATCGGCCCTACGGAAGAGGATATGGCGCCCGACGCGCATGTCCCCGGCAAGAAGGTGCCGACGATGATGACCACCGCCGACATGGCGTTGAAGCGCGATCCCGAATTCCGCGCGATCAGCGAGAAGTTCCGCGACGATCATGAAGCGTTCAAGGACGCCTTCGCCCGCGCCTGGTTCAAGCTGACCCACCGCGACATGGGGCCTAAGGTCCGCTACCTCGGCCCCGAAGTCCCCGCCGAAGATCTGATCTGGCAGGACCCGATCCCCGCCGGATCGAATCCCTCGGACGCCGATGTCGCGGCCGTGAAGGCCAAGATCGCCGACAGCGGTCTGACCGTCAGCCAGCTGGTCAAGACCGCCTGGGCGTCGGCCAGCACCTACCGCAAGTCGGACTATCGCGGCGGCGCCAACGGCGCGCGCGTCGCGCTCGCGCCGCAGAAGGATTGGGAGGTCAACGAGCCGGCCGCGCTCGCCAAGGTGATCGACACGCTGAACGGCCTGCGCGGCTCGATGTCGCTGGCCGATGCCATCGTTCTCGGCGGCGTGGTCGGGCTGGAGAAGGCGGGCGCCACCAATGTGCCCTTCACCGGCGGCCGCGGCGACGCGACGGCGGACCAGACCGACGCCGACAGCTTCGCGGTGATGGAGCCCGAGGCCGACGCCTTCCGCAACTATGTCGGCAAGAAAAAGCTCGCCGTGAAGGTCGAGGAAATGATGCTCGACCGCGCCTCGTTGCTCGGCCTGTCGGTGCCCGAAATGACCGTGCTGGTCGGCGGCCTCCGCGTCCTCGGCGCCAATCATGGCGAGCGTGGGCATGGCCATTTCACCAAGCGGTCGGGCCAGCTGACGAATGATTATTTCGTCAACCTGCTCGACATGACCAATGTGTGGAAATCGGTCGAAGGGTCGGACGACCAGGAATATGTCGCGACCGACCGCGCCGGCGGCGGCGAGACCTGGCGTGCGACGCGCGCCGACCTGATCTTCGGATCGAATGCCGAACTGCGCGCGGTGGCCGAAATCTATGCGCAGTCCGACAATGGCGACAAGTTCGTGAAGGACTTCGTCAAAGCGTGGACCAAGGTGATGAACGCCGACCGTTTCGACCTCGCCTGATCGGGTAACCGACGGGTCGCAAGGACCCGCCCCCGGGGACATGGGCCCGGGGCGGGTTTTCTTTTGCTCAATGGGCGTCCGTCGGCCCCGGGCCGCCGATCGGCGGGGGTTTGCAGAAGGGGACCATCACCAGCGCGGCGATGAAGATCCAGGACATCAGGCGGAAGACGTCGTCGAACGCCAGGGTCAGCGCGTGGCGCCCGACGAGGCGCGCCATCGTCGCGTCGGCCATCAGCGCGGCCTGCTGCGGATCGGACACCCAGGTGCCGATATAATGGGTCAATTTCGCGGCCATATGCTGCGCGCCCTGCGCCGACTGGCCGAGCGCTTCCGAGATGCGCAGCGCGTGGAGGCGCATATTGTCGCCGAGCCAGGTATTGACGAGCGCGATGCCGATCGCGCCGCCCAAATTGCGCATCAGGTTGAACAGCCCCGAGGCGTAGCGCAGCTCCGCCCCCGCAAAATTGCCTAGCGCGAGGCCGACCGACGGCACGATGCACAACATGATCGCGAAGCTGCGCACGACCTGCGGCCAGAAGAGCGCGGCGAAGCCCCAGTCGGGGGTCATGAAGCTGAACATCCACAGGCCGAGCGCGAACAGGCTGAGGCCGAATGTGATGATGATCCGCGGGTCGACGCGCTGCGACAGCGCCGCCGCGATCGGCACGCCAAACAATTGCGCGATGCCAGCGACGAACACCGTCGTTCCTATCTCTGCGGCGTCATAGCCGCGCACCCGGCCGAGGAAGATCGGCACCAGATAGGTGCCGGCATAGAGGCCGAAACCGATGACGAGGTTGAAGACGCAGGCGAAGGCGAAGGTCGGCTTGCGGAAGGGCGTCAGCTTGACGATCGGCCCGTCGGAACGGAACGAGCGTTCGAGGAACAGCGCGAAAGCGACGAGCGACACCCAGGCTGCGATGGCGATCATCGGCTCGCTGAACCAGTCATGCTTCGGCCCTTCCTCAAGCACATATTCGAGGCCCGCGAGGAAGATCGCCATCGACCCCAGATGCACCCAGTCGATCCGGCGGAGCATCGACCAATCGGCCTTGTCGACGCGGACCAGCGCGAGGATCAGGATGGTGACCGCGATGCCCGGCGCGACGTTGATGAAGAAGACCCAGCGCCAGCCGAGCGCGTCGGTGATCCAGCCGCCGACGGTCGGGCCGAGTGTCGGCGCGAGTACCGACACCATGCCGAGAATCGCGGGGATCATCGCGCGCTGCTTGCCCTCGAACAGCATGTATCCGGTCGCGAACACCGTCGGCACCATCGCGCCGCCGAAAAAGCCCTGGATCGCGCGGAACAGGATCATCGATTCGATGTTCCACGCGAGCCCGCACGCCATGCTCGCGATGGTGAACAGCCCCGCCGACGCCGCGAACAGCCAGCGCGTCGACATCGCCTGCGCGAGGAAGGCGGCGAAGGGGATCATCACCAACTCGGCCATCAGATAGGCGGCCTGAACCCAGCTGATTTCGTCGGGGCCGGCGCTGAGGCCTGCCTGCACCTCGTTCAAGGACGCGGCGACGATCTGGATGTCGATCAGCGCCATGAACTGGCCGAAGGCCATCACCGCGAAGATCAGATATTTGCGGCTGTTCGGCATCGCCGCGGGGTTGAACGGCGTGTCGGCGACGGGCGGCGTCTGGCCGGGAGTGAGGGGAATCGATGCCATCGGGCTTGTGTCCTGCAGTCGTTATATTATATTCATCATATAAAGGAGACGGCAAGTGCGCTATTCAAGTGGTCATCGCGCCGAAACGCGCGAACGGGTGCTGAAGGAAGCGGCGAAGGAGATCCGCGCAAAAGGCCCCGACAATGTCGCGGTCGCGGGGATCATGGCGCGCGCTGGGCTGACCCACGGCGGTTTCTATGCCCATTTCGCGTCCAAGGACGCGCTGATTGGCGAGGCAATCGGGACGATGTTCGCCGATGCGCGCGCGCGGTCGGAGAAGATCGACGCCGCCGGTGACCCGCGCGCCGTGCTGCGCGCCTATGTCGATTTCTACCTGTCGCCGGCGCATCGCGACAGCCGCGACCGCGGTTGTCCGCTGCCGACGCTGTCAGGCGATTTCGCGCGGTCCGAACCCGCGACACGGGCGCGCTTCGAGGCCGGGGTCGTCGGCATCGCCTCGCGGCTGGCGCTGCCGTTGGGGGCGCTGGGCTATGTCGATGCCGAAGCGGAATCGCATGCCTTGCTGGCGCAGTTAGTCGGCGGGGTCGCACTGGCGCGCGCGGTCGGCGATCCGGTGCTGTCCGATGCGATGCTGGCGGATGCTCACAAGAGCATCGTCGTGCGTTATGGGCTGGAGACCGCGCAATGAGTATCGCCAGTATCGAAGCCATGGTGGCGGAACGGGGCAGCCGTCCGCCGATCGGCCACACGCTCGGCTATGACCTTGTCGAATGGGGCGATGGCTGGGCCGCGTTCGAGGGCGTGCCGGGTCCGGAACATTATAATCCGATGGGCACTGTCCATGGCGGCTATGCCGCAACCTTGCTTGATTCCGCTTGTGGCATCGCGGTCGTGACCAAGCTGGAAGACGGGCAGGCGATGACGACGCTCGAGCTCAAGACCAGCTATTTGAAGGCGATGACCGAAAAGACAGGCAAAGTGCGCGCCGAAGGTCATGTGATCTCGATCGGCCGCCGCGTCGCCTATGTCGAGGCGAAGCTGACCGATGCCGCGGGGCGGCTCTATGCCACCGCGACATCGACCCTGCTGGTGCTCCAGCAATGAACGCGCAGAGTGCCATCGCCGCAGAGGCCCCGGTCGATGCGCCCGGAGGCCGCCGCGTTGCGCAGCCGAAGAAGGCATGGAAGATGGGGCTGATCGCACTGCTGATCGCTGCGGCAGGTATCTGGTGGCTTATGTCGCCGCGTACCGCGGAATCGACCGACAACGCCTATTTGCAGGCCGATTCCAGCACGGTAGCGCCCAAGGTCGGCGGGCTGATCGCCGCGGTGCTGGTGCGCGACAATCAGGCGGTGAAGGCCGGGGACCCGCTCGTCCGCATCGATCCCGAGGATTATGACGCCCAATTGCAATCGGCCGAGGCCGCGGTCACCGATGCCGACGCGCAGGTCGCGACGGCCAAGGCCGCGCTCGCCGCGCTTGGCGCCGATGAACGGCTCGCGGCGGCGCAGATAAAAGCCATCGGCACCCAGATCGCCGCCGCCGATGCCGAATCCTATCGCGCGTCGGCCGATCTCAAACGCTATGACGCGCTGCTCGTCGATGGGTTCGTTGCGCGCCGCGACGCCGATCAGGCGCGCGCGACCGCGGTCGGCGCGGCGTCGGCGGCGCGGCGCTCGCGCGCCGACCTCGGCACCAGTTACGAGCAAGCGGCGGTGACTCAGGCGCGGCGTCCGGTGCTGATCGCGCAGATTCAGGCGGCCGAGGCCGAAGCGCTGAAAGCGCGCGCCGCGCTGACGCTCGCCAGGCAGGAGCGCGGCAACGCGCTCGTCCGCGCGCCGATTTCGGGGGTCGTCGGCAATCGGCAGGTGCAGGTCGGCGACTATGTCCAGCCGGGCTCGCGCCTGCTGTCGGTCGTGCCCACGCGCTCGCTCTACGTCGTCGCCAATTTCAAGGAAACCCAGACCCACGCGATGCGGCCGGGGCAGCGGGCGGAGATCCATGTCGACGCGCTGGGCGAGACGCTGAGCGGCCGGGTCGAAAGCCTCGCGCCCGGAGCGGCGAGCGAATTCACCCTGCTGCCCTTCGAGCCCGGATCGGGCAATTTCACCAAGATCGTCCAGCGTGTCGGGGTGCGCATCCGGCTCGATCCGGGGCAGGCCGCGCTGGCGCAATTGCGTCCCGGGCTGTCGGTGACCGCGAAGGTGCGGCTGCGCGATTGACCGTCGCAGCAGGCTCGGTTTGCCGTAAATGATGTTAACAATGTAAAGTTCGACTTGACGGCATCCCGTTTCGCGTGCTATGTTTACGACGGTAACATTGAGTCGCCGGAAAGGACGATCATGCGCAACCTGCTCTATGCCCTCGGCCCGATGCTGTTCGATTCGCTCGGCATCATCACCTTCGCGATCCTGCTCGCGGCGGGTGCGGGCATCGTGCCCGCGGTCGTCGGCGGCACGCTCGTCGCGGTGGCGGTGATCGGCTATGAACTGGCGCGCGGCCATCCGATCGCGGCGCTGCAATGGATCAGCCTGGCGTCGGTGCTGCTGACCGCCGCCGCGACCTTGCTCACCGGCGACCCGCGCTTCGTGATGGCGAAACCGACGGTGGTCTATCTGATCGTCGGTACGGTGATGCTGCGTAAAGGCTGGCTCAATCGCTATATCCCGCCCGAACAGATGGCGCTGGTCGGCGATGTCATGGACCGCTTCGGACTGATCTGGGCGGCGCTGATGTTCGCGAGCGCGGGGCTGAACCTGATCGTCGCGCTCTTATTCACGAGCTGGTGGCCGCTGTTCATCGGCGTCTTTCCGTTGGCATCGAAATTCGGGCTGTTCGCGATCCATATCGCGGTGGTGCACTTTATCGGGCAGGCGCGGCTGCGGCGGGGCGAAGTCGCGATGCAGCCGGCCGCCGCCGAATAATCATGCCCCCTGCACCCGCCCCATGCTATGGGACGGGGCGGGGGATCTGCCATGAGTTTGATGCTTGCCGCGATGCTGGCGCTTGGAGGCGGCCCCGCACCCGCGGAGCCCGAAGAACCGGCGATCACCGGCTATTATTTCGCCTGCACCGCATCGGTCGCGGTTGGCGACCAGCCGCTGCGCGGCGAACTGGGCGTCGGCGAAGGCGGGAAATATCTCAATTTCAAAGCCGAACTCGGCGACATGCCGGTCGACAGCAATCCCAAAGTCTATGTCGAGGACAAATCGAAAGAGCCTTGGTCATACGTCGGCAAGGCGTGGTGGAAGCTGAACTGGTCGCATGTTTCCTATGACGGCTACGAGCCGAGGCCGTTCCCGGCATGGGGTGATGCGACGGTGGAGTTTCGCCCGAAATCCGAAAGGGCGATGCCGGACTACGCGCTTCTCACGCTCGAACGCGGTAGCCAGTTCGACCTGAGTTCGGTCGTCGAAGGCTGGAGCAACGAAAAAATGGCCGCCTATTTCTCCTTTCCGCTGAGTAGCCTGATCGCCCACGGCGACGGTCTGTCCGCGCTGTCGTGGCAGGTGCAGCGCGCGCCGTTTCAGAAGGTCCCGGCGCTGAATCGGCGCTATGGTCAGGGCCGGTTCGATCTCGACCGCGTTCGGGCGACGGCGGCACCCTATGACAGCCTCGTCGCAACGCTCCGTCAAAAGGCAAGCGACGCCGCGCGGCAATGCGAGCGCACGCCGATCTACGAAAACAACGAAATCATCATCTGACCTAGTCGGCGTCGAGCCCGTATGCCGTGTGCAACACACGCACCGCGAGTTCGGTCTCATCCTCGTCGATCAGCACGCTGACCTTGATCTCGCTGGTCGAGATCGCCTGGATGTTGATGCCGCGGTCGGCCAGCGCGCGGAACATCGTGCTGGCGACGCCCGCATGGCTCTTCATGCCGACGCCGACGACGCTGATCTTGGCGACCTTGTCGTCGCTGATGATGCGGTTGAAGCCGATCTTGTCCTTCGCGCCCTCGAGCAGGTCGATCGAGCGCAGAAGGTCCGTGCCGGGCACGGTGAAGGTCACGTCGGTCTCGCCCTTTTCGCGGCCGACATTCTGGATGATCATGTCGACGTTGATGCCGGCGGCGGCGAGCGGGCCGAAGATGTTCGCCACGGCGCCCGGCTTGTCGGGCACGCGGGTGACGATGATCTTTGCTTCATTCTTGTCGTGGGCGATGCCGGTGATCAGCTGCCGTTCCATCTGATGTTCCTCTATTTCCTGGTCGCTGACGATCATCGTGCCCTTTTTCGGCGCTTCGTCGCCCTCGACGAAGCTGGAGAGCACCTGCACGCGCACGCCCTCCTTCATCGCCAGTCCGACCGAGCGGGTCTGCAGCACCTTGGCGCCGACGCTCGCGAGTTCGAGCATTTCTTCATAGGTGACATAGTCGAGCTTGCGTGCACGCGCGACGATGCGCGGATCGGTGGTGTAGACGCCGTCGACGTCGGTGTAGATGTCGCAGCGGTCGGCCTTGAGCGCCGCCGCCACGGCAACGGCGCTGGTGTCCGATCCGCCGCGGCCCAATGTCGAGACGCGGCCGTCGTCCATCATGCCCTGGAAGCCCGGGATTACCGCGACCTCGCCCTTCGCCATCGCGGCGCCGAGCGCGCCGGTGTCGATGTCGGCGATGCGCGCGCGGGCGTGCGCTTCCTCGGTGCGGATCGGGAGCTGCCAGCCGAGCCAGCTGCGCGCCGGGGTACCCATCGCCTGGAGGGTGAGCGCGAGCAGGCCCGAGGTGACCTGCTCGCCAGCGGCGACGACGACGTCATATTCGGCGGGATCGTAGCGCGGGTTCGCCTCGCGGCAGAAATTGACGAGCCGGTCGGTCTCGCCCGCCATCGCCGAGACGACGACCGCGACCTCGTTGCCATTGGCTACTTCGCGCGCGACGAGCTTCGCCACAGTGCGGATTCGTTCGGTGCCCGCCATCGACGTGCCCCCGAATTTCATCACGATCCGCGCCATCTCGCCCCGCTTTCAAGAAACTGGTTTCCGCCGCAACATTCTCAGATTTCTGCGGCGCTCGGCTGTTACGGAAGGGGGCGGGGGAAGGCAAGACCGGCGACGTATGCGGCGAATAGAATTTCTTGCACCCGCGATGCCCCGGTGCCACATCGCGGGGCATGAGCAGCGCAACGATCAACCCCAGTGAAGCCGCCCATTTCGGCGCGCTCGCCGCCGACTGGTGGGACCCGCACGGGTCGTCGGCGATGCTGCACAAGCTGAACCCGGTGCGGCTTTCCTATATCCGCGGCCAGATCGACGCGCATTGGCACGGCGACACGCGCGCACGGCACCCGCTCACCGGCAAGTGCGCGCTTGACGTCGGCTGCGGCGCGGGGCTGCTCGCCGAGCCGCTGGCGCGAATGGGCGCGGCGGTGACGGGGGTCGATGCGGCGCCCGAGAATATCGCGGCGGCCAAGGCGCATGCGGCGGGGCAGGGGCTGGCGATTGGCTATTTTGCGGGCGAATTGGCCGACCTCCCACGTCCGTTTGTGTCGAGCGAAGTCGAGGCATATTTGGGGAGCGCCGGCCTTCCGGGTGTCTCGACTTCGCTCGACACAAACGGGAAAGGGAAGGGAGAGTTCGATCTCGTCACCTCAATGGAGGTGGTCGAGCATGTGACCGACCCCGCGGCCTTCGTCGGGGAGCTCGCCGCGCGGCTGGCGCCCGGCGGGCTGATGATCCTGTCTACCCCGAACCGTACCGCGCTGTCGAAGCTGTTGCTGGTCGAGGCGGCCGAGCGCGTCGGCGCGGTCCCGCGGGGGACGCACGACTGGGGCCAGTTCCTGAAGCCCGAGGAACTGACCAAGCTGCTCGAGGCTGTGGGGCTCGAGGTTTTCGACCGGACCGGCCTTTCGCCATCGGCGGCGAAGGGCTTCAAGCTCGGCGGCAGCGAGGCGCTCAATTATCTGGTCGCCGCGCGGTGGCCGGGATGAGCCGCGACCCGCGCGTCACCGCCTATATCGCGGCGCGACAGCCTTTCGCGCAGCCGATCCTGACCCATTTGCGCGAACTGGTGCATAAGCATGCGCCGGACGCCGAAGAGACGCTGAAATGGGGCGTGCCGCATTTCGTGGTGAACGGCCAGAATCTCGCGGGCATGGCGGCGTTCAAAAGCCACGCGACCTTCGGCTTCTGGCGCGACGAGGAAGTCACCGGGTCGCCGCGCGATACCGGCGCGATGGGGAGCATGGGGCGGCTGGCGACGCTCGCCGACCTGCCCGGCGACAAACAGATGGCGGCGTGGATCGCCAAGGCCGCGGCGCTGTGCGGTGAGGGCAAGCCCAAGCGGGCGGCGCCGAAACCCAGGGCGGCGCTCGACCTGCCCGACGATCTGGGTGCCGCGCTCAAGGGCAATGCCGCGGCGCAGAGGCATTGGGAGTTATTCTCGCCCGGCAAAAGGCGCGACTATATCGAGTGGGTACTTGAGGCGAAGCGCGAGGAAACGCGGGTCAAGCGCATCGAAACGATCGTCGTGCAGGTCGCCGAGGGCAAGGACCGGAACTGGAAATATAAGGGTTGCTGATTGATCGTCGCCCCCGCGAAGGCGGGGGCCGCTGACAACCTTGCGCTACGCTTCTGGCGGCCCCCGCCTTCGCGGGGGCGACGGTTAGAAATCCACATCCTCATAATATTTGGGCGGGGTCACGATTTCCATCCGTTCCGCCAGCAGCGGCCGAAAGCTGGGACGCGACTTGAGGCCCGAATACCATCCCTTCGTCTGCTCATGCCCGGTCCAGTCGATACCGCCGAGATAGTCGGCGACCGAGATATGCGCCGCGGCCGCGAGGTCGGCGAGGCTCATCGTCGCGCCGGCGAGCCAGGTGCGGTGGTCGATCAGATAATCGACATAGTCGAGATGCTGGTTCGCGGCCTTCATCGCTTCGCGCAGCGCGCCGCCGTCGGGAGGCTGGCGGTGGACGATGCGTTTCTGCATCCGCTCGAACAGCAAGGGGCCGGTGACCTCATAATAGAAATCCTGGTCGAACCAGGCGGTGAGGCGGCGGATTTCGGCGCGATTTGCGGCGGTGCCGTTGATCATCGCCTTGCCCTCGACCGTCTCCTCGAAATATTCGGCGATCGCCATGCTGTCGATCAGCACCTGGCCGCGCGCATTGTCGACCATGACGGGGGTGCGCCCGGCGGGGTTGATGTCGATGAATTCGTCGCGGCGTTCCCAAGGCGATTCGCGCACCAGATCGTAACCGACGCCCTTTTCGCCGAGCAGCAGGCGGATTTTGCGGGAGAAGGGGCAGAGCGGATATTGGTAAAGTTGCCACATAGCGTGGGCATAGCGGCAGGGAGCCGCGGGGCGCAACGGCTATGGTGCGTTGCGGTGCGAAGTCCTGTGGATCAGCGGCGCGCGGCGTCGCGTTCGCGGTCCCACTGCGCCGCCATATCGCGGGCCATGTCCTTGAGAACGGGCGTATAAGCCGCGGCAGCAGCGGCGAGGTGGCCCGCCATGCGCGAGGTCGCGCGAACATCGTCGCCCATGCGGCGGCCAGTGTCGGGATCGCTGCCCGTCACCTCGCCCAAGGTTGCATCATACGGGATGGAAGCTGCCGATGAGTCGGGATCGACGCGCGCGATCGCCTCGGCAAGCGGGCCGATGTTGGTGCGCATCAGCGCATCGACGAGCACGGTGACGGTATCGGCCATGCGATCGCTCTCGACAGGATCGGTCAGCGCCTCGGCGGCGTCGCGCACATCGGCGGCCTGCGCCGGAAGCGGCGCGGCGAGGACGAGCAGGGGGAGGGCGGCGAAAGTCCAGCGGGTCATCGGCATCTTCCTTTCGGGGAAGGGAGCGGGGTCGGCGAAAGCGCGATTCCCTAAAGCGTCCCCGCTTTCGCTGGGCTGAACGTCGTCGGACGTTGCGACGGGGCGACACGAAGACGCGATCAATCGTCGCTCCCGCGAAGGCGGAGGCCGGTGTCGGTTTATTCGGAAACCAAGAAAGAAGCCGACAGCGGCCCCGCCTTCGCGGGGGCGACGGAAATCATTCCGCCGCGACCACCGCCATGTCCTCGTCGCGCAGCGGGTGGGTCAGGCGGCCGACCATTTCCTTGGGGCAGACCTGCCAGAACTGGCCGAGCCAGCGGGTCCAGTCGGCGAGGATCTCGTTCGACCATTTGCTGCCGGTGGCCTTGGCATGATCCTCGACCAGCGCCTTCAGCACACCCTCCCAATGGCCGCTTTCGACGCGCTGCCACAGGATCGATTCGGGGTTGGCACGGCGTTCGAAGCTGGCTTCGGCGTCGAGGACGAAGGCCATTCCGCCGGTCATGCCGGCGCCGAAGTTCGAGCCCACGCTGCCCAGGATCACCGCGACCCCGCCGGTCATATATTCGAGGCCGTTGGCACCGCAGCCCTCGACGACCACCTGCGCGCCCGAGTTGCGCACCGCGAAGCGCTCGCCCGCCTGGCCCGCCGCGAGCAGGGTGCCCGCGATCGCGCCATAGAGGACGGTGTTGCCGACGATGCTGTTGTGCTGGCTGACCAGCGGGCTCGACACGGTCGGGCGCACGACGATGCGACCGCCCGACAGGCCCTTGCCGACATAGTCGTTGGCGTCGCCGAACACTTCGAGGGTGATGCCGCTGCACAGAAAGGCGCCGAGCGACTGGCCCGCGGTGCCGCGCAGGCGGACCTGGACATGATTGTCGGCGAGCCCCTTCATGCCGAAGCGCGCGGTGACCTCGGCCGAGAGGCGGGTGCCGACGGCGCGGTGGGTGTTGCGGACATTGTACGTCAGCTGCATCCGCTCGCCGCGCTCGAACAGGGGCTTGGCGTCGTTCAAAATCTGCGCGTCGAGGCTGTCGGGCACCGGATTGCGGAAACTCGGCCCCTGCGAACGGCGCTGTTCGTCGGGGGCGTCGACCTTGGCGAGGATCGGGTTCAGATCGAGGTCGTCGAGATGTTCGGCGCCGCGGCTGACCTGGCGCAGCAGCTCGGTGCGGCCGATCACCTCGTCGAGGCTGCGGCAGCCGAGCTTGGCGAGGATTTCGCGCACCTCCTCGGCGATGAAGGTCATCAGGTTGATGACCTTCTCGGGGCTGCCGGTGAACTTCGCGCGCATCTTCTCGTCCTGCGTGCAGACGCCGACGGGGCAGGTGTTGCTGTGGCACTGGCGCACCATGATGCAGCCCATGGCGACGAGGCTGAGCGTCCCGATGCCATATTCCTCGGCGCCGAGGATCGCGGCGATCACGATGTCGCGGCCGGTCTTGAGCCCGCCGTCGGTGCGCAGGCGGATGCGGTGGCGCAGGCCGTTGAGGGTGAGGACCTGGTTGACCTCGCTGAGGCCCATTTCCCATGGCGTGCCGGCATATTTGACGCTGGTCTGGGGCGAGGCGCCGGTGCCGCCGGTGTTGCCCGAGACGAGGATGACGTCGGCGTGCGCCTTGGCGACGCCCGCCGCGACGGTGCCGATGCCCGCCGAGCTGACGAGCTTGACGCAGACGCGTGCCTTCGGGTTGATCTGCTTGAGGTCGTAGATCAGCTGCGCCAGATCCTCGATCGAATAGATGTCGTGGTGCGGCGGCGGCGAGATGAGCATCACGCCCGGGGTCGAGTGGCGCAGCCGCGCGATGAATTCGGTGACCTTGAAGCCGGGGAGCTGGCCGCCTTCGCCGGGCTTGGCGCCCTGTGCGACCTTGATCTCGATCTCGTCGCAGGCGCCGAGATATTCGGCGGTGACGCCGAAGCGGCCGCTCGCGATCTGCTTGATGTTGCTGTTGGCGTTGTCGCCGTTTGCATAGGGCTGGTAGCGTTCGGCGGCCTCACCGCCTTCGCCCGACACCGCCTTGGCGCCGATGCGGTTCATCGCGATCGCCAGCGTCTCGTGGGCTTCGGGCGACAGTGCGCCCAAGGACATGCCCGGGGTGACGAAGCGCTTGCGGATTTCGGTGATCGCCTCGACGCTGTCGAGCGCGACGCCGGTTGCGGGATAGTTGAACTCCATCAGATCGCGCAGATAGACGGGCGGCAGGTCGGCGACGCCGCGCGCGAATTGCAGATAGGTCGAGTAGCTGTCGGTCGCGACCGCAGTCTGCAACAGATGCATCAGCTGTGCCGAATAGGCATGCGTCTCGCCGCCGGCGCGCTGGCGATAGAAGCCGCCGATCGGCAGGGTGGTGACGCGCTTGTCGAACGCGGCCTGATGCTTCTCGGTCGCGTTGATGAACAGCGACTGATAGCCTTCGCCCGAAATCTTTGCCGGCATGCCGGGGAAGAGGTCGTTGACGAGTGCGCGGCTCAATCCGACCGCCTCGAAATTATAGCCGCCGCGATAGGAGGAGATCACCGCGATCCCCATCTTGGCGAGGATCTTGAGCAGGCCGTCGTCGATCGCCTTGCGGAACCGCTTGCGACAGTCGTCGAGCGACAGGGTGCCGCCGAACAGCCCGCGCGCGTGGCGGTCGGCGATCGCGGCTTCGGACAGATAGGCCTGCACCGTGGTGGCGCCGACGCCGATCAGCACCGCGAAGGCGTGGGTGTCGAGCACCTCGGCCGAGCGGACGTTGATCGAGGCGTAGCTGCGCAGGCCCTTGCGCACGAGATGGGTGTGGACGGCGGCGGCGGCGAGCACCATCGCCATGCCGACGCGGCCTTCGCCGATCTTTTCGTCGGAGAGGAACAGCTCGCTGCGCCCGGCGCGTACCGCATCCTCGGCCTCCTTGCGCACGCGCGCGATCGCCTCGCGCAAAGTCGCGGCGTCGCCGCCGACCTTGAAGGTGCAGTCGATATCGGCGACCGCATCGCCGAAATAGGCGCGCAGCCGGTCCCAGTCGTCGCCCACGAGGACGGGCGAATCGATGACGAGGACATGATCGCTCTGCCCCTTTTCATCGAGGATGTTGGCGAGGTTGGCGAAGCGCGTCTTCAGGCTCATCACATGCCGTTCGCGCAGACTGTCGATCGGCGGGTTGGTGACCTGGCTGAAATTCTGGCGGAAGAATTGCGCGACGTGGCGCGGCTTGTCCGAGATGACCGCGAGCGGCGTGTCGTCGCCCATCGAACCGATCGCCTCCTTGGCATCCTCGACCATGGGGGAGAGGATCAGCTCCATATCCTCCATCGTCAGCCCGGCGGCGACCTGGCGTTGCAGCAGTTCGGGCCGGTCGAAGACGGGCAGTGTCGATTTGCCGCCCCTGGGCAGGTCGGCCATGCTGCGGAAACCCTTGACCCGCGCGGCATAATCGTGGGCGCCGGCGATCCGGTCCTTGATCGCGCGATCCTCGTAGAGCGTGCCTTCGTCGAGATCGACCGCGATCATCTGGCCGGGGCCGAGGCGGCCCTTCTTGCGGATGCTCGCCTCCGGCAACAATATCATGCCGCTTTCCGAGCCGACGACGAGCAGATTGTCGGCGGTGAGCGTGTAGCGCAGCGGGCGCAGCGCGTTGCGGTCCATGCCCGCGACCGCCCAGCGGCCATCGGTCATCGCGAGCGCGGCGGGGCCGTCCCACGGTTCCATGACGCTGGCGAGGTAATTATACATCGCCCGGTGGCTGTCTGGCATTTCGGCATCGTCGCCCCACGCCTCGGGAACCAGGATCAGCTTGGTCGTCGGCGCGTCGCGGCCGGCGCGGCACAAAGCCTCGAACACCGCGTCGAGCGCGGCGGTGTCCGACGCGCCCGCCGGAATCACCGGCTTGATGTCTTCGCTATGCTCGCCGAAGGCGAGGCTCGCCATCTTGATCTCGTGGCTTTTCATCCAGTTCTTGTTGCCGCGGATCGTGTTGATCTCGCCATTATGGGCGAGGCAGCGGAAGGGCTGGGCCAGCCACCACTGCGGGAAGGTGTTGGTCGAATAGCGCTGGTGGAAGATCGCGACCCGGCTTTCGAACAATTTGTTCGTAAGGTCGGGGTAAAAATCGGCGAGGCTCTCCGCAAGGAACAGCCCCTTGTAGATGATCGAGCGCGCCGACAGGCTGCAGATAT
The DNA here is from genome assembly GCA_016793775.1 of Sphingopyxis sp. Classification (GTDB taxonomy): domain Bacteria; phylum Pseudomonadota; class Alphaproteobacteria; order Sphingomonadales; family Sphingomonadaceae; genus Sphingopyxis. The sequence goes on along the minus strand of JAEULK010000022.1, from coordinate 7,091 downwards.
AGAAATCGGCGATCTGCGCCGCGATGACCTTTTTCTCGATCCGGCGGCGGACGAGATAGAGGCGCTTTTCGAACTCGGCGAGCGATTGCGCATCGGCCCCCTGTTCGTTTTTGCCGCTGTGCGGCAAGGTGGGCCCGGCGATCATGATCTGCTCGATCTCGGGGCGCGTGCGCTGCGCCTTGTCGCCGATCACCGACACATCGACCGGCACCTGACGCCAGCCATAGATGGTGTAGCCGGCGTCGATGATCTCGGATTCGACGATGGTGCGGCAATGTTCCTGCGCATCGAGGTCGGTGCGCGGCAGGAAGATCATGCCGACCGCGAGCCGGTTCGGCAGCGCCTTATGCCCCGATGCCGCGATGGCGTCGTCGAAGAAGCGCACGGGCAGGTCGACATGGATACCCGCCCCGTCGCCGGTCTTGCCGTCGGCATCGACCGCGCCGCGGTGCCACACGGCACGCAGCGCCTCGATCGCCGCCTCGACGACGCGGCGCGAAGCCTTGCCATCGGTCGCGGCGACCATGCCGACGCCGCAGGCATCGGATTCCATGTCGGGGCGGTACATGCCCTCGGCTGCGAGCCGGGCGTGTTCGGGGGTGGGATAATGGGTCATCTTTGCAGTCCTGACGGATATTCTGTTGTCGGCGCCTGTTGGGCCCCTATTCGGCGGCGTCGGGATCGGGCAGGCCGAGCTTCTTGGACGCATTGGCCGCGGCTTCGGCCTCGGCCTGATGGGCGGCGGCAGTCGCTTGGCTGGCGGCGGCTTCGAGCGCCTCGACCTTTTCGCGGTCGGCGTCCGACCAGTTGCTGCGGTCGTAGCCGGCATATTCGCCGCCCATCGTGTCGTCGGCGGCGGCATCAGCAGCGGCGTCGGCGGCTTCACCGGCTTCCATCGCGGCGTCGTCGACCGACTTGTACAGGTCGCGCTGTTCCTTCAGCTGCTGGACGTCGACCTTCATCAGCCCGGCGAGCGTGGTCAACTCGGCGTCGCTGAGGTCGGCCATCTGCTTTTCCTTGGGCAGATCGTCCTTGAACTTGGCCTCGAGCTCGGGGGCGCGGTCGATCCATTTGTCGGCCATCGGCGGCACCGAGCGCAGGATCGCCAGGATGATTTCGGGATCGACCTGGAGCGCCATCCATTCGCCGGCATAGGCGCTGCCCGCCGGCGTGGCGAAAAAGCCGTTCATCTGGTTGAGCTGGTCGGCGCTGAACTTGCGGGCGAAGGCCTTGGCCATGCCGTCGCGCATCGGCGCCTCGAAATCGCGCAGTACCTCGCTGACGATCGGCTTGATATTGGTCATGATCTTTTCTTCGCGCGCCTTGCGGTGCGGGTCGAAGAGGTCGGCGATCTTTTCCTTGGTCGGCGCGTCGAGCGCGGCGATCTTGTCGTTGTCGACGCCGGTCTTGTACGACAGCATCAGGTCCGACATGCCGCCGAATTCGCCGAGCATGCCGCGCAGCAGCTTGCCGTAGAGATTGTCCATCATCTTTTCGAGGCTGCCCGGCGGCACCAGCGCGCCCGTCGTCTGCTGCGCGAGCGCGAGCTGTGCCGGCGGCACGGGGGCCAATTTGTCGGTGCCGAAGATCTTCTCGACCAGCTTGATCGCTTCGTCGAGTTCCTTCTGCATCTTGGCCTTGGCCGCGGCCTTGCCCTCGGGCGACATCGGATCGACATAGGCGGGGTCGGGGATCTCGACCGGCACATCGGCCGTCATCACTTCGGCGACGGGCGCTTCTTTCGGTGCGGCGGCGTGCAGGCTCAACGGGGCCAGCGCGGCGGTTCCGGCGAGCAGCAGCATTTTCCAATGGGTCATCGTCGGCACCTTCTTGGTTGCGGGGGAATGGATGGAACGGCGCATGGTCAGTCCTTCTTGTCGCTGCTGAAAATCAGCGCGGGTTCCAGCTTAAGATAGGCGTCGTGGCCTAGCAACGCGGCATAGCGGGGCTTGGCGCGTTCGCAGCTGAGCGCATCCTCGTCCGTGACCGATATCGTCATCGAATATTTGCGGGTCACGCCGTCGGCCACGGCGGCGCGGGTATCGGCCTCGCTCCATTTGCCGGCGAGCGCGGGCTCGTCCTTCTTCACCTTGGCAACCTGGTCGTTGAGCGCGATGGCCGCGACATATTCGGGATAGGTTTCCGCCGCCTGGCCGCCGCTGTACGCGACGAAATAGGCGTCATAGACTTGCTGCGCCGTTTCCTGCGCCATCGCCGGGGTCGCGGTCAAAAACAGCGCCGCAAGCGTGGCCGGGCGTGCAAGCGTCGAAAATTCAGGGATCATTCGGGTCGCCTTCGATCGGCCCGGGACGAGCGTCCCGGGCAAGCGCGACCCTCGCGCAAAGGCTATCGGATCGCCGCCCGATTGCAATGGCCGAACCGCCGTCATTCAGGCCGCCCGGCGGTCGCTCGCCGCCTTGGCCTTCAGCCAGGCTTCCATCTGGTCGCTGACGTCGCGGCCGTCGCGGATGCCCCACACGACCAGGCTGGCGCCGCGCACGATGTCGCCCGCGGCGAAGACGCCAGGCAGGCTGGTCATCATCGTCTGGTGATCGACGCGCAGCGTGCCCCAGCGCGTGACGCTGAGGTCGGGGGCACCGAACAGGTGCGGCAGTTCCTCGGGATCGAAGCCGAGCGCCTTGATCACCATGTCGGCGGGCAGGTCGAAAGTGCGGCCCGGGTCGGCCTCGGGGCTGCGGCGGCCGCTGGCGTCGGGCGCGCCGAGGCGCATGCCGGCGACCGCGACTTCCTTTACATGCTTGTCGCCGGTGAAGCTTTCGGGGGCCGAGAGCCAGACGAATTCGACGCCCTCCTCTTCGGCATTTGCGACTTCGCGCTGCGAACCCGGCATATTCTCGCGGTCGCGGCGATAGAGGCATTTCACCGACTTCGCGCCCTGGCGCACCGCGGTGCGCACGCAGTCCATTGCGGTGTCGCCGCCGCCGACGACGACGACATGCTTGCCGCTGGCGTTGAGCCTGCCGTCGTCGAACGCCGCGACGCTGTCGCCGAAGCCCTTGCGGTTCGAGGCGATCAGATAATCGAGCGCGGCGATCACGCCGCTGGCTTCGTTGCCGGGCACCGATATCTCGCGCGCCTTGTAGACGCCGGTCGCGATCAGGATCGCGTCATGCTTTTGGCGCAGTTCGTCGAGCGTCGCGTCGCCGCCGACCTCGAACCCCAGATGGAAATGGATGCCGCCGGCTGCGAGCCGTTCGATGCGGCGCATCACGACGTCCTTTTCGAGCTTGAAGCCCGGGATGCCATAGGTGAGCAGGCCGCCGGCGCGGTCGTGGCGGTCATAGACATGGACCTCGTGCCCCGCGACGCGCAGATATTCGGCGGCGGTGAGGCCCGCGGGCCCGGCGCCGACGATGCCGACCGACTGGCCGGTGGGCTTGCCGGGATGCACGGGTTCGACCCAACCTTCGGCCCAGGCGGTGTCGGTGATATATTTCTCGACGCTGCCGATCGTCACCGCGCCATGGCCCGAAAATTCGATGACACAATTGCCTTCGCACAGGCGATCCTGCGGGCAGATGCGGCCGCAGATCTCGGGCATCGTCGAGGTCGCGTTGCTGAGTTCATAGGCCTCGCGCAACCGGCCTTCCGCCGTCAGGCGCAGCCAGTCGGGGATATGGTTGTGCAAGGGGCAATGCACCGAGCAATAGGGCACCCCGCATTGCGAGCAGCGCGCGGCCTGTTCGTCGGCGTCGGGTGCGGCATAGCGCTCGGCGATTTCGCGGAAATCCTGCGCACGCTCCTCGGCCGAGCGCTTGTCGGGATAATTTTGGTCACGCCCGACAAATTGGAGCATGCGATCGGCAGCCATGAAAATTCCCCTTCTCGGGGGGCGATTGCATCGTCAAACGGGTGTTGTCACGAAAGAAATCGTCGATAGGTCAATATATATGACCTAAATGTCGGAGGCTTCGGACAGAAAATAGTCGCTCGCGCAACTATCTTACATTAAAAGTACCAAATCGGCCCTATCTCATGCCGAGCCACACCAGCGCGGCGGCGCCGACGACGATTCGGTACCAGGCGAAGGGGGCGAAGCCGTAGCGTGTCACCACCGCGAGGAAGGCCTTGATCACCGCCCAGGCGACGATGAAGGAAACGAAGGCGCCGACTGCGATCAGCCCGAGATCGTTGGCGCTGATCGCGTCGCGATGCTTGAACAATTGCAGCGCGGTGGCGCCGCTCAGCGTCGGCAGCGCGAGGAAGAAGCTGAACTCGGCGGCGGTCTTGCGGTCGACCCCGAAGGACATGGCGCCGAGGATCGTCGCGCCCGAGCGGCTGACCCCCGGGATCATCGCGATGCACTGGACGAGGCCGACCAGCGCCGACTGGCGCACCGACACATTGGCGACGCCGCCGACATCGACCGTCTTCGCATAGCGTTCGACCAGCAGGATCGCGAAACCGCCGACGATGAGCGCCCAGGCGACGACGACGGCATTTTCGAGCAGCAGTTCGATATAGTCGCCGAGTGCGAGGCCGAGGATCACCGCCGGGAAAAAGGCGATGAGCAGGTTGCGGACGAAGGCGATCGCGACCGGATCGCGGCGGAAAAAGCCCGTCAGCATGTCCCAGAACAATTTGCGGTACAGCACGACGATCGCGAGGATCGCGCCCGGCTGGATCGCGATGTTGAAGATCGCCCAGCGCGATGCGTCATAGCCGAGCAATTCGGTCGCGAGGATCAGGTGGCCGGTCGACGATACCGGCAGAAATTCGGTCAGCCCCTCGACGATGCCGAGGATGATGGCGGTCATGATTTCGTTCATGGGGTCCTGCGACTGGGGTAAGAAATGGGCCTGATACAGAGCGGGGGCGCCCGGTCGATGCCGGACGCCCCCGTCCTGCCGCTTGCCCTAAGGCGCGGGGCGATGCTTGGCCAGCCGCTATTTGAAGCGCGCGCCGCACGCCTTCAGCACATAGGTCGGCGGGCCGAGGTCGAGCGCCTGCGCGAGAAGCCGCTTGGGATCGGTGGCCAGATCGATGTCGGGCATGACGCCCTTGTCCTGCAACGTCTTGGCCATCGCCTCGGCCGCCGCGCGACCCGTTTTCGGATTCAGCAGCTTTTCCGCATCGGGCCAGAGGGATGCGGGGCGCGGTCAGCGCGCCGCGAGTTCGGCGAAGCGGCCGTGGCGGCGATATTGCACCAGCCAGCCATCGGCGACCGAGGCGAGCGCGCTGGGGGTGATGCCGAGGTCGCCGAACCCGACGGCGCCCGCCGCGACGATGTTGTCGTGCTGGAGCATGAGCCACTGGTCCTTGGTGATCGGCGCGCCCGGCGCCCAGCCGAAGCCGCTGGCAAGCGCCCCCGCGACGGCGTCGGGCACATCGACGAACAGGCGGTTGCGGCCGGTCGCTTCGGCGATCCAGCGCTGGAGTTCGCCCATCGTCAGCACCTGCGGCCCGCCGAGTTCGAACAGCGCGCCCGGCGCGGCATCGAGCGCCGCGACCACCGCGTCGGCGACGTCGCCGACATGGACGGGCTGGAACTTGGCGTTCGGCGCGATCACCGGGATGACCGGCAGCATGCGGATCATCGCGGCGAAGCGGTTGATGAAGCGGTCCTCGCGCCCGAAGACGATCGAGGGACGCAGGATCGCGGCGGCGGGGAAGGCGGCGCGCACCGCCGCCTCGCCATCGCCCTTGCTGCGGCCATAAGCCGAGGCGCTATCGCGGTCGGCGCCGATCGCCGAAATGTGGACCAGCGCGGCCATGCCGGCATCCGCCGCCGCCTTGGCGATATGGCCCGCGCCCGCGGCGTGCACGGCCTGCATATCGTCGAAGCTGCCGACGAGGTTGATCACCGCGCCGCCGCCCTGGACCGCGCGTGCGACGCTGGCGGCATCGCGGACGTCGGCGGCGACGAACTGCGTCTGGCCGAGCCCGCCGAGCGGTTTCAGGAACAGGGCCTTGCGCGGCTCCCGTTCGGCGATGCGCACGCGCGCGCCGCGCGCGAGCAGTTTCTGTACGACATAGCGGCCGATAAAGCCGCCGCCGCCGAAGACCGTGATCAATTGTCCGTCGAGATTTCGCATCGCATCAGCCCGTGGTGATTCTGTCCCGGCTTCCTATGCCGTCGGGTTCCCCATGCCGCGAAGCGCCGGTGCGGGCAAGGGGAGAGCGACCCGCGCGCGCCCCAAACCCCGACTTTGCGATAAAATGCGGTCGTTGGCCCGCAGCATTGTTGACAACCCGCCCGCCCCGCCGCTAAGCGCCCGCTCCTACCCCGTGCCCAGATGGCGGAATTGGTAGACGCACCAGCTTCAGGTGCTGGCGATCGCAAGGTCGTGGAGGTTCGAGTCCTCTTCTGGGCACCATTTTCCCTTCTCATGACACCCCAGAACCATCGACAAAACGGCAGAAATCTGCCATTTTCTCCTTGGTCTTGTCTTTTGGCGTCCGAGGAAGTTTCACTCGATCTCACTCGAAATGGGGCCACCGGAATAGGCGATGGCCCCACGGTCAAATGCCTCGGTGGCCCTACCTCTTGTTGATGGTGTCGCGTCGATGATCCCGCGCCGGCCAAGGCCTGCTTGCAGGAGTTGAGTCGATGTCCCTTACCGATGTTCTGATCCGTTCGCTCAGGCCGGAGGACCGCCCTTACAAGCGCGCGGACGCTGGGGGTCTTTATCTGGAAGTTCGTCCGACCGGCGCGAAGCTTTGGCGCTTCAAGTATCGGCATCTTGGAAAGGATAACCGTATCGCATTGGGGGCTTACCCCGAAGTGCGTTTGGCGGAGGCGAGGCAATTGCGCGATGATGCTCGGCGCAAGCTTCGCGAAGGCGTCGACCCGCTTGCCGAGCGCAAGCGGCAGAAGCTGATTGGCCTGCTGCCGGTTTGATGGACACCGAGATAGGGTGTTTCCACCTATCGGAGGTCCACAATGCAAAGAAGGAAGTTCAGCCGCGAGTTCAAGCTTGAGGCGGTGAGGATGGTCCGCGAACGCGGGGTGACGATCGCCCAGGCGTCGCGTGATCTGGATGTGCATGCGAACGTGCTGCGCAAATGGGTTCGGGAGCTTGCCGCCGATCCAGGCCATGCCTTTGCCGGTCACGGCCAGATGAAGCCGG